>JAUNAB010000010.1:98462-101366 GCA_030527795.1 Pasteurellaceae bacterium | reverse complement strand
AATAATCTTACGTTAACGTAAAAACAAAGGGCATCAAAAGATGCCCTTTTTGTTTGGTAAAGTTGGTGTGCGACCGCGGTCAAAAACGCGTAAAATTTTAACCGCGTTTTTTGTTTTATAAACAGTTTCTAAGATTAGACAAGGGGGATAACCACATAAATAGCCACAGCATATTAAGTAAATTCAATTTGAGCTGTATTTTTTATTATTTTGCATCACATTAAATTCTATGATAAAAACAACCGCGGTTTAAGACGCATTCTTTGTAAACAACTTTTTTAATCACTTCCGCAACCTGATATGGATTTTCTAGATGTGCATTATGCCCTGCATCCACTATCACAGAAAAATTAAGACCATTTTCTTGTGCGATTTTGCGGAATTTTTGATCCCGCTCGCCCACAATATAATGAATAGGCAACATTGCTTGCTGAAGTTGCAATGCAAAATTTGGCTGTTTAGCCAAGGATGTGGCAAGTAACATTTTCGCAATATTTTCGCCGCAATGTTCACTACGTTTAACGATAAGATCAGCACGTTGTTGTGGATTTAAATCGGCAAAAACGGCTTGCTGATACCAATCATTTAGTACACGTTGTGGCGTTTCTCTTTGAAAACGCTGCGCCCAATACAGATCATTTCGCCAACGTACTTGTCGCTCCAATTCGGTCTTTAAGCCTAAATTTGCCCCTTCTAAAATCAAGCCACACAGATTGCCCTTAGCTACTTGGGCGTGCAATGCATAATATAGGGCAATTCGTCCCCCAAGCGAGTAACCAATCAAATAATAAGGGCGATTGCCAATATGTTGATAGATTCGTTCGGAAAGAAAAGCACAAGTTTGTTCAAAGTCCTGCACTACATAGCTTTTATTTTTTCCGTGCAGGGGCAAATCAAGACTTAAACAAAGATGATTAGGCAGTAAATTAATCGTCTGTTGCCAATCAGATCGTGTACCAAGGAGTCCGTGTAAAAAAATGAGAATGGGCAATTGAGCGTGTTTTTGCATAGCAATTCTAAAATACAGCGAAAAAAGACCGCGGTTTTACGCTGAGTTACTCTCGTTGGTAAGCAAAACGCCTTGAAATATCAAGGCGTTTTGTTTTAATTTGGTGGAGATAATCGGGATCGAACCGACGACCTCTTGAATGCCATTCAAGCGCTCTCCCAACTGAGCTATATCCCCTAAAAGTCTGCCGCTAATAATAATTATTGATAACGCAACTGTCAATATAAAAACATTGCACTTAATTTAGTCGCTTGAAAATTAAGCATTTTTTTCTTTAATAAAATCAATCGCACGCTGAATACGTGCGAGGGTACGTTCACGCCCAATTGCCACCAAGGTAACATCCATTGAAGGCGACTGCCCTGAACCTGTTACAGCAACACGCAATGGCATACCCACTTTGCCCATTCCAACGTCTAATTCTGCCGCGGTGTCTTCAATAGCTTGATGAGTGCCTTGTAAATCCCAGTCTTTCAACGCAGTTAATTTTTGCAAGACAGTTTCTAATGGAGCAACCGCCGCCATTTTGAAATGTTTTTTGACCGCGGTTTCATCATAATCGTCAAATTCTTCAAAGAAATAACGGCTACTTTCTGCCATTTCTTTTAAGGTTTTGCAACGCTCTGCAAACATATTCACAATGTCGGTTAACACAGGTCCGTTGCTTGTGTCAATACCTTGTGTTTGATAATGCCATACTAAATGTTGTGCAACCTGTTCGGGCGGGAGTGTTCGCATATAATGATTATTTAACCATTGCAACTTCTCAAGATTAAACGCACTCGCTGATTTGCTCACATTTTCTAACTGAAAATATTCAATCATCTCTGGTACGCTAAAAATTTCCTGATCCCCATGTCCCCAACCTAAACGAACCAAATAATTGAGCAACGCTTCGGGTAAATAGCCATCATTACGGTATTGCATCACGCTCACTGCTCCGTGGCGTTTAGATAATTTTTGCCCATCAGGACCTAAAATCATCGACACATGTGCATAAGTTGGAATTGGCGCACCAAGGGCTTGTAGAATGTTAATTTGTCGCGGCGTGTTATTAATATGATCTTCACCACGTACAACGTGAGTAATGCCCATATCCCAATCGTCCACTACAACACAGAAATTATAGGTTGGCGAGCCATCGGTACGACGAATAATTAAATCATCTAATTCACTATTGCTAATTTCAATACGTCCACGCACCGCATCATCAAATACCACTGAACCATCAGTCGGATTTTTAAAACGTACAACGTGAGGTTCATCAGGACTATGTTGATGATCATGCAAGCAATGGCGGTCATAACGCGGCTTTTCTTTGTTTTGTTCTTGCTGTTCACGCAACTGTTCTAAACGCTCTTTGGAACAATAGCAACGATAGGCTAAGCCCTGTTCGATCATTTGATCAATCACTTGATTATAACGATCAAAACGTTGAGTTTGATAATAAGGTCCGTGTTCCCAATTCAAATTAAGCCATTCCATACCTTCTAAAATGGCGGCAGTCGCTTCTGGAGTTGAACGTTCTAAATCAGTATCTTCAATGCGTAAAACAAATTCGCCTTGATTATGACGTGCATAAAGCCAAGAATATAATGCCGTGCGTGCGCCACCAACGTGTAAATAACCCGTTGGGCTTGGTGCAAAACGGGTTCGCACTTTCACATTGAGATCTAATTTAAATAACTCTTCTAATTGCATTTTTGAAACCTTTTTTATTTTCAATAATTACTCGCTATTCTACTACGAATTAGCCATTGCTTTAAATAAAGTTTTCAAATTATGCCTATTTTTACGACAATTAGGCATTTTTATGCAAAATTTGGTTGACTGAACAGCAATTCTATCTATAATGCCAAACCACAACGCAAGGGCGATTAGCTCAGTTGGGAGAG
>JAUNAB010000010.1:0-98362 GCA_030527795.1 Pasteurellaceae bacterium | reverse complement strand
CACCTCCCTTACAAGGAGGGGGTCACTGGTTCGAGACCGGTATCGCCCACCACTTAAAGCCTAAAATCAAGCCGGCATAATCAATTATGATTATAATCGGGCGATTAGCTCAGTTGGGAGAGCACCTCCCTTACAAGGAGGGGGTCACTGGTTCGAGACCGGTATCGCCCACCACTTCATCATTTAAATTCTATTCAATTTTCAATACCATTTATTGTCTTTTATTTGATATTTGAGACTTATTTTTATTTCCTATTTTCTCTTTTCGCCAAAAATGATAAAGTACGCCACTTTATTAATTCGAGATTAATTTATTCGTCAAAATCCTTTTTTGAAATTAATCCCACATTTAACTTATCATTGACTATTATCTTATGAATAAAAATATACTTATTGTTGGCTTTATGCTATTTGCCATTTTCTTTGGCGCAGGTAATTTGATTTTTCCACCAAAATTGGGCTTAGAAAGCGGGGCACAATTTTGGCCCGCGATAATTGGCTTTATTGTCACTGGCGTAGGCTTGCCTTTACTGGGTATGATTATCGGTTCTTTTGATAAAAACGGCTATCAAGGCGCGCTCAAACGCATTCATCCTGCGTTCTCAATGATTTTCCTCATTGCAATTTATTTATGTATCGGACCGTTTTTCGCCATTCCACGCACAGGTAGCACCGTATATGAAATGGCAATATTGCCTTTTCTTGACCAACCAAGTAGCACATCTTTACTGATTTTCACAGCCTGCTATTTTGCACTGTCACTTTGGTTAGCAATAAACCCATCAAAAATGGTGGATCATATCGGTTCAATTTTAACTCCTGCATTATTGATCTCTATCTTCGCACTGGTCATTCGTGCAGCATTTATTTTTGATACGCCACCAGATTCCGTGCAACATAGCATTCATATTACAACCAGCGATGCCCTTGTGAACGGCTTTTTTGAAGGCTACCAAACCCTTGATGCTCTGGCGGCAGTTGCTTTCTCCGTTGTCGTCATCAACGCCATACGTGCACGTGGCATAGAAAAAGAAACCTCTCTGATTAAACAAACCTCGCTCGCTTCTATTATCGCTGCCGTTGCATTAGCCGCCATTTATATCGTCATTGCTTGGATAGGCAATCACATTACCCTTAATGCCGACACGCTTGCCCAAATTACCGCAAGTAAACAAGATCTTGGTACCTATATCTTAACTACCGCCGCAGAACAAACCTTTGGCGAATACGGGCGTTTATTGCTTAGCATTATTGTTGGTCTGGCTTGTTTAACCACCACTATCGGCTTGCTCGTTTCTGTCAGCGAATTTTTTAATGGCATTTTCAACAAAATTTCCTACAAAGCATACATTACCCTGTTCGCACTATTTGGTTTTCTACTTGCAAACCAAGGATTAAAAGCAATCATCAGTACCTCAGTTCCCGTGTTATTAGCCCTTTACCCTATCGCAATAACCCTGATGTTTTTGCTTTTAGTCGATCGCTTTATCCCTTTAGCTCGCCCAATACTAGTTTGCAGCGTAGCACTCGTGACAATCGTTTCAATCCTAATGGGATGCCAAGTTGAACTCGTGCAGCAACTGCCCCTTTCAACCTACAAATTCCAATGGCTACCTTTCGCCTTTCTCGGCATTATAATTGGCGTTGGAATAACCTTGATTAAGGGTAAAAAAGCTTAAAACAACACAACCCGCGGTCAAAAATCCAAGCGTTTTTCTGACCGCGGGTTGTGGCAAATTAGAGCTTGATATTATCCCAACAGGAAATTTTTATGACAAAAAATGTAAGCAATATCAATATAGAAAACTTTAAACAACGTTTAGGTATCGATGAGCTCTTTTTTGATTTAGCTGATGTAGATATTGATAAAATATATATTCCAGATAACATAAAAGATTTTGATCCGATTAATTTTCGGCAATATGCGTCTAGTCAATCAGAACTAAAGGACTACTTTTTTACACCATTTAAAGACACACAGCCAGCAACCTATCAGCTTATCCAGCAAAGTGAAGTCACCTTTTTTATGCTGTAGAATATGTTGATGAATCATTAAAAGAACTAACAGGGGATTATACTACTTTTGGCTTTATGCTTAATGGTAAGGAATACCGAATTAAATATTCAAACAATGCTTATGCATCGGAGAGTCCTTTTCGTAACCTAGATCCGCGTTATATTCCTGAAGCACTCCTGAAATCATGGTTCTATCATTCAGATATGTGGCATATTTTCGAAAACTGTATTTCAATGAGCATAATGAGAAGCCGTTTACCCACATCACAAATGTTAGGTTTTAAAAGTTTATTACGTTACGGAACGAGAAAAGAAAAAAGGCAAAAGTTTGATTGGTTAGCACAAAAGTTTGGTAAACCTGTGGGCGATTTTAGTAATGATGAAAATACGCACATTATCTTACCTGGCTTGTTAGATACCCGATTGGAAGATGATGGTGGTCATACTGGCTATCAAATATTTAGAAGCAAAACCGCAGGGCAACAAGAACCCGTATTATATTTAACTAAAAATGCGGACCCGTTGAGTGTAAAACGTTTAATCGATCCTGTAGCAGCAATCGTTCATTACGCTGCACATGTCTTTAGTGGCACTGATGAAGAGTTTGATTTTTTAGCCTATGCTGAAGATTTTTAATCAGATTCTACCGCGGTCAACAATCCAAGCGTTTTTTTGACCGCGGTTTTCTACCCCTATTTTTAATTTAACAGTTTCTCTCGTAGCTGTTCTGCACTTTGGCAAGGTTTAAGGCGTTCAAATAATTCGCCAGCTTCGCTATATTCTTTTTTTAAGTATTGTAACCATTGCTTAATTCGTGCGATATGATAAAACCCGCTGTCATTTGGATGATCCAATTTAGCATAGTGTTGCAAAAGGGGAAAAACCTGTGACCACGCCAAATTCGAGCGATTTTCTTTTAGCACATAACTTAGATTTGGCACATTCAATGCACCACGACCTACCATTAAATCCGCACAACCCGTTGTCTGTAAACAATCTTGCCCGTCTTGCCAATTCCAGATTTCCCCATTCGCAATCACGGGAATTCGCAGTTTTTGCCGCACTTCGCCAATTTTCGCCCAATTGATTCTATCTGCACGATAACCATCCATTTTCGTGCGTCCGTGAATGGTAATTTCACTCGCACCGCCTTGTTGCACCGCATCGGCAATCTCAAAGGCTTGTTCGCTATTATCCCATCCCAAACGCACTTTCACACTCACAGGCAAATCAGCAGGCACGGCTTGCCGTAGTGCTTTTGTCGCTTGGTAAATCAATTCAGGTTGTTTTAACAAACTCGCCCCACCGTGACTGCCATTCACTGTTTTAGACGGGCAACCACAATTTAAATCAATGCCGTGCGATCCTAGTGCAATCGCACGCTGAGCATTTTCTGCTAGCCATTGTGGATATTGTCCTAACAATTGCACACGAACGGGTGTTCCCGTTGACGTATAACCACCGTTATGTAATTCAGGGCAAAGACGATAATAAACTTTGGGGGGAAGTAATTGATCAACCACGCGGACAAATTCAGAAATGCAAAGGTCGTATTGATTGATTTGGGTTAGAAGTTGGCGTACTAAGGGATCAAGTACGCCTTGCATTGGAGCGAGAATAACACGCACCTATTTCCAGCCCTTCGTTTTACAGATGAGTTCATAGGCTGCTTGAATTTGTTGCGTTTTTTCTTTCGCCATTTCTAACATTTCTTTTGGCAAGCCTTTTGAAACTAATTTATCAGGGTGATTTTCATTCATCAAACGGCGATAAGCCCGTTTGACCGTTTGCTGATCGTCATTTGCACTTACGCCCAACACTTTATAAGCATCATCAATTGTTGGGCCAGAGCTTGTACGTTGATAACTTCGGTTATAGCTTTGATTTTGTTGGCGATAATCGCTTTGTTGCTGATAACTTTGCTGACGATAAAATCCACCTTGGCTAAACTGACGAGCCGCAATTTCCATTGCAAGCATTTGCTCAAATTGTGGGCGAGATACGCCAAGTTCTTCTGCAATCGTAAACAACACGTCTTTTTCATTTTGATGCAAGGCATCATCGGCAAATGCGGCTTGAACTTGAACATGCAAAAACATTCGTAACAAATCTGCTCGTTGCCCACAACCAATCCGAAACTCACGGATAACTTGTGCCAATGGAAAATCCGGTTGCTTACCACGATTAAACGCATCCTGAGCCAAACGGCGTCCAAGATCATCTAATTGCATTTGGCTCATCAAATTTTTGGCTAATTGAATGTCATCTTCTGTCACACGACCTTTCGCTTTACTTAAATGCCCCAGTACCGAAAAGGTCGTTTGCATAAATAACGATTGACGGGTCAGTTTTTTGTCAAAAAAAGAGGAATTCACACTGCCTAACTCATAGAGTTTTTTGTCAGCTAAATGCCCTAATACCGCACCTAAAATCGCCCCCAATAAACTGCCGCCAGAAATGCGCCAGCCGATGAAAAATCCTATGATTTTTCCAATAAAATTCATTCTGATTTCCTTCTACTTGTTGTTATTTCATTGATTTTAAGTATAAATCTTAAATAATGCTTAACCGCTTATTCAAACCAAATTAATGACGCCATCCGCCCCGTTTTTCCATCTCGACGATAGGAAAAAAAACGTTCAGGTTGGCTAAATGTACAATATTCGCCCCCTGTAATGTCGGTCACACCACAATTATTCAAGCGTTGACGTGCAATTTGATATAAATTCCCAAGAAATTTGCCTTTCATTTGTGGATCACTCACAAAAGCTTGTTTCGCTTGGGGATCTCGTGCAACAAATTGTTCAATCACGTCTTCACCGACCTGAAAAGCGGTGGGGCCAATCGCAGGGCCTAGCCACACCATAATCTCGTGGCTTGGACAATTAAAATGCGTTAAGGTTTCTTCTAATATGCTATCGCATAGCCCACGCCAACCTGCGTGTGCCGCAGCAACTTCATCGCCTTGACGATTAGTAAACAGCACAGGTAAACAGTCCGCGGTCATTACCAAGCACACTTGCTGGCGTTGTGAGGTATAAACCGCATCGGCATTCAGATGATCGCCTTGATACGGCAAATGCAAAACGGTGGTGCTATGGGTTTGGTTTAAAAAAACAGGTTCATTAGGTAAATTAAAGGCTCGGGCCAATAAACCGCGGTTATTTTTGACCGCGGTTTTCTCATCACCCACATGATCACCTAAATTAAAACTGTCAAAAGGGGCTTGGCTTACTCCGCCAAACCGCGTTGTGGTTAAAGCTCGCACATTGCTAGGTGCAAGCCAGTTCGGAATAATGGCGTCCATTAATAATCCAACTCATTTTTATGTAATAAATAATCCGCTTTTAGTGCCTGAACTAATTCAACAAAATCATCAGGTAAAGGGGCGTGCCATTCCATTAACTCGCCTGTGATAGGATGTTCTAAACGTAGCATAATTGCGTGCAATGCTTGACGCTGAAAATGACGTAGTACCTGCATAAATTCTTCACTTGCGTTTTTAGGTGGACGTGGTCGTCCGCCATAAGTTTGATCACCTAAGAGTGGGTGAGCAATATATGCCATATGCACACGAATTTGATGGGTACGCCCAGTTTCAAGGCGTAAGCGTAAACGGGTATAATTACGGAAACGCTCCATAATGCGATAATGCGTTACCGCAGGTTTTCCCATTGGATGAACCGCCATTTGAGTGCGTTTTGTAGAATGGCGAGCCATAGGTTCATCAACCGTTCCGCCCTGTGTCATAATCCCAAATGCAATGGCTTCATATTCACGGGTAATCCGCCGTTTTTGTAACGCACGCACTAATTGGGTTTGTGCAGGAATCGTTTTGGCAACCACCATTAATCCCGTGGTATCCTTATCTAAACGATGTACAATGCCAGCTCGTGGCACTTCTGCAATCTGGGGATAATGATATAATAATGCATTCAACACCGTGCCTTTTGGATTGCCCGCCCCTGGGTGAACAACCAGATTTTTGGGTTTATTAATCACTAAAATATCATCATCTTCATATACAATATTCAGCGGAATATTCTCTGGCTCGAAACGGTTTTCATCTTCTACATCCACAATGATGCTAACTTGCTCACCGCCATAAACTTTACTGCGTGGGATATTTTGCACCACACCATTTAGTTGAACTAAATTATCTTCAATCCAAGTTTTTAAGCGTGATCGTGAGTAATCGGGGAACAATTCCGCTAGGGTTTGGTCTAAACGTTGTCCCATTTGTGCTGGCTGAATTTCAGCCGACAAGGTAATTTGAGCCATAATAGAAAAGAATCCGTAATAAAATTTGCTTATTTGCTAATGTTCTATAAAATATTCGCTTAATTGTACCTTACAACATTCTCTTAAAAAAGGATTATCATCTATGCGTAAATTTAAATCGCTCAGTCTCATTGCTGCGGCAGCACTCGCTATCACCGCTTGCTCAAGCAAAAATGAAGTTGAACAAGCACCAGAACAACAACTATTTAGCAGTGGAGAAACCTACTTACAAGACGGCGATTACAGCCAAGCTACACGCTATTTACAAGCCGTAGATAAACGTTTCCCTGGTAGCCAATATAGTGAACAAGCTCAACTAGGGCTAATCTATGCGGCATACAAAACCCAAGACTACACCACCGCGTTAGTCAGTATCGATCGCTTTTTACAAATGCACCCAAATAGTCAGCATTTAGATTACGCACTTTATATGGCGGGTTTAACGAATATGGCAACGGGCGATAATTTCTTCCAAGATTTCTTCCACGTTGATCGTGCAACACGTGAAAATACCACAATGAAAACAGCGTTTACCAACTTCCAAACGATGGTACAACACTTCCCGAACAGCCCTTATACCCCAGATGCACTCGCACGTATGGCATATATCAAAGATGCGTTAGCTCGCCACGAATTAGATATTGCAAAATTCTATGCTAAACGCAAAGCTTGGGTAGCAGTGTCAAACCGCGTAACAGAAATGCTACGCACCTATCCAGATACACAAGCAACCTTAGATGCACTTCCATTAATGAAAGAAGCTTACCACGAACTGGGTTTAGCCCCATTAGAACAGCAAGCAGACCAACTGATCAAAGCTAACGAAGGGAAATCTTTCAAGAAAGTAGAAAAACCTAAAGAATCGTTCTTTAGCCTGCCTTCGTGGTTAAAATTTGGTTCAGATAAATAATATCTGATTTGAAAATAGAAAAGACGCGTTAATCGCGTCTTTTTCGTTTAAACCGCGGTCAAAAATTGACTCAATTTTTATAACACAGAATTTTTCGAAAAATCACAACATTCTAATATCTATAAAATCACATCAACATACTAAAACCGTTAATCTATTAAACTTGCAATAAAAAGACCGCGATTTAAAACCGCGGTCTTTTTTATTCATCAAAGCACTAATTAGATTACTGCTTTTTCAACAACTCGAACAAGTTCCCATGACTTAGTTTTTGATACTGGGCGACATTCACGAATCTCGACCACATCACCAATACGAACTTCATTGTTCTCATCATGTACATGTAATTTTGTTGTACGACGGATAAATTTACCATAAAGTGGGTGTTTTACTTTACGCTCAATCGCGATAGTAAATGATTTATCCATTTTATCACTAATTACACGACCTTGTAGGGTACGTTTATTTTTATCAGTCATTACTCACCCGCCTTCTCGGTTAATACAGTTTTTACCTGTGCAATGCTACGACGCACTTGTTTTAACTGATGGGTTTGTTGAAGCTGACCGGTGGCTGCTTGCATACGCAATTTGAATTGCTCACCTAATAGGTTCACTAACTCAGCATTCAGCTCTTCAACATTTTTTGTACGTAGATCTTGAGCTTTCATTACATCACCGTCTTAGTTACGAATGTGGTCTTGATTGGCAATTTTGCAGCTGCTAATGCAAATGCTTGTCTTGCGATCTCTTCTGACACGCCATCCATTTCATAAAGAACTTTACCCGGTTGGATTAAGGCTACCCAGTACTCAACGTTACCTTTACCTTTACCCATACGGACCTCTAATGGTTTTTCAGTAATTGGTTTATCTGGGAATACACGGATCCAGATTTTACCCTGACGTTTAACTGCACGCGTCATTGCACGACGAGCGGCTTCGATTTGACGAGCGGTTAAACGACCACGACCAACTGCTTTTAAGCCGAAAGTACCGAAGCTAACTTCTGTACCTGCAGCAATACCACGGTTACGACCTTTGTGGACCTTACGGAATTTTGTACGTTTTGGTTGCAACATTTAGCAATTCTCCTTACTTACGACCTTTACCGCGTGGTGCCTTTTTAGGCGCGGCAGGTTGTTGTTCTGGTTGTTGTGCAATTGCAGCCATTCCACCAAGAATTTCACCTTTGAAGATCCATACTTTAACGCCAATAACGCCGTATGTAGTATGAGCTTCTGCAGTGTTATAATCGATGTCCGCACGTAGTGTATGTAATGGAACGCGACCTTCACGATACCATTCAGAACGTGCAATTTCTGCACCACCTAAACGACCGCTAACTTCAACTTTGATACCTTTGGCACCTAAACGCATTGCGTTTTGTACTGCACGTTTCATTGCACGGCGGAACATTACACGGCGTTCGAGTTGAGATGCGATACTGTCTGCAACTAATTTTGCATCTAATTCAGGTTTTTTCACTTCAGCAATGTTGATTTGTGCAGGCACACCAGCGATTGCCGCTACTGCGTTGCGTAATTTTTCAACATCTTCACCTTTTTTACCGATAACGATACCTGGGCGAGCTGTGTGAATAGTTACACGGATGCTTTTTGCTGGACGCTCAATAGTGATGCGTGAAACAGAAGCATTCGCTAACTCTTTAGTTAAGAATTTACGTACTTTGAAATCGCCTTCTAAATTATCAGCGAAGTCTTGTGTATTCGCGAACCAAGTAGAGCTCCAAGGCTTAACAATACCTAGGCGAATACCATGTGGATGGACTTTTTGACCCATTTGCTATTCCTCTACGATTAACGATCTGACACAACCACAGTGATGTGGCTTGTACGTTTTAAAATACGATCGGCACGACCTTTAGCACGTGGCATAACACGTTTCATGCTAGGACCTTCATCAACGAAGATCTTGGCAACTTTAAGATCATCGATATCTGCACCGTCATTGTGCTCTGCATTCGCAATAGCTGACTCTAACACTTTTTTCACTAAAGCCGCGGCTTTTTTATTTGTGTAAGTCAAAATCTCTAATGCTTGTGCAACTTTTTTACCGCGAATTAAATCAGCAACTAAGCGAGCTTTTTGGGCAGAAGTGCGAGCGTAACGATGTTTTGCAATAGTTTCCATCTTTTACCTCTTATTTCTTAGCTTTCTTATCTGCGGCATGACCGCGGTAAGTACGAGTCGGTGCAAATTCACCTAATTTATGACCGATCATTTCATCAGAAACATAAACTGGAACGTGCTGACGACCATTATGGACTGCGATGGTCAATCCAATCATCGAAGGGATGATCATTGAACGACGGGACCAAGTTTTAATTGGTTTTTTATCCCCGCTTTCCACCGCCTTCTCTACCTTCTTCAACAAGTGTAGGTCAAGGAAAGGACCTTTCTTGAGAGAACGTGGCATGGCTTATCCTCTTATTTAATTAAAGTTATTTACCACGACGACGTACGATGAATTTATCAGTACGTTTGTTATGGCGAGTTTTCTTACCTTTGGTTTGAACGCCCCAAGGAGTAACTGGGTGTTTACCAAAGTTGCGACCTTCACCACCACCGTGTGGGTGATCTACTGGGTTCATTGCAGTACCACGAACAGTCGGACGAATACCTCTCCAACGGTTTGCACCCGCTTTACCCAATACGCGTAACATATGTTCTGAATTACCTACTTCACCAATGGTTGCAGTACATTCAGCTAACACTTTACGCATTTCGCCTGAACGAAGACGTAAAGTAACATAGTTACCTTCACGAGCGATGATTTGTACATAAGCACCAGCAGAACGCGCAATTTGACCGCCTTTTCCTGGTTTTAATTCAACATTATGTACAGTCGAACCAACTGGGATGTTACGCATTGGTAACGCATTACCAACTTTAATCGGCGCATTAACACCAGCTTGGATTTGATCGCCAGCTGTTAATCCTTTTGGTGCTAAAATATAACGGCGTTCACCATCTTTATAAAGCACTAAAGCAATATTTGCAGAACGATTTGGATCATATTCAAGACGCTCAACAACCGCTGGGATATCTAACTTGTTACGTTTGAAATCGATTAGACGGTAATGTTGTTTATGACCACCACCGATATGACGAGTAGTGATACGTCCTAAATTATTACGACCACCTGTTTTAGATTTAGTATCTAATAATGGAGCGTAAGGTTTACCCTTATGTAATTCAGGGTTTACGATTTTTACAACGTGACGACGACCAGCGGAGGTCGGCTTACATTTAACGATAGCCATTTACTTTTTCTCCTCCGTAATTACTCTGTTGCACCATCAACGAAGTCCAATGATTGGCCTTCTTGAAGGGTAACATAAGCTTTTTTCCAGTCACTGCGACGTCCAACTTTCGCACCACGACGTTTGGTTTTACCCTTAACAACCACAGTACGAACTGAATCGACTTTCACTTCAAAAAGTTGTTCAACTGCATTAGCAATTTCAACTTTATTTGCATCTAATGCAACTTTGAAAACGATAGTATTAGACTTCTCAGCGTTATTTGTTGCTTTTTCAGAGATATGTGGCGCTTTTAACGCTCTTAGCAAACGTTCTTGTTGACTCATGCTAACATCTCCTCAATTTGTTTCACTGCATCAACAGTAATAACCACTTTATCGAAAGCAATTAAGCTCACTGGGTCAATACCTTGTACATCACGCACATCTACTTTGTAAAGGTTACGTGCTGCTAAGAATAGATTTTCATCTAAACTCGCAGTGATAATTAAAACATCTTCAAGTGCTAATTCTTTTAATTTTTGAACTAGAACTTTAGTTTTTGGCGCATCAACTTCAAATTTTTCAACAACAACTAAGCGTTCTTGACGAACAAGCTCAGAAAGAATGCTTTTGATTGCACCGCGGTACATTTTTTTGTTCACTTTTTGACTGTGATCTTGTGGTTTAGCCGCAAAAGTTACACCACCAGAACGCCAAATTGGTGATTTCACATCACCTGAACGGGCACGACCAGTCCCTTTTTGACGCCAAGGTTTTTTACCTGAACCAGACACTTCAGCACGAGTTTTTTGCGCACGAGAACCTTGACGTGCACCTGCTGCATAAGCAACAACAACTTGGTGAATCAACGCTTCGTTAAACTCACGTCCGAAGGTAGTTTCAGAAACAGTGAGTGCATTAGCACCTACAACTTGTAATTCCATCTCTATCTCCTAGACTTATGCTTTAACTGCTGGCTTAACGATTACATCGCCACCTGTTGCGCCTGGAATAGCACCTTTAACAAGTAACAATTTACGTTCAGCATCAACACGAACTACTTCAAGTGATTGAACGGTTACACGTTCTGCACCTAAGTGACCTGCCATTTTTTTGCCTTTAAACACACGACCTGGAGTTTGGTTTTGACCAATAGATCCAAGTACACGGTGAGACAAAGAGTTACCATGAGTAGCATCTTGAGTACGGAAATTCCAACGTTTAACTCCACCTTGGAAACCTTTACCTTTAGACGTACCTGTAACATCCACTTTTTTCACATCTGCGAAGATGTCAACATTAATTTCTTGACCTAAAGTGAATTCTTCACCTTCAGTACGAAATTCCCATAAACCGCGACCAGCTTCAACACCTGCTTTCACGAAATGACCTGCTTCTGGCTTAGTTACACGACTTGCTTTTTTAGAGCCAGTAGTAACTTGAACAGCAGAGTAGCCATCGTTTTCAAGAGTTTTCACTTGAGTTACGCGGTTGGCTTCAATTTCGATTACGGTAACTGGAACTGACACGCCATCTTCGTTGAAGATACGAGTCATACCAACTTTACGACCGACTAAACCAATCATTGTAATAACCTCTTAATTAACCTAGGCTGATCTGCACGTCAACGCCGGCAGCCAAATCTAAACGCATTAATGCATCAACAGTTTTTTCTGTTGGTTCAACAATATCAACTAAACGTTTATGTGTACGAATTTCATATTGATCACGTGCATCTTTGTTGACATGTGGTGAAATCAATACGGTAAAACGTTCTTTACGAGTTGGTAAAGGAATTGGACCACGAACTTGTGCACCAGTACGTTTAGCTGTTTCTACGATCTCCGCTGTAGATTGATCGATCAAGCGATGATCAAATGCTTTTAAGCGGATACGGATTCTTTGGTTCTGCATTAGACCAGAGCTCCAATAATTTTAGCTAATAAAAAACTGACACCATCACCTAATATCAACATCAAAAAGACAAAAGGGAAGTGCAGCAGACCTATTTAGCTCCCAAATCGGGAACATTATTACGTGTTACCTATTGTAACACACGTTTAATAAATGATTACATTAAACGGCTTTTGATAAAAAGCGTTGTTTATTCTAACCGAATCTTACCGCTCTTGCAAGCTTTCCTTACAAATTAAACGTAATAAAGTCAATATTTGCAAAAATTCATTAGAATTTTGATCCGCGGTATCGACCCATCAACGAGCAATGGGCATAGAATCTTGATGTAAACTAGAGTATAATTCCATTCACTTACTTATATTCTTTAGCCAATTCGGCAATATCGCATAATAAATACTTTTATTTTCAATATAAAACTCAGCATAATGAAAATATTGCAATGACTTATTTTAGTTAATTTCTTTGCTATTGTATTAAAGGTCAATCTATGATTTCAGACAATAATTATATTTTCAAACCCAGTGAAATTCCGCCTATTGCAGGTTCTCCCGCCGCATTACAACACAGTAAGTCTAAAAAACGTCGTTACTTTCTGATCGGTGCATTTCTAGCGTTAACCTCAGGTATCCAAAATGGCTTATTGACCGCCTCCCTCCCACTTCTCACTGGCACATTAGGGTTAAGCCAAGAACAAGCGGGTTGGGTGCAAGTATCTTATTTTATGACTTATGCTTGTATGGGCGTAGCGTTTTTTAAAGTTCGTCAGCATTTTGGATTATATCGTTTTATTCGCTGGATGCTGCTCTTAATGTTATTGAGTAATTTACTCCAATCTCTACAAAACAATTATTATATTGAACTCGTTGCACGGGCAATTTTGGGTATCGGGACAAGTGGTCTGTTTGTAACGGGTATGTATTACATTATGCAAGCTTATGATGGGCCTAAAAAACTGAACGCGGTCTTAATAAATATAGGAATAATGCAGTTAGGTATGCCTTTATCACAGTTGATGGTCCCATTTCTATTCCACGATGGTAATATGGAAGCGATCTTTTTATTTCAGCTAGCGATGGTGTTAATTTCATCAGGCTTAATTTTACGTTTTCCATTACCGCCTAGTTTTATTGTCAAAGGAATTACACTTCAAGACTTAATCACGTTCTTCTGTTTAGCTATTGGTGTAGCACTAATGTGTGCTTTCTTAGTACAAGGACGTATTCAATGGTGGACTTATTCTCACCTTGGTTACTTACTTGCAGGCGGTATTGGTTTTATTGGCACGGCGTTTTTATTAGATACCACGCACGATAAACCCCTATTTGACTGGCAACTTATTTTTTCTCCGCCAATGTTGATGTTTGTGGTAACCGCAGGATTAACACGTTTATTAACCTCGGAACTAAATGTCGGTGTGAGCGGCTTGCTTTCCAGTCTTGGAGTAGGTTATACGCAATTAACACCTTATTATTTAATTATCTGTTCAGCGGCTGCCTTTGGTGCGTGGCTCAGTGTCAAAAATTTCAATATACAAGATCTCCGCCGTCCTGTAATGCTTTCTATGCTCGGCATTGCAATTGCTTCTTGGCTTGATACAAGATCAAGCATTGATAGTCTCCCTTATCAATTTTATTTTAGCCAAGCCTTAATGTCATTTTCCGCCTTCCATTTTATTGGTAATATTATGATTGAAGGAATGGTGAGAACTGTCGCTCGAAGTGTTGATCGTATGCCGACATTTATTGTGATGATCGCCCTGTCTCAAACCTTCGGTGCATTAACGGGAATGGCAATTTTTAACTCTGTGGTTAAAATCCAAACTAACGTACATTACGCCAATATTGCGGCACAAGTTACCCCAACCGATCCTTTGGTTATGCAATTTTTACAGCAAAATTCGACCGCGGTATTGATACAACAAATGACAAAACAAGCTACCGTTGAAGCATATAATGATTTATTCACCCTAATTGCCACTATTGCAACCTGTGCATTTTGCTATCTCTTTATCCAATGGTCTTATCATCGTCTGCGTGGCGAAAACCCATTAGGTAAAGATATCGCTGCAATGGGGCAAAATTTACGTCCACAAGTACCAAATGAACAAAAATAAAGGATAATCAATGGAAAACCAAGCAAATAATGCCAACCAAACGGCACATACAGGGCAAAGCACAACCCAATGGCAACCCGTTAGACGTGGTTTAGCGAGCAATATTTTTATCGTCGCTGCCATTTTATGTGGTGTACTACTCGCACTCTATGTCTGGGATTTACCGCCATTTAAAAATGGCACCGTCAGCACAAACAATGCTTATGTACGTGGTAAACCCACCTTAATCAGCCCTAAAATTAATGGCTATATTGAAAAAGTGCTGATCCAAGATTTCGCACAAGTTGAACAAGGTCAACCGCTTGTGCAAATTGAACGAGATACTTATCAAGCAAAATGGGAGCAAGCACAAGCCAACCTTATAATGCAACAAGCTGCATTAGATAAAATTGAACAAACGAGACAATCCGCATTAGCCACTGTGCAAGTTCGTGATGCTGCCATTAATAGCGCACAAGCCACGCTGCAAAATGCGCAATTAGAAATGAAACGCCAGCAAGAACTGTTGCGTAGTAACGCTACTTCACGCCAAAATTACGACAATGCACAAGCAGCATTACTGCAAGCCCAAGCTAATTTTGCACAAGCAAAAGCCCAAAAAACAGTGGCAGAACAAGATGTTATCAACGTCAAAGCCAACGCAAGTAGTGCCAAAGCCGCGGTTGAAAATGCCAAAGCAACCCTTGATTTAGCACAACAAGATTTAGACAATACGCTAATTAAAGCTCCTGTAAGCGGTAAATTAGGCGAAGTAGGCACTCGCCAAGGGCAATATGTGAGTGCGGGCAGTGCGTTAGTGTATATTGTGCCAGCAGAACATTGGGTCATTGCCAACCTCAAAGAAGGGGATACTGAAAATATCAAAGTTGGACTGCCCGTGAAAATTAAAGTGGATGCACTCGGTGGACAATCATTAGACGGAAAAGTGAGCGATATTTCACCTGCGACAGGTTCAGAATTTAGTTTAAGCAAAACTGATACCAGTACTGGCAACTTTGTGAAAGTAGCTCAACGAATCGCGGTCAAAATTACGATCAATCCGCAGCAAAAAAATTATGAGCGTCTTGAACCTGGTATGTCAGTAGAAGTGGCTATTGATACGAATTAATCATTACTTTTTTCACAAACCGCGGTCAAAAATTCAATCAAATTTTAGACCGCGGTTTTTTATTATATATCACAGACAGAATTTTCATTAATCTCTCGCCAGCAATGAATCAACGAAATTAAACGGATACCGCAGAAAAAAATTTAATGATTTTGATAATTAAGAGAAAGATTGAATTAAATGGCGCACCCGAGAGGATTCGAACCTCTGACCGCTCGGTTCGTAGCCGAGTACTCTATCCAGCTGAGCTACGGGTGCGTAATTGAAAAAATTGATTTGTTGAGTACTTTCGCATTTTATTTCTAGAGTAAAAATAAAATGGCGCACCCGAGAGGATTCGAACCTCTGACCGCTCGGTTCGTAGCCGAGTACTCTATCCAGCTGAGCTACGGGTGCGTAAACTTAATCACTTTGTAACACTACCATTATAAATGGCGGTGAGAGAGGGATTCGAACCCTCGATGCAGCTTTTGACCACATACTCCCTTAGCAGGGGAGCGCCTTCAGCCTCTCGGCCATCTCACCATCTTGTTGACATTGCTGTCGGTTTGTGGGCGGTATGATACTTTTTTCTCAAAATAAGTCAAATTATTTTTTACAGAAAATGCCTAAAAATGCGTTAGTTGCTTGATTTATCTTCAATTTGAGTTTGCATTACGCAATAATGCACGCAAATTAGCAATATGTGATGCATTTTTCTGCTGTTGCTGTTCTTGGGTTAATGGCGGTTTATCACGTTCCCATTGCAAATCATCTTGCGGTAATTCAAGTAAAAAACGGCTTGGTTCAGGTTTGATCACTTCACCGTATTGACGCCGCTCTTTGCATAGCGTAAAAGCCAAACTTCGCTGCGCCCTTGTAATACCGACATAAGCCAAACGCCGCTCTTCTTCCACGTTATCTTCATCAATGCTAGTTTGATGTGGCAAAATCCCTTCTTCCATACCAATTAAAAAGACGTGTGGAAACTCTAAGCCCTTTGAAGCGTGTAATGTCATTAATTGCACTTGATCGCTGTCATCTTCTTCGCCACGCTCTAACATATCACGCAAGGTTAAGCGAGTAACCACTTGGTTTAGGTTCATTGGTTCATTATATTCATCGCCTTTTAGCATTTCTGCAACCCAATCAAATAAGGTCGCGACATTTTTACTTTGCATTTCCGCTGCTTTAGGATTGGTTGCTTGCTCATATAAATATTCTTCATAGTGAATTTGTGCTAACATTCTCCGCACCGCTTGTTCAGGCTCAGCTCGTAGCAACTCATCATTCAATTCCACCATCCAACGGGCAAAGCCTTGTAATGCATTGTAAGCCTTTGGCGTAACACGTTGAATCAATTCAAAATCAAAAATGGCTTCAAATAAACTGATATGTTTTTCATTGGCTAGCGTGCCTAATTTTTCTAGCGTTGCCGTGCCAATTTCTCGCCGCGGTGTATTAATGATGCGTAATAACGCAGAGTCATCATCTTGATTAACTAATAAACGCAAGTACGCCATCATATCTTTAATCTCTGCTCGAGAAAAAAATGAAGTGCCTCCCGAAATTTTGTACGGAATGCGATTTTGCATCAGTGATTTTTCTAATAAGCGTGATTGATGGTTACCGCGGTATAAAATCGCATAATCTTTATAATGAGTTTTATGGCTAAAACGGTGTGCGATTAATTCGGCAACCACTCGCTCTGCTTCGCGTTCTTCATTTTTCGCTTCCAAAATGCTCAATTTCTCGCCTTCATCAAGGTTAGAAAATAGTTGCTTATCAAAAATATGCTCATTATTAGCAATTAAAATATTGGCACAATGCAAAATCCGCTGACTTGAACGATAATTTTGTTCCAGTTTAATCACTTTTAACTGCGGAAAATCATCACGCAAACGCATCATATTCTGTGGTTGCGCGCCACGCCACGAATAAATAGATTGATCATCATCACCCACCACCGTAAAACAGGCTCGCTTACCGACCAATAACTTAATCAATTCATATTGGCTGGTGTTGGTATCTTGATATTCATCCACCAACAAATAACGGATCTTTTGCTGCCATTTTTCACAAATTTCAGGGTTGGATTTAAACAACAATGTAGGAAGCATAATTAGATCATCAAAATCCAATGCATTATAGGCACGCATCTGTTTGCTGTAATCCGCGTAATATTGAGCAAATAATTGATATTTCTGCTCACGTGCCATACGTAATGCCTGTTCGGGTAAAATTAAATCATTTTTCCAACGAGAAATCGCATTGACTAATTCACGCAATAATTCTTTATCTTCCGCCAATTCTTCAACACTGAGTTCTTTAAGCAACGCCAACTGATCCTGCTCATCAAATAAGGTCATACTAGCTTTAAAACCTAAGTTTTTATGCTCACGCTTCACGATATCAAAACCAAGGGTGTGAAAGGTAGAAACCGTTAATCCCTTAGTTTGTGCTTTGCCAATAGAATGTGCGACTCGCTCTTTCATCTCACGTGCCGCTTTATTGGTAAAAGTTACCGCAGCAATGTGCTTGGGTTGATAACCGCAATGGGCAATCAAATAAGCAATTTTGTTAATAATCACGCGAGTCTTGCCCGACCCAGCTCCCGCAAGAACCAAACAAGGGCCCTCGCTATATTCTACGGCTTGTTGCTGTTGAGAATTTAATTTCATCACATCCCCTTACTTCTGCATCCAAACATACGGCAATAATGCGGTATCTAACAAAAAAGACAACGGCAAATCTAAAATTGCCCCCCCCCATTGTTGAGTTTGTTGCCAATCATAACGCGTGCCTGCATAAGCCTGATATTGCGTATTCGGATCGATTAATTTCACAACCGTGCCACATCCGCTCAACCCAAAAACCGCGGTCAAAAATAAAACTGTTTTTTTCATAAATCACATTCATCAAAAATTTTCCACATTATAAAGGTTTTTCGCCTAATCTAAAAACACAAGGATTTTTGACCGCGTTTTTTGGGGAATCTCAAAAAGCAGTCCTATATTTCACTATATTTTGTGAGATAGATCACAATATAAAAATAATAAAATTAAATATATTGTGATCAAGTTCACATATTAAAAAGAAAAAAATTTTCCTTTTATCATCACCATGCTATTTTTTGCACAAACTTATTAAAGTTTAATTCTATACTTTTAACCTATTATGAGGTCAATATGTTATCTGCAAGTGCAAAAGTCAAAATCCAAAATTTTGGTCGTTTTCTTTCCAATATGGTTATGCCCAATATTGGTGCATTCATTGCTTGGGGATTTATTACAGCCCTATTTATCCCAACTGGTTGGTTTCCAAATGAAACCTTAGGCAAACTGGTTGGTCCAATGATTACCTATTTACTGCCGCTATTGATTGGTTACACTGGCGGTAAGCTCGTTGCAGGTGATCGCGGTGCAGTCGTTGGAGCCATCACCACTGCAGGGGTTATAGTAGGAACAGATATTCCAATGTTTTTAGGTGCAATGATTGCAGGCCCAACAGGTGGGTATTGTATTAAGAAATTTGATCATTGGGTTGATGGAAAAGTAAAAAGCGGTTTTGAAATGCTAGTGAATAATTTCTCATCTGGCATTATTGGAATGATCTTAGCTATTTTATTCTTTTGGGTTGTCGGTCCTGTGGTGAAATCTGTTTCACAACTATTAGCGAGCGGCGTTGATATTTTAGTGCAAGCTAACCTATTGCCTTTGACTTCCATCTTTGTTGAACCTGCGAAAATTTTATTTTTAAATAACGCCATTAATCACGGGATTTTCTCTCCCTTGGGTATTCAACAATCACAAGAATTTGGTCAATCTATTTTCTTCTTAATTGAAGCAAACCCTGGTCCAGGGTTAGGTATCCTACTCGCTTATATTTTCTTTGGACGAGGTTCAGCAAAACAAACTGCAGGTGGTGCGGCGATTATCCATTTCTTAGGTGGGATTCACGAAATTTACTTCCCTTACGTATTAATGAATCCACGCTTATTGCTTGCCGTTATTGCAGGGGGAATGTCTGGAGTATTCACCTTAACATTATTCCATGCAGGTCTTGTATCTCCAGCATCGCCAGGTTCCATCATTGCTGTTTTACTGATGACACCAAAATCCTCATTCTTAGGTGTAATTAGTGCTGTTATTATTGCCTGTGCAGTATCATTTATTATTGCATCATTCTTATTAAAGATTCAAAAAGTAGACAGTAGTAACACATTGGAAGAAATGCAAGCAGCCTCAAAAGCAATGAAATCGGGAAATACCAATCAAGGAGTAATAAGTGATTATAAAGGTTTGAAAAAAATCTTTGTATCTTGTGATGCTGGAATGGGATCGAGTGCAATGGGCGCAAGTATGTTACGTAAAAAAATTAAAGATGCAGGACTTCCATTTGAAGTAACAAATTGTGCAATCAATGATCTACCAGAAGATGCTCGCTTAGTTATAACCCATCAGGATTTAACTTTACGTGCGAAAAAACAGGCTCCAAATGCAATGCATTTATCGTTGCACAATTTCTTAGATAACAAATTCTATGATAGTCTTGTTAACGATTTAAGATTGCACAATACAGAACACTCTATTTCTGATAAAACGGAAGATAATGTCATTCACTCAAACGGTACAGCCTTTGTCCTATCTCCAGAACAAATCTTTTTAGGACTAAAAGCGAATAATAAACAAGAAGCGATTCGCTTCGCAGGAGAACAACTGGTTAAAGCGGGATTTGTCCAACCAAGTTATGTCGATGCTATGTTTGAACGTGAAAAACTGGTTTCAACTTACCTTGGAGAAGGGGTCGCAGTTCCACACGGTACTGTTGAAGCAAAAGATGCGGTATTGAAAACGGGTATTGTTGTTTGCCAATATCCTGAAGGTGTTCGCTTTACTGATGAAGAAGATGGTATTGCCAAACTAGTCATTGGTATTGCTGCACGTAATAATGAGCATATTCAAGTAGTATCAGCGGTTACAAACGCATTAGATAACGAAGAAGCCATTAAATTATTAACGTCAACTGATGACGTAAATCAAGTATTAAATCTATTAAAAGCATAATCTTAATTCGACAGACGAACATCGTCTGTCGTCTAAAAAGATATTCGGAGAAAACACTATGAAAGCATTACACTTTGGCGCAGGAAATATCGGACGTGGATTTATCGGAAAATTATTAGCTGACAGCCATATTCAAGTTATTTTTGCTGATGTTAATGATCATATCATTGAGCTACTCAAAACACAGCAATCTTACCACGTAAAGATCGTAGGTGATAGCGTCAATACGATTGAGAAAGTAGAAAACGTCACAGGAATCAATTCTAAAGATGAAAATGCGGTTATAGAATTATTTCAACATATTGATTTAATTACGACCGCGGTAGGTCCAAATGTTCTTAAAATTATTGCAAGTACTATTGCAAAAGGATTACAAGCACGTTTTTTATCTGGCAATAATAATCCATTAAATATCATTGCTTGTGAAAATATGGTTAAAGGCAGTAGTTTCCTTAAAGAACAAGTTTTTTCCTATTTAGATCCAGAATATCAACATAAAGCGGATCAACTAGTTGGATTCGTTGATAGTGCAGTTGATCGTATTGTGCCACCAACCCAATCTGATGTATCCGATCCACTCTTAGTGACAGTAGAAGAATTCAGCGAATGGATCGTTGATCAAACTCAGTTTAAAGGCGAAATTCCAACAATTAAAGGTATGGAATTAACTGATAATTTAATCGCTTTTGTTGAACGTAAACTATTTACCCTAAATACAGGTCATGCAACAACTGCTTATTGCGGTAAAGTTAAGGGTTATCAATTTATTAAAGAAAGTATTGAAGATAATAGCATTAAGACTTTCGTTAAATCTGTAATGCAAGAAAGCGGAGCAGTGCTAATTAAACGTTATAATTTTGACCCTAAAGCACATTCAGCCTACATCGAAAAAATCCTTAAACGCTTTGCAAACCCTTATCTAATTGATGATGTTAATCGCGTAGGACGTGAACCAATACGTAAACTCAGCTATAATGAACGTTTCATTAAACCGCTACGTGGCACATTGGAATATCATTTACCCCACGATAATTTACTAAAAGCAATAGCAACGGTGTTAAAATATCGTAATGTTCAGGACCCACAAGCGATTGAACTTGCTCAATCCTTAAATGATATCGGTACTATCGAAACGTTGAAAAAATATACTGCGTTAAACGATGAATCTATCATTAAACACATTGCTCAAATATATCAATCCTAAACATCTCCCCCTTTATAAAGGGGGAAATATCTAATTTATGCTATCTGAAGAATTTGTTTACGAAAAATTAAATGACACAAAGACTATTCATGAGTTCTTAATTGACTCCATCTGCATTTTTGATGAACTCGTTGAAATACTGATTAATCGAGTTTTCCGTAAAACAGATTTTGTTGTCGAATCAGTTATCGAAAGCTTATTCAGTATCTCTGGCCCTTTGTTTGACTTAGAAATAAAACTAAAAATATTGCTAGGATTAGGAGCAATCAATCGTAATGTATTTGAAGATATCACGGCTTTTATCAAATTCGAGCAACAAACTGCAAACATAAATATTGAGTTTTCAGCTCAACAAGTCATTAACTTTGTACTTGCTCTCAATTTATCACCCCGTCAATCGTTAGAACATATTTATTTAAATACCCAAGAAGAGAATGATAAAACTGGATTGCTTTATCAAATGAAACTACTCCGTCAAGAAAAACTGATTCGATCTTGCTTACTCTTAACAATTAATGAAATTTATCAACAGCTTCATATTGAAAGCCCTTTTATTTAAAACGCACCTTGATTTCTCAGCCATAGCCCCAATTTTATGTAAAATTTCATTTCTATTTTAAGGAAAACTATGAATTCACTGCAGTTTTTAGTCGGCACACTATTTAGGTTGTATATGTTCGTTTTAGCCCTGCGTATTTGGTTCCAATTTTGTCGCGTGGATTTTTACAATCCCATTTCACAATTTATTGTGAAATTAACCAATCCCGTGTTAAACCCATTGCGTAAAATCATTCCGACGGTGAAAAATATTGATCTTGCCGCATTATTTTTTATCTTTTTCCTTGGCATGATTAAATTACCTCTCTTTGCGATTTTTGCAGGAAATTGGACATCTGACTTAGTCAGCCAAAACCTACTGGCTTTTTTAATTATTGGCGTACTTTCCGTATTTAAAACCCTTGGACAAGCTATTATCTATGTTCTATTTGCAGGGGCAATTCTAAGTTGGTTTAGACGTGGCAATGATTCATTTAGCTATTTACTCTATCAATTAAGCGAACCAATTTTATCGCCTATCCGCCGTTTCTTGCCCAAAACGGGGATGATTGATTTCTCGCCAATGATCGTGGTGTTTTTATTATTTTGGCTAGATAGATTGATGTACGATCTCTTGCCTCAACTATGGGCAATCGCATCAGCCTAATGCACGCATTAGAAAAAACACCCACTGGCATTCGGCTTCGCCTTTTTCTGCAACCGAAAGCTAGCAAAGATCAGATCGTGGGGCTACATAATGATGAACTCAAAATTAGTATAACCGCCCCACCGATTGACGGGCAAGCGAATGCACATTTGCTCAAGTTTTTGAGTAAAGCATTCAAGGTTGCAAAAAGCGAAATTCAATTGGAAAAAGGCGAACTTAGCCGACATAAACAAGTCTTTATTCCTTCGCCTAAAACCTTGCCCGACGCTATTCTGGAATTATTGAGCAAATAAAACCGCGGTCAAAAATTCAACCGTTTTTTAGACCGCGATTTTAGACGGAATGGATATGCCCGTCTTCCACTAAAAAAGTACGACTTTGTGCGGGTTGCATTTGTTTTAGCTGATCTTCCGTAATCACGCTCACAAACACTTGCGATTCGCTCGCCTATAAATTTTGAGTAACGCATTCAAAATTGTAAACGTGACATTCAACTAAAAAGACGAATTAAACCGATATAAACAAGGCTTTATTCCCGCGCCCAAAACCTTGCCCGACGCTATTTGGGAATTATTGGACGAATAAAACCGCGGTCAAAAATTTAAACGTTTTTTAGACCGCGGTTTTAGACGGAATGGATATGCCCGTCTTCCACTAAAAAAGTACGACTTTGTGCGGGTTGCATTTGTTTTAGCTGATCTTCCGTAATCGCACTCACAAACACTTGCGATTGGCTCGCCTGTAAACGTTGTGCGAGTAATGCACGTTTATGTTCATCTAATTCTGATGCAAAATCGTCAATCAGGAAAATACAATGACGGGATTTTTGAGCCATTAAATGTTCGCCTTGAGCAAGACGTAATGCACAAATTAATAATTTGAGTTGCCCACGTGAAAGTACATCTTCCACAGGTAAGTTATTGGCTTTAAAGCGAAAATCGGCTTTTTGTGGACCGATCATCGTGTAACCTATTGCCCGATCGCGTTGAAAATTTTGTGCAAGCAATTCACCATAATCCGCACCACGCCCCCAACCTTGATAAAAACTGACATCAATGGTTAATTCAGGCAAAAATAAACGGCAAGTTTGTTCAATTTCAGGGCGTAATTGCTCAGCATATTGGCTACGCCATTCGCTGACTTGATGGGCAAGTTTGGCTAACTCAATGTCCCAACTTTTCAATGCGGCATAATCATATTGTTGCTGTAATGCGGCATTACGTTGTTTTAAAAGGCGATTTAAATTTGCCCACGCGTGATAGAAATGGGTTTGATGATGAAATAACCCCCAATCAAGAAAAGCTCGCCGATAACTTGGCCCACCGTTGAGCAGGGTTAGCCCTTCGGGTGTAATGATCTGCATCGGCAATAAATGGGCGAGATCGGAAATTTTATTGCCATCTTCGCCATTAATTTTGACTAAGGTCGTGCCACCTTGACGAAACTTTTGCAGCCCCACTGACCATTGATGTTGCTGTTCTTGAATACGCCCATGCAAAGTGAAATGGGGTTGCTCATAACGAATAATACGGGTGCTAATATTACTTTTGAAGGATCGACCGTGACCGAGATAGAAAAGGCTTTCTAATAAACTGGTTTTTCCGCTGCCATTTTTACCCACCAAAAAGTTAAAGCCGGGATCAAATTCAAGATCCGCGGCGTTAATATTGCGAAAATTTTCAATAATCAGGCGTGAAATAGCCATAGTAAGTTTATAAACGCATTGGCATAATCACATATTCAGCTTGACTGTCTTCACAATCTTCAATCAAGCAACTTGAGAAGGCATCAGTTAAACGCATTCGTACCCGTTGACATTTTAGAGCGTTTAGCACGTCTAAAATATAACTTACATTAAAGCCCACTTCCATTTCTTGACTTTGATAAGACACATCAATGATTTCTTCCGCTTCTTCATGCTCAGGGTTGGATGAAGTGATTTTCATTTGATCATTGTTCAACTGCAAACGCACTGTACGCACTTTCTCATTAGACAAAATTGCCGCACGCACAAAGGCTTGTTTCATCACATCCCAATCCGCTTCTAAAATACGATCGGCATTGCGTGGCAAAACACGGCGATAATCAGGAAAACGCCCGTCAATCAATTTTGAAGTAAAGATCACATTGCCCATTTGCACACGTAGATTATTGGTACCGATTTGTAAACGTGCAGGTTGCTCATTGCCATCAATTAAGCGTAATAATTCCAACACACCTTTACGCGGTAAAATCACTGAATGCGTTTGTAAATCTTGTTCCAAGGCAATGGTACAAACAGCGAGTCGATGCCCATCGGTCGCAACCGTTCTCAATAAATTCCCTTCAGTTTCAAATTTCATCCCGTTTAAAAAATAACGAGCATCTTGATTTGCCATTGAAAATTGAGTTGCTTCAATTAAACGACGTAATCTAGCACGATCAATTTCAAAATCTACTTCAGATTGCCAATCCGTTAGATTTGGGTATTCATCCGCGGGTAACGTAGTGAGATTAAATTTACTGCGTTCAGAGCGGATTAAGGCACGATCACCTTCAAAACTAACTTGAATCTCAGCGTTATCAGGTAAACTACGGCAGATATCTAAAAATTTCTTGGCAGGGATAGTAAATTTCCCTTCACCACGGCTATTTAATTGTGCTTGTGTTGATAATTCCACTTCTAAATCAGTGCCAGTAATGTGTAAAATATCACCTTCAATTTGCAATAACACATTATTTAACACGGGAATGTTTGGGCGACTACTTAGCACACCACAAACTTGTTGTAATGGTTTTAACAGATTCTCTCTTGCTACGATAAACTGCATTGTTGCCTCCCTATGCGGATAATTTACGAATTAAATTTGACCAATCTTCCTGCAAACTGCTTTCTTCTGCACGCAATTCTTCAATTTTACGGCAAGCATACAATACAGTGGTATGATCACGATCGCCAAACCCTTTGCCAATTTCAGGATAACTACGGTTAGTGAGTTCTTTGGCTAATGCCATCGCTAATTGGCGTGGACGTGCAACGGAGCGCATTTTATTTTTTGATTTTAAATCCGATACTTTGATGCGGTAATATTCCGCCACTTCCTTTTGAATATTTTCAACGGTAACCAATTTATCTTGTGACGATAACATATCTTTTAAGGTTTCGCGTACAAAATCAATGGTAATCGCTTGCCCTTTAAATCCCGCATAAGCGTGTACACGGTTAAGCGCACCCTCTAACTCTCGCACATTCGTGCGTAATTTTTGTCCGATAAAAAATGCCACGTCCTCAGGCAAATCAATTTGTTTTTCCTCCGCTTTCTTCAGCAAAATTGCAACCCGTGTTTCCAGTTCGGGCGGTTCAATCGCAATACTCAAGCCCCAACTAAACCGCGATTTCAAGCGATCATCAATTTTCTCAATTTCACGCGGATAACGATCTGACGTTAAAATAATCTGCTTTTGTCCTTCAAATAACGCATTAAAGGTATTAAAAAATTCTTCTTGCGTGCCATCTCGCCCAGACAGGAATTGAATATCATCAATCAATAAAGCATCGAGAGAACGATAGTAGCGTTTAAAACTATCCATTTTATTGGTTTGTAAGGCTTTCACATATTCTTGCATAAATCGATCCGCGTGAATATATAATACCTTGGCTTGTGCATTATTTTGCAAAATGCCATTACCCACCGCTTGTAATAAGTGCGTTTTGCCTAACCCCGTTCCCCCATATAAAAATAATGGGTTAGAAGATTTATCACCAGGGTGATTCGCCACTTTCTGCCCTACGGCACGTGCCATTTGATTTGATTTCCCTTCCACAAAGTTAGCAAAAAGATGATAGGGATTTAAATGGGAGCGAAATTGCGGTGCAGGCTCATCATTTTGAATCGGCGCATCCGTTGGTTGTGCTGCTTCACTTTGGTTAGCCAACGGCAAATCTTGTTTAGGTAAACGGCTTTCATCCACCACCACTAATTCAAGGTTCGCATTTTGGCTTAATTCCTGCATCAACTTGTTAATTTGTGACAAATACACATTTTCTAATTGAATTTTGACAAAATTATTCCAAGCATAAAGTGTCAAAACATTCGGTGCTGTTTGACTGGCTTTTAATGGGCGTAGCCACATATTAAAATCAGCCGATGAGATCTGATCTTGTAAACGTACGAGGCACTCTTGCCAAAGGGAAGAAAGGTTGCGTTCCATTTTCTCTTTAATTATGAATAGGTTGACGAAAGATGACCTCAAACCGCGGTCAAAAAAACAAATGTATTTTACCTGAAAGTCGCGCAAAGATCTCTTTAAAAGGATCAAAAAAAGTAAAAAAGGTTGCTTGCGATCTTGCTGAAAAACCGTATAATCCTTGGGCTTAGCAGATTTTTGATAGATTCTGTTTATTCTTATTTGACGAACGCTGAATTTACGATTAGAATTCCGTTCCTTATTTTCTGGTTTTATTTGGGCTAAAAGAGCAAATAAAACGCGTAATGAACATTTTTTAGATTTAGGTAGATTAGAATGAAACGTACATTTCAACCTTCAGTATTAAAACGTAGCCGTACCCACGGCTTCCGCGCACGTATGGCAACTAAAAACGGTCGTCAAGTTTTAGCTCGTCGTCGTGCTAAAGGTCGTAAAAGTTTATCTGCTTAATCAGATTGCCATCTGGGTGATGAGTGATTAAGTTGAACTTTTCGCGGGAGTTACGTTTACTGACTCCCGCTCAATTTAAATACGTCTTTCAACAGCCGCTTCGTGCTAGTTCGCCTGAAATAACCATTCTTGCTCGACAAAATACCCTTGAACACCCTCGTTTAGGTTTAGCTGTCGCTAAAAAACACTTAAAACGTGCCCATGATCGCAACCGAATTAAGCGTTTATCGCGCGAAAGTTTTCGTTTATTGCAACAGCAATTACCCGCTTATGATTTTGTCATCGTGGCAAAACAAGGAATTGGCAAATTGGATAATCCGACTTTTCGCACCACTTTGGATAAGCTATGGCAACGCCACATTCGTTTAGCAAAAAAATCCTGATCAAATTTATTCAGGCTTACCAAGTGCTAATTAGCCCCATTATTGGACCGCGGTGTCGGTTTGTACCAACCTGTTCTTGTTATGGTATTGAAGCAATAAAAACTCACGGTGCATTAAAAGGGAGTTGGCTAACCTTGAAACGTATATTAAAATGTCATCCTTTACACGCTGGTGGATATGATCCTGTACCACCAAATCCTAAAATTAATAACAACAAAGAGAACCACTAATGAATTCAAGACGTAGTTTACTCGCACTAGCGCTGTTTTTCGTTTCGTTCCTTGTATATCAACAATGGCAAGTTGATCAAGCACCAAAACCTGCTGTAACAGAACAAGTAACCAATTCCTCATCTGATATTCCTGCTTCTTCGCCATCAAATGCGGATAGTGCAAGTGCTGATAGCAACACACAAGGTCGTATCATTACGTTGACCAGTGATGTCCTTAATCTGAAAATCGACACTTTAGGTGGCGATGTGATTGAATCAGATTTACTCAATTATGCTGCAGAATTACATTCTGAAGCCCGTTTTCAATTGCTCCAAAAAAATGCAACAGAAACCTATATCGCCCAAAGTGGTTTAGTTGGGAAAAATGGGATTGATAGCGTATCTGAAGGCCGTGCACAATACCAAGTTGAAGGCGATCAATTCACATTAGCTGACGGACAAGATGAACTGAATGTGCCGTTAACCTATCAAAAAAATGGGGTTACTTATCGCAAAATCTTCACCTTAAAACGTGGTTCTTATGATGTTGGAATTAATTATGAAATTCAAAACAACAGTGACCAAGCGATTGAAGTACAACCTTATGGTAAACTCAAACATAATTTAGTAGATAGTTCATCAAATATCGCAATGCCAACTTATACAGGTGGAGCTTATTCTTCTTCTGAAACAAATTATAAAAAATACAGTTTTGATGAGATGAAAAAGCAAAATCTTAGCATTGACACCAAAGGCGGTTGGGTTGCGGTATTACAACATTATTTTGTATCAGCTTGGATCCCTGATGCTGATGCCAATAATCTCTTATTCTCTAGCACAGATAAGGGGATGGCGGATATTGGCTACCGTGGTTCAATCGTTACTGTACCAGCAGGTGCAACTCAAACCATTAAGAGTTCACTTTGGACAGGCCCTAAATTACAAAAACAAATGGAAACCGTGGCGAATCACTTAGATCTGACCGTGGATTATGGTTGGGCGTGGTTTATTGCAAAACCATTATTCTGGTTACTCACCTTTATCCAAAGCATTGTCCATAACTGGGGCTTAGCGATTATCGGTATTACCTTAGTCGTGAAAGGTATCTTATACCCGCTCACCCGCGCACAATATACTTCAATGGCAAAAATGCGTATGTTACAACCAAAATTGCAAGAAATGCGTGAACGTTTTGGTGATGATCGTCAACGTATGAGCCAAGAAATGATGGAATTGTACAAAAAAGAGAAAGTAAATCCATTAGGCGGTTGCTTACCACTTATTCTACAAATGCCGATTTTTATCGCATTGTATTACACCTTTATGGAAGCCGTTGAATTACGCCACGCACCATTCTTTGGTTGGATCCAAGACTTATCGGCACAAGACCCTTATTACATTTTGCCTATTTTAATGGGTGCATCAATGTTCCTATTACAAAAAATGTCGCCAACTCCTGTGGCTGATCCGACTCAGCAAAAAGTGATGATGTTTATGCCATTGATCTTTATGGTATTCTTCCTATGGTTCCCAGCAGGTCTAGTCTTATACTGGCTCGTTTCAAACCTTATCACCATTGCACAGCAACAGCTTATTTATCGTGGTTTAGAGAAAAAAGGCTTGCACTCACGCAAGAAATAATGAAATAAAAAGGGTATCTTCGGATACCCTTTCTTTTTACAAGCATTAAACCGCGGTCAAAAATTCATTCGTTTTTTTTGACCGCGGTTTTAGTTTCATTAGCTATCCAACCAATCTTGCATTTTTTCTGTCAAAAAATTGATAAAACATTGGGTTTTAGCAGGTAACAAACGGGTTGTCGTTACCATATAAATTGGCACAGGTACAGATTGCCATTTTGGCAAAATCTGTTGTAGTTGATTGCCTTGTGCTAGTCCCGTTTGGCGTGGAAGCAATGTAATCCCTAGTCCCGCTTTGGCTAACGCCAAATTCATTCCCAAACTATTAGTCAAAATATCCCCTTTGATTTGTACCACTGTTTCCTGCTTACCACAACGTAACCGCCACTGCTCCGCAAAGCCTGCTTGAAAATGCAAGCATTGATGTGAGCTGAGTTGCTCTGGAGTTTGCGGTTCGCCAAATTGTGCTACATAGCTTGGTGCAGCAAATAAATGACTTGCAACTAACCCCACACGCCGAGCAATCAAATTTGAATCAGGCAACTGCCCAATACGGATAGCTAATCAAACGGTTCACTAATTAAATCAATTCGCTGATAACCTAACTGCATTTCTAACTGAATCTGCGGATAACGCTACCGAAATTCAGGCACTAAAGGGGCAACAAACATTTGTGCAAATTCTATCGGCAAAGCAATCCGCAACACGCCCGCTGGCTCATTAAGCATTGTTTGTAACGTCTGATGTGTTTGATCTGCTTCTGTAGTCAGTCGCTGGGCACGTTCAAAATAAAATTCCCCTTCAGCGGTTAATTCAATTTTACGCGTTGTCCGATTAAGCAACTGCAACCCCAATGCTTGCTCAAGTTTTTTAATCCGAACAGAAATTGTTGATTTAGGTATTGCCAATTTATCCGCGGCTTGAGTAAATCCTTTCGCGTTCACTACCGCCACAAATAATGCCATATCATCTAATGAAATCATCACATCTCCTTATTGTTTAATATAATAAACAATGTTTTCATTTTAAGCTATTTATTCGTATAAGCTAATCAATATAATTTCCCCACTATTTAATCAACAAGGATTTTTTATGCAATTACTTAGCCAAACCACATTAGGCAACTTAACCTTAAACAATAAAATGATTATGGCAGCAATGACCCGTAGCCGTGCAACTGCCACAGGTGTCCCAACACCCTTAATGGCAGAATATTATGCACAACGTGCAAGTGCGAGTTTAATCTTATCAGAAGCAATTAATATTTCTGAAGATGCCATTGGCAGCCCCCTTACCCCTGATATTTATACCGAAGAGCAAATTGAACAATGGAAAATCGTCACCCAAGCTGTACATCAAAAAGGGGGTAAGATTTTTGCACAATTGTGGCATACAGGACGTGTAGGACATTCAATCGATCGAAAAGGGACATTGCCCGTTGCGCCTTCGGCAATCAAAATTGAAGGAATGCAACATTTTACATCACAAGGACTGCAAGATTTTGAAACCCCACGCGAATTAAGCCGCGGTGAGATCCAACAAATCATTGCTGACTATGCCCAAGCAGCTAAAAATGCCTTACGAGCAGGCTTTGATGGCGTGGAATTTCACGCAGCCAACGGCTACCTGCCAAATCAATTTCTCGCAGACAGTAGCAATCAACGCACCGATGAATACGGACAAGATAAAACGCTATTTGTCGTACAAACAATGCAAGCGTTAATTGATGCGATTGGTGGTGAACGTGTAGGTATCAAAATTGGACCACTACATCCTTACGCCAATATTGCATTTGATGACCCCATCGCAAGCTATCAAAAATTATTTGAGCAGTTGAATAAATTAGATTTTGCTTTTGTGGAAATAATGAAACGAGCACCAATGTTCCCATTATTAGCGCATTACCCGTTAGGCGATGAAATCGCGATTTTTGCACCAATGAGCCATCATCCCGTGATTGCCAATGGCGGTTATCATCGAGAAAGTACTGAAAATGAATTGCAAGGCGGCTTAGCTCAATGGATCTCTTTTGGTACAAGTTTCCTTGCCAACCCCGATTTACCGCGTCGTTTCGCACTCAACGCCCCATTAAATCAACCTGATCGTGCCACAATGTTCGGCGGTGGTGAACAAGGGTACACGGATTACCCAACCTTAGCTTAAAGCCAATCTAAAGAAAACCTCGGTCAAAAAAACGCTTGGATTTTTGACCGCGGGTTTGGATTTTATTTATTCCCACGAGATTACGAAATCAAGGGATAAAACATTAAAAATGGTGTTTAATTTAGCATACAAAACCACTCACAAATGCATTTTTAACATATTATTCTTTATAATAATTTGATATAACCATAACACACAAAGAATTCACTACAAAAATCATTGACAGCAGAATTTTAATCGGTAAGATGAAACTAAATTTAATCATCAGTTTTAGAAATTTATGTTTTACGCAATCGCTTTATTACTCAACCTGCTGCTTACACATTCTTTGTGCGGCTAGGCTGTGGATCAAAAACGATAAACGTATTTTCCCATACTCACCCGCACTTAATGCGGGTTTTTTTATCACTTAATTTAGCGACAGAACCATTGAAGGATAAGCAAATGACAGATAAGGTTATTATTTTTGATACCACGCTACGCGATGGTGAACAAGCATTAAAAGCCAGTTTGACCGTGAAAGAAAAATTACAAATTGCGTTAGCATTAGAACGTTTGGGCGTTGATGTGATGGAGGTGGGTTTCCCTGTTTCATCGCAAGGGGATTTTCAGTCGGTACAAACTATTGCTCGCCATATTAAACAAAGCCGTGTTTGTGCCTTATCTCGTGCGGTAGCGAAAGATATTGATGCAGCAGCGGAAGCATTAAAAGTGGCGGAAGCCTTTCGTATTCACACCTTTATTGCCACTTCTGCGTTGCACGTTGAATCAAAATTAAAACGCTCTTTTGATGATGTGGTGGAAATGGCGATCAATGCGGTGAAACACGCACGGCGTTATACCGATGATGTTGAATTTTCTTGCGAAGATGCAGGACGGACAGGGGTCGATAATATTTGTCGCGTGGTGGAAGCCGCCATTAAAGCAGGAGCAACGACCATTAATATTCCCGACACGGTTGGTTTTTGTTTGCCTACCCAATATGGCGACATTATTGCGAATGTAATGAACCGCGTGCCAAATATTGATAAAGCGATTATCTCTGTGCATTGCCATAACGATTTGGGTATGGCAACGGCAAATTCTTTGACCGCGGTCTTAAATGGCGCACGGCAAATTGAATGTACCATTAACGGTATCGGCGAACGGGCAGGCAATACGGCGTTAGAAGAAGTGGTAATGGCAATCAAAACACGTCAAGATATGTTCAATGTAGATACGCGTATTCATACCCAAGAAATTCATCGTGTTAGCCAAATGGTGAGTCAGTTATGCAATATGCCGATTCAACCGAATAAAGCGATCGTAGGGGAAAATGCTTTTGCTCATTCATCGGGAATTCACCAAGATGGTATGCTAAAAAATAAAAATACCTATGAAATTATGTCGCCTGAAAGTATCGGGTTGAAAAAAGAAAAACTCAATTTGACCGCACGCTCAGGGCGTGCAGCGGTACGAAATCATATGGCTGATATGGGCTATGCCGATCAAGATTATGATTTAGACAAACTTTACAGTGCCTTTTTGGCATTGGCTGATAAAAAAGGTCAAGTTTTTGATTACGATTTGGAAGCCCTTGCCTTTATTGATATGCAACAAGGCGATGAAGATCGCTTGCAACTTGATGTAATTACATCACAAACCATCAGTTCATTGCCTGCTTCGGCTTTCGTGCAAGTTGAATTAGACGGCAAACGCATTAATAAGGTGTCTAATGGCGGAAATGGCCCTGTTGATGCGGTGTATAACGCGATTATGCAAATCGTGGGAATGGAACTTAAAATGTCCCATTATAACTTGACCGCCAAAGGCGAAGGGGCAGAAGCATTGGGGCAAGTGGATATTGTGGTGGAATATCAAGGTCGCCGTTTCCACGGGGTTGGTTTAGCAACGGATATTGTTGAGTCTTCTGCTCGTGCGTTAATCCACGCGATTAATGCCATTTACCGCTCACAAAAAGTCGCCGATTTAACAAAAAATATTAAACACTAAGGATATAATTATGCAAACTTACAATATCGCCGTATTGAGTGGCGATGGCATCGGACCAGAAATTATGGCACAAGCGATTAAAGTCCTTGATATCGTTCAGCAAAAATACCATTTCAAATTAAATTACCGCGAATTTGATGTCGGCGGTATCGCTATTGATAAACACGGTTCGCCGTTACCTGCCGAAACCTTACAAGGTTGCGAACAAAGTGATGCCATTTTATTTGGTTCCGTAGGCGGACCGAAATGGGCAAATTTACCACCAGAACAACAACCTGAACGTGGGGCGTTATTACCTTTGCGTAAACATTTTGCTCTCTTTTGTAACCTACGCCCAGCAACCTTATACCAAGGTTTAGAAAAATTCTGCCCATTGCGTGCGGATATTTCTGCCAAAGGTTTTGATATGGTGACTGTCCGCGAGTTAACGGGTGGCATTTATTTTGGTCAACCTAAAGGGCGTGAAGGCACAGGGGCGAATGAAAAAGCCTATGATACTGAAGTCTATCATCGCTTTGAAATTGAACGCATTGCCAAAGTTGCCTTTGAAACCGCGATGAAACGCAATAAACACGTTACGTCGGTCGATAAAGCCAATGTGTTAATGAGTTCAATTTTATGGCGAGAAGTGGTAACCGAGATGGCACAACAATACCCTGAAGTGACCCTTGATCACATTTATATTGATAATGCCACAATGCAGTTAATTAAACAGCCTGAATTTTTTGACGTGTTGCTCTGCTCAAATATTTTTGGCGATATCATTTCTGACGAATGTGCAATGATTACAGGTTCAATGGGAATGTTACCTTCCGCTAGTTTAAATGAACAAGGCTTTGGTTTGTATGAACCCGCAGGCGGTTCAGCCCCTGATATCGCAGGCAAAGGCATTGCTAACCCAATCGCACAAATTTTATCCTCAGCGATGATGTTGCGTTACAGCTTTGATCTCAATGATGCCGCGACTGCGATTGAAAATGCCGTGAAACACGTGTTGGCATCGGGCTATCGCACCGCAGATTTGGCTGATAATAACGCCCCGATTTCCACTGATGAAATGGGCACTTTCATTGCACAGGCAATTCAATAATCTTGCCTATCACGCAATAACCTAACGAGATACGATATGAAAAAAACACTCTACGAAAAACTTTTTGAGGCACATATTGTGTATGAAACCGCGGGCGAAACACCGCTTCTTTATATTAACCGCCATTTAGTTCACGAAGTGACTTCACCACAGGCATTTGATGGATTGCGTTCAATGGGGCGACAAGTCCGTCAACCAACCAAAACAGTGGCAACAATGGATCACAATGTGCCAACCGATAGCCGAGATTTAAGTGGTTCGGGCGAGATGGGACGTATCCAAATGGTGGAATTAGCCAAAAATACCGATCAATTTGGCGTACAACTTTATGACATTAATCACATTAACCAAGGTATCGTGCATGTAATGGGACCTGAACAAGGCTTAACCTTACCTGGTATGACCATTGTTTGTGGTGACTCACACACTGCAACACACGGTGCTTTTGGTGCACTCGCTTTCGGGATTGGCACATCGGAAGTAGAACACGTTTTAGCAACCCAAACGATCAAGCAAGCCCGTGCGAAAAAAATGAAAATTGAAGTCCGCGGTAAAGTCAACGAGGGCATCACCGCCAAAGATATTGTTTTAGCCATTATTGGAAAAACCACAATGGCAGGCGGTACGGGACACGTTGTTGAATTTTGTGGTGAAGCGATTCGGGATTTATCAATGGAAGGGCGGATGACTGTGTGCAATATGGCGATCGAGCTAGGAGCAAAATCAGGCTTAATTGCACCTGATGAGACCACATTTGCCTATTTAAAAGATCGCCCTAACGCCCCCAAAGGCAAGGATTGGGATGATGCCGTAGCTTATTGGAAAACCTTGCACAGCGATGACGATGCCGAATTTGATACGGTTGTTACTTTAGAAGCGAGCGACATTCAACCGCAAGTCACTTGGGGAACTAACCCTGGTCAAGTTATCGGGATTGAAAAAGCCATTCCAAATCCAGCGGAAATGTCTGATCCGATTGAACGCCAATCTGCAGAAAAAGCCTTAGCTTATATGGATTTACCCCATAGCATTAAATTAACCGATGTGGCAATAGATAAAGTATTTATTGGTTCTTGCACTAACTCTCGAATTGAAGATTTGCGTGCTGCCGCAGCAGTTGCCAAAGGACGTAAAGTGGCGAGCAATGTGAAATTAGCCTTAGTCGTGCCAGGTTCGGGCTTGGTAAAACAACAAGCTGAGCAAGAAGGTTTAGATAAAATCTTTACCGAAGCAGGCTTTGAATGGCGTCAACCTGGTTGCTCAATGTGTTTAGCAATGAATAACGATCGCTTAGAAGCAGGTGAACGCTGTGCCTCAACTAGCAATCGCAACTTTGAAGGACGTCAAGGCCGTGGCGGACGCACACATTTAGTCAGTCCCGCAATGGCAGCTGCCGCAGCGGTGTTTGGTAAATTTGTTGATATTCGCAATGTGGAATTGTTATAAGGAGCAACATAATGGCAAAAGAATTTAAACAACATACAGGCTTAGTCGTGCCGTTAGATGCGTCCAATGTGGATACCGATGCGATTATTCCAAAACAATTTTTACAAAAAGTTACTCGCGTGGGTTTTGGTGCTCATTTATTCCACGAATGGCGTTTTCTTGATGATGAAGGCAAACAACCCAATCCTGAATTCGTTCTCAACTATCCACGCTACCAAGGGGCGAGCATTTTACTGGCTCGTGAGAACTTTGGTTGTGGTTCATCACGTGAGCACGCCCCTTGGGCGTTAGATGATTACGGTATTCGTGTGATTATCGCACCAAGTTTTGCGGATATTTTCTATGGTAACAGCTTAAACAACCAAATGTTGCCGATCCGTTTAAGTGAACAAGAAGTAGATGAATTATTTCAGTTCGTAATCGCCAATGAAGGTGCACAAATTACCGTTGACTTGGAAGCCCAAACCGTCAGTGCCAACGGAAAAACCTATTCATTTGATATTGATAGCTTCCGCCGTCATTGTTTGTTAAATGGTTTAGATAACATCGGGTTAACCTTACAACACGAAGACAAAATTGCTGCCTACGAAAGCCAAATCCCTGCTTTCTTGCGTTAATTTCAAACATAAAAAAACCGCGGATAATTTGAGCCAAATTTTATCCGCGGTTTTCACATTAATTTGATTAATTTTTTTATCGATCCAACTACTTTCTCGCCCAAAGCACAGATTACCGCGGTCAAAATTTCACGCGTTTTTTGACCGCGGTTTTAGCGGTTTAACTCAGGATTAACCCGAAATACCAGGCGTGAAATATCAGGAAAATGCGTTTGAACTAAGGCAAGCAGTTCATTTTGGCGTAACAAAAATCCTTGGCGTACCGTGCCATTCGCCACATCAATCCGCAGTTCATTCTGTTCAAGATTCACAATTTTATATAACCCGTTGAATTGGTTTGGAAAAATTGTCTGAATTTGCTGATTGAGATCGTTTAAAAATAGCCCTCGTTGCATAATTTTGCCCAAACTACTTTTTTGCAACACGTCCTTAATATTCACTATTTTTTTATAACGTTGCCCCATTTTTTCATCATTCATTGCTTGAATTCTCAACGATTAGCCTAATATTTATGACATTGTAACGGATTTCCGCTACAATGGTGTCGATTTTTAATCTATAACGCTAGGAAACAATGCAAAAAGTGAAAGGCAAACCGCATTTTTGGTCGCAATTACTGATTAGTATGATTGCGATGCTTGCCTTACCTAATGTTCAGGGTTGGCAATATCCTGACACCGATAACAATGTTTCCAATTCCGCACAACAAATTCAGCAACAAATTCGCAGTGCGATTGCTTTAAATCCGCGTGCGTCTTTAATTGTTCCACAAATTGCTGTACCGATAACCAAAAAACAACGGGATTTTGATCCGCGGTTTAATCAATTTGTGGTGTCATCGCCCTTCTTTCAACACGCCCCTATTCGTGCGGGCCCTTTTGCCTAATATTTCATCTGACGTTCCGATCGTTTTACGCTAAGATAAAACTTGGCATACGATCCTTTTTATCAAAATTTATTAAGAGAAATCATTATGTTAGGCAGTATTGCAAAAAAAATCTTTGGTAGCCGTAACGAACGCGTGCTACGCAAATTAAATAAACTTGTTAAAAAAATCAACCAATTAGAGCCCGATTTTGAAGCCCTTAGCGATGCCGAATTACAAGGCAAAACCGCGGAATTTCGCCAACGTTTAGCAAATGGTGAAAAGCTAGAGAACTTAATCGTTGAAGCCTTTGCCACAGTTCGTGAAGCGAGCAAACGTGTGTTGGGTTTACGCCATTTTGACGTGCAACTTATAGGCGGGATGGTGCTAACCAATCGCTGTATCGCAGAAATGCGCACAGGGGAAGGGAAAACCTTAACCGCAACTCTCCCTTGTTATTTAAATGCGTTAACAGGCAAAGGGGTTCACGTTGTAACCGTGAATGATTACTTAGCCCGCCGAGATGCCGAAACCAATCGTCCATTATTTGAATTTTTAGGAATGAGCGTTGCCGTGAACATCCCTGGTATGCCACCAGAATTAAAACGTGCAGCTTATCAAGCAGACATTACTTATGCCACAAACAGCGAATTGGGCTTTGATTATCTCCGTGATAACTTAGCTCATAGCAAAGAAGAACGTTTTCAACGTGGACTGCATTACGCCTTAGTGGATGAAGTAGACTCAATTTTAATTGATGAAGCCCGTACGCCACTAATTATTTCAGGACCGTCTGAAAATAGCTCGGAATTATATATGGCGATTGACCGTTTAATCCCGACCTTAATTGAGCAAGAAAAAGAAGACAGCGAAGAATTTCAAGGCACAGGCGATTTCAGTTTAGATCTCAAAAATAAACAAGCGAATCTTACTGAACGTGGTCAAGAGAAATGTGAAAACTGGTTACTTGAAAATGGGTTATTAGAAGAAGGTGAATCGCTCTACTCTGCCCATCGTTTAGGCTTGGTACATCACATTAATGCCGCATTACGTGCTCACAAATTGTTTGAAAAAGACGTGGATTATATCGTCAAAGACGGCGAAATTGTGATTGTTGATGAACACACTGGTCGTACTATGGCTGGACGGCGTTGGTCAGACGGTTTACACCAAGCGGTTGAAGCAAAAGAGAAAGTAAAAATACAAGGAGAAAACCAAACCGTTGCTTCAATTACCTATCAAAACTATTTCCGTTTATATGAAAAATTAGCGGGAATGACAGGTACAGCGGATACCGAAGCCTTTGAATTCCAACAAATTTATGGCTTAGAAACTATCGTTATCCCAACCAATAGACCAATGTTACGCGATGACCGCACTGACGTCATGTTTGAAAACGAAGAATACAAATTTAATGCGATTATTGAAGACATTAAAGATTGTATCGCACGTCAACAACCTGTTTTAGTCGGTACGTCATCAATTGAAAAATCTGAAATGCTTTCACACGCACTTGAACAAGCAGGCATTGCCCATAGCGTATTAAATGCGAAATTCCACGCACAAGAAGCGGAAATTATTGCCAATGCAGGCTATCCAGGTGCGGTAACTATTGCTACCAATATGGCAGGACGTGGTACCGATATTGTGTTGGGTGGTAATTGGAAAACCGAAGTAGAGAAATTAGAAAACCCAACCCAAGCCCAAATTGATGAAATCAAAGCAGCTTGGCAGCAACGCCACGATTTAGTGATGAAAGCAGGTGGTTTACACATTATCGGCACCGAACGCCACGAATCTCGCCGTATTGATAATCAGCTCCGCGGTCGTTCTGGTCGTCAAGGGGATCCAGGTTCATCACGTTTTTATTTATCACTTGATGATCCATTAATGCGCATTTACCTCAACGAAGGAAAATTAAATATGATGCGTAAAGCCTTTAGTCAGCCAGGCGAAGCAATGGAATCCAAACTGCTCGCCAAAGTGATTGCTTCTGCGCAAGCTAAAGTTGAAGCACATAACTTTGATAGCCGTAAACAGTTGTTACAATATGATGACGTTGCCAATGATCAACGCCACGCAATTTATGAACAACGCAATACGCTACTCGATAATGATGATATTTCTGACATTATCAATACCATTCGCACTGATGTCTTTAACCGCGTGATCGATCAATATATCCCACCACAGTCATTGGAAGAACAATGGGATATCCCTGGCTTAGAAACTCGATTACGTCAAGATTTCGCCTTGGATTTACCGATTGAAGACTGGTTAGAACAAGATGCAAGTCTGCACGAAGATAATCTGCGTGAACGCATTTTAAATATCGCAGAACAAACCTACACAGAAAAAGAACAGCTTGCTGGGGCAGAAACAATGCGTCAATTTGAAAAAGGTGTAATGCTTCAAACCCTTGATGAAATGTGGAAAGAGCATCTTTCTGCAATGGATTATCTACGTCAAGGTATTCATTTGCGTAGCTATGCACAAAAAGATCCAAAACAAGAGTTCAAAACGGAATCCTTTGAAATGTTCACCAATATGTTAGAGAACTTAAAATTACAAGTGATTCGTCTGCTAAGCCGCGTGCAAGTTCGCTTACCTGAAGAAGTAGAACAACAGGCAGCACAACAAACGGCGGAACAACCTCTTCCTGAAGCAGAAACCCTGTCAAATGAACAAAGCGACAACACACTCAATAGTGAAGATCGCCACATTGGACGCAATGAACCTTGCCCTTGTGGGTCTGGCAAAAAATACAAACATTGCCACGGCAATCGCGCACGTAGCTAGCTAAAAACCGCGGTCAAAAATCCAACCGTTTTTTGACCGCGGTAAATCCCCAAAATTTAAATCAGAAAACTTCTTCTAAAATACTTTATCTACTAAATATCACAACATTTTCTTTCAACCCCTAATTATGAGATAATTAGTCTAATCTTTAAGATATCTAATAAAATAAGAAAAACTATTGGAGAAAACCATTATATGCCTTTAATAAATCATCAATTTCATTGTGATTTTAATCAACTTAAATCAGTCCTTATTCGCCCAATCGGCGATGCGGTTGGGGATGCTGTCGCCCATTGCGCTCATTTACGTCAATTAAAACAAGCCTTTCCCCATATTCGTACAGGTTGTTTTGTCACGGCGCGTAATCGTGCAGTAATCCAACTTTCTGGCGTCGCTGATGAATTATTAGAAGATACACCTGAAACGTATCTTGCACATCGTAATCGTTGGGATTTAGTAATTGATTTCTTTGAAACATTCTATCCCGCCACTTTTGTCTCCGATCTCGCGTTGAATGCACCAATTATTGCAATACCAAAACATTATAATCCGCAATTAGTCAATATTCCCGCAAATATCTGTTTTTGCCCGCCGTCAACAGACGTTCATATTCGTGATTATTTAAAACAATCCATTATTGGTTCTTATCTCAATACGGATGCGGTATTTTATTTACCGCCAAATACAAGTTTATCTGCATTTGCAAATCAGATTTGGTATCCACATAAAATTCGGGTACTGATTTCTCCAATTGGAACGTTCCGTTATGTCCCACCTAATGAAATAGCAAATTTACTTAATTCCATTTCTGATCAATTTACGCCATATCTAGATCTGATTATGGGTAACTCTGCTTCTGCGGAAGAATATTGGAATATATTACAACCTCTATGCCGTTTACCAATACGAATAGCTCCTGAAACAACACTAGAACAGTATTTATCAATTATAGAAAATAGTGATCTCGTTATTTCTGTAGATTCAGGAAATGTTCATCTAGCTTGTGCATATGCCCGTCCCTTAATTGCATTTTATGGTCTATGTCATAATAATATAAAAATGTGGATGCCCTCTCCTCACAATAATACTCCCACAATTATGGCGATTAGTTCAATTGAAGCAACACACTCTAATTTAACCCAACAATTTAATATTGTTCCCTTAACTGAATGGATAAACTTACAACTCAGTGACTTATTAATAAAACTTCAATAAAAAAACCGCGGTCAAATTTGTCCGCGGTTTTTTTAGGATTTTTTATAATTCAATCGTCAATTTTTGATACGCCCGTTCGACCCGTTGCAAGGCTTGTTCTACCGAGCTATCACGGGCTAAAATCACGCCCATTCTACGATGTCCGTTCACTTCGCCTTTACCAAATAAGCGAATGTTAGTTCGTGGCTCAGCTAACACCTTGTCTAAATTCGCAAAACGCACATTATTTGATTTGCCTTCCACCACAATGGCTTTTGATGCAGCAGGGCTAATTAATTCTATCTCAGGAATTGGCAGTCCCAGAATAGCCCGTGCGTGCAATGCAAATTCAGAGAGATCTTGAGAAATCAATGTCACCATTCCTGTATCGTGTGGACGTGGCGATACTTCATTGAAAATCACTTCATCACCACACACAAACATTTCAACCCCGAAAATACCGTGTCCACCTAATGCATTAGTAATTTTCCCTGCAATAACTTGAGCTTTTTCAAGGGCAAGGGCTGACATCGTCTGTGGCTGCCAAGATTCACGATAATCGCCATCTTGTTGGCGATGCCCAATCGGTGCTAAAAACGTCGTGCCGCCAATATGGCGAACGGTAAGCAAGGTAATTTCGTAATCAAATTTCACAAAACCTTCCACAATCACATGCCCAGCCCCTGCTCGCCCGCCTTGTTGTGCATACTCCCAAGCAGATTGCATATCCGAAACGGACTTCAATATTGATTGCCCGTGTCCTGATGAAGACATTATCGGTTTCACAACGCAAGGCACACCGATCTGCTGCACGGCACGCTCAAAATCGGCAAAATTATCAACAAATTGGTAATTGGAAGTAGGTAAGCCTAATTCTTCTGCCGCTAAACGGCGGATACCTTCACGGTTCATCGTTAATTGTGTCGCTTTTGCCGTTGGCACTACATTGAAGCCTGCTTGCTCTAGTTCAAGCAATGTCGCCGTGGCAATCGCTTCCACTTCTGGCACAATGTAATCAGGTTGCTCTTGTTCTACAATGGACTTCAACGCCTCACCATCCAACATTGAAATGCAATAACAGCGGTGTGCTACTTGCATTGCAGGAGCATTGGGGTAACGATCGACCGCAATCACTTCTACCCCCAATCGTTGTAGCTCAATCACGACTTCCTTACCTAGTTCGCCCGAACCCAGTAACATTACTTTTGTCGCATTCGGCGTTAATGCAGTACCAATTGTTGTCATAAATTATCCTTTAGAACCCAATACGCAAACGTTTGCATTATACTGAAAGAATAAGATAAATAAAATAAAAAAGCGTAGCCAATGCTACGCTGTTTTCAGTTAATTAATTTATGATTGCAATAATTTTTCATCGAGATACAAATCAGCATTTTTATTGATCCCAATACCACGCTGAATCACATTTTCAGCAAATTGACGTGCATCAGGTAAAGAATGTTCCTGATATGAACCACATTGATATGGATTAAGCTCAGGAATTTGGCTTTGATTTTCCACCTTCAGCACATCTTGCATTGCCTTTAACCACGCATCCGCCACGCGTTGCTCATCTGGCGAACCAATCAACGACATATAAAAACCCGTACGGCAACCCATTGGAGAAATATCAATAATTTCTACATCATCGGCATTGAGATGATCACGCATAAATCCTGCAAATAAATGTTCAAGGGTATGAATGCCATTTGGCGACATAATCTCTTGATTTGGTTTACAAAAACGTAAATCAAATACCGAAATTATATCCCCTTTTGGCGTAGCCATTGTTTTAGCAAGACGCACTGCGGGGGCATTCATAATCGTGTGATCAACTTTAAAACTATCGAGTAATGGCATAAATTTTTCCTTCTTATGAAAAAAATTTTGAACTTTTCTAACCGCTGGTAGTCTTATATTACAAGCAACTTGCAGTTGTTAATAATAAAAAAATATTGGTTCCTTAGGTTTAATTAGTACCGCCCTATCGGGCGGTTTTTTTTGCTTATTGATTGTACTACAAAAAAGTATAACCGATGACCAAATAAAGCAAAAAAAGATAACGCAATGTTTTACCTATCACAATATAAAAACCGCTTTTACGCCAATCTAAACGTAACCACCCTGCTAACGCACAAAATATATCGCCCACAACGGGCAACCAACTAAAAAGTAAAACCAACACACCGTGTCGCTCAATTTTCTGCATCGTCCATTTAAGCTTTCGGCTATTTTGTTGTAATGGATCAAATTTAGGGAAACATCGCCCAAGCCAATAGGTTGTAAAGCTACCTAAACTATTGCCTACTATCGCACTGAGTAGCAACCAAACCATCGGCAAAGAAATATAATGTTTAGCAGGTAATTGGACCGCGGTCGCTAAGCTTATAAACACAATTTCTGAATTGCCTGGTAACACCGTGGCACTTAAAAATGCACTCACAAACATCAACCATAAGCTATATTGATGCAGCGTTGCAAGCCAAAGATCCCAATTAAACATCGGCTTTTAGAATTTGACCAATACGCACATCAAACACATCCATTCCACCCGCTAGCCCAGCTTGCACGCCTAAGTCAGCATCTTCAAAGACAAGACATCTTGTTGGCTCACATTCAATCAGTTCAGCACAGCGTAAGAAGGTATCAGGTTGCGGCTTATGGCGTTGCACATCTTCTGAAGTAACAATGGCATTGAGATAAGGACGCACTGCAAACAAATCAACTAATTGATTCACCATCGCCCAATGCGAGCCTGTCCCTAATGCCATTGGCTTTTTACCATAAAAATGTTTTAAAACGTCTGCTGCAGGTAATAGGCTAGATTCGGTTAATAATAATTGCTGACCAATACGGCGTTTTTCGCTAATCAGTTGATCTAACATTGATTCTGGCATCTTGGCTTCTGCCATCATTGCCTTTGCGATCACATTTACTGGCGCACCACCAAAATCATAAATCAATTCACCACGAATAGGATAACCCAAATGATCGCCCGCCATCGTCCAAGCACGTGAATGGCTTGGCATTGTGTCAATCAGCGTGCCATCCATATCAAAAATTAACCCTTGATAATCATTAAATAACCCAAAATCCCACATAATATCCCCTGATTTTCCAAAGAGTTGATTATTTTGCTATAAATTTCGCTTAAATGCACTTGTTTCATCTTAATTTTCCGCTATGCTAGGAAACATCGCTTAAAATGGCTAGGGGAATACAATGAACCTTGTTCTTCGTTTAGAGCTGTTAAAGAAACGTCAGTTAATCAATTCGGAATTGATAAAAATTACCTTCTCTATCCGCAATCGTTTAAGCGAAAAATGGCAAGTGGATATCACTTGTCAGCAAGTTGATATGATTTTACTACATCTCGTCAATGCCCTCGGCAGAATTCAACGGGGTTGTTGTGCAATGGCAATGCACGCAGAAATATGGCGAGAAATTCAAAATGCCCCTCAATTTCCACAGGTAATGCAATTACATCAAGATATTCTCAAACTGATTCCTTTTCCGATTCCCCAAAGCGAACAAAGCCATTTTATTGGAAATTGGTATTCACTCAGCCTCGCTCAACCTTGGATATTAATTGCTATTGTCTAGTGGGATAATTGAAAAGATAAGATGACATCAAACCGCGGTCAAAAAAACAAGCGAATTTTTGACCGCGGTTTTTAGGGTTAGGCAGCGAGAATATTTTGGATTTCTTCCATACTCAAATGATATTGGCGTGCACATTTGTGCCATACATCAAGCATTTTATTGTATTTATCCCACATTGGCGTTTGCGAGTCGCAACCATGTTCGCAACGCATAAATTCTTGGTATTTATTCTGTTCAGTGGTAATAAAGCGTAAATAATTCAAATATTTTTTCTCACGCACTGCACAATAGCCCGTAAATTGCAAACGGTGTGGGGTCAGTGCAGATTTATCATCTAAATTGTTATAAGACACTTGCAATGCGTGATACATTTCTAAAGTGTCTAACACAATTCGACATTCAGCTTCAGATAAATCAGAAAATTCGTTATCTAACTCTTTCAGTTCTAAAGCAAATCCGCCTTTTACAATACGCTCTAAGCGTGCATATTTTGCGGCGTTTTTTGGATCAAGCAATCCCATTAATTGATATTGGTTTGCTAAAATTAAACGTTGAGTTGACGTCATCTCCATTTTTCATCTCCTAATCAATGCTATTTAATTCATCTTTGGATAAAGTTTCTTGGGGTTTTTTCGTTTTACCGTCACTTAAACGGTATTGTAAATTCTGAAAATAGGCTTCGCGGAATGTGGCATAAGGATCTTGTGCTTGATTTAACAAGGCTTCACTTTCAATTAAGTTTGCCCGCTTATCAATGCCTTGGATTCCCCATTTAAGCAACGACCAAGGGCCGAGTAAAGACAACATTGGGTAAGTATTATCCACTAAATTGCCTAAATCCTGACGCGGTGTTGCAGGGCCATATAACGGCAACATCACATAAGATCCCGTATCTACGCCCCAAGTGCCTAGCGTATCGCCAAAACGACGATCGTGATCGCCCTCCAGTTTGAGTGGATCGCTATAACTTGCCCAATCAATTAATCCGCCTAGACCAAACACCGAATTAATCACAAAACGGTTTAAATGCACGAAAGCTTTTTTCACATCGCCTTCAAGTAAACGGTTTACAAAGCTCGCAGGTTCATCTAAGTTATTCGCCACATTTACTAAGCCTGTTTTCACGGGCGATGGCACGTATTCTTTCCAGCCTTTTGCCACAGGTTTCAACACATAGGGATCCACAACCTTATAGTTGAAATCCCACATCGTGCGGTTAAAGCCTTCTAACGGATCTTTACGTTCCCCTGTTTTTTCATCAATCGTTGCACAGCTTGTAGCAAGTAGGCTACCTGCTAACAAAACAGCGAGTAATTTTGATTTTTGCATAATCTATTCTCAGTCAAAAAAGTGTTCTCATTGTAAATGAGTTAAACCTGATTGACAAAATAAATCTCAATTTTGTCCAAAACCGCGGTCAAAAAATCCTGTGAATTTTTCTCGCTTTTGAATCCTTTGCAGTTACAGTCTATAATAGACAAAAATATTTCATTTGATTCATTATGCTTAACTTATCATCTTGGCGTGCCACATTGCGTTACCTATTACGCAAAAAAATTCGCCAAACGACTCGCCTTTCACGCAAAACCCTTGAGCTAATTTGCTTACTTATCGGTTCAGCATTAGTGTCATTTTTTTCGCTCGGCTTTGCCAAATTAGCGGATTGGGGATTGGAATACAACGCCTATTGGAATCAACAACATCCCTTAGCCGTTTGGTGGGTTTTGCCCTTTGGATTAGCCCTATTAGCGTGGTTTACTGCCAAATATACCCCCTATGTTTCAGGTAGCGGTATTCCACAAGTCATTGCGTCAATGGAACTGCCCTATGGGGCAAATAAAAACCGTTTAATCCGTTTCGGGCAAACCTTATGGAAAATTCCCTTAACTTTTTTGGCGATGATCATTGGCGCATCGGTTGGGCGTGAAGGCCCTTCGGTGCAAGTGGGTGCCGCAGTAATGCTTGCGTGGGGAAACTTTTGTTGTCGCCATAATTTAGGATTTAAAGGTTTAACCGCTAACCAGTTTATCGCGGCAGGTGCGGGCGGTGGTTTAGCCGCTGCATTTAATGCCCCATTAGCAGGCGTGATTTTTACCATTGAAGAATTAGGACGCGGTATCACATTGCGTTGGGAACGACGCATTTTATTTGGCGTCTTGGCTTCAGGGTTTATTCTGGTTGCAATGATGGGCAATAACCCCTATTTCCCACAATATGAAGGGGCATATTCCGCACAAAATATTATCGCGTGGCTCGCATTGTGTGGCGTGCTTTGTGGCGTTGCGGGTGGCATTTTCGCTCGTTTACTTGCTAAAGGCGTCGCCAATTTCAGCCCGAATTTTGTCCGCGGTTGGATTCGCCGTCATCCCGTCAGCGTGGCATTTATACTCGGTATTGTGCTTACCATTCTGGGTAAATTTAGCCACGGGCAAACCTACGGCACGGGTTATGACGTTGTTTCCCACGCTCTTGATGGTATCAATCTCCAACCAGACGATCTCGGTATCGCCAAACTTTTCGCCACCGTAGCAACCTATTGGTCGGGTATCGCAGGGGGGATTTTCACGCCATCGCTCACCATTGGAGCAGGACTCGGCTCACAATTAGCCCATATTGCCAGTTTTAATGGCAGTTTTATTGATAGCCGACTCGTCGTGCTAATTTGTATGGCGGCTTTTTTAGCGGGGGCAACGCAATCGCCCGTGACAGCGAGCGTGGTGGTAATGGAAATGACGGGTAGCCAACCTGTTCTCATTTGGCTTTTGATTGCAAGTATTATTGCCAGTGTCATTTCACGCCAATTCAATCCAAAACCTTTTTACCATTTAGGTGCAGGGCGTTTTCGCCAACGTGTACAAGAACAAACTAAACAAGAACTTTCAGAGAATACCACTTTATGACAACTTACTTTTCGGGACGTTTTTCCGTTGCACCAATGTTAGATTGGACTACTCGCCATTGCCGTTATTTTCATCGCCAATTCAGCCGATATGCACAACTTTATACTGAAATGGTCACCGCTCCCGCGATCATTTATGCAAAATATGATCATCTAGATTTTGATCCGCGTGAACGGCCTGTGGTTCTCCAATTAGGTGGAAACGATCCGCAACAGTTAGTCCATTGTGCCAAACTAGCAGAACAACGGGGTTACCAAGAAATTAACTTAAATGTCGGTTGCCCCTCAAATCGCGTTCAAAATGGGATGTTTGGTGCGTGTTTAATGGCAAAAGCGGAGTTAGTTGCAGAATGTGTGCAACGAATGCAAGATGCTGTTGCGATTCCCGTGACCGTCAAGCATCGCATTGGGATTGATGATTTAGACAGCTACGCTTTTTTAACTGATTTTGTCCGCAAAGTCAGTGCAGTGGGTTGTAAAGATTTTATTGTTCACGCCCGCAAAGCTTGGTTATCAGGGCTTAGCCCAAAACAAAATCGTGAAATTCCACCTTTGGATTATGAACGGGTCTATCAACTCAAACGTGATTTTCCGCACCTGAATATCAGTATTAATGGCGGTATTAAAACCATTGAGCAAATCCAAATGCATCTGCAATATGTTGATGGCGTAATGGTAGGACGTGAAGCCTATCAAAACCCGTCAATTTTAGGTCAAATTGATCGGGCATTATTTGATCCCAATGCGCCAATCATCAGCCCATACCAGGCCATTGAAAATATGTTGCCTTACATTGAACAACAATGTAATCAAGGCGTGCATCTTAACCATATTACACGCCATTTAATCGGTGCATTTCAGCAGAGCAAAGGCGCACGTCAATGGCGGCGTTATTTAAGTGAAAATGCCTGTAAACCCAATGCCAATGTGGATGTAGTCATCAACGCATTACACTTCATTGAAAAAGAATAACAAGAAAGGGGCGTTATGCCCCTTTCGTCATCAATTCTGTCAATTAAAGTACCGCTAAAGCCGCATCATAATTCGGTTCGGTACCAATTTCTGGCACTAATTCACTGTGTAATACCCGATTATGTTCATCTAACACAATCACCGCACGTGCTGTCAACCCTGCTAATGGGCTAGATTGAATATCCACCCCTAAAGCCTGATGAACAGTATGATTGCGGAATGTTGAAAGGGTTTGCACATTGTCAATGCCTTCCGCACCACAAAAACGGGCTTGAGCAAAAGGTAAATCGGCGGAAATACATAACACAACAGTATTCGTCAAATTCGCTGCTTTTTGATTAAATACACGCACTGAAGTCGCACATATCCCCGTATCAATACTTGGGAAAATGTTCAACACTTTGCGTTGATTGCCAAAACTCGCTAGCGTCACATCTTCCAAACTATTATTGACTAAAGTGAAATCTGCCACGCTCGCCCCTACGGCTGGAAATGTACCGACAATATCAATCGGATTACCTTTTAAAGTGACCTTACTCATCATTTTTTCCTTCTCTTTTATTGATAAAAATCCGAAATCACGGTCAAAAATTCACGCGTTTTTTGACCGCGGTTTTGGGCAATTAATTACCTTTGTATTCCAAATAAAGCACTGTTGCTGCTACACGGGAATGGACGTTTAATTTTCGTAACAAATTGCGAATATGCACTTTCACCGTTTCTTCAGAAATAAACAATTTTGCCGCAATTTGCTTATTGGATAACCCTGTGGCGATCAACTGCAACACCTCCATTTCTCGCTCTGTTAACGCAGAAATCGGATCTTGTTCTATACGTTTCGCTAGCAAAAGATGCTTAATTGACTCACTTAAAATCACTTCCCCTTGTGCAATTTTGCCAAGTTGTTCTAGTAATACATCAGGTTCAGTATCTTTAAGCAGATAGCCGTCTGCCCCTGCATCAATTAAAGCAAAAATATCATTTTTAGCATCAGACACAGTAAGAATGACAATTCGAGCACCCACGCCTTCAGCACGTAACGCTTTGAGCGTGTCTAAACCTGATAATCCTTTCATATTCAGATCTAAGACGATTAAATCAGGGGAATGCTGTAAGGCTAAACTAATGCCTTCGTTGCCATTGCCTGCGTCCCCGATTACAATAAAATTATCATCTAATTCAATGAGTTGCTTCATTCCACGACGCATTAATGGATGATCGTCAATAAGCAAGACTCTCCTTTTTTCTGTCATTCTCATACCCCCCGATATGATGCATAAACTTGGTTATTATAACTTTAGCTATTTTACTGTGCAATTATTGAAATTTAAGGCTAGTTAACGCTATGAAAGGGAACGATCTGAATCATCCCATTTTGATTAAGTAGCTGATAAAATTGCGGATAATTGAAATCTCGTTGCACGATATGATAGGCATTATCACCATCACCTGAATGGGCATAAATGTGATTGATTTCGTTAACTTTTTGTTGTTTCTCGCCATCACAATTTAGATAACTTTCGATCCGATTATGCTCATCTAAAATATAAACATTAAAAGAACCATCTACATTATCTTGAAAAAAGAATTGTAAAAAACCTTCACTAGCAAAGGCATTAATTTCCGTTGGATATTGGCATTTGGGTTGTTGATTACATGTTTTACATTCAACAATGGTTGGCGTGTCAAAGCTCATTGCATCATCGCTAATTTGCGTGTGTAACTCTTCATCTAGCTCATTTTCCTGAGGAATCTTTTCCTGCACCTGTTTTAAGCTAATGCCTTTCTCTTCAAAGAAAAATTGCCAGTTTTTACCCGCAACACGCAAGAAATTTTTCGTGCGTGAAGCAGGATTTTCGCCCATTTGGATACTAATACATTTTTGCACCAATGCGAATACGATATTGTGCAATGGTCGCCGATAATATTGGCTATAGCAAAATACATTGATAGACTGGGGCGATGCTGAACCGCGGTGAATTTTATTTGATAACACTTTCAAGGCAAGTAAAATGGCATTCGGTCCTTTAAACGTAAAGGTTCGTACTTCGTTCCACAAATTGCGATACACTAAATCAATACTTCCCACTAAACTTTCTTCGTCAGGTCCGAAACTAAACAAATCACTTTGTTGAATGCTTGAACGCAAATTTTTGAGATTTTTTGTCGGATCGGCAGTTAAATTAACTAAAATCGCTAACTGACGAATTTCACAAGGATGATTTAAATCATCGTTGGTGGGCTTCGGTGGGCGGATAGGAAAAAATAAGCGTAAATCTGTCGCAAATGCCTGTAAAACTGCAAGGCTCACATTTTTGCTCACAATATGTAATTGGGTGTTTTCCGTCAATAACCCGTTAAAATATGCCCAACACACCAATTTATTTAAGTCAGTATGATATTCAACATAGCGATAAGGGGATAACTTAGTCGCTTTAGGCTCTTGATTGATGACATACCAACCTGATTTCATTACCGACCCTTTTTTTACTTCAATAAAAGTTAAATTTGGTTCAAATAAATCATTAGCAATTTGGGGATTTAATAAAGTCACTTTTCCTGGTAACTCTTCAAATGCGGTGTACAATTTACGGCTTAAAATACTCAAGTCTTGTGGCATAATGCTACTAGCGATTTTATATTTTCGTGCGAAATTCACCACATTGCGATAACTCAACATTAGAATTCGGACTAACTCATTATAGCTCTTTTTAACGCGTTTAATTTTCCAAAATGGACGTTGATTTAATTCATCAATTTTAGCATCTGACCACTGCCATTTTTTGGCTAATTGGGCCATTAAGTCAAAACGCCAACTTGGTTCTGCACTATACCAAAGATCTTCCGTTGCTTTCATATAAAAACAACCGCGGATCAGCTCTAACCGATTAAAATCTTTAAGATAGGTAAGATACGCAGTTACACGATCCAACATTTCTAAATAAGGATCAAAATGATGACTTTCCGTATCATTAGTCAACAAATGAAATTTAAAATCGCTAGCTATTAAATTGGTATTTGGGTACTCCCACGAATAAGCCTCAAGCAACAAAATTTTAATTGCCGCTTTATAAGGTGCATCAATACCTTTGTACAAATGCCACAAACTCGCCCCAAAATATTCTTTTGCCGAAAAAGCCCCCAATCCACCAAAATCAACCCATTCGGTAGGATCAATTTGCTTCTCACGAATTAAACGTTCAACTTCTTGTTCGTAACATTTTTCATTACAAACCAATAAGTGCAACCAAAGCAAAGGTTTACCCGCCAAACGAATAACGGAACGATAAAATTCATCAAGTAATAACATATATTGTGCAGAACCACAATTTTCTGTTGTCATTTTTTCAGCATATGCCGTACTACGAAAACGATCTTGTTCCATCAAAAAGATATTGATTTCAACTTCAAGTTGTTGTGCCCATAATTTTAATTTATCCGCTTTCTGCTGCAATAATTGACGCTCTTGGATATTCAGATCTTCACGATGACACACCCAAATATCTAAATCAGAAGATGACGTTTGACTGACAGATGCAATGCTTCCCATCACATATACGCCATAAATCGCATCAAAAGATCGCAATTCAAAGCCATCAAGTTGGAGAAATGTTTTACTCGGAAAATATTGATTAAGGTAATGATTTTGATATTCGGTCGGCTCGAATTGCCAAATGCCCGCGGGGGCATTTTTGACATAACCTGGAAAATTCGGATTATTGAAATGAATAAACAAAGTTAGCAGCTGAAAAACCTGTTTAAATTCTTCAGTTGTGCCAGATAACGCGCGAATCGTGCGAAACTTATCCAGATCTGCAACTTGCTTTTTGGCAAAGTCTATATCGTATTGCACAAAAACATCCCAATTTTTGAGTTATCTTGGACGCAACTTTATCACTTGCACTAGCTGATTGCAATATAACCGATTAATAACAAGTTATCTATTACGTTATTAGAAAACTTTACAAGAATCAATAAGTAAAATTATTTTTCATAGAAAATTAATTAGGTTAATGAATGACACGAAAACTAACTGACAGTTTAGCGGAAAAATGATAGGATAACGATTAATTATGAACCAATATTATTACGTAATGAATCAAACAGTCCGAATTGCAACACGTCAAAGCCCATTAGCCTTGTGGCAAGCGAATTATATTAAAGATCAGCTTATGCAAGTCCACTCTCACTTAACGGTAAAATTAGTGCCGATGGTGACCAAAGGCGATGTGATCTTAGACACCCCGTTGGCAAAAATCGGGGGCAAAGGATTGTTTGTAAAAGAGCTAGAACACGCCCTTCTTAACAATGATGCAGATATCGCAGTCCATTCAATGAAAGATGTGCCAATGCAGTTTCCTGCTGGTTTAGGGCTTGCGGTAATTTGTCAGCGTGAAGATCCGCGTGATGCATTTGTATCAAATCGTTATACGAGTTTAAGGGATTTGCCCGCAGGTGCGGTAGTTGGTACATCAAGCTTACGCCGTCAATGTCAATTAAAATACTTACGCCCTGACTTAAAAATTGAATCCTTGCGTGGCAATGTCGGCACGCGGTTAAACAAACTGGATAACGGCGATTATGATGCCATTATTCTCGCCGCTGCTGGACTGATTCGCTTAGGGCTAGCTAATCGTATCCGTAATTTTATCAGTGTGGAGCAATCATTGCCCGCGGTAGGTCAAGGTGCCGTCGGTATTGAATGCCGTTTAGATGATAAACGTATATGCGATTTATTAGCCCCTTTATCCCACGCTGAAACCACGGCTTGCGTGCAAGTTGAACGTGCGATGAATGCTCACTTACAAGGCGGTTGCCAAGTACCGATCGCAGGCTACGCGATGCAAAATAATGACGAAATCCTGTTCCGTGCATTAGTTGGCAGCTTAGACGGTAGCCAAATTATTCGAGCAGAAGGCAAAACCGCGGTCAAAAATTACGATGAATTTTCACTCAATGCCTTAGGCGTACAAGTTGCTGAACAATTATTGGCACAGGGTGCGAAGCAGATTTTACAAACCATTTATCAAAATGAGTAGGCTATGGCAGTTTTAATTACCCGTCCCGGTGAAAAAGGCAAACATTTAGCAGAAATGCTCAACAAAGTGGGTATTGCAACCTTGCATCTGCCTTTTTTCTCGATCATTGCAGGGCGAGAATTAAATGATTTACCACTCAAATTCAAACAACTCAATCAAGGCGACTATGTATTAGCTGTGTCGCATAATGCGATTGAATATGCGAACCAAACCTTACGCAATGCGGGATTTCATTGGCGATCAGATTTATATTATTTTGCCGTTGGGCAAACTACCGCGGAATATTTTGCGAGCAAAATTGAACAAGCTGTGCAATATCCTTATCTGCAAGAAAATAGTGAAGGTTTGCTCACATTAACCGCAATGCAACAATTAAAGGGAAAACATATTTTCATTTTGCGTGGCAATGGTGGACGAGAATATTTTTCGGAACAGGCAATTTTACGTGGTGCAACCCTAGAAAAAATTGAATGTTATCAACGCCAACCAATCCATTACGACAATATTGAACAAACTAGTATTTGTAAACGTGCGGGCATTGATCGCATCGTGGTTACCAGTTTAGAATTACTCAATGCGTTATTTGATTTCGTGCCTGAAAATGAACGCGGTTGGTTATTAAACTGCCAATTAATTACGGTTAGCCAACGTATTGCCAACATCGCAACCCAAATGGGTTGGCAATCAAACAATGTTATTATTGCTCCGCGTGCAGATAATACCTCGCTCTTAAATACGATTTTACAATTCACCCCATAACGAATTATTCAACAACTCAATAGGTATGAATATGACTAAGAAAAATACACAAGATGATGTTCAACTCAATGCCAACAAAAATCAAACTGACAGCGTTGAAACGAACAAGGCAAATGAACAGCTGGCATCATCTGAATCAATCAATGCGAAGAAAAATGAAGCAAAACAAGCGAATACCACAGCACAAACCGTATCAAATAATCAACCCGTGGTAATCAAAAAAGGGAGTAATGCCCTAAGCTTACTTGCCATTTTAATTGCCCTTGGTGTTGGCGGTGCAGGTTATTACTTTGGGCAACAACAATTTGACGATTTGCAGCAAAAAATTGCCAATGTAGAAAGCTATACCGCGGATCAAAATTCAGTCAAAACAGATGTTGATTTAAGCCAAGAGCATTCGCAAATTCAGCAATTACTTGGTCAAGTACAAAATGCTGATAGCAAAATTGCACAATTAGAAAGCCAAATCAGCAATCGTGATCAAGCGATTAGTGCATTACAAGAACAAATTAATAAGGTGAGTAACACTAGCCCGTCATCACAATCAAATGATTGGTTATTATCAGAAGCAGATTTCTTACTCAATAACGCATTACGCAAACTAATGATTGATAATGATGTGGAAACTAGCATTGCATTGCTTAAGGTCGCACAGGAAGTTTTAGAGAAAGTCACGGATCCGCGTGTTATTGATGTTCGCACCGCAATTAATAACGATTTAAAACAACTACTTGCCGTGAATAATGTGGATCAAAATGCAATTATGCAACGTCTATCACAGCTAGCAAATAATGTTGATGAATTAGTGTCATTAAATACAAATTCAGATGAAGAAAATCAAGCCAATGATAAAGTTTCTGATAACATTGACGATTGGAAAACTAATTTAGAAAAAAGTGCAGATTCTTTCTTAAATCACTTTATCCGAATTACACCACGGACAACGGAAACAAGCAAAGCCTTGCTTGCCCCAAACCAAGATATTTATTTGCGTGAAAATATCCGTTTGCGTTTACAAATTGCCATTTTAGCTGTTCCACGCCAACAAAATGAGTTATATAAACAATCACTTGAAACCGTAGCCGCTTGGGTGCGTAGCTATTTTGACACCACTTCAGAAGTGGCAAGTAATTTCTTAAAATCTGTTGATGAACTCGCGGATCAATCAATTTATGTGGAAGTCCCTGATAAATTAAGTAGTTTAACCATCTTGGATAAAATGCTCAATAAAACACCACAGGATATGCAGAAAATTGAGATTTCGGCAGATAAAACCCTGACAGAAGATAATAAAGCGGCGGCGGAAGAGATCAAAAATGATGCGTCTAAAACCGATGAGCCATCAAGCTCACAACCTGTCAATACACAACAATAAGGAAAGCCAATTATGATTAGAATTTTATTTCTTATGTTAGTGCTACTTGCTGGCTTGATAGGTGGTCCTTATCTCGCGGGTAAACAAGGCTATGTACTCATTCAAACAGAACATCATAATATTGAATTATCTATTACTTCATTGGTCATTATTTTCGTCTTAGCACTAGCGATTATCTATAGCATTGAATGGTGTTTAAGACGCTTTTTCAGCCTAAGTAACAGCACTTATGGTTGGTTCTCTCGCCGTAAACGTGTGAGAGCACAAAAACAAACCTTAGAAGGTTTTATCAATTTAAGTGAAGGGAATTATTCGCGAGCAGAAAAATTAATTGGTAAGAATGCGAAACATTCAGATGAACCTATTTTAAACTTCATCACCGCGGCAGAAGCCGCACAACAGCGTGGCGATGAATTTAACGCCAATCGTTATTTGATTGAAGCAACTGAACTGGCTGGGTCAGATAACTTAATCGTTGAACTCGCTCGCACACGCATATTGCTTGCACAAGGCAAATTACCAGCGGCTCGCAGCTCCGTAGATAGCCTATTAGAGATGACACAACGTAATAACGAAGTATTAAAACTCGCGGTCGAAATTTATTTGAAATCTAAAGCTTATTTGGCACTTGATAGTATCTTATACCAAATTGAAACTAGTGGATTATACGATCACACCGCATTTTCACAGCTCGAACGACAAGTGGAAGATGGGCTATTAGATGAAAAAATGAACGAAGAAGGTGCGGATGGCTTATTAGCTTGGTGGGATGCACAATCACGTAAACGCCATAATGATGCTTATGTTCGTGTTGGCTTAATTCAACGTTTAATTGATTGCAACGACCACGAAAATGCCTATGAATTAGTGCTAGAAAGTTTGAAAAAATGGGATGAAAAAAATGTCAATAATTCAGCTCTTTTTGCACAAATCACCCGTCTTCAAGCCGCAGATAGCAGTAAATTAATTAAATTGTTAAAAAAACGTGCGAAGAAAGTAGAAGAAAATCAACAATGCTGTTTAAATCGTGCATTAGGCTATCTTTACGTGCGCGATAATAATTTTGCTAAAGCAAGTGATGCCTTTAAAATTGTGATCGCCGATAAATCTCATCTTCAACCTCACGATATTGCGATGGCCGCTTATGTCTTTGAACAAGTTGGTGAGCAAGGTTTAGCACAACAAATCCGCGAAGAACAGATTAAAGCGACAATGGCTGTTGATGAAATCAAATCTGATACAGCAAATAGTAATGAACAAACGACGGCATTACTTGAAAATAAAAGCGCATAATTAAAATTATTTCACACTCAAAAAAACAAGAAAACCTCTAATTTCTTGCTTTTTTATTGAACGAAACCGCGGTCAAAAATTTAATCGTTTTTTTGACCGCGGTTTTTGCTGTATTTTTTTAGAAATCTCGGCATAATACTCAAAAATTATGATTTGTTGGAAAGGAAAAAGAATGTCGCAAGGTAATCTATATATTGTGTCTGCCCCTAGCGGAGCCGGAAAATCATCATTAATCAATGCATTATTAACGCAAAATACTGAAAATAGAATGATGGTTTCCGTATCCCATACCACGCGTCAACCTCGTTCAGGGGAACAAAATGGCGTGCATTACCATTTTGTAACGCCTGCAGAATTTGAAGAATTGATTGCACAAGGTGCGTTTTTGGAATATGCCAAGGTGTTCGGCGGCAATTATTACGGCACCTCATTACCTGCCATAGAACAAAATTTAGCACAAGGCATTGATGTGTTTTTAGATATTGATTGGCAAGGGGCGCAACAAATTCGGGCGAAAGTGCCAAATGTCAAAAGTATTTTTATCTTGCCTCCTTCGCTAGCAGAATTAAAACGCCGTTTAGTTGGGCGTGGGCAGGATAGTGACGATGTAATCTCGGAGCGAATGTCCAAAGCGATCAGTGAGATTTCCCACTACAATGAATATGACTATGTGATCGTCAATGATGATTTTGAACAAGCCCTGGCTGATTTACAGCATATTTTGTATGCGGAAAAACTCACTTTGGCTTATCAAGCAAAACAAAAGCAGGCTTTACTCGATCAATTACTAGCAAAATAATCTGTGCTTTAGTATGATAGTGGGTCTTTTAGAAATCATTATTGAGAGGAAAAAATATGGCTCGTGTGACTGTTCAAGATGCGGTAGAAAAAATTGGTAACCGTTTTGATTTAATTTTAACTGCAGCACGTCGTGCAAGACAATTACAACTTAATCAACGTGCTCCTTTAGTGCCAGAAGAAAATGATAAACCGACCGTGATCGCATTACGCGAAATTGAGCAAGGTCTTATCAATAACGAAATTATGGACGCACAAGATCGTCATGATAGTATGATGCAAGAACGTGTAGAAATGCACGCAGCATCTTTAGTTTCTTAACATCTTCATCCATAAGGCTTGCCATATGTTGCTTTTTGAACCCCTAGATAAGATTATTCAAACTTATCTTCCTGATGACCAAATTGCGTTAATTAAGCGTGCCTTTGTTATCGCACGTGATGCACACGAAGGGCAATTTCGGTCAAGTGGCGAGCCTTATATAACCCATCCCGTTGCCGTTGCAATGATTTTGGCACAAATGCATCTTGATCACGAAGCAGTGATGGCTGCGTTATTGCACGATGTAATTGAAGACACGCCTTATACCGAAGAACAACTAACGGCTGAATTTGGTAAAAGTGTCGCGGAAATTGTTGAAGGGGTATCCAAACTAGACAAATTGAAATTCCGCACGCGTCAAGAAGCACAAGCGGCAAGTTTCCAAAAAATGATTCTTGCGATGACGAAGGATATTCGCGTCGTCTTGATTAAATTAGCCGATCGCACGCACAATATGCGAACATTGGGGGCATTACGCCCTGATAAACGCCGTCGTATCGCTAAAGAAACCTTGGAAATTTATAGCCCCCTTGCCCATCGTTTAGGCATTGAACAACTAAAAAATGAATTAGAAGATTTGTGTTTCCAAGCTATTCACCCACAACGTTATGCGGTACTACAAAAGGTTATCGACCTTGCTCGCAATAATCACAATGAAATGATTCAGCCGATTATTGATGAACTACAACAACGTTTGGATTCAGTGGGAATCAAAGCTCGCGTATTTGGTTTAGAAAAACCCTTGTACTATATCTATCAAGGTATGCGTGAAAAATTGCAGAAATTCCATTCTATTATGGATATTTACGATTTTAGAGTCATTGTTACGGATACCGATAGTTGCTATCGTGTGCTTGGACAAGTTCATCATTTATATAAACCGCGGCCAGGATTAGTCAAAGATTACATTGCCGTGCCTAAAGCTAATGGCTATCAAGCATTACACACGGCAACGATTGGACCAAAAGGCGTGCCAGTTTCGGTGCAAATTCGTACTGAAGAAATGGAACTGATGGCTGAAATGGGCGTGACGCTACATTGGGTTTACCGCGAAGATGGCAAAAATGATAGCACTACCGCACAAATCAAAGCACAACGTTGGCTACAAAGTATTATTGAATTGCAACAAAATGCGGGCAACTCTTTTGAATTCATTGAAAGTGTCAAATCAGATTTATTTTCCGATGAAATTTATGTCTTTACGCCAAAAGGGAGGATTGTTCAGCTTCCTGCGGGTGCGACCGCGGTCGATTTTGCTTACGCAGTACATACCGATGTAGGCAGAACTTGTGTCGGTGCTAAAGTCGATCGAGTAGATTATCCCCTTTCTCAACCATTACAATCGGGGCAAACTGTTGAGATCATAACACGCCCCAATGCACAACCTAATTCAAATTGGCTTAACTTTGTGGTAACGGGCAAAGCACGTTCGCACATTCGTCAAACCTTAAAACATTTGCAAGGTAAAGAAGCCCTAGCAATTGGGTTGCAACAATTACAAACCGCCCTTGAGCCACGTAAATTGGCTGATGTAGATCAAACGGCATTAAATCAATTACTTGCCGAATTGAATCTCACTCAATTAGATGATTTACTCATTGAAATCGGCTTGGGTAATCAGCTCAGTTCGGTGATCGTATGTCGTCTATTTAACGAACCGCTAGAAATTGATACCGCAAATACGCAATCGGCTCAACCTATTTTGTCAGTAAATTCAGCACAAAAACGCCAATTTGCAAATTGCTGTCATCCTGTGCTTGGCGATCCGATCATTGCACAAACCAATTTGCCTAACGGTTTAGTCATTCATCACGAATACTGCAGTAACGTAAAAAAACAAGGCGAAAAAAATCCGCGGTTTTTGCCTGCCAAATGGGAAATGGGGCAAACCAAACAGGAATTTGAAGCCGAAATTCGTGTGACTATGCGTAATCAAACGGGCGTGTTAGGCTATTTAATGGGTGCAATTTCTGCCTCAAAGAGCAATATCCGTAGTATTTGGACTGAAGAAGATAACGTCTTTTTCCAAGCGATTTTGCTGATTAGCGTGCAAAATTTAACGCACTTGAACCAAGTCATCGCACACATTAATGAATTGCACGATGTGGTGGCTGTTGAACGTAACATTAATCAATTTTAGTCAATGTGGCAAAAATGGGTAACGAATTATTAGATGCCGTGCCATTAAATACATTATCTGGTGTTGGTGCAGCGATTACGGCTAAATTAAGTCGACTCGGCATTCATAATTTACAGGATTTGCTGTTCCACTTACCTATTCGTTACGAAGATCGCACAAGGGTCACCCCGATTGCTCATTTACGTCCTGAACAATATGCTACCATTGAAGCACTTGTACAAAGTTGTGAAGTCAATTTTGCTAAACGCCCCATTCTAACCGTGAGCTTATCTGATGGCACATCAAAATTAATGTTGCGTTTTTTTAACTTCAATGCCGCAATGCGAAATACTTTCCAAGTTGGTACAAGGGTCAAAGCCTTTGGCGAAATCAAACGTGGGCGTTTTATGGCAGAAATGCATCATCCTGAGTACAAAATCCTTCGTGATGATACTCCATTGGTTCTTGATGAAACACTGACCCCTATTTATGCTACAACCGAAGGGTTAAAACAAAATACGCTGCGAAAACTAACCGATCAAGCACTTGCACTCTTAGATAAAATCCAAGTATCGGAAATTTTACCCCGTGTTTTTAATCCGCACCCATTTAGTTTAAAACAAGCGATTCATTTACTACATCGCCCGCCACCAGATATCTCCATAGAAAGCCTTGAAAACGGCACACACCCTGCTCAGCAACGGCTTATTTTTGAAGAATTACTTGCTCACAACTTAGCAATGCAAAAAATGCGTGTCGGTGCGCAGCAACATTTGGCATTGCCTTTACGACAACAAACTGATTTAAAACAACGCTTTTTAGCAACCTTGCCCTTTAAACCAACAACTGCTCAAATTCGCGTGAGTACAGAGATTGAAAAAGATTTGATTCAACATTTCCCAATGATGCGTTTAGTACAAGGCGATGTGGGATCGGGAAAAACATTGGTTGCCGCTCTTGCGGCATTATCAGCCATAGATAACGGTAAACAAGTCGCATTAATGGCACCGACTGAAATTCTTGCCGAACAACACGCAGAAAATTTCCGCCGTTGGTTTGAACCACTGGAGGTTAACGTAGGTTGGCTAGCAGGAAAGGTAAAAGGAAAAGCCCGTCAAACGGAGTTAGAAAAAATCCGCCTAGGCAATGTTCAAATGGTGGTCGGTACGCACGCTCTGTTTCAAGCTGAAGTAGAATTTGCCGAACTCGCCTTAGTTATTATTGATGAACAGCACCGATTTGGCGTGCATCAACGGTTATTATTGCGTGAAAAAGGGGAAAAAGCTGGATTCTACCCGCATCAATTAATAATGACCGCGACCCCAATACCACGCACATTAGCGATGACAGTCTATGCCGATTTAGATACCTCTATTATTGATGAATTGCCCCCAGGTCGTACACCAATTAGTACTGTGGTTATCTCCGAAGAACGTCGTAACGAAATTGTAGAACGTGTCTATCAAGCCTGTATTAACGAAAAGCGTCAAGCCTATTGGGTTTGTACATTAATTGACGAAAGTGAAGTATTGGAAGCCCAAGCAGCAGAAGCCCTGGCGGAAGATTTACGGCTTGCCTTGCCCGAATTGCAAATTGGCTTAGTACACGGGCGAATGAAAGCCGCTGAAAAACAAGAGATTATGCAACGCTTTAAAGACGCTGAATTAGATCTATTGGTCGCTACAACGGTGATTGAAGTCGGTGTAGATGTGCCTAACGCCAGCTTAATGATTATTGAAAATGCAGAGCGTCTTGGATTATCTCAACTCCATCAATTACGCGGACGCGTGGGGCGTGGTAGCACGGCTTCATTTTGTGTACTGATGTATAAACCGCCCTTGGGTAAAATTTCGCAAAAACGCTTGCAAGTCTTACGTGATAGCCAAGATGGCTTTGTCATTTCAGAAAAGGATCTTGAAATCCGCGGACCAGGCGAAGTTTTAGGAACCAAACAAACAGGGATTGCCGAATTTAAAATCGCCAATCTAATGCGAGATCGTAAAATGATCCCAACGGTGCAACATTATGCAAAAGAAATTATGCAAAATGATCCCTACCTTGCAGAACAATTAATTAAGCGTTGGCTAAATAATCGTGAAATCTATTCTAATGCTTAATCCCTAAAACCGCGGTCAAAAATCAATGAATTTTTTAAAGGCTATGAACCCACCAACCATTTTATTTTTCGATTCTGGCGTCGGCGGATTTAGTGTATATAAAGAAGTCAAAACGCTATTACCGACAGCACATTATCTCTATTGTTTTGATAACGCCTTTTTCCCCTATTCTGAAAAAAGCGAACAAACTATTATTGAACGCACCTTACAAATCTGTCAGCGAATTAATCAAAGCTATTCTCTTGATCTGATCGTCATCGCCTGCAACACCGCCAGTACCGTTGTTCTACCCGCCTTACGAGAGAAATTTGCGATTCCCGTCGTAGGAACCGTGCCTGCAATCAAACCGGCAGCAGAGCAATCACAAACAAAACATATAGGCTTACTGGCAACCAAAGGCACGGTAAAACGTGCCTATGTAGATGATTTAATTCAACGTTATGCATCAAATTGCCAAGTAGAAAGAATTGGGAGTACAAAGTTAGTTGAAATTGCTGAAAAAAAATTACAAGGGGAGTCCGTTGACTTATTAGCATTGCGTGCCGAACTAACGCCTTGGCTTAATATGCCTGATTTAGATAGTTTAATTTTAGGCTGTACGCATTTTCCATTGATCAAAGATGAAATCCAACTTTGTTTACCACAAATTAAGTTTTTTCACGATCCAGGGTATGCTATTGCAAAACGCGTCAAGTTTGTATTAGATAACGCTCAGACTCCCCACACTAAAAAACCAAAAACGAACGAACAGAACATCATTTTTTATACCCAGCCTTTTGCGTTAGAAGCACGTTTTCAACAAAATTTGCATCGTTGGGGTTTTGAGCAATTACGACATCTTACCTTTAAGCCAGAATAAAAGGTTGTACTAAAATTAAACTTGGCACTTTCGCATCGTGCAACAACAGGTTATAATATACGCTTTTGAAGAACCGCTCTTTTAGATAAAGAAGAGATTAATCAATTTCACAAGAGGAATGAATGGCTAAAGAAGATTGCATTGAGATGCAAGGCACGATTTTAGAAACCCTGCCAAACACAATGTTTCGTGTCGAATTAGAAAACGGACACGTAGTTACTGCACATATTTCAGGAAAAATGCGTAAAAATTATATTCGTATTTTAACGGGTGATAAAGTTACCGTAGAAATGACACCTTACGATCTCAGCAAAGGACGCATTATTTTCCGTAGTCGTTAATTCTTCCTATCAAACTAAAATCATATTGAATATAGCCAAATTGATAAAATTCGGCTATATTTTTTCATTGAGATACAGTCATAATTAACACTACATAATTTTATTAAGTTAAAATAAGCAATTAATAGAAACCTAAATTGAAACTATTATGGTTAATAAATAATGACTATTAATAATAACTCTAAGGTTCTATATTTTACTTAAATCTTGGTTCAAAAAATCCAACTACCAATTAATGCAAATGCAAACCCGACCAAACCAATCAATGTCTCCTGTATTGTCCATGTTTTAAACATTGTTTTGGTATCAATTTCCAGAAATCGACTAACTAGCCAAAACCACTATCGTTAACATGAGCAAGCACCGTTGCACCCGATGCAATTGAAATCACAATAAAACAAAGATCAAGCTGACTTAAACCTGTTGTCGAAGCAATCATTAGTGCAATAAGTGCAGCAGTAGTGGTAATTGCTACGGTCGATGACCCTTGTGCAACACGTAATGCAGTAGAAATAATAAAAGCTGCAACGATTATTGGCATTCCAGTATCTTTTAACATATTAGCCAATTCATCTCCTATCCCACTAGAACGTAATACACCTCCAAACATACCTCCAGCACCAGTAACTAATACTATTGCACAAATTGGACCTAATGCATTATCACAAATTTTTTCTATTTGTTCATAACTACGCTGTTCTTTAAGCAACATTATCGCCACCAATAACGTAATTAATAAAGCGACCGGCGTTTTACCTAACAACCGTAAACTTTCGCCCCATAGCTGGGAACCATCAATAATTTTTACCATAGATAAAGTATAAAGTACCGTATCAAGCATAATTAATACAAGTGGTAACAATAAGATGAGTAATACTTTTTTAAAGCTAGGTGGGTTCAATACAGCCGTATCATTAATTGGCATTGCATTCAAAAAGGATTTAGGTAAATTAAGTTTGAATTTTCTTCCTAAAAACAATCCATACAAATATGCAGAAAAATACCATGTTGGAATCGCAATAATCACACTGACAATTGTTAATAAACCAATATTAGCGCCCAATAAATCACCTGAAGCAACAGGACCTGGATGAGGAGGTAAGAAAGCATGTGTGACAGCAAATGCACCCGCCGCAGGGAATGCATAACGGTAAAGAGATCCTCCAAATTGTTTAGCAACACTAAAAATAATCGGCAACATTACTACTAGCCCAGCATCAAAAAATATTGGGAAACCAAATAGAAATGAAGCAACTCCAAGTGCCAATGGCGCCTTTTTTTCACCAAACTGATTAATCAAAGTGTCCGCTAACACTTTTGCTCCACCTGTAATTTCCAATAAACGACCAATCATTGCCCCTAAACCTACTAATAAAGCAACAGAAGCAAGAGTATTACCAAAACCTGATAATAAAGTTGGTAAAATTTTATTAATAGGAATACCTGTCACAGGTGCGGTAAGTAAACTCACAATTAATAATGCAACAAAAGCATGTACTTTGAAACGAATAATCAATATTAATAGTATTGCAATTGATGCGATAAGAATAAAAATCAACATAATGCTCTCCTAGACCGCTACTAACATTCCACCATCTACAAAAATAAGCTGGCCATTAACAAAATCAGCGGCTTTTGAGGCTAAAAATACCACTGTACCAATTAATTCTTCTGGCTCCCCCCAACGAGCTGCGGGAGTACGTTTACATAGCCAATTACTAAATTCTTTATTTTCAACCAAAGGCTTAGTAAGTTCCGTTTTAAAATATCCAGGGGCAACTCCATTTACTTGAATATTATATCGTGCTAACTCTACACACATTCCACGAGTCAACATTTTTACAGCTCCTTTAGAGGCTGCATAAGGCGTAATCGTATCGCGCCCAAGCTCACTTTGCATTGAACCAATATTAATGATTTTACCGTATTGCCGTTTAACCATATAACGAGCTACGGCTTGCGATAACATAAATACTGCTTTTTGATTAACATTTATAATATCGTCAAAGTCCTGCTCTGGAAACTCGCAAAATGGATGGCGACGTTGAATCCCTGCATTATTAATTAGCACATCTATCGCTCCTATATTCTGTTCAATATAGTCAACTGCTTGCTGTAGCGCAGGGGTATTAGTAACATCAAAAGCAAATCCATAAGCTTTGAAACCCTGATTACACAAGTCTTTCACTACTTCATCTACTTTATCTTGATGAGTACCATTAATAATTACTTTAGCACCATAACTAGCTACTCCTTGAGCTAGCAATAAACCAATTCCTCGAGTTGACCCCGTAATCAATACCCTTTTATTTTGTAAAGAGAAAAGATCGTTCATAAAGTCTCCAGTAAAATTTATTAGAAAGTAAGTTGAACCTTAGAAATTTGTTGCTTATTTCCTGCAATCTGTAATGCTTGCTCAAGCTGTTCAAATGGGAATGTTGCAGATAACAAAGGTAACGGATCAATTTTTCCATTCGCAATCCAATCTACCGCTATATTAAATTCATTTATAAAACGAAATGAACCTCTCCAACTAATTTCCTTAGCAATCATTGTCATAACAGGAAACTCTGGTATATTTCCTCCCATACCAATTTGAACAATAATGCCACGCGCTCTAGTTACAGATAAACAACGCTCAATAGATAAAAAATGACCAGACGCTTCAAATGAAATATCAAACTCGCTTTTATGTTGCTGATATTTAGTAAAATCATCATTAGCAAGTAACGCCTTATCAGCCCCCATTTGCAATGCGATATCTAAACAGCGTTGGCTTAAATCTGCTACCACAATTTCTGATGCGCCCTGAGCTTTAGCTACAGCAACGGTTAAGCAACCAATCGGACCAACTCCAGACACAAAAACTCGCTTACCCTGCAAATTACCAGCTTGATTTACCGCATGAATACATACTGCCAATGGCTCAGCAAACACCATTATTTCATCAGCAGCATCTTGTGGATAAACAATACATTGTGTATTGTCCACAATTTTAAACTGAGTGAATCCACCATCAACATGCGGGTTATACATTGCTGAACCCAAAAAGCGCATTGTTTCACATTAATTGGTGTCTCCACTTAGGCAATATTTACATTTTAAGCAAGGTTTACTTGGATTTATTGCAACTTTCTGCCCTACTTTTAAATCTAGCGCATTCGTTTTAACAACCTTTCCAATAACTTCATGCCCTAACACCATTGGATGCTGAACTTGATAATTACCAATTTTTCCGTGTTGATAATAGTGTAAATCTGAACCACAAATACCTCCGCGGAGAATCTGTACAAGTGTATGATGAGGATCATTACAATCATATTGTAATTCTTGTTCAATCACGCCAACATTCTGAACCGAATTAACAACACAAGATAAAGTTTTTTTATCATGAGCTTACCTATTAATATAGTGATATGTTATTGATAACATACTCCATAATACTATTATGGTAAATTTATTTTCCTATAGAGTTCCAATATTTATGATAGACTTCAAATTATTTTGTAGTTCCTAAAAAAATTAATTTATGAAAAATAAAAAATCTTTGTGATTTACTTCACAAATTTAAATATTACAGATAACTCAAAAAATAATTTACCGATATAGTAGTAATAAATAGAAACTAAGGAGTTTTATAATGAAAGGTCAAAGTTTTATTTTGATGGGAGTATCGGGCACAGGTAAGACCACTATAGGACTAGAAGTTGCACATCAATTAAATCTTAAATTTATTGATGGCGATGACCTTCATCCACGCTCTAATATTATCAAAATGAAGAATAAGCAACCGCTTAATGATGAAGATCGCGTTCCTTGGCTAGAGAGAATTAATGATGCTGCATTTAGCTTAGAACAAAAAAGCGAAGCAGGTATTATTATTTGTTCAGCTTTAAAAAAGCAATATCGTGATCAGATACGTGCGGGCAATAAAAATATATATTTTATTTTTCTAAATGGTGATTTTAATTTAATATTAAAACGAATGCAAAATCGTAAAGGACATTTTATGAAAGAAGAAATACTGCGTAGTCAGTTCGAAACGCTTGAAATACCTGGATATAATGAGTCTGGTATAATTACCATTGATATTAATGGCTCTGTTGAAAAAGTTGTTGAACATTGTATTAGCGCATTAAAACCCTTAATATATGAATAATGGAATCATCATGTCATAATAGCGGTAACCAAGATTCTTTTAGTATTTAATATACCCAAATAGCACTCAAAATAAATTATTTATTGGCATATTCTTACTATAATGACATTTAAACAAGAAACCTTCATATATTTATATAGATTCTTATTCAAATAACGATTACCTCATCTTGCCCACAACTAGCTTCTCCAACCAGCGAAACCTCAATCCTATAAAATAAACATTTTAGCCTAATAAATGTTGATAATATCAATTTACGCCATAACAAAAGTGTGTATAATGCAAAGTATCACTTTTTTAACTTTCACCTAGTAATATTAAAGGAAACCCAAAATGGCTAACTATTTCAATACGTTAAATCTACGTCAACAGCTTGACCAATTAGGTCGCTGTCGCTTTATGGATCGAAATGAATTTGCAGATGAAGCAAATTTTCTAAAAGGGAAAAAAATTGTCATCGTCGGCTGTGGTGCCCAAGGTTTAAACCAAGGGTTAAATATGCGTGATTCTGGATTAGATATTAGTTATGCCTTACGCCCAGAAGCGATTGCAGAAAAACGTGCATCATTCCAACGTGCAACCGAAAATGGTTTCAAAGTAGGGACTTATCAAGAATTAATTCCAAGTGCAGATTTAGTTATCAATTTAACCCCAGATAAACAACATTCAAAAGTGATCGCCGATGTGATGGGCTTAATGAAACAAGGTGCAGCATTAGGCTATTCCCACGGTTTAAATATCGTTGAAGTAGGCGAACAAATTCGTCCTGATTTAACCGTTGTAATGGTGGCGCCAAAATGCCCTGGCACAGAAGTTCGCGAAGAATATAAACGTGGTTTCGGTGTACCAACCTTAATCGCAGTTCACCCTGAAAATGACCCTAAAGGCGAAGGCTTGGCGATTGCAAAAGCGTGGGCTGCTGCAACGGGCGGTCACCGTGCAGGCGTACTTGAATCATCATTTGTTGCTGAAGTAAAATCAGACTTAATGGGTGAACAAACCATTTTATGCGGTATGTTGCAAGCAGGTTCAATTTTATGCTACGACAAATTAATCGCTGATGGTAAAGACCCTGCTTATGCAGGCAAATTAATTCAATTTGGTTGGGAAACCATTACTGAAGCCTTAAAACAAGGTGGGATCACCTTAATGATGGATCGTCTCTCAAATAGTGCAAAACTACGTGCATTTGAATTAGCTGAAGAAATCAAAGTAGAACTCGGTTTCTTATTCAAAAAACATATGGATGATATTATCAGTGGCGAATTCTCACGCGTTATGATGGAAGATTGGGCAAATGGTGATGCGAACTTATTAAAATGGCGTGAAGCGACAGGTAAAACAGCCTTCGAAAATGCACCAAAAGCAGACGGCATAAAAATCAGCGAACAAGAATACTTTGATAATGGCGTATTGATGGTTGCCATGGTAAAAGCTGGCGTGGAATTAGCCTTTGATACTATGGTCGCAAGTGGTATCTATGAAGAATCTGCTTACTATGAATCATTGCACGAATTGCCATTAATCGCCAATACCATTGCACGTAAACGTTTATACGAAATGAACGTGGTTATTTCTGACACCGCAGAATATGGTAACTATTTATTTGCTAACGTGGCAGAGCCGATTATGCGCGAAAAATTAGTACCTCAATTACAACGTGGCGATATTGGCGAACCAACCCCAACCGTTGAAATTGACAACATCACCTTACGCGATGTGAATGATGCGATTCGTAATCATCCGATTGAATACATTGGTCAAGAATTGCGTGGTTATATGACGGATATGAAACGCATTTCTTCACAAGCATAAATATGAAAGACCGCTTTATGCGGTCTTTTTTAAATAGCCATCATAAAAAACCGCGGTCAAAAAAATGAACGAATTTTTGACCGCGGTTTTATTAAAAAATAACTTATTTATTCGCCCAATAGCCTTGTATTGGTTTCGCATAATAAGCAAGTACTGCGATTAAGCTGACTTCAATGGAAACAGACCAACAAATATGACCAACTAATTCACTCCAGAATTCGTAACCATTCATATTCCATAACCAACCTGTTTCGCCATTTGGCAAATATGCAGGATGTCTAAATCCTAATACAGGAATTAAAAATCCATGCATCACGATAGTAATTAAAATACCATATAATGCACCGTACCAAAGACGGATTTTTGGAGAGTACATACTCCATAACACATAAACAAAGGCGAACACAAAACTAAATCCCCAGTGATACAGCATCACTGCACCAGGAATAGTATGACCTTGATAAACATAATCTAAAGAATGAGAATTAATGCCTAGCCAACCTAGCCAGGCATCAATATTCGCCGCTGGAGGCGAAATTTCGCCAGCAACACGTGGTGGCATATTTGCCTCAGTACCAGATTTTACTAAAGAACTGATGAATCCACCGATAAACGTAGCCCAAATTAAAATTCGGACATTAATTTTATTCATTAACATAATAAACCTCATTTATTCATTAACATAATAAACCTCAATAGATACTTACGACATGAAAAATGTCATTAATAATTTTAGACCTAATTAAGAAAAAATCAAGAACAAAAGAATTATTTACTTTACAAAACCTTAACAAAAAAGAATATTTATTAATATATTTCTGTTTTAAAAAGAACCAAACCTGATTTTACTGTTGAAATATACTCAAAGCGCATTTATCCAATACTCGTTAACGAGTATTTTTGGAAAAGATAAAAATTGCTTTCTTTGCTCAAAAACTATATTATAGACGTCTACACTTCTAAAAATCTTAAACTAGGTTATCAAATTTATGTCTACGTATTTATTTACTTCAGAATCAGTGTCCGAGGGACATCCAGATAAAATTGCCGATCAAATTTCTGATGCGGTACTTGATGAAATTCTAAAACAAGATCCCAAAGCGCGTGTCGCTTGTGAAACCTATGTAAAAACAGGAATGGCATTGGTGGGCGGTGAAATTACCACTTCAGCTTGGGTTGATATTGAAAATTTAGCACGCCAAGTCATTTGTGATATTGGTTATACGACGTCAGAAATGGGCTTTGACGGGCATTCTTGTGCCGTACTCAACGCTATTGGCAAACAATCATCTGATATTAATCAAGGTGTTGACCGTGAGAATCCTCTTGATCAAGGTGCAGGCGATCAAGGCATTATGTTTGGTTATGCGACCAATGAAACCGATGTGCTAATGCCTGCGGCAATCACTTATGCCCATCGTCTAATGGAACGCCAAGCCAAAGTTCGTAAAGAAAATATTTTACCTTGGTTGCGTCCTGATGCCAAAAGCCAGCTCACCTTTAAATATGAAAATAATCAAATTGTGGGCATTGATGCGGTAGTTTTATCTACACAACATTGTGATAGCGTCACCCAAGCGGATCTCGTTGAAGGCGTAATGGAAGAAATCATCAAACCTATTTTACCAAGCAAATGGCTAACAAAAGAAACCAAATACTTCATCAACCCAACAGGACGTTTTGTGATTGGTGGCCCAATGGGAGATTGTGGTTTAACGGGTCGTAAAATTATTGTTGATACCTACGGTGGTGCGGCACGTCACGGTGGTGGTGCATTCTCAGGCAAAGATCCGTCAAAAGTTGACCGCTCTGCCGCCTATGCTGCTCGCTATGTGGCTAAAAATATCGTTGCTGCAGGGCTTGCAGATCGCTGTGAAATTCAACTTTCTTATGCGATTGGGGTAGCAGATCCGACCTCAATTATGCTTGAAACCTTCGGCACGGGCAAAATCAGCAATGACGTGTTAGTCAATTTAGTCCGCGAGTTCTTTGATTTACGCCCTTATGGATTAATTAAAATGTTAGATTTAATCCAACCGATCTACCGCCAAACTGCGGCATACGGTCATTTTGGTCGCGAACAATTTCCGTGGGAAAAAACTGATAAAGCGGCACAATTGCGTGCTGCCGCAGGATTATAATATGAATATCCCCCGTTCATACGGGGGATAATACTTATGTCTCAACAACTCGCTCAATTCCGCCAATTAAAAATGCAAGTGCAACGCAAATTGCATCAATGCTTAGACTTAGCACAAGATCATTTTAAACAAACATTCCTAATGCCAAATGTGATGTATGATCTTCGTGGAGTGAAAGCAGGCGTTGCGTATCTGCAACAAAATGAAATTCGTCTAAACAAAACCCTATTATTAGAAAATCCCGTTGAATTTATTCAACAAGTCGTTCCCCACGAGTTAGCACATTTACTGGTTTATCAACTATTTGGCAATGTCAAACCGCACGGCAAGGAATGGCAGAATATGATGCAGCAACTCTTTCATTTGCCTGCGTTAACCTGCCATCAATTTGACACGAAAAACGTCCGCGGTAAAACCTTTGCTTACCATTGCGAATGCCAAACGCACCATTTAAGCTCTCGCCGTCATCAACGTATTCTACAGCAACAAATGCATTACATTTGTCGGCAATGTGGCTCTCCCTTAGTGTTTGGCGAAAAAGCGAGTAAAAATAAAACGGCACCTTAAATAAGCGTGCCGTTTTAAATAATGCCGTGCGGAAAATTACATCATTCCGCCCATGCCTCCCATACCGCCCATTCCTGCGGCACCAAGGTCAGCTTTATCATCTTTCGGTAATTCGGTTACCATACATTCAGTGGTTATCATCAAACCTGCAACAGATGCAGCAAATTGCAATGCAGAACGTGTTACTTTAGTTGGATCTAAAATCCCCATCGCGATCATATCGCCATATTGCTCAGTGCCAGCATTATAACCAAAGTTATCTTCACCTGCTTTCACTTTGCTTGCGACAACAGACGCTTCTTCGCCCGCATTAGCTACGATTTGACGTAATGGCGCTTCCATTGCACGCAATGCAAGTTTAATCCCTACATTTTGCTCTTCGTTATCGCCTGTTAAATTCTTAGCCACTTTGTTTGCCGCACGGATCAAGGCAACGCCACCACCTGCAACAATCCCTTCCTCAACCGCGGCACGAGTTGCGTGTAACGCATCTTCCACACGATCTTTTTTCTCTTTCATTTCAACTTCAGTTGCTGCACCGACTTTAATCACTGCAACGCCGCCAGCTAATTTCGCTACACGCTCTTGTAGTTTCTCTTTGTCATAATCTGATGTAGCATCTTCAATTTGTTGACGAATTTGAGCCACACGACCTTGAATTTGTGCTTGTTCGCCGATACCATCAATAATAGTAGTATGATCTTTGGTAATCACAACACGTTTTGCTTGACCTAAATCTTCTAGGGTCGCTTTTTCTAATTCCATACCAATTTCTTCAGAAATCACAGTACCCGCGGTCAAAATAGCGATATCTTGTAACATTGCTTTACGGCGATCACCAAATCCTGGTGCTTTCACCGCTGCAACTTTCACAATACCGCGCATTGTGTTTACCACTAATGTTGCTAAGGCTTCGCCTTCCACATCTTCAGCAATAATTAATAACGGTTTGCCCGCTTTCGCTACGCCTTCTAAGACAGGTAAAAGCTCACGGATGTTAGAGATTTTTTTATCCACTAATAAAATGAATGGGTTGTCTAATTCTACCGTTGCGGTTTCTGGTTTGTTAATAAAATAAGGCGATAAATAACCACGGTCAAATTGCATACCTTCAACCACATCTAATTCATCTTCTAAACCTGTACCGTCTTCAACCGTGATCACACCTTCTTTACCCACTTTCTCCATCGCTTGGGCAATTAATTGCCCAACTACGCTGTCAGAGTTCGCTGAAATTGTACCAACTTGTTCAATTTCTTTAGAGGTTTCACAAGGTTTTGATAGGGCTTTTAATTCAGTCACAACCGCTGCGACCGCTTTATCAATACCACGTTTTAAATCCATTGGATTCATACCCGCAGCCACTGCTTTTAGCCCTTCACTAACGATAGCTTGTGCTAATACGGTTGCAGTTGTGGTACCATCACCTGCTACATCATTTGCTTTGGACGCCACTTCTTTTACCATCTGTGCGCCCATATTTTCAAATTTATCTTCTAATTCAATTTCACGTGCAACAGATACACCATCTTTAGTGATCGTTGGCGCACCGAAAGATTTATCTAAAATTACATTACGACCTTTTGGCCCCAATGTTACTTTTACTGCATCTGCTAAAATATTCACGCCGTTAAGCATTTTTACACGTGCGTCATTACCAAATTTAACGTCTTTTGCTGCCATTTTGATTCTTCCTATTTTAAATTACTATCTTATTCAACAATTGCCAAAATATCGCCTTCAGAAATGATTAACACTTCTTCGCCGTCAATTTTTTCTTCTTTGACACCATAACCATCATTAAAAATCACGATATCGCCAACTTTAACGTGCATAGGATGTACACTACCATTTTCAAGAATCCGACCGTGTCCCACCGCTAGCACTTTGCCACGGGTTGATTTTGTCGCTGCGGAACCCGTTAAAACGATGCCGCCACTTGAACGTGTTTCAACTTCTTCACGTTTTAAAATTACTTTATCGTGTAATGGACGAATATTCATTTTTTCTTTCCTTTTTAGTAAGTTAAATAAAATCTCATTCAATATAAGCACAATTTTTTCAATTTCAAGGGGAGAAATGCCATTTATTTTAAACGATGATCTTCATCCACCTGACGCTCAAATTCTGCATCAAAAACGGTTTCAGCTTGTGCATTTTGCTGAAAATCCGTTTGTGTAAACCCTGAAGTGCGACCTTGAAAAAAAGAATGCACTTTCAAACGCACCTTATTGATTAACCAGATTTCCAATAAAGCACTAATCGGTGAGAATAACATCAATAACGCTAAGAGATCGCTTAACAAACCAGGAATAATAAATAAAATCCCTGCAACCACGCCAATAACGGATTTCAATAATGCCCGCGTAGGCAATTCGCCTTTCATTAATTGCGAACGCACATTAAATAGCGTCATTAATCCGCTTAATTGAATTAAACGTACACCCCATAACGCTGAAAGCACCAATAAGATGATGATGCCTAACGCCCCAATATAGCTTCCTGCCCAAATCAATAAGGAAATTTCAACATATAACCAGCCAAACACGGCAAGAATAAACAGTAAAAAAGGCATCGTGAACGTTCCTATAATAATCAAATGATTTCAAATAAATAAGGGCAAAACACCATATTTCAAGCAAAAACCGCGGTCAAAAATTTAAACGTTTTTTTGACCGCGGTTTAAGTAGGCTATTTTCCGCTAACATCCACAATCAAGACTTCTGATTGCGAACCAAGTCGGAAAGGCACGCCCCAAAAGCCGTATCCTGAGGTAACAAAAAAATGCGTTTGCTTAATCTGTTCATAACCATAAGCCAAACGATACACCCATTTAACGATAAAATTGGCAGGGAACACCTGTCCATTGTGGGTATGCCCTGAAAATTGTATATCAATCGGCAGGTTGGAATGTTGCTCAACTTCGCTTGGGCGATGATCGAGCAAAATAATCGGCAAGGTTTGGTCAACTTGTTGAACTAATTCCTCGGCACTTGGGCGATCTTTAACGAGATCATCATTCCGCCCAATCAACACAAAACGGTGATCAACCACCACACTGTCGTCCATTAGTAAATGAATACCCGCTTTGCGAATTTCCTGTTCAATCCGCTGTTGATCGCCGAAGAAATCGTGATTGCCCATCGTGGCATATACGCCAAGTGGTGCGTGCAATTTGGCTAAATGCGGTTGCATTTGTTCGGCAAGATAAACGTTCACATTGTCGTCCATAATATCGCCAGGCAATAAAATCAGATCCACCTGTTGTTGCTCAAAAATAGTCACAAGTTTTTCCAATTCTTTACTGCCAAAAAATTTGCCAAGATGAGTATCACTGGCAACACCAATCCGCAATGGTGCGAGTGGTTTATCAAGCTTGATTTGATAATGCCGTACAATAGGCGTGTATGCGTTGTAAATGCCAAGTAAAATGAATCCAACCAATAAAATAGGATAGGCTATCCGCAACAATGTTTCCCCACGTTCGCCAATGCACCAATAACCAATACCAACAATCATACTGGCGAAAGTAGAAAAAAGTAATAACACTAAAATAAAGGCGGATAACCGAAAGCTATCTTGAAATAATTGCAAGGGGGCGCTAAGCACCAATAAATTTAAAATAAGATAGACGCCCACAAAAAGCCATTTGCGAATAGCGTTGCTATCATCAAGGGCAAATACCCAATTTAATGTGCGAGCAAAAATAAATAAGAAAAGTTGCAATACTAAAAACGAGATCGCAAAGGTAATATAATGACGAGTTTCCAATGTCTTTCCTTCTAACATAGTCAATAAAACAAAGACTGCGAAAACCGCGGTCAAAAATTAACGTATTTTTTAATGCGTAGATTAAAATAACACTCGGGTGCGAATTGTACCATCAATTTCGCGTAATTGACTTAATAATTCCCGTGCATCATCGGTTTCCACATCCACCACCACATAACCAATTTTAGCGTCGGTTTGCAAATATTGTGCCGCAATATTGATATTCGCTTGCACAAACACTTGGTTAATTTTATTTAAAATCCCTGGGCGATTTTCGTGAATATGCAATAAACGTTTCGTGCCACAATGTTCAGGCAAAGAAACCTCAGGGAAATTCACCGAAGACAATGTTGAACCGTTATCGGAATATTTCACGAATTTACCTGCCACTTCAGAACCAATGTTCTCTTGTGCTTCCGCGGTTGAACCACCAATATGTGGGGTTAAAATCACATTGTCAAACTGACGCAATGGCGAAACAAATTCTTCTTTAATGGACGAAGGTTCTGTTGGGAATACATCTATCGCTGCACCACGCAATTTGCCCGCGGAAAGTGCCGCGGCTAAGGCATCAATATCCACCACGGTGCCACGTGCTGCATTGATAAAAATGCTATCCTGTTTTAATTGTGCAATACGTTGTGCATTAATCATATTTTTAGTGGACGCATTTTCAGGGACGTGCAAACTAATCACATCGCAAGAAGAGAGCAACTCGTCTAAACTACGTACTTGTTGTGCATTCCCCAATGGCAATTTATTTTCTACATCGTAAAAATACACACGCATTCCCAAGGCTTCAGCAAGAATACTTAATTGCGAACCAATATGCCCATAACCGACAATACCCAATTTTTTACCACGTGCTTCGTGTGAACCAACCGCGGATTTATTCCACACACCACGATGCACTTGTGCATTTGCCTGTGGAACGTTACGCATTAATAACAAAATTTCGCCTAGCACTAATTCTGCAACTGAACGCGTATTTGAAAAAGGTGCATTAAATACGGGGATTCCGCGGATTTTTGCTGCGTCTAAATCCACTTGATTGGTCCCAATACAAAAACAACCAATCGCAATAAGCTTATTCGCATGTTCCAAAATCTCTGCCGTTAAATGCGTCCGCGAACGTAATCCAACAAAGTGGGCATCTTTGATCGCTGCTTTTAATTCATCGCCGTCCAATGCTTTTTTATGATATTCAATGTTGGTATAGCCCGCACTTTTCAAGGTATCAATTGCACTTTGATGCACGCCTTCCAACAATAGAAACTTGATTTTTGATTTATCGAGAGAGATTTTTTCTGTCATATTTGCTTCCTTTGTTATTATAAAATTATTGCTCCATCAGGCGTGCCAACAATGACCGTATTCGCAGAATTTAATGCAAAGATGCCGTTAGTTACCACTCCAGCAATATTATTTAAGTTTTTTTCCATTTCCACAGGGTTTAAGATTTTAAAATGATAAACATCTAAAATCACATTGCCATTATCCGTAATGACTCCTTCACGCCATTCAGGTGCGCCGCCTAATGCCACCAATTTACGTGCCACTTGCGAACGTGCCATTGGAATGACTTCCACTGGCAACGGGAATGTAGAGCCTAACACATCCACTTGTTTACTGCTATCTACAATGCAGATGAAATTTTTTGCTAATGAAGCCACAATTTTTTCACGTGTTAACGCTGCACCACCACCTTTAATCATCATCCGCTGCGGATTAATCTCATCAGCCCCATCAACATAAATATCTAAACTTGACACATCATTTGGGCTAAACACGTCAATGCCTTGTTTACGCAACAATTCTTCCGATGCGTTAGACGCGGCGACCGCCCCTTTAATTTGATTTTTAACTGAGCCAAGTGCTTCAATAAAACAATTTACGGTAGAACCACTGCCCACGCCAACAATCATATCGGGCTTCACAAAACTCAATGCTGCATTGGCTGCGATTTTTTTCATTTCAAACTGATCCATAAAGACTCCTTTTCAATAATTATTCTCAGCAATATTTTTTCACACTTTAATACCAAATACCCCTTGGCTCAAGGAAATTTATACAAAATGATGTTGTTTGTTCTAATGTGAACAAAATAGCGACACAACAAAATCGCTAACCTAGTCAAAAAAACCAAACAAAAAGCCCCGTGTTTCCACAGGGCTTAAAATTAGAAGTTAACTGCACCTTTTAATTTTTTCAAGGCATTGCTTTCAAGTTGTCTTACACGTTCTGCTGAAATATTATATTTCGCTGCCAAATCGTGTAACGTTGCTTTATTTTCGTCTAACCAACGTGCTTTAATAATATCTTGACTGCGTTCATCAAGGCTTTCAAGCGCCATTGTTAATTGATCTACCGCTTGGGTTTCAAAATTCTCATTTTCCAATTCTGCGGCAAAATTAGAATGTTTATCTTCCAAGAACATTGACGGTGCATAAGCATCATCATCGGCATCATCAGGAAAATCAAATCCGACATCTGCCCCCGTCATTCGGCTTTCCATTTCGATCACCTCTTGTTTTGACACACCTAATTCATTGGCGACCAAATCCACTTCATTATCACTAAACCAACCTAAACGCTGTTTTGTTTTGCGCAAATTAAAAAACAATTTACGTTGTGCTTTTGTGGTAGCCACTTTTACGATTCGCCAATTTCTTAATACATATTCGTGAATTTCTGCTTTAATCCAATGCACTGCAAAGGATACTAAACGCACACCCACTTCGGGATTAAAGCGTTTGATCGCTTTCATTAAACCAATGTTGCCTTCTTGAATTAAGTCCGCTTGTGGCAAACCATAACCTGAATAGCCACGAGCAACGTGGATAACGAAACGCAAGTGCGACAAAATCAATTTTTTCGCCGCATCTAAATCTTGTTGATAATATAAACGTTCTGCTAGGGATTTTTCTTCTTCCGCACTTAACATTGGGTAAGTATTTGCGGTGCGAATGTACGCTTCGAGGCTGCCTTGTTGAGGGACAAGCATCATTGATTGAGTTTCTGTCATTAATTCCCCTCCGAGTATTACACAAAACCGCGGACAAAAATCCGCACGTTTTTTACAATCAAAATAGATTGGTACCGCTCATCACCAATCTATCCTATCTGTAATTAGAGTACATTTTAATAGAAAAGTTCCCTGATTTCATCTTTATTTTTTGACTGCATTGGCTATCTATTCCATCGGCAATCCGCCCAAAACCGCGGTCAAAAATTCACACGTTTTTTGACCGCGGTTTTGCCCATTTTTACTATGCTTAACAAAACAACGCGTAGAATTAAGCTAACACTTATGCTACCCTAGTATAGTTATACACAAAAAAATATGAAGTCTCGTTCATTTATAACGATTTGGTAATGCAGTGGCAACCCCCTCACACAACACATCCACACCGAAAAAATCAACGCATCAATCCCATAAGCAATATAGTTTGGATTTTAATCAACAACATTACCAAATCAAGACTGTACAACTCAACGGCAAAACCCTTATTTATCGAGCTTATGAAGATATTGTATATGTTGCCAACCCTATTGAACCTGCCTATCAGAGCTTGCATTTTTATGTACCAGAAGCCCATTTTAATGGACAGCAAATTAATGGCTATGCTAACAACGCACCGATTTTCTTACCCAATTCCGTAGGCGGATATATGCCAGCAATGGCGGCGAAAGCGGAAGACAAAGGGATGGGCGGAAAAACAAGCACCATCTTAAATGCGTTAGCGCAAGGTTATGTAGTCGCCAGTGTTGGCGCACGTGGACGCACCTTAGAACACAATGGTCCCTATACGGGCAAAGCCCCTGCGGCGATCATTGACTTAAAAGCCGCGGTACGTTATTTGCACGCTAATGACGGAAAAATGCTAGGCGATGCAAATAAAATCATTTCAAACGGCACCAGTGCGGGCGGGGCGTTATCCGCATTATTTGGGGCAAGTGCCGATAGTGCAGATTATGAAAGTGCCTTAAAAGCACTTGGTGCCGCCAAGGCAAGTGATAGGATTTTTGCTGTTTCTGCCTATTGCCCGATTACCAATTTAGACAATGCGGACAGTGATTATGAATGGGAATTTAACGGAGTAAACGATTTTAGCCGTATGGATATGAGCAAGCTCAACGCCAAAACGTTCAACGATCGTTCACAAGGAATGCTACCTAAAATTGAAGGCACGCTCAACGCTGAAGAAATCAAGGTTTCCGCGGAATTAAAACAATTATTTCCAAACTATCTCAATAGCTTGAACTTAAAAGATGCAAATGGCAATCCGCTCACGCTTGATCAGCAAGGCAATGGTTCATTCAAAAATTATCTAGCGAATTTGATTGCCCAATCCACTGAAAACGCACGGCAAAAAGGCACGGATCTCAGTGCATTTTCTTGGATTGGCTTCGCACAAGACGGCTCGGTGAAAAACATTGATTGGGACGGTTATGTACATTCCGCCAAACGAATGAAATCCCCACCTGCCTTTGATGCACTCACGATGGATAGTGGGGAAAATAATCTGTTCGGCGAAAATAATCGCTTAAAAATCAATAACAAACATTTTACTCCTTATAGCTATCAACATCATATCGGTAACAAAATTGGCTCTTGGGCAATGGCTGATAGCCACATCATTAAAATGATGAACCCAATGCACTATTTAGATAACCCCAAAGCTGCACAATACTGGCGTATTCGTGTTGGCACGGCAGACCGCGACACTTCGCACGCTATTTCCGCAATCTTAGCCGTTGCACTACAAATGCACGGCAAACAAGTTGATCTAGCGTATCCTTGGGCAGTTCCACATTCAGGCGATTACGACTTAGATGAACTGTTCCAATGGATTGATCATCTTGCCAAATAACCCTATCCCGCGGTCAAAATTTCACACGTTTTTTGACCGCGGTTTTCTAATAAAAATACGCTTTTCTATTCTAAAGTAGTATCATATTAGGCTTGAGTTTATTAACAGAGGTGAAATTATGCAATCCTTTAGTCCTTTATTTCAATCTTATACCTTAAACAACGGCGTAACACTCAAAAATCGTTTAGTGGTTGCACCTATTACGCACTATGCGTCTAATCCCGATGGTTCACTTAGCGATGAAGAACGCACCTTTTTGCAAGGTCGTGCGCAAGGTTTTTCTATGTTTATTGCCGCAGCAACCCTTGTGTCAGAAGAAGGCAAAGCCTTTGTTGGTCAGCCCTATGCGATCAGCGATCAAGATTTACCAAGCCTAAAAGCCCGTGCGGAAATGTACCACGCACAAGGGGCAAAAGCGATTTTGCAAATTCATCACGGCGGCAAAAATATCACCCAAGCACAAGCGGATACCAATCCAAATCAAGATGTCGTAGCACCCAGTGCCGATCCTGCAATGTTCAATGCACGTGAATTAAGCGTGGCAGAAATTGAACAACTGATCCAAGCCTTTGCTAATGCCACTGTTCTCGCCTTGCGTGCAGGTTATGATGGCGTGGAAATTCACGGTGCAAATGGCTATTTAATACAACAATTTAGCTCTGCGGCGAGCAATCAACGTACAGATGAATGGGGCGGCAGCTTAGAAAAACGTTTACGCTTTCCCCTTGCCATCGTTGATGCCGTCAATGCGGTACGCACTAAACATCAACGCCCTGATTTTATTGTGGGCTACCGTTTATCGCCAGAAGAACCAGGCGAACAAGGTTTAACAATGACAGATACGTTTGCCTTGATTGATGCCTTAAAAACCAAACCATTGCAATATCTGCACATTTCATTATGGGATTTCTATAAAAAAGCCCGCCGTGGTGCAGACACCAATTTAACCCGTTTACAATTAATTCATCAACGTGTAAATGGTGCATTCCCTGTGATTGGCGTGGGTAATTTGCTCAGTGCTGATGCGATGCTAAACGCACTTAACACAGGTTGGGCAGAGTTCATCGCTCTCGGTAAAGCTGTGCTACTTAATCCACACAACCTAGTTGAACTCATTGAAAATGGGCAAGCAGATCAAATCACCACACGCTTTGACCCTGAACGTGCCGATCACTACGGCTACCCTGAAGGGCTATGGCAACAGAACCTAATGGGCTTAGCTTATCTCCCGCCAGTAAAAGGCAAAGATTGGCAACCTGTTGATATATAATCAACCTAGCCATAAAACCGCGGTTAAAAATTTAAACGTTTTTTGACCGCGGTTTATCAATATGATTACAACCTATTTTGTACAATAACGATGTAATACAAAATCTCGCGGTCAGAAATTTAAACGTTTTTTTGACCGCGGTTTATCAATATGGTTACAGCCAGTTTTGTACAATAACAATGTAATACAAAGTCTCGCGGTCAAAAATTCAATCGTTTTTTGACCGCGGTTTTTTAGATAATTCGTGAAAATTGCTGGCGGCGTGCTTGTTGGCGGGAATAGGTATCAAAGCACAAGCAGATATTGCGAATAAGCAATCGCCCCGTTGGCGACACTTTTAGCCCCGAGCTTTCAATTTGAATAAGTCCGTCTTTTGCTAATGGGGCAAGCAGTGCTAAATCTTCAGCGAAATGCGTTGCAAAATCAATCTGATATTGCTGTTCAATCGGGGCATAATCCAATTTAAAATTACAGATTAATTGCTTGATCACATCACGGCGTAGGCAATCTTCTTGGCTCATACTAAACCCTTTATGCAAGGCTAGTCCCGTATGATCAACTGCGTGATAATAATGTTTTAATTCCTTTTGATTTTGTGCATAGCTGTCGCCAATTAAGCTAATAGCAGACACGCCAAGCCCCAGCAAATCACATTCTTCTTGCGTGGTGTAACCTTGGAAATTGCGGTGTAATACGCCATTTTTTTGTGCGATAGCCAGTTCATCATCAGGTTTAGCAAAATGATCCATACCGATAAATTGATAGCCCGCTTGTCCTAGGGTTTCAATAGTTTTCTGCAAAATGGTTAATTTGGTTTCTGGTGCGGGCAACTGCATTTCTTTAATTTTGGCTTGTCCTGCGAAACGACTTGGTAAATGAGCATAATTAAACACACTTAACCGATCAGGATTAAGGGCGATAACCTGTTGCAAGGTGTGCATAAAGCTCTCAACAGTTTGAAGTGGTAAGCCATAAATTAAATCCAGATTAGTTGATTGAAAACCTAGTTCACGTGCTCGTTGCAATAACGCACGGATAAACTCCTCGTCTTGCTCACGGTTAATAGCTTTTTGCACGTTTTTATCAAAATCTTGCACGCCCATACTGATACGATTAAAACCAATGTGGCGAAGATGATCAAGCATTGATAATTCAATCTCACGCGGATCCATTTCAATACTAATTTCTGCGTTTTCTGCAATGTGAAAATGTTCACGCAGCATTGCCATAAGACGGGCGGATTGTTGTTCAGTCAAATAAGTCGGCGTGCCACCACCCCAATGCACTTGGGTGGCGATACGCTGACGAAATAACGGTGCACGTGCTTTAATCTCTTGTTCAAGGCTATCTAAATAAATATCCGCTTTATACTGATGACGTGTAATCACTTTATTACAGCCACAAAAATAACAAAGTTTGTGACAAAACGGGATGTGCACATACAAAGAAAGGGGGCGATTAGGGTAACGAGCTACCGCATTTTCAAAGTCTTGTTCGCTATAATTTCCATTAAATTCCAATGCCGTCGGATAAGAGGTATAACGCGGCCCTGAATGGTTATATTTTTGAATTAAGTTTAAGTCCCAAACAATCTCGGACATAGTTCCCCCACATAAAACGCTGTTTACACCTAATCGCTATTGCTCAATATCGGCAAGCAGTTGGTGTAACTCCAATTTAATTTTCTTTTCCAATTCCGCTTCTTTGCTCTCACGGGTTAAATCTAATCGCATTCGTTCATTTTTCTTTAACGCTCGGCGAGCTTCGTGGGTTGGCATATCCATCACGGTTTCATATAACTGATACATTGCAACATAGGCATTCAAACGTTTTTCCCCCAAGGGTTCAAGCAACATTTTGAGCCGAATAACGCCTTCGGATAAATTGCAATCATCATTTAACATCGCTTTCGCAATAATTCTAATACTGTCTTTTAGGCGTTGAATTCGTGCTTGACGGGCGTTATGCAATATTTTCTTTTGCTTTTGTAATGCCAGTAACAAATACACCGCATAGCCCAACATTGCGGCAATAATCAGCACCGCAATCACAATTAAACTCGTTTGAATCATATTTTCTAGCGGAATTGGTTAATGTCAATTTTATTAAAGGTTTGCAACAAATCTTCCGATTCATCCTCTTCATCTTGAATGCCAAGTTCTTCCATCAACTGTGCAATGCGAGCTAAACATTCATCAACAAAACGCTGATCATCGGCATTTAAGGTTTTGCCTGCATCTAACTCATCAAGTAACTGATTTAAACATTCGTTATTCTCTAACTGTTCCAGTTCCAACATCGGATCAAGTGGCTGACTTTTTTCTTCCAACTTAATTGGTTGAATAAATTCATTTTTTTCTGGGCGATTGATAAATTCAACAATCAACGGCACTTTTTTACGACTGCCTAAACGTGGATCACGCTGTTCCGCCGATTTACCTTGATGACTTTGTACTTGTGCACTATGGCGTGAACCCGATGCTAACCCTTTGTGTTTTTTCTTTTTTTTATCTTCACGGGCTTGAGCGTCCAGTTCATAACGGCTTAATTTCTTGCCTGAACGCAATTTACCCATAACTTCTGGTTTTTTATCTGCTTTGCGTGTAGGCATAATATCTGTCACTTTGCGACTTTTCTTTTGACGCGACATTCATTCTCTCTTATTTTTATTAAATGGAATAATCAATGGATTATAGCACAAATTCAATCATTTTCTTACATTCTGATTTAGAAATAAACAAAAGGTCGCTCAAAGCGACCTTATCTACTATTCTTTGATTATAACCAGCCTTTTCGTTTAAAGTACCAATAAGGGGCAAAAGCAGCTAACGCCATTAATCCCAACGCCATCGGATAACCAAACTCAAAGCCAAGTTCAGGCATATGACTAAAGTTCATACCATAATTTGATGCCACCAATGTCGGAGGAAGGAAAATCACCGACACCACCGAGAAGATTTTAATGATTCGGTTTTGCTCAATATTGATAAAACCCATTGCGGCTTGCATTAAAAAGTTCACTTTTTGAAACAGCGATTCATTATGCGGTTGCAACGATTCAATATCGCGTAAAATCTCACGTGCTTGTTCAAGCTGATTCGCTGGCAAACGGGTTTTACGGACTAAGAAACTTAACGCACGTTGCGTATCCATCAAACACAAACGCACTTTTGAGCTAATATCTTCTTGCTCTGTCAACGTAGCTAACGCCTGATCAAAGGCTTCGCCCTGTGTGCCATCTAAAATCACTCGGCTTAATTTTTCCAAATCTGAATACACGGTTTCAATGACATCCGCCAACTGCTCAATCTTGGTTTCAAATAAATCTAATAACAGCTCGTAAGCATTACATTCTACTAATTTCTGATTACGTGAACGCATACGATATAAACGAAATGCGGGCAATTCACGATCACGCAAGGTAAATAAACGCCCGTCGTGAATGGTAAACGCTACGCTGGCTAAATCCGCATAATCGTTTTCATCTTCGCAATAAAAAAATGAGTGCAAATGCAAGCCGTCTTCATCTTCAAAGAAACGCGCTGATGCTTCAATGTCTTCTAATTCAAAAAAGGACGCGAGCTCTTGATCCAGCCCTTTTTGTAGCACTTCACGCTCTTCTTTGCTTGGCTCTAACAAATCAATCCAAATCGCGTTTTTTAGTTCGCTATGAATATCATCAAGACGTTTTAGGCGTGCGTTTTCTAAACTAAATGCATAAATCATGTGTCATACTCCCTAGTGAGTTATGCACAACGCAATGAACAACAGCAAAAAATTATCAAAAAGATAATTTGCTTTAAAAAGATACCAAAGGGTAAATAGAAACTTACCAGCGACCACGCCGATAAGTGAGAAATGCGGCGAAAGTCTAAAGTGATATGTGGTATCGACTATGACTGTCCAAAGTGTGTGTCCTCGTGTTACTAAATCGCGCGCATATTACGCCTGAAAGCCGACATCGTCAAGGTTTTTCATTGCAAATAAAAACCGCGGAAAAATTTTATATTGAAAAAATACGAAATCATTTCAAGTTAGGAAAATTTCTCTTTAATCTGATTAAGAATAGCTAAAGGATCAAGTTCTAATCCTTGACAATACGCAATAAATTCAAAAATGTCTAATCGTCGATCGCCTGTTTCTACTTTGCCAATAAAAGAATGCAACACGCCCATTTTCTCACCTAATGCACGCTGCGATAATCCAAGCTCTAAACGGCGATTTAGAAATACATTTCTTAGCCAAATATGTTCATTTGAATGAACTGATAATCTTAAATTTCCCATTGCACCTATTTTAGGTGCACAGTAAAATGCACCCGTTTTAAGTACAAATATAAAGAAAACTATGTTTAAAGGATATGTCATCAATCTTGACCGTCACCCCGATAGATTATTTCACTTTTACCAATAGGAAGGGGCAAAAAATTTTATTCGTTTTCCGGCGATTGACAAACATATCTTGGCATTAATCGGCAATCAATCCGCTTTATTTAATACTGAAAAAGCAAAAACTATTATGAATAGACCCGTTACTTGGGGAGAAATCGCTTGCACGCTTTCTCATATTGGTTGCTGGAAAAAGATAGCCAATGATGACGACATTCAAGATAATGATTTTTGTGTAATCGCTGAAGATGATGTGCGGTTTATCCCCAATTTCTCCAATGCGATCAATGTATTAATCAACTAAACCCACCCAACATAACCCTCACACATAAACCAACATAAATGGGAAGAAATTTGATAAAGTGGGAAGAGGTGAGAGGGGTGGAATGAAACAGCGTTACACATACAGAAAAAAGAAAACCCAGCGACTTTTTACGGTCACTGGGTTTGTTTTTAGGATTGAGCGAACATATCAAACTGCCTTTTCGCAATTTCTTCCTTCTGCACGCGTTTCACGATTTTATAAATCCACTGCAAAGAAAGTCCGTATTTTTTGGCAAGGTAAGCGTGATTATTTCCCGTGAACTCGTTGAAAATTTGCTTCTCGCGTTCGCAGGCGAAAAGCGACATCGATTTTGGCACATACACATTCAGCCCGCCCCAGTTATGTCCTGTTTTCAACGCCACAATCATACCGATATTTTCCGCCATTTCCGCATCAATATCAGGAAAGCATTCACGCACCGCCGTCACCGTATATTTTGCCAAATCTGCCAATAAATCGGGGGCTTTGGTTTGAAAGTCATTATTGTCAAATTTGGCATTCATCATTATTTACCTACTCGTTTTTTCCACTGTTTAAGCTGCTCAATTATCGAAGCGGTCTGCTCGCCATCTAACTCACGCCAATCGCTCACCTCAGAGTAATATCGCTGCACATACGCATTCAACGCCGCCGATGTGCCTTCCTCTACCACCGATTTCCACACTGCCCACAGCTTACGTTGTTGAGCGGAAAGCGTTTTTGCACCCTGCGGCAAGCGAATTTTCGCCCCTTTTTGTTGCAGTATTTTGACCAGTTTTAGTAAATCTGAATAGCTTATATTTTTTGCCGAATTTTGGTAGAATTGTTGAGATAATAGACTCCGATACGTCTCATCGTCCATCTTCAACTGCGTTTTCCCAATATGCACCAGCTGCAATAATCGTTTTCTCATCTTGAACCTCTTAACATCTCTTTTAATCGTTGCACATTGCGTGCCATTTGTGCCTGTTCAGCGGCTAATTCCTCCGCTGTTTTCGGCGGTGGTGGCGGTAGCTCAGGATATTCACGCCGTGGCAAGATTTCCAACAACTGCTTAGGTGTTGGGAACCAATCACAGGTCTGCCCAAGCAGCATAAAAGCCGTCTCAAACCTTGGCTTATCCAACGCCATATCCCACGCCTTTTTATGGGTAATCACCCGATACCACGCCTCAAGCGTAGGCTGAATCACATCTTCCGTGGGTGAATTTTTCAGCCGAAGCAGCAACAACATCGCCACACCTTTTGCCAATACAGGTTTTAACCATTGATTGTCTCGCCCCATTCTAACGCTCCTTTGATTGCGTTCATCTTGCTACTCGGTGCAGCCACAAGCGGTCGATGTTGCCCCACATCTTGCACACCCACCACCGTTCCCACCGCTTTATAACCCGCAATAATTTCCAGTAAATAACCGTGGGATTTCATCGGTAATTTTAACGCCTGCCGATTTGCCATCATCTGATTGATCGCATAAATCCACGCCTCCACAGGGGCTGCACATTCCACGCCATCACGTTTAATCTTGCCTGCCTGAATCATCGGTGTAAGCTCGCTCAACAACGTCGCAACACGGTCAAAGGTAAGCGAACTTTTGAGCGGTCGAAACAGCCCCAAATAACGAATCAACGCCTCACCTAATTCACCGCTCACCATCAACGCCACATTTAATGCCTCGCTTGCTGCTTGGTTCGCAATCAACGCGTCCAACGAATGCAACGCCCCGCAAGCACTACATTTCACTTTCATTTCTGTTCTCCTAATACAAGAAAACCGCCCGAAGGCGGTTTGGTTTAACAAGTTGGATCAAAATGCTGAATATATTCAGGCTCGTCATCATCTTCCAGTAGGGATTTAATAACAGGATCATCGGTAAAAATCATTTTTGCCATTCCCATTAATACTGGCTCAATGCCGTCCTTATTTTCAACTCGTCCATTTACAGTCCAATCATTGTCTTCATCAAGACAAAAATCAAAGTGAAGGTCTGCTGTAAAGCCTTTATCTGCTTCAGGCACTAAACGAATAATTTGATACCAGCCTTTTGTTATCACAAGAGGCATTGTTGTCATCAAATCAGTTATTAGGGTTCTAACTTTGTTTGGCAGTTTAGCGGAATGCTTAGCACCTATCGTAAAGCTCAGTTCTTCTGTTGTTGGACAAACGCCAATAGAAATTGTGGTCAAATAATGTGCCGTCATATTCTTACCCCCATTTTCATCAAAATCCCCTTCGCATTCTCCACATAAATAGACGCGTGGGTCATATCTTCTTTATGTAATGCTTTTTCTGCCTGCTCAAGCTGAACAATCGCTTGGCGAAGTTGCATTTTTAAGGCTTCCAATGTTGAAATCATTGCTTTCTCTCCCGTTTTCCTTGCCACGCTTTACAATAATCGCGGCGTGTATTGCACCACTCACGTTGTACGATGGTCACCGCACATTTGGCGGCATTGCCCCAAAGCTCAGAAGCTTTCGCATAATTGCCCGAACGCTCCACATTCGCGGCTTCTTCTGCGGCTTCTTTATAGGCTTCGGCTAACACATCTTGGTCAACCTTTGGTCGTCGGCTCATTTGCGAACCTCCTCATCATTTGGCTTAATCACAAACTCCTCCACACCTTCGCGAATAGTCACGCCTGAAATCGACCGTGCCACCTCAGGCTCCGCAAGCATGGCTTCTTTATTCAGCTCTTCCTTCGTGCGAATAAAGCGGAACAGCCCAAGATTACGAAGGCTTTCCAAAATGCCATCAATCCCTTTTGCCACCACCGCAGGCGGTTTCGCACGCCATTGCACCTCGCCTGTGGTGAAATAAGCGGTTTTCTGCTTGCCGCCGTTGGTCAGTTCTAACCGACGGCTTTCACAATACGCCTGCACCGCCTTTTGTAACGGCTTCACCTGCTCTTTAAGGGCGGTTAATTCTGCCGTATATTTTTCATCAACCGCCGCTTTCTCGTCCGCTTGCAGGGTAGAAAGTCGCACCTGCTCACGCTCTAAATCGCCGATTTGCTTAATCGCCATCGCCACTTCATCTTGGGTTTGTAAAGTGATTTCTAATACTTCGCTTTTTACTCGTGTTGCGCGTTTAGCCATTGTTCGTTACTCCTTTCGTGCAAGTATAAGGATAAAAATCCGCGTTAATTTTTGGGGTTAAGCTACCGTTAGGCGAGCGTAAATAAACGACGCCATCAATACAGATTTCCGCATATGCCCACGTTTGTTTTTGAATTGATGGATCATCACACCCAGCCAACAAAAGTGCGGTGAGAATTAAGGTTAATTTCTTCATCATCGCCCCCTAAACCTGCATCACCACATCGGCATTGACTTTCGGCACACCCAAACTTTCGGCTAAATTCATCGCAGCCGTCAGCAAATTGTTTACCGCCAGCGGATAAAGCAAACTTTGTGTGGTTTTATTTCTGCCCACCGCCGTTAAGCGTTGTCGCACCACTAAAAACGCATCTTCTTCAAAAATGTCGCTCAGTTTTTTACCCACTTTGGCAAGGCGGAACGCTACATAGTTTTCCAATTCCGCATCGAGCGGGGCGAGTTCCACCACCTCACAGCGTTGCACCACCTCTCGCACTTCCGTGTTACGTTCGGAAAGTTTCAGCTTCAATTCAGGCTGACCGATTAGCACAATCGAAATCAGCTTTTTAAAACCGTCTTCCAGCTCAAAAAAGCGTTTCAAATGCTTCAAAGTCGGAATAGGCAACGAGTGAGCTTCTTCAATGATGAGCACGTTGGAATAGCCTGATTTACAGCTTTCTTTCAACACTTGGTGCAACTGGCGGAAACGGGCTTCAGGCGAACGCTTCACGCTTTGCAATGGAGCAAGGGTGGAAATAATCGCTTCGGCAATATGTGCCGCTTTGAGCGTTTTGCCCTTGATGTCGTTGTCTTCCATTGCGATGATGTAAGGCTCAATCACCGCAATCGGGGCGTTTTCGGCGCGAATGCGGTCAATCAAATCCCGTCTAAGGGTGGATTTCCCTGCACCGCTTTCACCCACCACCGCCATAAAACCACCGTGCTTGGCGGTTTGATAGAGCGACTCCCGCACATAACGAATGTCGCTGGTGGCGAAAACTTCGTCAGCCGAACGAATATCGACTGAAAAAGGGTCAATCGGTAATAAAAAATGTTTCTTAGTGGCTGGAAATAAAGCCTGTTTTGCGAGTAACATAATCTCGTCCTTAATTTCTTGTTTGGTTTTAAGGGCGGAAGCGGCAGGCTCGGTCGCCAAACTGTCCCCTGTCGCTTCCTTTTCTAATAGCGTTGCAAGCGGTTGGGTTATCCCAATTTTTTGCAAAGCCGCTATTAAACTCTTCTCAAATGCCACCCAATCCCGCACCCGCTGATCGTGGTTAATCAACTGGGAAATGGTCGCAGGCGACACACTCATCATCTGTGCCAACTGTCTCAGGCTCACGCCCTTATCAATCAGCACCTGTTTTAGTTTCAGCATAAAATGCTCCGTTCATCATAATCAGGGCGGTGGGTGAGCTTGTCGAACCCCAAGCCCACCATTTAGGCAGCCAACAATTTCAAATGCGACTTTGTCGGCTCAGGCGCAACAAATTCTGCCTTAAACTCATCAAAGCCCAAACTTAGCAACCGTTCCGCTTCCAACTGTGGCACACCTTGCGGATATTTGCCGTTCACCCATTGATAGCACTCGCCATTCCACAACTCGCCCCAACGTGCCTTGCCGTTTTTGGCAAATTCCACCGCCGACATCGGCTTTTGCTCCACACGGCGGGCGTTGGTGGTAAGTTCGTGTTCTTGTCCTTTTTTCGGCAAGAACCACGTCAGCTTGCTTTCTTCAATGTGTTTGTAAGGGTTGATTTCGCCGTTGAATAACGGTGCATTGGCTTTCTTGGCTCGCTTCAACTCGTCTTCGGTTTCTACGCCATAAGCCAGTTGCTCCGCCTGTTCCTTGTGGGTTTCAAACACTGTTTTGCGGTGGGCTTTGTATTCTTCGCCAATCATCGCAGCGTCCACACGGAAGCCCAGCTCATTCACTTCTATCGGCTCAAGCACCACCCAGTAAGGTTTTAGGCTCATTGTGCCGTCATCAGCAAATATCTGCTCAAAGCACTGCACCTGCACACATTCAGGGCGGTACGGATTTTTGCCCACCGTGATTTTTTCGCCGATTTTCACATCAGGTACATCACGCACATCGTAGCGACGGTTTTCAAAGCTGATTTCCAGCTTATCTGTTACTAATCGCTCCGTGAGTGCAGTAATCATCAGCTCTTGGCAAATTTCGCGACTTGGCGGAAATAACAAATCATTGGCGTGAATTTTTCGCCACGCCCCGTAGCGTGTCATTCCGTGTCGGCTATGAATAGCTTTGCCGTTGAAATACCGCATCCATTGGTGAGCAAGCTGGTTGAGTTCAGCTAAGCCACTCACATTCATAAACCGCAAACCGCTTTCAAATTGGCGTTCCACAATATCGTTGCCTTTCTCCACTTGCCCTTTGGCTCGGGCGTTGTGGGCTTTCGGCACTTCAATTTTCACGTCTAACTGGTTCAGCAAGTGCGTGAACATTTGTGAAGTATTGGCAGAACCACGGTCGAACATCAAAATTTTCGGCACACCGAAAAACGGCTCGGCAGGGTTCTCTTTCTGTTGAATGGCGTTGATAAAGGTTTCAGAAATGTTCTCCGCCGTTTCACCGCCATACACATATTCCACATAAATCACACCGCTTGCGTGGTCGGTGATCACATACCGCCACACCCGTTGCGGTTCGACTTTCGCCACATTCGCAGGCTTGTTTTTGTAGAATTGTTCCGCTTCCATCACGCACAACCCATTGCCTTTGCCTGTTTCTTTTAAGTAATAAAGCACACACAAAGACGGGTCGATTTGCCAAACGTGGTTCGGGTGTCGGCTTTGCAACTGCACCACAGGGGCTGGGCGTAACAACTGGTCGGGGTGTAAATTGGCGTTGCGTAACGCCCGTTCCACCGAGCTTGCCGAATAAGGGCGAACTTCGCCTGTTTTTTCGTCCACAAACTCCGCTTTCACTTTGTCATTGGCACGCAAAATCGCCAAAATCCGCTCCAAGGTTGCCATTGTTTTGCCGTTTTTCCGCCGTAGATGTAGCCACGCCGCACTAATCAATTTCAGCTCATTGCTGTCCATTTGATGTTTCCCCTTATCTGACCGCACTTTGCGGCCACTCGCTGGGCGGTAGGGCTTAATTTGCCGAAGAAAGGTGGCACGGCTTAAGCCTGTTTTGTTGCACCCTTCTTCAATAATTTTTTCCTTCTCGCCAAAGCCTGCTTTCTCCACACGCTCGGCATATTGGGCGAGAACGCTCGGTAGTATTGCCATTGCATTTCCTTAACCCACCACTTCCGCATCTTGAATGAGTGCGTCTTTCTCAATCTCGTCCAAAATACTGGTTACACTTTCATCTAACTTGCCGTCAGGCTGATAATCGTCTCGCGCCCATTCCGGCAAGGCTTCACCGCTTGGCGTATCGTCTAAGCCAAAGCGTTCTTTCAGCTCCGACAAAATCAACTGATACTCCGCCAGCACACCACTCATAAACTGCTTGTGGTCAATGCCGGTGCTTTCCGTGTGAGCGGTTAAGGCTTCAAAGGCTTGGAATACCTGCCCACGCAGCACCGCTTCGGCTTTATAGCTGATTTCCGCCGCTGCTTCGCGTAACGCACCGCCACGCTGGTCGGGCGTTTGGGTTTCAATCGCTTTGGTTTTCTTTGCCAGTTCCAAATCTAAGTGGTTGATCCGCTCATTTTTGGTGGCAAGCACTTTCGCTTGGGCTTCATAATCGTCCGACTTGCGTTTGAGCTGGGCTTGCAAGGCTTCTTTCTCTTTCGCGTGCTGGGCAGTTAAATCTTCGATCTTCTCAATCAGCTCTTCTTTGTCTGTCGTTGCCGAATAATCCGCATCCACAATCTCCGCACGAGCTTCTTCAGGTAACTGGCGAAGTTTTCGCATTTCGCGGTAGCCTAAGCCTAGGCGTTGGCTGGTTTCAAAAAACTCTTCGCCGAATGTGTTGAGATTTTGCAAATCGGTGTCAATTTTTCTTGCACTAGATCCGCAGGCTTTACAATAATCTTCCCAAGTCGCAACCGTTGCGAGTTTTCCTTCTTGGTCAATATAGCTCAACCCCTTGTATTTCTTGGTTTCTTTGATTTCTGCTAATGTTTTCAAAGTCGCAACGGTTGCGAGTTTTTGAACAAAGCTGAATGCTTTAACCATACCCATTACTTCGTGAGCGTGAGCCAAATCTTGTGTCATTGCTTGGCTTGCCAATACCATTGCATCTTGTTGTTCGCTTAGTTTTAAATCTGTCATCGTTTACTCCTAAAAACCGCCTGTTGCCACACGGTGTCGCATTTCATTAAATCGTTCGTTTACCGCTTGCATATCCTGCTCATAACACACCGCCAAATTGAGCAAGGCAAAACTGAGCGTCCAGTTGCCGGTGGGAAGTTTGCGCAAAAAGCCTTCGCTTTCCAAAATCGCCGTAGCTCGCGTAATGTTTACCGGCGTTTCATCAATCGCTTCGCACAAATCCTTGTTGCTCAAGCCGTCCATCGTTCGCCCCTTCAGGGCTTTTAAAATCCGCAACGCACGCTGCGTGCCGTTTAGTTTTTCTTTCATTTGGCTTGCCCCGCTTTCATAAACTGTGGCACATTTTCCGCCTGTTTTTGTTGCGCAAGGGCATAAGCCTTTTTGTAACCTTTACTGTTCCAGTATTTTTTCAAATACCATAAGCATAATTTTTCTAACATTTTCATCTTGTTCTCCTATTGTTTATTTCATTAAGAGCGGTCGATTTTTCGCTGTTTTTTCCAAATTGTTAAAGAGCAGGTTTGCGTTGGTGGGTGAGCTTGTCGAACCCTAAGCCGCCGCTTTTAAGCCGAGTTTTACGGCAATTTCGTGTCCGATACCGCGTTTGGCTTTAATTGTGCCGTTCAATACGCGGTAAACGTACAATCGGTCATAGCCGTTTTGTCTTGCCCAATCAGCGAAAGATTCACCGCGAGCTTCAAACTCGCTTTTCACCTGTTCAGGCGTTTTAACATTCAGCATTTTTTTCTCCTGTTGTGGTATAATTGCTAAACAATCAATAAATCATTTCTTACATTTGTAAGATTATATTACATTTGTAATGTTTTCAAGGGAAATTTATGGATTCTTTCAAAGGAAAACTCATTCGCTTAAAAAATGAACTAAATGTGGAAACAGATAAGGAAGTTGCCGAGTATTTAGGAATGACTAATAACTCATTCACTGTAAGAAAAAGCCGTAATTCTTTCCCTGAAAAAGAACTTTTTGCTCTAAAAGCCAAACGCCCTGAATTAAACCTTGATATGGATTACATATTGCTAGGACATCGCCGTGAAACCTATGAAGCAATGGAAAAAGAAGCGTTAAAAGATATGCCTAAAGCGGATTTTTCGGATAAAACGGGATTATTAGTACAGCTCTTTTTACAATGTGACGACCAAGGAAGAGCGGCGATTTTAAGCGTGGCACAGACAATGGCGGCCATGGCTAAGACCACACAAGGCAATTACGCCGCAAAAATGCACATTGACAAAGTAGAACAACAAAACAACATCGAACACCTTGAAGGTGGCATTCACTTCAATAAAGAGAAATAAATGGATTTTGAAATTGACAATGTTGAGCAGCTTAACAACATCAATGAAGCCCACTTCCATCAGCCAGAAAAAGAAATTGATAAAAACAGCCCGCACATCGTTATTTGCCCGCAATGCGGTGGCGAAAGCTATCGCTTCAATGAATACTGCAACAATGGCAAATGCACCTTTGGTATCAAGCAGTATTTCGACTATCAAGAATGGCAAGCAAAAGAACAACACCACAAAGCCTTATTACAAAAACAAAGCCAACGCTTGCAGATATTCACGCTGGTGTTTTTTATTATTTGCTTACTAGGGCTGTATTTAGGCAGCCTGCACCCTATGGGATATTTAGTGTTTTTTGTGGCGGGTTATTTGGCATTGGTATTCAATAATGCAGGGCAGAAAATAGATAAAGAGATTAAAAAAATTAATGAGGAATTGTAGATGAACATTGAACACATTATTTATCATATTTTAAACAAAGAAGTGCAAGGTAACCCAAGCATTGTTCCTAGCCCAACTGAAATTGTGCCAACTGAGGTGCATTTAAACTTTCTAAGCAAATTAGTTGAAGCCTATTCAGGAAAAACAGGAAAAGGTTTTGGGCAATTTGATACTGATGAAGATAGTTACCCGATGCCTAGAATCGTGCGTGAATACTTGACTAATCAAGATTTTTATTCAGCAACAGAAAGAATGATGAATACCTTATCTACCCGTATTCAAGAACAGCCTTTAGCTACAGGGGGAAAGGTATTTATTATCCACTTTACAGAAAATCATAGCGAATATCTCTTGATTGCGATGCTATCTGAAAAAACCGCTTTCTCTACAACAGATTGGCAATTGGAGGAAGAAGAAGTGCTGGCGCTTGAGCATTTAAAATATGCCGGGCGCATTAACTTAACAGCTTGGCTGGCAGGAGAGCAACGCTATATTAGTTTTCTAAAAGGTCAAGGCGATGTTGCACAATACTTCAAATTCTTTTTAGGGTGTAATGATGTGCTTATTGCTCAACAAGAAACGAAAAAATTAGTTGAACATTTAGAAGAATTTGCCAATGAACAAGAATTAGATGTTGAGCAGAAAACTGAGTTCTTTGAAAGAGCGCAAGAGTATTTATACGAAATAAGCAATAACGAAGAGCCATTCTCTGCTGAAACATTTGCCAACCGCGTGTGGTCTGAAAATCCACAAGCATTAAAATATAAACTCTCCGATGCTGAAAATGGGGTGTCTGATGGTTTTATTCCAGATAAACGTTCCATTAAAAAACTCTCAACATTTACGGGCAAAACAAGACATTGGCGATTAAGTTTTGATCGCACTGCGGTTTTAAGTGGCGATATTGAGCTGAATAGTGGTAAAATTATCATCAATAATCCACCAGAAAGTCTATTAGGAGCATTTGAATAATGGCAATCACTTTTGCTGATTTAGTTAAAATTTACCGTCAATCTGAGTTTGTTGAAAACTCGGACAAGGCGGTGTTTTGCACTAATTCAGTAGAAGATGTTGAATTACTCAAATTGCTTTCATCTGACGAGTATTTCGATGAATCGGGCATTCGAGTCAATACGACTGAATTAACGACTAACCAGCTTATTCAATTAATCATTGATCCCCCAAAAATGTCATTAGGGCGTTTGTATGAGAATTTTGAAGAATTTGTCAAAGGGGATATGGTTCATCTACATACTCCCCAAATAAGTGACAAGCCTTATTTTATTAAATCTGAACAAATCGCTTTTGATGATGTAGAAAAGCCACAATATCTCGGTATTATGTAGCAGTTGCACAAAGATTTAATTTGTTGTTTCTGCTACATTTT
>JAUNAB010000009.1 GCA_030527795.1 Pasteurellaceae bacterium | reverse complement strand
CACTACCAGCTCTTGTCGATTTAGTGGACGCTTCTGTCGCTGAGCTTGCTGCACTTGACGCTGAAGTTGACGCTGCTGTCGCTGAGCTTGCTGCGCTAGACGCTGAAGTGTCTGCTTTGGTTGCCGAACTTGCTGCTGCGCTTGCTGAACTACCTGCCGCTTTCGCTGAGCTTGCTGCATTTTTCTCTGAAGTAGCAGCAGCAGTAGCTGCACTAGTTGCTGCAGTAGCTGCTTCAGAAATTTTGCTTAAATTTTCATTAACAATTTTGGCAGCATTTTCAGCAGAAGAAATCGCTGTTTTTGCTTTATCGCTAAAGCCATAAGTAATCGTTCCTTTTTTATCAGTAGAAACTTTCAAATACTCATCCGCAGCAAAATTAATTTTTTTATCTTGCGATAAAGTCCAAGTTTGAGCTGTATCTGAACCAACCGTAAATGTATAAGTGCGATTTACATCCGCTTTCGTAGTAGCAACACTATTAATTGCTGCTGCAACAGTCGAAGCAGTAGTGACACCAGCTGTATTACCGATAGCAGATACTTTACCATCAGTTACAGTTAAATCTTGAGTAAGCACGTTATATTTAATATTACCGTTTGAATCTACAGATGAATTCGTATAGGTGCCATTATTAAATTGAATTGCATCATTATTATTAGTACGAGCTTTATAAGTACCGTTACTATCTTTTATATTAAATCCAACATTTTTATAAACTGAATAAAGTTGGCTGCCATTTACGGCATCTGTACTCGTTGCACTAACATCGCCTGCTGCCAGATTAACAATTTGACGCTTGCTTGTTCCATTACCAACAGAAACTACTGTCGTTGCACTAGAACTTGCATATTCAGATTTTTTATCTACATCAGCACCTGACTCATTTTTATAAGTTAGTGACGATACTGTTGTTACAGCTGATGCAGTAGCTCCACTACCTAGTGCAACAGAATCTTTTAAAGTTGATGATGCTTGTTTACCAATAGCTATTGAACTAGTTTCTGAAGCTGTTGCATTCTCACCTAATGCTAATGCGCTCATTTTCGTAGCTGATGCCTGAGATCCTAATGCGACTGATTTTTCACCCGATGCAATTGCTTTATAGCCTTGAGCAATTGCATTGCCAGCACTTGCAATAGCCTCCGTACCGATAGCAACAGTAGTAGCTGATGATGCGTTGGCTAGAGTACCAATTGCTAACGCATTTTTACCATTTGCACTCGCTGTACTACCAATTGCAGTATCATTTTTATTTAATGCTGTTGCATTCAAACCAATCGCAATAGTTGCAGAATTATTTGAAACAGTATTCGCACCAAATGCTAAAGCGCTATTTCCTTCAGCATTCGCGTTTAAACCTAATGCAATAGACTTCTCTGCAGCTACAGCTTGATTGCCTTGTGCAATTGAATCACGACCGGTTATTTTTGATAATGTACCAATCGCAATAGCATCGTTATAATCTGCCAACGCATTTGATCCTAAAGCTATCGTATTTTCACCAGAGGCTTTTGTCTGATTCCCTATAGCTATCGCATTATTTTTCAACGCTTTTGCATTTTTACTTAATGCAATTGAATTATTGCCGTTAGCTTCAGAACCTTCAATAACGGCAAAAGAATCTTTTCCAGTTGCCTTAGGAGGAGTATCTTGCCCACCACCAAGAGCGACTGACGCAACTCCACTAGCAATAGCTTTTGGTCCTACTGCGGTAGAATAATAACCACTACTTTGGGCTTTATAACCAAGTGCTTGAGCAAATCCACTTCCAGAAGCCATAGAGCCATGACCTATTGCAACGCCATAATCTGCGAGTGCACCTGAGGCAATCCCAAAAGCTTCTGCGCCTTCTCCAGTTGCAGTAGCATTATTACCTACGGCTATAGAGAAACGTCCATTTGCTTTACTCTGCGCTCCAATAGCCATTGCTGAAAACGTTGATGCATTTGCTTCAGTACCAATTGCTAATGCCGCCTGGCTAGCACCAATTACAACGAAACCAGTATTATCAACATCCCCTTGTAGTTTCTTGTCCTTATCACTTTTTTTAATTTTATTTGCTGCAAAAGCATTTTCACCAATAGCAATAGCGTGTCCTTTTTCTGCACTACCAATGGTGATCATTCCATCTTCAGTACTCGCAATAGAAATAGATTTTGCTTGAACTGATGGCATCAATACATTTATCGCTACTATCGTACTAATAATTCCAATGGACTTAGAAATCGTATTTTTTATCAAACTATTCGGTTTATCGGTAGTTGATGAAGTAGCTTTACCTCTAGATTTAGCCAGTTCAGATACGACTACTAAGCTATTAGTAGAATAATTCCAAACAACTTTAAAAACTTTATTCATTGAATTTTCCCATATAATTAGAAGTTAAATTTTTATTGGAAATATGTTAATATTTATTACAATAAATAGTATAAGTTATAAAATTATAAAATTATAAAATTATAAATATAAAAATCATTAAAACTAACTAATAACTACTTTAGAAAACTAAGTAAACCTTAACCATTCCAACCTCTTAGTATATAACAATTCCAACGATATTAGCAATATAATTTTAAATAAATAGCTTATAAAACAATTTTATCAATTAATTTTAATAATAATTCGGAGGATTTTTTTGCCGCCAAAGGTAAAAATTGTTCAAAACTCATATCGGCAATGCTATCCCCACTATCTGAAATCGCTCGAATTACCACAAAAGGCAAATTAAACATATAACAAACTTGAGCTATCGAAGCCGCTTCCATTTCTACTGCGCATACTTCGGGAAAATCAGATTTAATTTGTGATAAAAGTTGACCTCCGTGAATAAAACTATCGCCAGAGCAAATTAGACCTTGGATTACCCGATGATCTTGTTGCAGGGCAACCTCTTGTGCTAAAGTCGCTAATTTTTCATCGGAAGGAAAGGTCGGTGGACAACCGGGCATCTGCCCTTTACAATAACCAAACGCTGTTACGTCCGCATCGTGATGTGCCGTTTGAGTTGAAATCACAATATCACCAATTTTTAATCCTTGAGCAACGCCCCCTGCCGATCCTGTATTGATCACCATATCAGGCTGACAATGTTGTAAAAATAGTGCTGTTCCTGCTGCAGCTGCGACTTTACCAATCCCCGATTGCAAAATCGCAACGGGTTTGCCATTAATCGTACCATCATAAAAAGTTGCCCCAGCAAGTTGAGTTTGCTTTGGGTTATCCATTTGGCTAACTAAAATTTCAACTTCTTGTGCCATTGCACCCACGATACCAATTTTTTTCATATAATGTCCTGTTGTAGCAAAGGCAGGATAATCGTGCCTTTATATTGAATAAAAACCTCGGTCAAAAATTTATGCGTTTTTTTGACCGAGGTAAAACGAAATTAGTGTGGTTTATCCATTTGAATTTTCTTAACTAACGCATCTAAAACCGCAAAGGTGTAATCATCATTGTAAAGCGTACTTTCCGTCAAAGCATAAGTACCATCAATCACGACAAAAGGGTAAGTGAATACGCCGTATTTTTCTGTTTGTGCAACCGCGTCGTCTACTTGATTTTTAATCTTTTCTGAATGGTAAATTTGATCAAAGACATTGGTATCCACGCCTTGCATGTCTAACCATTCTAACAATTTTTCATATTGGCTTAACTGTTGATAACGTTTAGGGTCCGAGGTTTCAAACAAGAGCGCATCACTTAAATCATCTTGTTTCATTTGTGCTAAAGTATAATACACTTGTGCGGTAAATGGCGTTTCATCTGTGGCGACAGGATAATCTTCAATCACCACTTTCCCTGCGTTAATTTGCCCATATACCGCTAAAATATCACGGGTATTGACACAAGTGCGACAGTCATAATCAAAGAAAGATTTCACAACGATCTTTTTATCTGAACGTGGCGATTCGTTAATTGAAGTGCTATAAGAAAAATAGTCCTTTCCGTCCATAAATTCTGGTTGTGCAATGCTTTGCTGTTCTTGAATATCTAATTCTGGCTCGGCAATAGCAAAATGAATATGAAGAAATAGCAATACCGCGGTCAAAAATCCGATTGTTTTTTGCCAATTCACACAGCTATATTTCTGACAGTTAGATTTCACACCGTTACTCCACGGGTTCAAAATAATCCACCATTAATTGTAAATTGCGTTGCCCACGAAATTCATTAATATCCAGTTTATAAGCAAATTTCGCTTTTTTAATGGACAGATCAGGATAATAACGAGTGTCAATGTTAAATGCAATCGCATCAAATAACGCGCCGCCTTGAACAGGTTCAACTAGCATTTTTAAATGCTTTTCACCGACTAATCTCTGTTGCAAAATCGTAAATTCACCATCAAATACAGGTTCAGGAAAAGCCTGTCCCCAAGGACCTGATTTTTTGATTATTTCTGCAGTTTGCAATGTCATCTGTTGTGCGGTGAGTTCACCGTCCGTCCACACCACACCTTGCAATTTATCTTGTTCAAGCCATTCACTCACTAACTGATTAAAGGCTTGCTGAAACTGCGGAAAATATTCTTCACGTAAACTTAGCCCTGCAGCCATTGCATGCCCACCAAATTTTAAAATCATATAGGGATAGGTGTTATGTAAACGCTCCAACGCATCACGAATATGCAATCCTTCAATTGAGCGAGCTGAACCACGTAAAATGCCTTCATCTTCTTGTGCAAAGGCAATCACAGGGCGATGAAATTGATCTTTAATGCGTGATGCTAAGATCCCTAGCACCCCTTGATGCCAATCGGCTTGATATAAAGCAATGCCAAAAGGGAGGCTTTGTTTTAATTCGGTTAAATTGCTACAAATTTGCAAGGCCTCTAATTTCATTGCTTGCTCAATATCTTTACGCGTTTGGTTTAAACTGTCTAACTCCGCAGCTAAGGCTCGTGCCGTTGGCATATCTTCAGCCAATAGCAACTCAACACCAAGCGACATATTCTCTAAACGCCCTGCAGCATTTAAACGTGGTGCAATAGAAAAACCTAAATCAGATGCACTCAACTGACGCAGATCACGGTTGGCAATTTCAGCTAACGCCCGAATACCACAACGGCAATGTTCGGCATTAATACGTAATAAACCTTGGTGTACTAAAATTCGGTTATTTTGATCCAATGGTACCACATCCGCAATAGTGCCTAATGCAACTAAATCAAGAAGATCGCTGAAATTAGGTTGCGTTTGTGGATTAAATTCCCCCATTTCACGTAATTCTGCACGCAATGCTAGCATTAAATAAAAACTGACCCCCACACCAGCCAAAGACTTAGACGGAAAGGCACAATCTGACAAATTTGGATTAACAATTGCATCGGCGTTCGGTAAAACATCGCCTGGCAAATGGTGATCGGTGATCAACACTTGCACATCACGCTGTTTTAGAAAACTCACACCATCAAAGGAAGACACGCCATTGTCAACTGTCATCAACAACGCTACATTTTTTTGCAAAGCTTGTTCTGCTACCGAAATGCTCAAACCATAGCCTTGCTCAAAACGATCGGGAATCAAATAATCTACATCCGTAAACCCAAGTTGACGCAACGCTAATACAGATAATGCAGTACTGGTTGCCCCGTCAGCATCAAAATCCCCGACAATAACAATCTTTTTCTGTGTGGTGCGTGCTTGCACTAACAAATTGACAGCCGTATCTACCCCACGCAAGCTAAATGGCGAGAGCAATGCACCTAAAGCGCGGTCTAATTCTTTTGCATTTTTTATTTGACGGGCGCGATACAGGCGATCGAGCAACGGATTTTCGCTCACACATTGCCCGTCAACAATCGTGCGACGTTGAATCAGTTTATTCACAATAATATTTGGATGTAAAAGGACGCATTGCGTCCTGTTGATTAAGCTAATTTGATAACAAGTAATTAATGTTCTAATTCAGCAAGCAATTCTTTCGGTGGCAAATAACCGCCAATCAAATCGCCATTTTGCGTCACGATTGTTGGCGTTCCGCGCACACCAAATTGCACGCCTAATTCATAATGTTTTTTAACAATATTTGGCGTTTTTAATTCTTTGGGTTCGTTACCATTTTCAGACTCTTTCAAAGCAAAAGCAGGATCTTTCGCACTAAAAATGGCTTCCATTTGCTGAGCGGTTTTATTTTCTAATCCGCTACGAGGGAAAGCAAGAAAACGTAATGTAATGCCTAAATCATTGTATTCTTTTGCTTGCTCATATAATTTATGACAATAATGGCAAGTGATATCCATAAAAACGGTCACGATATGTTTTTCATTTTTAGCTGGCAACACAATCATTTCATTTTTATAAGATTCCAAAATTGGCATTAAGGTTTTGGCACTTACATCAACAGGGCCTTTATCCGTCAATTCATAGAGTTTCCCTTGCAACGCATATTTGCCATCTTCAGTAACAAATAATGTGCCGTCCTCAGTAATTGCCGTTTTAATCCCTTTAATTGGCGAATCTTTCACTTCAACCCTCTTCGCCCCCAATTTTTTTAATTGCGATACAATTTGCGCATCGGTTGCAGACACGGACAAAGAAAGTCCCGTAAGCGTCATTAACGTGAGAAGTTTTTTCATACAGCTTGCCTATTCTAAAATAACGAAAACAAAGGCTGAATTATAAAAAAATTCAACAAATGTTCAAGTTATTTCATAAAAATGACGAATTTTTTGACCGCGGTTTTTATCGCTAGGCTACCAAAATTCAGTAAAATAACCTATAATTTGCAAATTTCTTGCTAAAGCGTTTATACGCAATATTAATCATTATGTTTGAAATTAATCCTGTTAAAAATAAAATTGCTGATTTAACTCAACGTACCAACACGCTTCGGGGGTATCTTTGACTATGATGCCAAAGTGGAACGGCTAGAAGAAGTCAATGCAGAATTAGAACAATCGGATGTGTGGGCTGACCCTGAACGTGCGCAAGCACTTGGCAAAGAACGGGCATCCCTTGAAATTGTTGTCAATACCATTGCAAAACTGGTGCAAGGTTTAGACGATGTTGATGGTTTGCTTGAATTAGCCCTAGAAGGCGAAGATGAACAAACCTTCAACGAAGCAGTTACTGAATTAAATGAATTAGAACAACAACTTGAGCAATTAGAATTTCGCCGAATGTTTAGCGGTCAAAACGACAGTGCAGATTGCTACGTTGATTTGCAATCTGGTTCAGGTGGCACTGAAGCACAAGATTGGGCAGAAATGTTGCTACGAATGTATTTGCGTTGGGCAGAAAGTAAAGGCTTTAAAACGGAATTAATGGAAGTATCCGATGGCGATGTTGCTGGGATAAAATCCGCGACAATTAAAGTCTCTGGCGATTATGCATTTGGTTGGTTACGCACGGAAACAGGTATTCATCGTTTGGTACGCAAAAGCCCATTTGATTCAAATAATCGTCGCCATACTTCCTTTGCTGCTGCATTTATCTACCCAGAAATTGACGATGATATTGACATTGATATTAATCCTGCGGATTTACGCATTGATGTCTATCGTGCATCAGGTGCAGGCGGTCAGCACGTGAATAAAACCGAAAGTGCGGTGCGAATTACCCATATTCCGAGTGGCATTGTAGTGCAATGTCAAAATGATCGCTCACAACACAAGAATAAAGATCAATGTATGAAACAGCTTAAAGCTAAGCTGTATGAAATGGAATTACAAAAGAAGAATGCCGATAAACAAGCATTAGAAGAAAGTAAATCTGATATTGGTTGGGGAAGTCAAATTCGTTCTTACGTCTTAGATGATTCACGGATTAAAGATTTACGCACAGGGGTTGAGAATCGCAATACACAAGCCGTATTAGACGGCGATTTAGATAAATTCATTGAAGCGAGCTTAAAAGCAGGCTTATAACTCATTTTAACCATAAGGAAACGAAAAATGTCAGAACAACAAACGCCAGAACTTGATTTTCACGGAGAAATGGCGGTTCGCCGCGAAAAATTAGCGGCATTACGTGCCAAAGGCAATGCCTTTCCAAATACTTTTCGCCGTGATGCATTAGCACAAAACTTGCAAGATCAATATGCTAAAACTGAAAGCGAAAATTTGAAAGCACAAGAAATTCACGTTGCGGTAGCGGGGCGTATTATGACCCGTCGCGTAATGGGTAAAGCAACATTTATTACTTTGCAAGATATGAGTGGGCGCATTCAACTTTATATCGCTCGCGACAATTTAGCCGAAGGTGTTTATGCAAACGATGTTGGTAACTGGGATTTAGGCGATATTATTGGCGTTAAAGGTGTCTTATTTAAAACAAAAACTGATGAATTAACTGTGCGTGCAAGCGAAGTGCAACTGTTAACCAAAGCATTGCGTCCTTTACCAGATAAACACCACGGTTTAACCGATCAAGAAACACGTTATCGCCAACGCTATTTAGACTTAATTGCGAATGAACAATCACGCAAAACGTTCGTCATTCGTTCTAAAGTCATTGCAGGAATGCGTGAATTTTTTATCAATAAAGACTTTATTGAAGTTGAAACCCCAATGTTACACGTGATTCCTGGCGGTGCATCTGCTCGTCCATTTGTGACACACCATAATGCTTTGGACATTGATATGTATCTGCGTATTGCGCCAGAGCTTTATCTCAAACGATTAGTTGTCGGTGGATTTGAACGTGTATTTGAAATTAACCGTAATTTCCGTAATGAAGGGGTTTCAGTCCGCCACAATCCTGAATTTACGATGATCGAATACTATCAAGCTTACGCAGATTATAAAGATTTAATGGACACCATTGAAGAACTATTACGCAAATTAGCCGTAGATATTCTTGGTAGCACCATTGTACCATACGGTGATTACGAATTTGACTTCGGCAAACCATTTGAACGCATCACAATGCACGATGCTATCGTGAAATATGGCAAAGATATCCAACCTGAAGATTTACAGGATTTCGCTAAAGCTTGTGCAATTGCAAATAAACTGGGTATTGAAGTACAAAAGTCTTGGGGGCTAGGTTCTGTAGTAAATGCTATTTTTGAAGAAATTGCTGAACACCAACTTACTCAACCAACATTCTTAATGGCACACCCAGCAGAAATTTCGCCACTTGCTCGTCGTAATGATGAAAATCCAGAAATTACCGATCGCTTTGAGCTATTTATTGGCGGTCGTGAAATCGGTAATGGTTTCTCAGAATTAAATGATGCAGAAGATCAAGCTGAACGCTTTGATGCACAGGTTGCTGCGAAAGAAGCAGGCGATGATGAAGCGATGTTTAAAGATGAAGATTTTGTTACTGCGTTAGAACACGGCTTACCGCCTACTGCAGGAGCTGGATTGGGTATTGATCGCTTGGCTATGCTATATGCAAATGCACCATCAATCCGTGATGTAATTTTATTCCCAGCAATGAAACAAAAAAGCTAATTAAAGTTTAAACGTTATTTTCCATAAAGGGAATAAAACTTAAGTATAAGAATGACTTAAGTTTTATTCCCTTTATATTTTATACACTTAAATTTTACTGTTTAAAATGTCATCACCATTTTTAATTTTCTGTGATCCACTCCACATTTTTTAAAAACCACTCTTTAAATATTATTAAAAATAATTATCATTTAATTTCTTTTTACTAATTATATTTAAGGAAAATCATAATGGTCAAAAAACCTTTATTTAAATTAAGTGTAGTTGCCTTGAGCCTAGTTTCTGCCCATCAGGCATCTGCGGAATCAACAGAACAACTTGCCCCAATCGTTATCACTGGGAATGCTGTTCCAACTATTATTACTGACAAACAATTAGATCAACGGGTAGCCACCGATCTAAAACAAGCAATGAAAAATCAAGTTGGTTTAACTAGTAGCGGTGGTAATGGTGTGGCACAATTTTATAGTATCCGTGGCATCGGGGAAGATAAAATCACCTTAGATGTAGATGGTGCAACAAATACTAGTTCTATTCTGCACCATCAAGGAAAATTTATGCTTGACCCAACGTTGGTTAAAGTTATTGATATTGAGAAAGGCGCAGGCTCAGCGAGTGCAGGTATTGGTGCATTAGGTGGTGTTATCCGAATAACAACTCTTGATGCTAAAGATCTGTTACGCGAAAACCAAAGCATTGGTTTAAAAATCGGAGCAACAGCAAGTAGCAACCGCGGTTATGGAACAAATATCGCAACTTACGCAAATCAAAATGGCTTTGATGCTTTATTTGCAGGGCATTTCTTACGTAATGGCGATTATAAAGATGGAAATGATAACAAGCAATATGGTAGCAAACTTAACCAAGACAGTTATTTAGCCAAACTGGGTTATGATTTTAATGAAAACCACAAAATTCGTTTTTCTATCCGTCAGGAATACCAAGAAGGTACACGTAAACCACAACTTGAATTCCCATATAGCGATCCATTAGAAGCTGTCTATGGTGAAGACCGTTCAGCACAACGCCAACGTACATTGAATGCACAATATGAAGGGCATAATATTGGTTTTATTAGCAAAGTTGATGCTAATGTATTCCGTACACAAATTGATGACTACAAACCACCTAAAGCGAGATTAAGTGATTCACCAGATATGGAAATCACAAAAACATTCTCCACTGGTGGGAACTTGAATTTATCAAGTGAAGTGGGTAAACATAACATCAAATATGGGGTAAATTATCGCACAGAAAAAGCCGAACCCTCTTATAAACCATGGAATGCTATCCGTTCTAATAAAGTAACCCATGTTGGACAAGAGAAAAAAGATGAATATGGCTTATATGTAGAAGGTATTTGGGATTTATCACCTGTTACATTAACCACAGGTTTACGTTATGATCACTTCAAATTCCGCGATAATCAAGGTGGGGAAGCATCCTATGGTAAATTTAACCCAAGTATTAATGCAATTTGGGGAATCACACCGAATTTTGCTTTAGTTGCTACATATAATCAAGCAAGCCGTGCACCACGCTTAAACGAAGCATTACGTATTAATGAAGCATTTGCAGGTGTCCACGTTGATAAAAACTTAAAACCTGAAACGGCACGCCGTGGTGAAATTGGTTTCCGTTGGGAACAAAACGGTTTCAAAGTCAGTGCCAATGTGTTCAAACAAACTATTGATGATCTCATCATTTATGGAACCAATAAAACCTACAATGATGGTAAAATTAAATTGCATGGCTATGAAGCCGATGCAAGTTATGTTTACAATGGATTTAAAGCACGTATTGCTGTATCACAATCTAAACCGAACATTTATAGTAATTCATTTAGTAGCAACCAAGAAGAAAATCCCTATTACTTCTGGAACGTTGGTCGTCAATGGTTAACTAGCTTATCTTACCGCTTTGAAAACCCAAGTTTAGAGATTGGTTGGAACGCTCGTTATTTTGAACGTGTAGACTATGTTGGAACGAAAAGACAACGTATCAGAGATCAATCTGTAGGCCATAAATTTGTCAAAGTATTAGCAAAAGACTCAAAACCTGGCTATGGCGTACATGATATCTTTGTTAATTGGCAACCACTACACAATGACCAATTAAATATTAACTTTGGCATTAACAATTTATTCAACAAAGCGTATCGCAGCCAAAGCCAACGTGGTAACGCAGGTTTCTACGAACGTGGACGTGAATTTGTTGCAGGATTTAACTATAAATTCTAATCTGACTTAAACAAAATGGGATAACGATTTTCGCGTTATCCCATTTTTTATATATTAATACTATTCAGAAATATGCTTTTTCTCATCATCACGAACCGCATTCGTCACTAGATTAGACATTCTCATTCCTTCAACTAAAGACTGATCATAGACGAAACGTAATTCAGGCACAATACGTAAACGCATAGCCTTACCCACTAACGTCCGAATATAAGATGCCGCTTTTTCCAGCCCTTTCATTCCTTGTGCTATCGCCTGTTCATCATTGTCAAATAAAAATGTGACAAAAACTTTGGCGTAAGCTAAATCTCTTGAGACCTCTACATCAGAAACCGTCACCATTCCAATCCGCGGATCTTTTACCTCTCGTTGTAAAATGACTGCCACTTCTTTTTGTAGCTCTTGAGCCACACGATCTGAACGTTTAAATTCTCTTACCATACTAATTTTCCTATTCTTATATTACTATTTCTTTTTTTTTAAATTCATTCTCAAGTAAGTCTAAAAATTGTTGCCCTATAACATCAAAACTGAAACGTTGTACTGATTCAGGCAATAATCGCTTATAATGATTCAATTTACTTTCATCAGTTAATAACTCATGCGCTTTCTCAACAAATAAATCTTGATCTCCCATTGGAATTAATATGCCATACTTTCCATTTTCTAAAATATCTTTCGGTCCCGTTGGACAATTATATGCAATCACAGGAGTACCACAAGCCATACTTTCAATAAATACTGTTGGAAGTCCTTCATAGTTTGCAGTATGCAAAAATAATTTAGCATATTTCATAAAAATAAATGGATTCTTTCTTTCACCCAATAATAAACACTCTTCAGTTAACTCTAATTCATTAATTTTATCTTGTAATTGCTGCTTAGAACTACCGTCCCCAATAATGTATAATTTTTCCTTTATTCCTAATTGTTTTAATCTTGCATAAATTTCTATCAGTTCTAAATGATTTTTTTGCCTTTCCTCTAAACGCGCTACTTGTAATATAAAAGATTCCTGCAATTTTTGTATATCTGACTCAATTTCAGTTTCTAAACATTCATTATTATGAATTGCCTCTAAATTAATAGGATTAAAAATAGAGTAAATTGTTTCACCTCTTATTCCTAATTGATTAAATGCATCTTTACAACTTTGCTCCATATCTGGACAGATTGTAATTAATGCACTATATTTATTCAAAATATACGAATAATAGCAAGGATCATTTATGAAATTATTTATAACAGATGAAGAATGCACCCATTTTAAGCAAACAATTCTTTTTGCCAAATCAAATTTATTAATAAAATATTCAAATGAACTAACTACACTGCTAAAATCTATAATTACATCATAATTGTATTTATTTATGAGTTCTAATAAACGGAAATTACTTCTTTCTTTAATCCCACCAAACCAAGATTGATAATAATTTCTATTTACAGTTTAATCTTCCGAACGCCGATTATCAAGACATATCAAAAATTCCGATTCAACATCTGAAAGTATAAAATGAATATTAATATTATTCGGGATTTTATCAAAATTAAAATTCTGTCTATTCTCAATAAAAGCAACATCAACTTCATATTTTTCCGAATATTTTGATAAAATATTCAAGTATGAAATTAGAACTGTTTCAGCTCCTCCCATAACTAACGCAGGATGAACAAATAAAATTTTTTTCTTCATATAATTTATCCTTAAATAATAAAATAACCGAGCAAAACTACTCGGTTATTTTCATAAATGTTAAATTGAACGTTTAACTTCTACAACTTCAAAGACTTCAATCTGATCACCGACTTTCACATCGTTATAGTTCTTCACGCCGATACCACATTCCATCCCATTACGAACTTCTGCGACATCATCTTTGAAGCGACGTAGAGATTCTAATTCGCCTTCAAAAATAACCACGTTATCACGCAATACGCGGATTGGATTATTACGTTTAACGATCCCTTCAGTTACCATACAACCTGCAATCGCACCAAATTTCGGATGACGGAACACATCACGCACTTCCGCTAAACCAATAATTTCTTGTTTAAATTCAGGCTGTAACATACCACTCATCGCGGCTTTGATTTCATTTAATAATTCATAAATGATTGAATAATAACGTAAATCAATATTTTCATTTTCAATCACACGGCGAGCTGATGCATCTGCACGCACGTTAAAGCCCACAATAATGGCATTAGATGCCGCGGCTAACGTCGCATCAGTTTCAGTAATTCCGCCTACACCAGAGCCAACAACTTTGACTTTCACTTCATCGGTTGAGAGTTCTTGTAAGGCTTGAACAATCGCTTCGACGGAGCCTTGAACGTCAGCTTTAACGATCACATTTAACTCTGAAACATCGCCTTCCGCCATATTACTGAACATATTTTCTAATTTCGCTTTTTGCTGACGAGCTAGTTTCACATCACGGAATTTACCTTGACGATAAAGTGCAACTTCACGTGCTTTTTTCTCATCACGAACAACAGTTGCTTCATCACCTGCTGCTGGCACGCCTGACAGCCCAAGAACTTCCACAGGAATAGATGGACCTGCACTATCAACTTCTTTACCATTTTCATCACGCATCGCACGCACGCGACCATATTCAAAGCCGCATAAAATGATATCGCCTTTATTTAACGTTCCCGATTGAACTAAAATTGTAGCAACTGGTCCACGCCCCTTATCAAGATAAGATTCAATAACGACACCACTTGCCATACCGTCTTTGACCGCGGTCAATTCTAAAACATCAGATTGCAATAAGATAGCATCAAGTAATTCATCAATCCCCGTTCCTTTTTTCGCTGAAACAGGCACAAATAACACATCGCCACCGAATTTTTCTGACACCACTTCGTATTGCAGTAATTCTTGCTCCACACGATCAGGATTTGCTTCTGGCTTATCAATTTTATTCACGGCAACCACTAATGGCGCACCCGCAGCACGTGCGTGTTGAATCGCTTCAATGGTTTGTGGCATAACGCCATCATCTGCAGCCACAACAAGCACCACGATATCCGTTGATTTCGCACCACGCGCACGCATTGACGTAAAGGCGGCGTGTCCTGGTGTATCCAAGAAGGTAATCATCTTACCATCATCGGTTTCAACGTGGTATGCACCAATATGCTGAGTAATTCCCCCAGCTTCGCCTGCGGCAACTTTTGCTTTACGAATATAGTCAAGTAATGAGGTTTTACCGTGGTCAACGTGTCCCATAATGGTAACAACAGGCGCTCGATTTACTTTTTCCGCGTGAATATCACGATCTTCAAGTACGGACTCTTCTAGCTCGTTTTCCTTGCGTAGAATAACCTTATGCCCCATTTCTTCTGCGACTAACTGTGCAGTTTCTTGGTCAATCACTTGGTTAATGGTAACCATCTCGCCCATTTTCATCATCGTTTTGATGATTTCTGTAGCTTTCACCGCCATTTTATTTGCTAATTCAGCAACCGTAACGGTTTCACCAATCACAACATCGCGGTTTACCGCTTGTGCAGGTTTAGTGAAGGCTTGTTGTAAGCTACTGCCTTTTTTATGCTTACCTTTGCCACCTTTTAGATCTTTTTGGTTACGACGGTCAGAATGACGTTCATTTTTATTCGTTTCATCATCTCGTCCACCTTTTTTCGCTTTAGCAACTTTATTTTTGCCACGACCACGGCTTTCGTTACGACGCTCTTCTTCATCTTCTGCTTCACGAGCATAACTTGAAGTTAAGTTATAATCAGCATAATCTTCCGATGCCGTATCTTTGCTCTCTTTGCTATTATCAACATCAGCATAACGACGCGCTTCTTCCGCGGCTAAACGTGCTTTCTCTTCCGCTTTTTGACGAGCCAATTCATCCGCTTTACGGCGTAACTCCGCTTCTTCAGCTCGGCGTTTTTCTTTTTCAGGATCAACGGGTTTCGCTTTCTCAGATTTAACGCGATTTTTGTCCGCGGTTTCAGCTGTTTTCACCGATTTCGGTGCTTTGCTTTCGTCTTTCTTAGCACTTGATTGTTTTGCTTTTTCTTCCGCTTTTAGTTTCTCAGCAGCCACTTTTTCTTGAGCAATTTTTTCTTGCTCAAGTTTTTCTTTCGCTGCTTTTTCCGCTTTCAATTTCGCTTCTTCTTTCGCTTTTTTAGCCGCTTCAGTATCAACTTTACGCGATTTTCGCACTTCCACTTGCACTGATTTTGCTTTACCACCCGCAGTAGTCCCTCTCGCAGTTGTTTTGGTGCGACGCTGTAAACTTAATTTTTTCGGTGCATCTTGTTCAATTTTATCTGTCATTCTTTTCTCCTACAGCTTAGCTAAACCAACAAATATTACGTGCAGCCATAATTAATTCTGCTGCTTTTTCCGCACTTAATTCTTCAATGTCGGCTAAATCATCAACACCTTGTTCGGCTAATGCTTCCAAGGTAGTAATGCCTTGGTTTGCTAATAACACAGCAATATGACGTTCCATTCCATCTAAATTCAATAACGCCTCTTCAATATGTGCTTGCTTTAAGGTTTCTTCTTCCGCTAATGCTTGTTCAGTTAATTTATTTTTGGCACGAGTTTGCAACTCTTCAACCAAATCTTCATCTTCCAAACCATCAATCGCAGTTAATTCATTCACTGGCACATAAGCCAATTCTTCTAAACTGGTAAAGCCTTCATCAATAAGAATTTGTGCAAATTCTTCATCAATTTCTAAGGCAGAGATAAAGAGATTTAAAATCTTTTTATCTTCCACTTGATGTTTATTATCTAATTCATTTGTCGTCATCACATTTAACGACCAACCTGTTAATTGGGTTGCTAAACGCACATTTTGTCCATTGCGTCCAATCGCTTGAGCAAGATTCTCAGCTTCAACGGCAATATCCATTGAATGATTATCTTCATCCACAACAATTGAGCTCACATCAGCAGGTGCCATCGCGTTAATCACGTATTGTGCAGGGTTGTCATCCCATAAAACGATATCAACACGTTCACCACCTAATTCATTGGTGATTGCCTGTACACGCGAACCACGCATACCAACACAAGCCCCGACTGGATCAATCCGTTTATCATTGCTTTTTACTGCAATTTTTGCCCGCGATCCTGCATCACGAGATGCACCTTTGATTTCAATTAATTCCTCACCAATTTCAGGCACTTCTAAGCGGAATAATTCTTCTAGCATAATCGGTTTTGCACGGGTAACAAATAACTGTGCCCCTTTACTTTCAGGCGAAACTTTGTATAACACCCCACGAATGCGATCACCCGGGCGAAAATTTTCGCGTGGTAACATATCTTCACGCAAAATGACCGCTTCAGCTTTAACAGGATCTTCTTTATTACCAATCAGTTCTAAAATAATGTTGTCGCGGTTAACTTTCTTTACCGTACCAATCACGATTTTACCTTCTTCGCTCATAAACTGCTCAACGACTTTGCTACGTTCTGCTTCGCGAATTTTTGTACTAATTACTTGACGTGCGGTTTGCATCGTAATACGGTCAAATGCAATAGACTCAATCTCGTCTTCAACAATATCGCCTAATTGAACGCTAGGATCTTCAAATTGTGCCGCTTCCAACGTGATTTCTTTTGTTGGTGCGTGAACTTCTTCTACCACAACCCAACGGCGGAAAGTGCTAAATTCCCCTGTTTTCGTATTAATTTGCACACGAACATCAATATCATATTCATACTTTTTCTTTGTAGAGAGCGCAATTGCACTTTCCAATGCTTCAAAAATCTTCTCACGTGGCAATAACTTCTCATTTGATACGGCTTCTGCCGCTAATAAAATTTCTTTACTCATTTCATTCCATTCCTAACTATAAAATTAAAACTTAGCAATTACATTCGCTTTTTGAATATTCCCTAAAGCAAACACCTGTGGCTGATCATCAACTAAAAGCGTTAACATATCACCTTCAATTTGCGTTAATTTCCCTTGCCATTTACGGCGATCAGCAACGGCAATACGCAAATGTAGTGCAATATCTTGCCCAATATAACGTTCAAATTGCGATAAATTGAATAACGGGCGATCTAACCCTGGCGATGAGACTTCTAAATTATACTTATCCGCAATTGGATCTTCTACATCTAATATGGCACTGACTTGACGGCTTACATCCGCACAATCATCAATGCTTACCCCACCTTCTTTGTCAATAAACAACCGCACGGTCATAAAACGCCCTGCACGCTGACATTCAATGCCCCAAAGTTCACAACCTAAATCTTCTACGGAAGCCTGCAATAATTCTGCTAATTTTTGTTCTAACGTTGCCAAAACACTCTCCTATAAGCAATAAGACATCATAATCTTATTTCATTTAGTCTTTTTATAGACGTAAAAAAAGGGCTCAATCGCCCAGTCTAGATTCAAATTTTGTCTATAAAAAAACCCCGAAATTATCTGGGGTTTTATCACTGAGCCTACATAATGAATTTACTACATAAGCAAAAGTGGTTGCGGGGGCTGGATTTGAACCAACGACCTTCGGGTTATGAGCCCGACGAGCTACCAAGCTGCTCCACCCCGCGTCCGAAATATGTGGCGTATTATACCGATTTATTCTCAGTTAGCAAGTGTTTTATTAGAAACCAATCCCCGTTCCCAAACTCACTCCAGCCCCACCATTGCCGACGCCAAAGCCACCACCAACACTACAGCCTGCTAACAATGCACTTGCAATGATGATCCCTAACCATTTTTTCATATTGACTCCAATTTAACGCTGATTGAAGTGCAAAATATAATTCACTCCGCCTACTTGCACAAGTCTAGCAACGTAAAACTTGCGTAAAGTTTTGAACGAAAGCCGTAAATACGTGTCAAAACGAGCAATTACCGCGGATCAAATTTAAGCTGTTTTTTGACCGCGGTTTTCCGTGCCACTATCTTTTAACCTTTGATTTAGGATCAATATAAATAATGAAAAAATTTTTAGCCGTTTTTATTCTAATAAGCAGTTTTTTTTCAAGCTATGCCGTTGCCAGTATGGATCTGGCAATTGATGAACAACAAGTCAATCAATACCTTGCCAAACGTGCTGGTGTTGCAGATAGCTATCAAGTCCCTGGTTTATTCAAAGTGGATTACACCTTGCGTAGTGCACAAGCTAAAATCGGTCCAAACAATAATGGCAGAGTAGAAATCAATGGCGTTGTAGAGAGTTCACTGAATTTACAAAATCAACAATATGCAGGTCAACTTAATATTCAATTTGATACTATACCTTATTATGATGCGAATAAAGGTGCAATTTATTTACAGGACTTACATATTTTAAATTGGCAAGCGAGTCCCGAAAAATATAGCCAACAATTACAACCGATTATGCCATTTTTAATTGATAATTTAGGAAAATTATTATCTTCTACGCCCGTTTATACCCTTGATGACACAAAAGCCCGTGATGTCATTATTAAAAAATTTGCTAAAGGCATTCGCGTTGAGCAAGGCAAACTCAGTGTTGAAACCAAATAAAATATCATTCGCTTAAATAAAAAATCGCCCGTAACAACGGGTGATTTTTTAATTTAACGCAATAATTTCTCGCTGAATGGCATTCATCATAAATGCGTGTTTTTTCTTTTCTAACGTTGCCATTACAAGATGAAATAAATTTTCTGCAATTTCTTCGTGATCTTGTACACAACAAATCACTCTATTTTCTAATAAATTCAATAATTCGTGGTGTCCAAAGGTTGCAATTAAAAGATCTTTGGGAATTTTTTGTTGGTGACTAAACAACACTTTTAACACGCCTTGTAGCAAAATTAAGGAGGTAATAAAAATCCCCTGCGGTAAAGGATGTTCTTTCAACCAAGCAGAAAAAATCTCAGCAGCGGAATCCTGATTAAATTTATCAGCATAAAGATAATTGACTTGGCTTAATGTGCCATTTAACGCTCGTTTAAAACCTTTTTCCCGTTCTATACTGGTTGCTAATTCGGGTAACGCCCCTAAAAATAAAATCTGCGAACAAGGCTTACGAATCAATCCTTGAGCTAATCGGTAAGCATCATTTTCATCATCAGCTAGCACGTTCATCACGTGTTCATCTCGAATACAACGGTCAAAACCAAAAATCGGAATTTGGCTATTTTCTTGATAAAAGCGATTATCCATTGACAAGGTAGTGGACACAATTAGGGCATCAATTTTACGTTGAAATAAATGCTTGGCACATTCAATTTCATTTTCTTGGTTGTCATTTGAACAAGTAATCAATAGCTGATAGCCTAGCTCACGACAACGATTTTCCAAACGATTAGTAATTTTGGCATAACTTTGATTTTCAAAATCAGGAATAATTAATCCGATTGTTTTCGTTCTTCCCGCACGCAACCCTGCAGCCATTGCATTCGGTTTAAAATCATATTGTTCAATTAATTGTTGCACACGATGAATGGTGCTATCGCTCACGCGATATTGTTTTGCTTTGCCATTGACAACATAACTTGCTGTGGTTCTTGAGACGCCAGCGAGTTTAGCTAACTCATCTAACTTCACATTTTCTCCTTAAAATATCTGAAATTAACTACGATTTAATTAAATCAGTACGCAACAACAGAACAGCAAAGGAGCTACCAATACGCTGATTTCGCTTATACAAGGAGTGAAAAATTATAACATTACGCAACGCCATTTTTTAGTAAAAAATGTTTATTATTTGATCTATATCGGAATTTTATTCTACAGAAAACCGCGGTCAAAAAACGTAATGAATTTTGACCGCGGTTTTCTGCATAAAATTGCCCTTAATTAAAGAATAATCGTTTTATTCTGATAGACAAAAATGCGATCATGCAAGGCTAAATCTAACGCTTTACTTAGCACAGTTTTTTCTACATCTCGCCCTGCTTTCATCATCGCATCAGCAGAATAAGTGTGATCCACATTAATCACATTTTGCATAATAATCGGACCTTCATCTAATTGATTATTAATAAAATGTGCCGTTGCACCAATAATTTTTACCCCACGTTCATAGGCTTGTTGATAAGGTTTTGCACCAATAAACGCTGGCAAAAATGAATGGTGAATGTTAATCACACGATTTGGATAACGCTCCACAAATTCAGGGTTTAACACACGCATATATTTCGCTAAGACAATATAATCAGGGTTATATTCATCAATCTTTGAAGCCAATAATTTATCATGTTCCACACGTGTTAACCCTTCGTGACTCACACAATGGAATGGCACATCAAAACGCTCAACTAAATTTCGTAATGTTTCGTGATTCCCAATTACCGCGGCAATTTCAACATCTAAGCCGCCATAATAGGTTTTCATTAAAATATCGCCTAAACAATGGGCTTCTTTAGTGACTAAAATTACAATACGTTTGCGTTGAGAACTGACTAAACGACAATTTGTGCCTTGTGGTAAACTAAAGGCTAAATCCTCAAGCAAGGTTTGTTCATTAAAAATCCCTTGTAATTCAGTACGCATAAAGAAATGTTTGCTTTCAAAATCAACAAATTCATTATTATGTAAAATGTTTAGTTGATGCTTATAACAAATATTTGTAATTTTTGCAATCAACCCCTTATCATCAGGGCAGTCTGTGAGTAAAATTTTATTTTCAATCATAGTATTAGTAAAAAACTCTCAATAAAATAAAACCCATTTGAAATGGGTTTTATTGTAAAAATGAATAATAAACGATAGGTAAATTAGATTAAGAATGCATCTAATTTTTTGCCAGCTTTGATTGCATTTTGTAATGCTAATGGCATTCTACCTTGACCTGTCCAAGTTTTTTCTTCACCTAATTCATTGATAAATTTATATTTTGGTTGTAATTGTTTACGTTGTTTTTTCTCTTTAACACCAACCACACCCAATTCTTCTACGCTAATACCTTGTTCTTCTAGTTCCTTTTTTAACTTAGCGATACGCTCTTGACGTTCTTTATTTTGTGCTGCGGCAGCTTCTTCAGCTGCACGTCTATCTGCCACGATTTGTTGAAATTTACTTAATGCTTGTTCTAATTCATCAAGTGATAATTCATTCGCTGCTGCACGTAATATACGAAGATTTTTTAAACCTTTTACTAATTCTGACATAATAAGCCTCTTCTGTGAAATTAAACAAATAAATTTAAATTTTTTTGAATGATATAATAATTATTATTCAAGGTAAATAAAAATAACAAAAAATCGTCTACTTTTTTATTTAGTTATTTCGTATAAGGTTATTTTTTATCACTTTCTCTCTTTTTTCTGCGTTAAACTATTGGCATTTGTTCAATATTAAGGTAATCTTCTTAAGCCTGCTTTGTAGAGGTGCGAACATAATAAGTATTTTTTTGGAGTGGATAACGTTGATGAAAAAAGAAAGGGATGCTCGCCGAAATCAAGTTTAGAGTCATCTAATTTGGTTGGTAACGTATTCGATAAGGAACGTTACTGTCATAGTTTCGTATTTTTGATTAACTATGGAGCGCTACTGGTTAGGGGTCAAATAGGTATGTTTATTACGTATTGTATTTTCTCTATCTTGCCATTTTTTGCATTTCAGTAGTTCTCTTATTTTATTATTTAGGTAGAACAATGCAACTTGCTGATTATTCTCTTTCTTTATGGTCTATTTTGCCCGCGGTTTTAGCCTTAGGGCTTGCCATAGCAACACGTCGAGTGTTAATTTCCTTAAGCATCGGTATTTTAGTCGGTGCATTGATGCTCGCAAATTTTAATCCTATTGATTCGGTCATTTACATTAAAAACAGCTTTATTTCTTTGCTTTATAACGAGGATGGTATAAACACAAATAATATTTGTATTATTCTATTCTTATTATTACTCGGAATCTTAACCTCATTACTTACTGTTTCAGGCAGCAATCAAGCCTTTGCAAATTGGGCACAACAACATATTAAAGGACGCCGTGGGGCAAAATTAATGGCTGCGTGCTTGGTGTTTATTACCTTTATTGATGATTATTTTCATAGCTTAGCTGTTGGTGCGATAGCTCGCCCTGTTACCGACAAATTTAAAGTATCACGGGCAAAATTAGCGTATATTCTTGATTCAACCGCAGCACCAATGTGTGTATTAATGCCCGTTTCAAGCTGGGGAGCTTATATCATTACCTTGATCGCAGGGCTACTCGCTGAACATCATATTACAGGCTATTCGCCAATCGGTGCATTTATGGCGATGAGTGCAATGAATTTCTATGCAATTTTTTCTATTATTATGGTTTTTGTCGTAGCTTATTTTGCATTTGACATTGGTCGTATGGCTATTTCAGAAAAAACTGCATTAGAAAGCACTCACAATGAAAGTGAAAATGACAGTTCAGTAAAAGGCCGTGTGCGTAATCTTATTGTGCCAATTCTCGTACTCATTCTCGTGACCGTATCAATGATGATATATACTGGCGCACAAGCGCTCAGCGAAAGTGGTAAAGTCTTTAGCTTACTTGGTGCATTTGAAAATACGGTTGTCGGCATATCCTTAGTTATCGGGGGAAGCTGTGCAGTCATCGTTTCAAGTTTCTTAATTTATCTTGATCGCCAAGTTAGCCTAACAGATTACATTAAATCGCTGGGATTAGGTTTAAAATCAATGCAAGGTGCTATTTTAATTTTATTCTTTGCTTGGATGATTAACAATGTAGTGGGGGATATGCAAACAGGTAAATATCTTTCACACCTAATCTCAGGCAATCTTAACCCAGCTTTCTTGCCTGCATTATTGTTTTTAATTGCAAGTGCAATGGCATTTGCAACGGGAACTAGTTGGGGCACCTTTGGTATTATGTTACCGATCGCTGCTTCAATTGCAGTTCACGCGGCACCTGATTTATTATTGCCTTGTTTGTCCGCGGTGATGGCTGGTGCGGTTTGTGGCGATCATTGCTCACCGGTATCAGATACCACTATTTTATCTTCTACAGGTGCAAAATGTAATCATATGGAACACGTTACTACTCAATTACCTTATGCTGGTATTGTTGCCAGTTCCGCAGCCATCGGTTATCTTGTGGTCGGATTTAGCAATTCGGGACTATTCGGCTTTTTAACCACAGGTGTGGTTATGTTTGCACTTATTATGTTAACGAAAAAGCAATCATCTCAATAAACTTCAAATAAAATTTAATTTTGTTATTTTTATAAAATGCGACACAAAGTCGCATTTTTTATAAAAAATAGCACTGTTAATTTATTTTATTCTAATAATATAATTTTTTTCAGCATTAAATACCAATTTCAAATATCACTACACAAAAATTTAATCATAGACAAATCAAAAATACTGAGTAAACTGCTAGAAAGTCGTATCCCAAGGTTCAAATGTTATTATTGCGAGGTAAACATGAAAAAACTCTCTGGAGCAGAAATGATCGTGCAATCATTGCGTGATCAAGGTGTGAAATATTTATTCGGTTACCCTGGTGGCTCAGTGCTTGATATTTATGATGCTATCCATACCCTAGGAGGTATCGAACATATTCTTGTTCGCCACGAGCAAGCCGCCGTACATATGGCTGACGGGTATGCACGCTCTACTGGCGAAGTAGGTTGCGTGCTTGTTACCTCAGGCCCTGGGGCAACCAATGCCATAACGGGCATTGCCACTGCCTATAGAGATTCCGTTCCTTTAGTTGTTATCACAGGTCAAGTACCGAGTAGCTTAATCGGCACAGATGCCTTTCAAGAATGTGATATGGTTGGGATCTCTCGCCCCGTGGTAAAACACAGCTTTTTAGTCAAACGGGCTGAAGATATTCCCACAATAATCAAAAAAGCGTTTTATATTGCTTCAACAGGTCGCCCAGGCCCTGTCGTAATAGATGTACCAAAAGATGTCGTCAATCCTGCACATAAATACCCTTATAGTTATCCTGATAGCGTGACATTACGTTCCTATAATCCCACTGTACAAGGGCATAAAGGGCAAATTAAAAAAGCCTTAAAAACATTATTGGTTGCCAAACGCCCCGTGCTATTTGCTGGTGGTGGTATCATTGCAGCAAATTGTCACAAGAAATTAGTGCAATTTGCTCAACGCTTAAATCTTCCCGTTACCTCATCTTTAATGGGACTTGGGGCTTACCCTAGTACCGATCGCCAATTCCTTGGAATGTTGGGTATGCACGGTACCTATCAAGCCAATAATGCAATGCACGACAGTGATCTTATCCTTGGCATTGGCGTGAGTTTTGACGATCGCACCACCAATAATTTAGAAAAATATTGCCCCAATGCGAAAGTAATCCACATTGACATTGATCCCACTTCAATCTCAAAAAATGTGCCTGCCACGATTCCCATTGTAGGCAGTGCTGATAATGTGTTAAGTGAATTTTTATCCCTATTAGATGAAGAAAACTTGGTTAAATCGCAATCGGATTTAAGCGAATGGTGGCAACAAATCACGCAATGGAAAAATAAAAATTGCCTTGATTTTGACCGCGGTTCAGACCAGATTAAACCTCAATCGGTATTAGAATGTGTTTATCGCTTAACCCAGGGAGATGCTTATATTTGTTCTGATGTCGGTCAGCACCAAATGTTTACCGCTCTCCATTATCCATTTGATAAACCTCGTCACTGGATCAATTCAGGTGGACTCGGCACAATGGGCTTTGGTTTCCCCGCTTCATTAGGTGTGAAATTAGCTCACCCTGAATCTACCGTAGTTTGTATCACAGGCGATGGCAGTATTCAAATGAATATCCAAGAGCTTTCAACTGCCAAACAATATGATATTCCAGTTGTTATTATTAGCTTGAATAATCGCTTTTTAGGGATGGTAAAACAATGGCAAGATTTAATTTATTCAGGTCGCCACTCGCAAGTGTATATGAATTCCTTACCAGACTTTGTCAAATTAGCGGAAGCATACGGGCATATTGGTATCCAAATTAATCATCCCAATGAATTAGAAAGCAAACTCAAACAGGCGTTTTCCTATCCAAATCGTCTTGTGTTTGTAGATGTGCTTGTGGATGCAAGTGAACACGTTTACCCGATGCAAATTCGTGGTGGCGCAATGAATGAGATGATCTTAGGCAAACCAACGGAGTAAAATTATGCGTAGAATTTTATCAGTTTTATTAGAAAATGAATCAGGCGCACTCTCTCGCGTGGTGGGTTTATTTTCACAACGTGCATTTAATATTGAAAGTCTAACCGTTGCCCCAACCGATGATCCCACGTTATCACGAATGACCATCGAAGCCTCTGGCGATGAACAAGTGCTTGAACAAATTGAAAAACAATTACACAAATTGGTTGATGTCTTTAAAGTCATCAGTTTAAGCGATTGCGAACACGTTGAACGTGAAGTGATGCTATTAAAAGTGCGAGCGACAGGGGCAATACGCACGGAAATAAAATCCTTAAGCGATATTTACCGCGGTCAAATTGTTGATGTTACACCGAAGAGCTACACCATTCAGCTCACAGGTGAAAAACACAAACTTGATGCTTTCGTCAATGCAGTTAAACAAGAAACAAGCATTATTGAAATCGTGCGGTCAGGCTTAATTAGCTTATCCCGTGGCGAAAAAAACTGTCTATAACATAAAGAAAGGCACAAAATGTGCCTTTTATTTTATGCCTTAATCGTTTTAATTTTAAAGAAAAAATACCAATATTGGAGAACAATCACCGCAGCCAAACAAAGTTTCCCCCAAATATTCGGCAAAGTGAAAAAAGCCAACAAACAAAAAGGAGCTGAAATGGCTAAAATACTGATTTTTTGTTTCATCGTCATCGCACGATTACGATCATAATCTTGCAAATAACGCTGATATAATTTAGTCTGCATAAACCAATTTTTTACCCGTGGCGAGCCTTTACTAAAACAAAAAAGGGCTAATAATAAAAAAGGCGTAGTTGGCAAACCTGGTGTAGGAATACCAATTAAACCTAACGCAATACAAATAAAACCGCAAATTAAGTAAAAAATTTTCATAATAGAATTGATAATTAATCGTAACTGGTTTTATTATGCCAACATTTTGTTAACATTCAATCAATTTTTATCTTAAACAGAAACAATCAATCATTCTTTTAATTTAAGAAACTTATGCAAAAAAATTTGTCTAAACCTCACCGATACTGACAGATTTTATTGAAGGATTTAGCGATGAAATTATTTTCTCTCTCATTATTTAGCGTGCTGATTAGCTATGCAACATTTAGTTCAGCACAAGATCTCGTGCAACAGCGGGAAACCTATCAAAAAATCAATCAGTTGCTTAGCCTTTCACAAAGTGAAGCGACACAAAAAATTGCACGGGGTTTATACACACAAATCACAGATTACCCGCTCGCCCCCTATGCGGAATATCAATTATTAGCAGCACAAAGCTCACCACTTAACTTACAACAACTTCAAAATTATCAACAACATAATCCAACCTTGCCATTCAATCAACGCTTACAACAGCAATGGTTACAACAACGTCAACAACAGCAAGATTGGCAAAGTATTGTACAGCAACAATCCCTATTCTCTGATGATCCCAGCAATCAATGTGTGATTTTACAAGCAAAAATCACCCTCAATGCCCCACCAGTAGCAATTCAACAAGCTGACAATGCCATTGGCACAGAAAAAACATCGCCATTTTTGACCGCGCTGTTACCCGATATAGAAAAATTGTGGCTAACAGGTAAAAGTTTGCCTAAGACTTGCGACCCAGTATTTGCACAATGGCGTGAGAGGGGCGGAATCAACGACAATCTTATTCAACAACGTGCGTTACTCGCCTTTCAACAAAAAAATGCGGGGTTACTCACTGCATTGCAACATTATCAGCAATCTGAAGCAACGCAGCACCTGATTGATAAACTCACGGGTTATCTTGCTAATCCAGCACTACTCGCCAACACAAACAACGCCTTAGATCCAAACAATGCTATAGACAGAGAGATCTTGCTTGCAACCTTTCCCGCCTATATTAAAACGCTGCACGACGCACAACTGAGCGATCAAAATGATCCTTTTTCTACTTTTGCCCATTGGGCGCAAACCTTTGGACTCTCGCCAGATCAGGTGCAACAATGGCAAAAATTAGTGCTAGCTCAACTCTTTGATAGCGAACAGCCAAACATTTCACAATGGCGTGATCAACTACTTACAGAATTAAAGGATGATAAATTAACCGAACGCCGTTTGCGTAGTGCGATTCGTACACAACAACCGCTAGAAAATTGGTTAGCCCTATTATCTAATGACTCAAAAAATAAAGATGAATGGCTTTACTGGCAAGCAAAAAGCTTACAAAAACAAGGAAAAATCGAACAAGCTCAACAGTTGTTACAGGGTTTATTAAAAAATCCCCGTGGATTTTATCCACTCCTTGCCGCAATGGAATTAAAACAGCCTTTTAATCCCATAAAAACGGCAAAATCACAAACGGATACCTCTAATAATCCAGAATCTACCGCCGAACCAAAAACCGCGGACAAAAAATCCGTTGAAATTTCGCCACCAAAAACAGAGGGAAAAAAAGCCGCGGTTTCAGCCCTATATGCCACTACGCTTGCACGCATCCACGAATTACGCATTTTAAATGACATTCAACATATGAATGCGGAATGGAAAACCTTACTTGATAGCGTAGAGACGGAGCAAAAAATTCAACTGGCATATTATGCAATGGAACAACATTGGTACGATTTGCAAGTAGAAGCCACGATCCAAGCGAAAGCTTGGGACGAAATTGCTCTACGACTCCCCAATGCCTATAGCGATTGGTTTGATGTATTGCTCTCGGACAAAAAAATCAGCAAAAGTTTTGCAATGGCAATCGCACGGCAAGAAAGTGCGTGGCGTCCTTATGTCAGTTCAGCTGCCAATGCACGTGGCTTAATGCAGCTCTTGCCAAGCACAGCGAAACTCACCGCACAAAAAGAGGGATTGGCTTATGACAATGAAAGTCAACTTTATGATCCGTTCAATAATATTATGCTTGGCACCGCTCATTTACAGGAACTCTATGACAAATTTGAAGGGAATCGCATTTTAATGGCGGCGGCTTACAATGCGGGGGCAGCACGGGTTAATCAATGGTTGGTAAAATCAAATAATAAGCTGAGTTTGGCAGAATTTGTTGCATCAATCCCCTTTTATGAAACCCGTGGTTACGTGCAAAATGTGATTCTCTATGATGCTTATTATCAACTGCTCGGTGGCAAAAATGCACAATTTTTTAGTCAAGCTGAATATAATCGGTTATACTAATTACACTAGTCTAATAGTATAAATAAAGGAGAACGAATGTATATTAGCCGTAATATGTCGCAATGGAATACCCTACTTTCAATGCTAGATAAAGCACAAGAAGCTAATAAAACCCAAGATTTTTTAACCCTACTATTAACTCCTGATGAACGTGATGCACTGGGGTTACGTTTACAAATCGTGGCACAATTATTAAGTAAAAATATTCCGCAACGCGAAATTCAGCAGAATTTGCAAACCAGTGCGGCAACAATTACGCGTGGATCCAATATGATAAAAACTATGGAGCCTGATTTTATGGCTTGGGTAAAAGAACAACTCGATGCACAAAACGATTAAACACATTTGGCAAAAAATCAAAGCAAAGCTCAAACGCTATGTTATTTATGCGTTGTTGAGCTTATTGGGCGCCACACTGTTGCTCCGTTGGCTCCCCGTACCCTTTTCTGCCTATATGGCAGAGCAAAAAATTGCCCATCTTTTGGATGGCGATTTCAGCTATAAAGTCAATTATGATTGGGTAAGCCTTGATCAAATCTCGCCGAATATGCAACTGGCGGTAATTGCGAGCGAAGATCAACGCTTTCCACAACATTGCGGTTTTGATCTTGATGCGATCTCAAGTGCGTTCAAACATAATCAACGTTCACAAAAGATCCGCGGTGGCTCGACAATTTCACAACAAACTGCAAAAAATTTGTATTTATGGCACGGGCATAGTTGGATTCGCAAAGGATTAGAAATGCCAATCACCTTAATGTTGGAAACCTTGTGGTCAAAATCACGGATTTTAGAAGTTTATTTAAACATTGCTGAATTTGGCAAAGGCATTTTTGGTGTGCAGGCAGCGAGCCAATATTATTTCCACAAGCCAGCCAAAAATTTAACTCAAGCGGAAGCCGCATTATTAGCAGCGGTGCTACCCAATCCGATCATTTATAAAGCCAATGCGCCAGGGCATTTTGTCAAAAGACATCAGCAATGGATCTTAAAGCAAATGAACGCACTGGGTTTACGCTATTTGATACAGCTTTAATCTTATTTAACAAAAGGAACATTTTATGCTAATATTAGCGACAGCACTGTCAATAAAACCAATATACTCACTAAATTTACATTATTCAACACAACTTTATTAACCATTCACAAAAGGAACATTTTATGACAATTTTAGTCACTGGGGCTTCAGCTGGTTTCGGCAAAGCCATTTGCCAAACCTTAGTTAATGCAGGTTATCAAGTGATTGGTGCCGCACGTCGCTTAGATAAACTCAATGAATTAAAACAACAATTAGGCGATCGTTTTTACCCATTACAAATGGATATGCAAAAAACAGACGATATTTTGACCGCGGTCAATAGCCTACCTGAAGACTGGCGAAATATTGATTTGTTAGTCAACAATGCGGGGCTTGCTCTCGGTTTAGAACCTGCACACCAAGCCGATTTTGCCGATTGGTTAACAATGATCAACACCAATGTGATCGGGCTTACCTATTTAACTCGTCTTGTTTTACCGACAATGGTTGAGCGTAATCAAGGGATGATTATCAATTTAGGTTCCATTGCGGGCTGCTATTCATATCCAGGTTCTAACGTTTATGGTGCAACGAAAGCGTTTGTAGAACGTTTTAGCTTAAATCTACGTGCCGATCTTGCTGGCACGGCTATTCGCATTAGCAATATTGAACCAGGATTATGTGGCGGCACGGAATTTTCAAACGTTCGTTTTAAAGGCGATGATGTCAAAGCTGAAAATCTGTATAAAGGCACTCATTCTATTCAACCACAAGACATCGCCAATACGGTGTTATGGTTATATCAACAACCTGCACATATCAACGTAAACCGCATTGAAATTATGCCAGTTTCACAAACCTTTTCGCCTTTACAAGTTACCCGTAGCTAGATAGAATGGCACGATTTTTCAATAATGGTAAGCGTTTGGCTTACCATTTTCCTTTAGCAAAGAGATCATTATGGCAACATTAAAATGGCTACTTGGCCCGACTTACCTTGTTTTCATCTTTTTTATCATTAATTTAATTATCTTATCGGCAAGCCGTTTAGGATTAGGCATTTGGCAAAGCGAACGTGTTAATGCCGTTAACGGTTGGCTACCTTTATTCCTACAAGGTATTCGGATCGATGTATCAAGTTTATGTTGGCTCTTTTCACTTTTTATTGCATTAAGTACGCTATTTGCAGGAAAAGGAACGTTTGGCAGTGCTATCATTTGGTTTATCCGCGTTGGCCTTACGCTGTCAACAACTTGGCTCATTTTAATGGAAGTGGCGACGCCTGAATTTATTAACACCTTTGATTTCCGCCCAAACCGTTTATTCGTGGAATATTTATCTAGCCCAAAAGAAGTGGGCAATATGTTGCTACAAGGGCATCTCATTGCAGTGATTGTAAGCCTTGTGCTAACGGTAGTTTGTGCCGTATTCTTTTGGCAACTGAGTGGTAACATTAGCAATACATTGACATTCCACGATTGGCAATGGCGACCAGTGGCATTTTTATTAATTGGCGTATTAACCTTCTTAGGTGCACGTTCTAGCTTCCAACACCGTGGAATTAATCCGTCAATGGTCGCATTCTCTGGCGATCCGCTCGTGAATTCTCTAGTGCTTAATTCGGGTTACTCAGTGATGTTCGCAATTCAACAAATGAAAAATGAAGATCAATCGGCTGAATTATACGGCAAAATGGAACTCGATGAGGTTGTTGCGACCTTAAAAGCCGCCCGTGGACGTCCTGAAAGTGATTATATTTCCGAGCAACTTCCTACCTTGACCCAAAACCAAGCCACTTATCAAGGAAAGCCTAAAAACTTAGTAATCATCTTAGAAGAAAGTCTAGGAGCACAGTTTATCGGCACTCTTGGCGGCAAACCGCTCTCACCTTACTTTGACCAACTCGCCAAAGAAGGTTGGTTATTTGAAAATATGTATGCCACAGGTACCCGCTCGGTACGCGGTATTGAAGCGGTCAGTGCAGGTTTTACGCCAACTGCGGCTCGTTCAGTAGTCAAATTACCAGGTAGCCAAAATAACTTTTTTACCATTGCAGATTTTCTTGGCAAACAAGGCTATCACACGTCTTTTATTTATGGCGGTGAAAAACATTTTGACAATATGGCAAGTTTTTTCTACGGCAATGGTTTCCAAAAAATAGTGGATCAAGGCGATTATAAAAATCCAAGTTTTACTGCAACTTGGGGCGTCAGTGATGAAGATTTATTTGCAAAAGCAAACCAAGAATTTAGTCAACTTCATAATGAAGGAAAACCATTCTTTAGTCTGGTCTTTACTTCAAGTAACCACGATCCTTTTGACTTTCCAGCAGGGAAAATTGACTTATACGAACAGCCCCAAGCTACACGTAATAACGCAGCAAAATATGCGGATTTCGCAACGGGGAAATTTATTGAAATGGCAAAACAATCTAACTATTGGGAAGATACGGTTTTTCTCATTATTGCAGACCACGACTCGCGTGTATTCGGCGATACCCTCGTCCCTATTCAGCATTTCCATATCCCCGCCTTAATTTTAGGTGCGGATATTCCAGCAAAACGCGATGCTCGCTTAGTTAGCCAAATTGATATGCCAACAACCTTGCTTTCGTTAATTGGGGCAAGTGGCAATTATCCAATGCTTGGCTACGATCTCACACAAGCCACTGATCCAAACCGTGCCTTAATGCAATTTGATAAAACAATGGCATATATGCGTGGAAATGATGTTGTCATTCTACAACAAAGCAAAGAAGCTCAAGGTTTTAAATACGATTATCAAAATTATCGCCTTACCCCTGCGGATGTGCCTGAAAGTATGAAAAAACAAGCTCTCGCTTATGCCCTTTGGGGAAACTACGCCTATAAACAAAAGCTTTATCGTAGTCAATAACGCCTAAACCGCGGTCAAAAAACGCTTGAATTTTTGACCGCGGTATTTTGCAAAAAATACACCAAAATTTATTAAATTTTAGTCATAATATATGCGATTATTTGTAGCCGAAAAACCTAGCCTTGGGCGTGCCATTGCCGATGTTTTACCCAAACTTCATCAACGTGGGGACGGGTTCATCAAATGTGGCAATAATGATTATGTGACTTGGTGCGTTGGACACTTACTTGAACAAGCAGAACCTGATGCTTATGATCCTCAATTTAAGCTATGGAGGTTAGAACATTTGCCGATTGTGCCACAACAATGGCAGTTAATTCCGCGTAAAGATGTCGTCAAGCAACTTAAAGTCGTTATCGATCTGATTAACCAAGCTGATGAACTGGTAAATGCAGGCGACCCCGATCGCGAAGGACAACTCTTAGTTGATGAAGTGTTTAATTACGCCAATCTTTCCGCAGAAAAACGTGAACAAATTCAACGCTGTTTGATTAGCGATCTTAACCCAAGTGCAGTCCAAAAAGCCGTCAATAAATTACAACCCAATCGTAATTTTATTCCGCTTGCCACGTCGGCATTAGCTCGGGCACGTGCAGATTGGTTATATGGCATTAATATGACTCGAGCTTATACTATTCGTGGTCGTCAAGCCGGTTATCAAGGTGTGTTATCCGTTGGACGAGTACAAACGCCTGTCTTGGGTTTGATTGTGCGGCGTGATTTGGAAATTGAACATTTTCAAGCGAAAGATTATTTTGAAGTGTTGGCACATATTAATACCCAATCAGAACCAAGTGAAGAAAAAACAACGCCAAATTTTTCCGCGGTTTGGCAGCCAAGCAAAGCCTGTGAAGATTATATGGACGATGATGGACGCGTACTATCACGTGCATTAGCTGAAAATGTCGTTAAACGGATTACACAGAAACCCGCGGTTGTCAATGAGTATCTTGATAAACGAGAAAAAGAAACTGCCCCTTTACCTTATTCACTCTCTGCTCTGCAAATTGATGCGGCAAAGCGTTTTGCTATGTCGGCACAAGACGTGCTAGACTGTTGCCAACGCTTATACGAAACCCACAAATTAATTACTTATCCACGTTCAGATTGCCGTTATTTGCCCAACGAACATTTTGCCGATCGTCAAGCGGTGCTTAATGCCATTAGTTTGCACGCTCCCCAATATCAAGAACTACCCGCAATAGTCAATCCTGAACAAAAAAATCGCTGCTGGAATGATAAAAAAGTAGAAGCCCATCACGCAATCATTCCAACAATGAAAACACAGCCCGTTAATTTAAACCAAACGGAACGCAATATTTATAGCCTAATAGCACGCCAATATTTGATGCAATTTTGTCCCGATGCAGAATATCGCAAAAGTAAAATTGGCTTAACCATAGAAGGTGGAAATTTTGTTGCCCAAGCCCGTAATCTACAAACGGCAGGTTGGAAAACATTATTAGGTAAAGAAGATGAAGACGAACTTCTTGAACCGCCTTTACCTATTGTTAAAAAAGGACAGCAATTATGGTGCGAGCAGGGCGAAATTGTAAATAAAAAAACTCAACCACCAAAACCTTTTACCGATGCCACTTTATTGTCCGCAATGACAGGTATCGCACGCTTTGTGCAAGATAAGGAGTTAAAAAAGATCTTGCGTGAAACCGATGGATTAGGCACAGAAGCCACCCGCGCTGGTATTATTGAACTACTCTTTAAGCGGGGATTTCTATATAAAAAAGGGAGAAATATTCATAGCTCAGAAACAGGGAGAATATTAATTCAAGCCTTACCCGATATTGCCACTCAACCCGATATGACAGCAAACTGGGAATCTCAACTTACGGATATTAGTCAGAAAAAACTCAGTTATCAGCACTTTATGCATTATTTAACGCAAATGTTGCCCGATCTTGTTCGCTTTGTGAATTTCTCGGCATTGCGTCAACTGAGTTTAGTGAAAACACAAGATAAAGGTGTCAAGAAAGCGACAAGAGCCAAAAAACCGAGAACAAGTGATTAATTTTACAACGATTAATCACTAACGCAATAAATTTGCTTGCATTAGAATACATTTTTAAGCTATTATCTCACCCATTAATTTTATGAGTGCAGAAATGCAAAGTTTACATCTAGAGAACAAATAAATGTATCAAGTATTAATCGCTATCTACTTCATTGTGTCCGTTCTTTTAATCGGCTTTATTCTTATTCAACAAGGTAAAGGCGCTGATACGGGTGCATCTTTTGGTGGTGGCGCTTCGGGTACAGTTTTTGGTTCTGCAGGAACAGCAAACTTTTTGTCTCGCACTACAGCTATTCTTGCAATTGCATTTTTTGGTATCAGTATTGTGTTGGGCAACCTAAATTCACATCGTGGTAATGTGAAAACCAGTTCGTTTGAAGATTTAACGCAAACGGCTGAACAAATCCAACAGCAACAACCTGTTGAACCTGTAAAAGAGAATAAAAATGCAGATATTCCACAGTAGAAAATAATTCATAGCTCAAACGCTCTGGTGGTGGAATTGGTAGACACGCTATCTTGAGGGGGTAGTGTCCATAGGACGTGCGAGTTCAAGTCTCGCCCAGAGCACCACAATCAAAACCTAGCACTTGCTAGGTTTTCTTATTTTTAGCAAAAATACCTTATAAAACAACGCACTATAAGGAATTATTAACCTTTTTCACCCTGCCATAAAAACCAAAATAATGCACAAAAATTGCCTATTTTGATCTGATTTGATCTAGTTTATAATGAATTTGCACCAAAATTTACACCAACATTAACCACTAAAAAATGGCAACATACACAAAACGAAAATCAAAATGGCGCGCCCAAGTACGCCGAAAAGGAATAAGTAAATCTGCTGAATTTGACACAAAAGCAGAAGCTCAAAAATGGGCAACCTCATTAGAAAAAGAAATTGAAACTGGCTTCTTTGATCCGAATAAATACATCACATTTTCTGATGTCATCGACCGCTACATTCACGAAGTCACCATCAAAAAAGGTGGCGCACGTCCTGAACGTTTACGTTTACAACGAATTGCAGATACCGACTTAGGCAATAAACTCATTGCAAAATTATCCGTTCAAGATTTACAACAGTGGCAAGATCAACGAATGCTTGAAGTCAAACCCAACTCCGTTATTCGTGAACGCATCAGTTTATCTGCTGTATTAAAAAAAGCAATCCAATGGGGCTACATTACCGCAAGCCCATTTGATAAAGTGGATAAACCCAAAGAACCCCCTGCTCGTCATCGCCGATATACCACGGCAGAAATTGAAAATCTGATCAGCGCATCAGGCTACAATCCAGAACACCCACCCAAAACCAAAACGGAGCGAGTGGGGGCAGCTATATTATTTGCCATTGAAACCGCAATGCGTGCAGGAGAAATCTGTGGCTTAACTTGGGAAAATGTGGATTTAACCAAACGCACCGCCTATTTGCCTAAAACAAAAAACGGGCACCCACGCACCGTGCCACTCACACTCAAAGCCGTTGCCATTCTCAATCATCTCACTAGCGTAAAAAGTGAAAAAGATGATACCGTTTTTCAAGTAAATGTTGGCGTACTCGGTTCATTATTCCAAAAAATAAAAACTAAAGCAGGGCTAGCCGATGCCGATTTGCATTTTCACGACACCCGCCGTGAAGCACTTAGTCGCCTATCTCAAAAAGTAGAAGTGCTTACCCTTGCAAAAATATCAGGGCATAGAGATATTAAAATTTTACTTAATACCTACTACGCCCCTGATATGGCAGAAATCGCCCAACAACTCGATTAAAAAAGGGCATTGTAAAATGCCCTTCTTCATCAAACCCGATGCTTTTTCTTTTTATTCTGCACAAAGTATCTAATCACTTCATCTCGCACAAATACAGGTTTGCATTTTCCGCCTGTTCTTGACGGCAAATCAACTGCAGCAGGAAAACGCGGATCACTCACAATATTGCCATAAACGTGGCGATACGACATTCCACAATAATCTGCAATATCTTGAATATTCCAAATCCCTTTTTGTTCTTTCTGACTTTTCAATAACTGCTCTACCTCACACAACTTTGCAAAAAGTTGTTCAACACTGATCTCTGATACTGGCGAATTTTCAACTAGCATTTGCATATCTCCCCCAATCTTTGCTCACACATAAAAATTGCACTTTCTTTAATATCATTTCCAATAAATCTACGACCTAATCTCAATGCCGCAACCCCCACTGAACCGCTTCCTGCAAAACAATCAACCACAAAATCATTTTCATTAGAGCTTTGTTTGATTAAAATTTCTGATACTTCTACTGGCTTTTCAGTTGGATAACCGCGGGCAATTCTTTTTTGCGTGATAACATCAGGGATACCTAAATCATTTAACTTACGTTTACCTTTCTCAAAAAATAGAATAAATTCATATCTTGCACGGTAATGGTAACCCATACCGATACAAACTTTATCCCAAACTAATGGTTTCCAAAATTTAAACCCAACCTTTTCTGCAATCGGTTTAATAACAAACATGGTTTCTTGATCACAAAACAAATAGAAATGGCTATTTTTCTTTAAAACGCGATAAATCTCTGTCAATAATTCTTCAAATCGTTCATTGGCAAAAATAGCAAACCATTCATTACTGGATGATTTACTTTGCTTTAATCTCGTTGTTGTACCTCTATTTCTATGTTTTTCTAATGATTGATAAGGTGGATCAGTAATAAATAAATCTACGCTTTCATTAGTCATTGATTTAAGAAAATCAACTGCATCATCTGAATATAACTTAAACATCATTACCCCCTAATGCTTCACAAAATTAATATCATATCCATTCTCAACGAAGTCTCACTCCGACTATAATCTCTTAGCCCTATGTTGTTAGAGTCAAATACTTAGCTTTAGCATTTCTCATCGCAGCTTCAAACTTTTCTTGGCTAATTACCTTGTATAATTCATCAATTAATATTGATGAAAAATCAACAGTTCCTTTGTATCTGCTAATTATTTGGTGCTTTTCTTTAAGTCTTCTAAGTTCCTTTTGGAGATAATCATATTTTGCCGCTAACTTTCTTTTTAGAAATAAATAATCATTTTTACCTAGTAAATATCTTTTTTCCTTAAGCTCTCTTAGCTGATTATTGATATTTTCAATGGCTAATAGGGTATTCTCATACTCCTCACAACGTTGAATTTCCCAACCATTTCTTGATTCACTGCTATAAACAGTAACAAATGCTTGTTTATTAACAGGAATTGAATGCACTGCAAATAATTCAGGTTTCATCATTTCCCCCTTAATGCTTCACAAAATTCACATCATACCCATTCCAACGAAGTTTCACTCCGCCCATAATTTCAATGTAATCCCCTTGCAATAACCTTGCTAACCGATGATCTGTTATCCAACGCCGTGGAACTTGCTTAATTTCAAGGATGGTTTTCAATAATTCCAACTCATCCGCGTGAAAATCGAGCACCGCTTTCACATTGTCTATTTTTCGTACCGTACAGTTATTGACAGAACTCCAAGGCGTGCTTCGCACGCAATGTGTTGACTCGCTACGCTCGTCTGTGTTGCCCCCATTAAGACCGCGCACACTTTTCTTAACCAGTTTATAGTTTTTTGTCCGCGTCAACACTTTGCGAACTTTCTCAAGTTGCTGATGATAGAACCCAATAATTTTTTTACTCACTTCGCCATATTGATTTGGCGCACGGTCTTCATAAAGTGTGCGAGCTTGTAATTCTTCACGTTTCACTGTCGGTTTTCCTTGACCTTGTAACAAACAATATTCCGCCCAATCGCCACGGTCAGCCGCTTCCACTAATTGAGTAAGCAATTCATCGCCTTCCACGGCTTTGCCTGCTTGACGCCGTAATTCACGCCAAACCGTCACAGGCGAACCACCTAATTGTTGAAATTGACGAATACGCCATTTGGCAGCCCACGCTGACACATTTTTTGACATATTTTTTAAACTCTCGCCTGTTTCCATATCTTTATCCTCATCACAAGCATAACCGTCAATATTTTTCGCCACATATTTTGCAATGTAGCCCGTAGCAGAGCCTTTCTCCCAATCAATCGGCTCAAATTTAAACCGATGCTCATTTGCCCCCTGTTCGTTGCCGTCCACTTCCAACGCATAACGGCGAAAGGTGTCACGTACCGTTTGCACCGCAACTTTCGGCATAAACAACAATAAATGCCAATGTGGCGTACCATCGTGGTGCGGTTCAACCACCCGAAAACCAAAAGGCTTAATATTTTTACGAGCTAGACTGGCACGGATTTTGGCAAATTGTTTACACAAATAGGCTTGCGTATCTTTCGGGCTACTAAAATTCCAATGGGAAATAAACCCGCCCTGACTATGTACTGCGTGATAGGCACTTGGTGCAGTCAAGGTATAAAACTCCGCGGCATAATCCATTCGTTTCGCAATCTCTTCAAAACCACGCATACGCACCATTAATTCACAACGGCGAACGGCAGGATTAGAAACGGTTTTATAAAACATTTCATCTAACGGAATTTGCTCATCAACATCATCTTCATTAATAAGCACCATTTGTTTAATATAATCACGGCGAACCTTGAATCGTGGCACTGCCATTGGTTGTCATCCCCCCTTTAACCAATAAATTTCCACCGATTTCTACATCTTGCGTGCAAATCACTTTGGGCGTTTCGGCGGTCACTGACTCGCTTGCCACAATGTGAGCCGTTTTAATGCCTGTCACATTCAATGCTGAACTTGCTTGGTTGTAGAGAATTTTTGCCCCGTCAGCAAATTCAATGACGTGTTCGTCAGGGGAATAGCTCGGGGTGTCGTGAGCAAGAGAAAAAATGGCGCTTAAAATGACCGCGGTCGTTAGCTCGCCATTGGCTGCCAAAATTAGACACTGTTCGCCCACATTGACAGGCGACCAAATTTTAGTTGTGCCAGCACGAAAAGCGACCCAAGGTAGCCAATCGGTTAAAATCTTGCCTGATTGCACACGTGCACGACGCTGTTGATGATCCACTTCGGCAATCGTGCCAAAGCGGATAAGGTTTTCAATTTGACGGTTTAATTCGGCAGTCATAGCAATCAGGTAAAAGAAAAGGTATGACTATTGTGTGGAATAAGAAAAAAGATAGCGAGTGCATGGCGATGTGAAAAGGGGGATAACAAAAAACCGCCATCGTGGCGGTTTATTTATTATTTAAAAAGCTCGAAATGTGTGCCTGTTCGGGTAAACACAATGCCATTATTCGTTTCATCAAGTTGATAAATTAGCAAAAAGTCGCCCCCAATATGACATTCTCTTGATCCTGCTAGACTTCCTTTTAATTCGTGATCAACATATTCTGCTGGTAAAGGTTCATCATTTGCAATGAGTAATTGCATTACCTTTTTCAAAGCGTGCATATCATAGCGACCCGATTTATTCAGGCGTTGCCAATCTTTTTCAAAGGCTTTGGTAAACCACGACTGACGTGGTAAATTTGCACGTTTAGTTTTTGTCGAGTTCATTAAACAACGTTTCCGCATTATCAAAACCGCGTTGTGCCTTGGCTAAAATCGCTCGCCCTTCTTGAACAGCTTGTAAGGTTGTTTCATTTGGTACACGTATATCAAATGGAATGGCTTTTTCTTTTGCAACACGCGTAATCGCAATACGCAAAAATTCAGACATTGTCATTCCCATTGCCTGTAATGCCAAGGTTGCATCTTGCTTAATTTGGTTATCAACTCTTGCTCTAATATAGGTTTCACTCATAATAATATCCCTTTTGGTTTGTAGTCCTACTGTAGTCTTTTTTATGATGAAATGAAACTAAAATAATCAATCCCAGTCCGCCAATTTGGAACGTGCTTTTGCTTGACGGCGTTGTTCGAGTGTAAGGAGAGAGCATAAAAAAACCGCGGTCAAAATACGTTTAAATTTTTGACCGCGTTTTTTGTGATTTAGCGTTAATTATTAACCATTATTCGCTGAATTCTTCCTTCTGCGATTTCTTCGTCACGAATAGTCATCACTTCACAACCTGTTTCGGTGACTACAATTTGATGCTCATATTGTGCGGAATGGCTACGATCTTTGGTTTTAACTGTCCAACCATCGCCCATTAAACGCACTTCGCGTTTGCCTGCATTAATCATCGGTTCAATCGTAAACACCATCCCTGCTTTAAGCACTACGCCGCCATCATCGCCATTATAGTGCAACACCTGTGGTTCACAATGAAATTCAGTTCCGATCCCATGTCCACAATATTCACGCACCACGCTAAAACCCTGTGCTTCAGTATATTTTTGCACCGCTATCCCAATTTCTTTTAGTCGTATACCTGGCTTCACTTTACGTAGCCCGACATATAACGCTTCTTGTGCCGCTTGGCAAAGTTTTTTACTGCGAATATTGGTTTCCCCGACAATATACATTTTAGAATTGTCGCCATAATAACCGTCTTTGACCACGGTTACATCAATATTCAAAATATCGCCATCTTTCAATATCTTATCATCACTTGGAATTCCGTGGCAGACCACTTCGTTTAGCGAAATGCAAACCGATTTAGGAAAACCGTGATAATTCAAACAGGCGGGAATAACCTTTTGTTCATTCACCATATAATGATGACAAATGCGGTCAAGCTCGCCTGTACTCACCCCTGCTTTCACATAAGGTTCAATCATCACTAATACATCAGACGCAAGCTTACAGGCTTCGCGTAATTTCTCAATTTCTTGTTCGGTTCTTAATGGAATTGCCATCATGTTCCCCTTTAATGTAGACTTGAATTTAGGCATTATGATAACACTAATTCACACTTATGTGAAAATATCCTTGAACACATCTTACGCTTATTAGATAATAACCGCTTTGAAAGTATAGCAAGTGGGGAATAATAATGACAGAGATGGCAATTCCGCTTACCTTTACCGATGCGGCGGCAAATAAAGTCAAAGCATTAATTAGCGATGAAGAAAATCCAGAATTAAAATTGCGGGTTTATATTACTGGGGGCGGTTGTAGCGGCTTCCAATATGGATTTACCTTTGATGAAAAAGTCAATGATGGCGATTTAACCATTGAAAACTCAGGCGTTCAACTTGTGATCGATCCTATGAGTTTGCAATATCTTATCGGTGGCACGGTTGATTACACCGAAGGGCTAGAAGGTTCACGCTTCATCGTCAACAATCCTAATGCGTCCACAACCTGTGGCTGCGGTTCATCTTTTAGTATCTAATCGCCTTTTATTTAATGGATTACCAATTTACCCAATTTCTTGGCAATGTGTATTTAAGTTGCTCAATGGAGCATCAAGCCGTTGCCAATTGGTTTAATAGTGAACAAAACTTACCCCAATTAGCATTACAACTTTTACAGTTAATTGAACAAGTCAAAGCAAAACCCAATACAGAACAACAATTTATCGGGCATGAATATAGTCTGTTTATCCATATTGATGAAATTATGATCCGAGCTAATAATTTAACTTTAAATAATGAAGATGAATTATTAGAAACAGATTTTTATTTCTACGAGCAAGAAAGTATTGCCTTTTGCGGATTAGAGGATTTTGAGCATTTTCTGCATTCTTATCTTAATTTTATCCAATAAGATTTCCCTATAAAAAAACAAATGAATTTTTGACCGCGGTTTTTCTCTTTCATCAGAATCAAACCCATCGCTAGTTTACTCGCCAATTAATCACAAATTATTTGATAATTATCACAATTTCTTTTATTCGCTTTTGCAAAAAAATGTAATCACTATATTATGCGTATTATCTAGCATTTCATACTTGTTATGCTGAAATAAACCACACATCACATCTAAATTTTTAGAAAAAGGAACATTTATGTCTATTGAAAATCCAACACCCAAATGGAATAAATTTGATATTACTTGGGTAATTAATTTATTTGGCACCGCCGTTGGTGCAGGCGTGTTATTCTTACCCATCAATGCGGGTATGGGTGGCATTTATCCACTAATTGTTATGGCTATTTTGGTCGGACCAATGACCTATCTCGCCCATCGTGGTTTATCCCGTTTTGTGTTGTCTTCGTCAAAACCTGGTAGCGATATTACCCAAGTGGTAGAAGAACATTTTGGCAAAACCGCAGGGAAATTAATTACTCTGCTCTATTTTTTTGCTATTTTTCCGATTTTATTAATTTATGGCAATGGCATTACCAATACCGTTGATTCATTTATTGTGAACCAATTACATTTACCTTCGCCAAATCGCGCCCTTCTTTCATTTATCTTAATTGCTACCTTCATTTCCATTATGCTAATGAATGAAAAAGTGATGTTGAAAATTACCGAATGGTTAGTGTATCCATTGGTTTTCATTTTATTTGCTTTATCACTGTATTTAATTCCGCAATGGAATGGGGCAATGTTTTCACAAACCCCAAGTGCAAGTGACTGGGTTCAAACCTTATGGCTTACCATTCCTGTCTTAGTCTTTTCATTCAACCATTCCCCAGCAATTTCGGCATTTTCGCTATCACAACAACGCCAATATGCAGATATTGCCACCACCGAAAAACACGCAAGCCATACGCTAAAAGGCACAGCAACGATTTTGCTTATTTTTGTGATGTTGTTTGTATTTAGCTGTGTGCTAACTCTTACTCCAGCAGAACTTGCTGAAGCCAAAGCACAAAATATTAGTATCTTGTCTTTCCTTGCAAACAAATTTGATACTCCATTTATCGCCTATCTTGGACCTTTAGTTGCCTTTCTCGCTATTGCTAGTTCATTTTTCGGACATTATTTGGGTGCACGGGAAGGATTAGAAGGGTTATTTACTAAACTTTATGGCTCGGATAAACCGATTAATCGCAAAAAATTGAATTATGGATCCGCGGTCTTTTTCTTATTCACTCTTTGGGGCGTCGCCATTCTCAATCCAAGCATTTTAGGCTTAATTGAATCCCTTGGCGGTCCGATCATTGCTATGATTTTATTTATTATGCCAATGTACGCCATTTATAAAGTCCCTGCAATGCAACGTTATAGCAATGAAAAACTCAGCAATTTATTTGTTATCGTTATGGGATTAATCGCTATTACCGCGGTCATTTATCGTTTATTTTAATGCCAAAGTTTAGGTATAATAGCACGTTATCCATTTTCCTTTGGCAATCTTTGCCAAAGGTTTTTATTCTTTAGAGAAGTTTATGATTAGTGTATTTGATATGTTCAAGATTGGCGTAGGTCCGTCAAGCTCGCATACTGTGGGCCCGATGAAAGCGGGTAAACAATTTATTGACGACCTGATTGAGCAAAAAATGCTCAATCAAGTCAATAAAATTCAAGTTGATGTTTATGGTTCATTGTCTATGACAGGCCACGGACATAATACCGATATTGCAATCATTATGGGATTAGCTGGTTATCTCCCACATAATGTTGATATTGATCTCATCCCGATCTTTATTGCAAACGTAAAACAAAGTAAACAACTACCTATTGCAGAAGGAAAGGTGGTTATTCCCTTTGATTACGATATCAATATGACTTTCCACCAAACCTTTTTACCTAAGCACGAAAATGGAATGGTGATTACCGCCTATCATGATGAACAGGTTCTCTACCGCCAAACCTATTACTCCATTGGTGGTGGCTTTATTGTTGATGATGCCCATTTTGGTGTTGAGCAACCGCAACAAGTGCAAGTTCCTTATCCATATAACAGTGCGGAAGATATTCTACAACAATGCAAAGAGAATGGATTACCCATTTCGTCTATGATCTTTGCCAATGAAATTGCATTGCACGGGAAACAGGCGACTGAACAACATTTAGCTGATGTATGGCGTACAATGGAAGCCTGCATTGAACACGGGCTTCATACTGAAGGCTTATTACCTGGACCATTAAAAGTGGTACGCCGTGCATCTGGGCTATATCGGATGTTAAAAGCCAATGAAAACCTTTATCACGATGATCCAATGCGTGTCGTTGATTGGGTTAATATGTATGCCCTTGCGGTAAATGAAGAAAATGCCGCAGGGGGACGTGTCGTAACCGCACCAACGAATGGCGCTTGTGGTATCGTGCCAGCAGTCTTATCTTATTACAAAAAATTTATCGGTGAATTAAGCCAAGAAGTGATTGAACGCTATTTGTTAGTGTGTAGTGCTGTAGGTTCGCTATATAAAATGAACGCATCTATTTCAGGTGCGGAAGTGGGTTGCCAAGGCGAAGTCGGTGTTGCTTGTTCAATGGCAGCAGCTGGGCTAACCGAAATTCTCGGTGGTAGCCCTTTACAAGTATGTATTGCGGCAGAAATTGCAATGGAACACAATTTAGGCTTAACTTGTGATCCTGTGGGCGGACAAGTGCAAGTGCCTTGTATTGAACGCAATGCGATTGCCTCCGTTAAAGCGATTAATGCGAGCCGAATGGCATTGCGACGAACCACCAACCCACACGTTAGTTTAGACAAAGTGATTGAAACAATGTATGAAACAGGCAAGGATATGAATGCGAAATACCGTGAAACCTCGCAAGGCGGACTAGCGATAAAAATTGTTTGTACTTAGTTTAGGCTGTAATCAAAAAACCGCGGAAAAATTTGACCGCGGTTTTTATTGATATAGGCAAACTTATTTGACTAATTCCGTTTTCATCATCGTTAAACGATCAAGTTCGGTAATAAAACGCCCCACATCTTGTTCTTCTGGTTTGTGAATATAAGGAATTTGCCCAAGTAACGGTGCATCAATATGTTCAATAAGAAAATCAATAATTTGTGAATAATGGGCTAAACAAGGGTTGATCCGATTTGCAATCCAACCTAATAAAGGAATCCCCATTTGTTGCACCGATCTTGCAGTCAAAAGGGCGTGATTAATACAGCCTTCTTTAATCCCCACCACCAACACTACGGGCATATTCTGTGCTTTAACCCAATCACAAAATAAAGCTGTTTTAGTCAATGGCGTCATCCACCCTAATGATCCTTCCACCACTACCGCTTGATATTGCTGTGTCAAACGTGCTAAATCCGCATTAATTTTATCCACATCAATCCGTTGATAATCAGGGCTAATCATTGGTAAATTATGATTAAAGGTATAACTATTAATATCTTGATAACTCAGATTCTGCTGAGTTGAATTAAGCAAGACAGCGACATCATCATTATCTAAATTGCCATAATCACTATTTTGTTCAATTAAGGTCGTATAAATTGGTTCTTCTTTGGTACAAGCGATGGGTTTATACCCCACGACTTGTACACCTGCACCTTGCAGTGCTTGAATAATCGCTCGGCTACAAACCGTTTTCCCCACATTCGTGTCCGTTCCTGTTACAAAAAAGCTACTCATTATGCTCTCCTCAATAATCAACGGGCTATTGTAGAGCAAATTTATTTTCGCTTTTTGAGCTAGCTCAATATTTTGCAATATCTTTTACATTTTTTTATCAGTTAATAAGTTTTTTAATCCACTTTGACGTTGAATTGGGGTTTTAACCGCTTTTTTCCAAATGCTTTGTGTAGTAAATACGGTTAATTTGAGCTTTGCCCGAGTTAAGGCGGTATAGATTAATTCTTTTGATAATACAGGGCTAAATTGCGTTGGCAGCACAAAAAGACAATGTTCAAATTCAGAACCTTGCGATTTATGCACCGTCATCGCAAAAGCAACTTCATAATTCGGAATACGGCTAATTGGCACGGCTTTATACCCTTTTCCCGTGACAAACCACACACGATTATCGCCCAAATATAAACCAATATCGCCATTAAATAACCCAACATTACTATCATTTTGTGTAATCATAATGGGCTTACCGATATACCAATCACGGCTTTGTTTGAAATCCACTAAGCCTTTTTCGCGTAAACAATCTGCTATCGCTTGATTTAAATGCTCAACCCCCAAATAACCCGAACGAATACAGGCTAAAACCTGTACTTGATTAAACCGTTGGAAAATTTCACCGACCACATCGTCATCTAACAATTTTTTATCATTTAATACGCATTTGATCTGATTTAAATAGTCTGTATAGCCTGCAACCGCTTGCAATAACACTTGTTGCAGACAATGCTTTTGAAAAGCAAGTTCATTTTCTTGATTATCAATAAATTCAATAAGTTGGATATCAGCATATTGCTTTTGAGTGAATAATTGCCAACTTTTTTGCACCGCCATTTCATTTACCGATCGAGCAAGCTGCCCGATACCCGAATTCTGCCCAAAACGCCGACTTTGCTGTAAGTGGACTAAATTATCGCGGATCAAATCGGCATCAGAATTTGACGGTAATTCATACCCCGTTACATCCTTCAAATATTGGGTAAATTCAGGGCGATAATCTTGCGTAATAAATTGCCCTAATTCATTCAAGATCGAACCTGACTCAACAGAAGCTAACTGATCCTTATCGCCAAGTAAAATTACGCGAGTTTCTGGATGCAGGGCTTGCAACAATTTTGTCATCAACGCCAAATCAATCATTGAAGCTTCATCAACGATTAATAAATCAATCGGCAACGGATTTTTTGCATTAAAACGGCAACGATCGTCAAACATTTTACGCCCAAGTAAACGATGAAGCGTTTGTGCTTGGGTTGGAATTATTGCCTTTAACGGTTGCTCTAAGTTTAAATGAGTTAACTCTCGCTCAATACTTTCGGTTAAGCGTGCGGCTGCTTTCCCCGTTGGGGCGGCAAGTGCAATTCGCAGTGGTTGCTGATGTTGCTGTAATGCAAGTTGTTGTAATGCCACCAAAATTCGTGCTACCGTAAAAGTTTTCCCTGTTCCTGGCCCGCCTGAAATCAAGCAAAATTGCTTAACTAATGCGGTTGCAACCGCAATTTCTTGCCATTGACTTTGTGGATCTTGATGAAACAATTGTGCCAAAATAGACTGAATTTGCTTTTTTAATTCGGCACCACAAAATTCAAACGAATTTTTGACCGCGGTTTTTGCTCTATCAAGATGAGATAGAAAATACACGGCGACCTCTTTTTCATCTTGCCAACTGCGGTAAAAATACAGGGCTTGTCCTTGCCAAACTAAGGGGGCAATTTTCTCCGTTGGGCTGAAAGTAAACGCAATATGGCTTTGTAATAATGCTATCCACTCGTTAGGATCGTCTGAAGGCAATTTCTGTTTAATTTCAGCAAGATAAGTGTGAAATTCTGTGCGGTAAGTTAAGCCAAAATAATCAATCTGAGAAAGAAATAAACAGCTATTGCCCTGTTGCAATGCGTGATTGCACAATGCAGCCAATAAAACGGCTAAATCTTGCACGGGTTTAGCATAATTAAACGGCGTTTGTTTATCTGCGATAAGTTTTGCAAAATAATAATCGGCATTACTGATTACATTCTGTTGTTTTAGCTGCAATAATACATTAAGCATAGAAAAGTTCTCCCAATCCCTCAATTAAACGCCAATCTGGTTTATCAAAAAAGATCCCTTGCTGATCATTTTCTCCGTTCATACCGCGTAAAAAAGCATAAATCACGCCGCCAAAATCACATTGATAATCATAATGAGGATCTCGTACGGTCAAATAACGGTGTAATGCAAGCGTGTAAAGCAAATATTGCAAATCATAATGCGAATGTTGCATAGCGTTTTTCAACGATTCGGATTGATAATCCTGTTCACTTGTACCTAAAAAATTGCTTTTATAATCCAATAGATAGTATTTCCCATCAACACGGAAAATTAAATCAATGAAACCACGGACCATTCCTTTAATTTCACCAATATGAAATTTCTCACGTGCTAATGGATGATATTGTTGTAATAACTGATTAAACTGGCGTTCACTGAAATTAGCTTTAATATTCAAATAAAACGGCATTTCAAGCAAACAATCTTGTTTACTTAACTGAGCTAAACAGCAATCAGAATTGGCTAATAGTGGTGTATGCAAAATGCGATTTAACCATTGCCCTGTGGGTTCTATTGCGGTTTCATCTAACCCTAGTTGCTGACATAGTTTTTCTACACTCCGTTGCTCTATCGGCTGAATAAACAGATTCTTTTCAAACCAACTATGCAAAACAATCCCCGTTTCAATACCTCGCGGAAAATTTGCGGAAAATGAAGGTGCTATCTCTTGTTCAATCGGCGGTTGGCTCACATTTGACGCATTATCATAATCAAAGGCGACATCTTGCCCTACGGAAAAAATACCTTGATTTTGATCCGCGGTATGGCTATTTTCTGCACCTGACAACAACTCCGTCAAAAAATGATGTTTATTGACTAAACTGGTAAAACTAGTTAACTGCCAATCTCGTTCAATTTTGCCCGTAAAGTCCAATACTTTGGTTTCAATAGCACAATGTTGTTCAAGCAATTTGTGACAAGGAATTTCCTCAACCATCTCAATCTGAATATTTTCATTGCCAATACGCCCTGCCAACGCTACTAATAGGTCTTGTGTATCCAACGATAACTTTTGTTTTTTTTGCCCAATTTCACCCTGTGTTAACGCATAATAAAGAGCATTCCATTCCCCTTTAAACTCTGTTGGGAGTAACATCGCCACTTGATATTTGGCTCTCGTTAATGCCACATACAATAAGCGCATTTCTTCCGCCAGACTCTCGCGTGCACTTTGCTCAGTATGCTGATTATCAATATCCCAATAAATGCCCTGCTCTTCCTCATCATAATAAGTTGCAATGCTCTGTTCACGTAATTTCGCTGTTTCAGCAATAAAGGGTAACCACACCACATCATATTCCAACCCTTTAGATTTATGAATGGTGACAATTTTCACCAAGTCTTGTTCACTTTCCAAGCGGATTTGCTGTTCATCTACACGACTTTGTTCATCATTACTACCTTGTAATTGGCGTTCAAACCACGCCACCAATGCAGCGTCGCTTTCATTTAAACGCTCTGCCTGTTGCAATAATTCCGCAAGGTGCAAAATATCAGTAAACCGCCGTTCGCCATTCGGCATGGATAAAATTTGTACTGGTAAAATACGTTTTTGAATAGCATTTTCCGATTGAACATTTAAGCCCAACAACAATTCATACAACATAGCTAACACACCACGCTGCTGCCAAACAGATTGCAAATATTCAAAACGGTTAACCCAACTATCTAACAATTTCTCATCTTGTTTAATTTGCAAAATTTGATCCGCAGTCAATGCAAAGAGCGAACTTGCCAAGGCATTTAAAATATGACGTTCATTAAAGGGATTTAAACACGCCCGTAAAATACGTAATAGATCTTGTGCATCGGCACAATCAAACACATTGCTACTATCAGATAAATATACCGATGAGATTCCCCGCTCATGCAACACATCTTTGATCAGATTGGCTTCGCGAAAACTACGAACTAGCACAGCAATATTTTGGGGTTTAAGTGGCTCAATTTCTTGCTCAGTTTTCATAAATCCCGCTTTAGATTGCTGTGCATAAGCAAGCCATTGCTGAATACTGTTTGCACAGACTTGTGCATATTGTCGCTTATCTACTAAATCTCCTTGATAAACCAATAAGGCTGCTTGCTTTTGATTATTTACCCAAAATTCAGAAGATTTTTTATCTTGTGGTGCTAGCACTGGGCGAAATTGAATATCCTGATATAAAAAAGGGGCATTTTCAAAATGAAATAGCCCATTGACTGCTTGAATTAAATCAGGTTGCGAGCGGTAATTAGTTGGCAACGTAAAACGGTGATCCACATTTCGTGAAGCGTTGAGATAGGTAAAAATATCTGCACCACGAAATTTATAAATCGCCTGTTTTGGATCGCCAATCATCACAAAACCGCGGTCTATTTTCTCGCTATTTTTTGCATTATTTGGGGCATAAATTTTTGCAAAAATTTGATATTGAAGATTATCTGTATCCTGAAACTCATCAATCATTGCAAAAGGATATTGTGTACGAATTAACTCTGCTAACGCTTCGCCTTTTTCTCCCTGCAACACTTGATATAATGCGATAAGAAAATCATCAAAATAACGTTGAGTATGATTGGCTTTATAAGCATCTAATTTGGCACGAATACCTTGAATATAATGAAAATGCAGTGCCTTGATATAAATACTGTCTTCATTGTTTAGCAAAAATGCATGAACAAGATCAATTTGTTTAAATAAGGGATGCTCCAAGGCAATACCATTATCTTCACAATGCTCATCTTGCAAACGTTGCTGCGAAAAACGCGCAACCAATATCTTTAGCAAATTGAGATCATTTTCATCTTTTGCCCATTCAGAACACAAATTCAACCAATTTTGTACATGGTTGGATTTAAATGAATTCCTATTTAGACTCTTTGCTTCGCCTTTCTTATATTTCTTAGTCAATTCATTGTGAAATAACTGACGAATCTCATCTTCATTATCTCGCCATTGCTGTTTTAATTGTTGAATTTTCTGGCGTTTTTGCTGAAGATGGGGAATAAGATGCTGTTGCAAAAAAGTATCACTTGAACAAGTAAACAACGCCGAAGGTTGCTTGATTTTTAATGGATCTCCCTTCAAGTAACTCGATATTTTATTAACAACCTTATCAGGATCAGTCAAATGCTGATGTACAAACTGTACTACGTCAAAGGATTGTGGATAAAAGGTTTCACGCCAATATTCGCGTGCAAATCGTTGATATAATTCCGTCGGATCGCTTTCTAGTGTCAATTCAAAAGGTAGCCCAGAATTGAACGCATATTTTTGCAATGCTCGTAGACAGAAGCTATGAATAGTATAAATTGCGGCTAAATCCATATTCTGTTCTGCCCAAGTTAAACGTTGAATGGCGGTATCTAAATCAATATTAGATACTAACTCTGCTAAAATCGCGTTATTGCCATTGTTTTCCTTGAAGAATACCTTAATATCTGAATTCTGTTGATAATCAATAAGTTGCTTACGCGCCCAATGGATATTATTAATAATTCGCTCTTTTAATTCCTGTGTTGCAGCTTTGGTAAAGGTCACTAATAAAATGTTTTCAACGGACAATGGTCGTGGAAAAGCCTGTTCGCCCGCTTGTAATAATAAACGTAAATAAAGTGATGACATTGTGAACGTCTTGCCCGTTCCCGCAGACGCCTCAATAAGCGTTGAACCTGTTAAAGGCATTGTCGCGGCATTAAGATTAGAAAAAGAATGTGGCATAGTAAGATCCAAATAAATGCGAGATAGCACATTATAACATTGAAAAAAATCAGAAAAAGCACAAAAGAAAAACCGCGGTCAAAAATTCAAGCGTTTTTTGACCGCGGTTTTGAGTGAATGATTGGAATTAGAAATTAATAATTTTATCCGCCCAAATTGTCCAAGCCGATACATCGTCTAGCGTGCCAACACTTACCCCTTGCACCAATGGCAGATGAGTAATGCCACGAGCCTTGGTGCAACTGGTACAAAGTTTCACTTCCGCCCCTTGTGCAGTAAGAATTTCTAACGCTTGTTGCACATTAGGTCCGTCATTCGGTGCTTGCCCAGCCAATCCAGCTAAAACGGCATCAGAAAAGAAAAAGAGCTTTAATTCAATTTGCTTGCCATATTCTTCTTGCAAGTTAATCGCATAACGCAAACCGTTAAATGTTTTTTCCGTTCCATAAGGCGATTCGTTTAAAATAAAAAGAATTTTTTGCATAGGATTAGCCCACCCAAATAAATTTGATTAAAAATAAAATTGATACAACCCAGACTGGTGCATTGACTTCTTTCCAACGTCCAGTACACACTTTCATTACACAATAGCTAATAAAGCCGAAGGAAATACCTTCAGTAATGGAATAAGTGAAAGGCATCATTGCTGCGGTAATAAATGCAGGAGCAGCCTCAGTTAAATCATCCCATTGCACTTTAATTAAACTCGATGCCATTAAAATACCAACGTAAACCAATGCTCCCGCAGTAGCATAAGCAGGAACAAGCCCTGCAAGTGGCGAGAAGAAAATGGTTAATAAAAATAACAAGCCGACTACCACTGTCGTTAATCCTGTGCGACCGCCAACAGAAACGCCCGCACCACTTTCAACATAAGTACTGATCGCTGATGTGCCTAACCAGGAGCCAGCCACAGCACTGACACTATCTACATACAAAGCTTGTTTCATTTTCGGGAAACGCCCTTTTTCATCAGTCAATCCCGCTTTTTCAGTGACCCCAAGCATTGTACCTGATGAGTCGAACAAATTAATTAATAAAAATGAAAAAATAATCCCAAGCAATGCGGTATCCAATGCACCAGCAATATCCACTTGCCCAACCACATTACTTAATGCTGGCGGCATTGAGACAACGCCATTAAATACAACATTTGGATCAAAATATAAGGCTAATGCCGTAATCACCACAATGGAAACTAACACGCCAGAGAAAATATTCCGAGCCGCTAAGACCACAATGATGAAAAAGCCTAAAATCCCCATTAGCACTTTCGGATCATGCAATTCTCCTAACGCAACTAAAGTTGCAGGATTGGCGACCACTAAACCCATATTTTTAAAGCCAATCAAAGAAATAAAGAATCCGATCCCCGCACCAATGCCTACACGTAACCCTAATGGAATTGATGACATTAACCAATAACGGATCTGAAAAATAGTTAATAAAAACAAGCCGATAGAACCCCAAAAGATCGCCCCCATTCCGACTTGCCAACCGTAACCAAGTTTACTCACAACCACATAGGCAAAGAACGCATTAAGCCCCATTGCAGGTGCAAGTGCGATGGGCAAATTGCTAAATAGCCCCATTGCCATTGTACCAAAGGCTGCTATCAAGCAAGTAGTGACAAAAACAACTTGTTTATCCATACCCGCATCGCCCAAAATAGAAGGGTTGACAAATACAATGTAAACCATTGTGAAAAATGTTGTAATTCCCGCAATCACCTCGGTTTTTGCAGTTGTATTATTCTGCTTTAATTGAAAAAATCGTTGAAAGAAAGATTGTTGCATAGTGAATTCCCAGTAATAAAAGACCAAAATTTCGTGAAGATTCTAGCAAAAAGTCATACTTTCTGCGATAAAAAAACACGGTGATTTTTGTCCGTGGTTTTAGCCAATAAAAAAGGGCTAAACATTAGTTTAACCCTTTCTCTTATTCAAAAATTATTTTTGATATAATGGTGCTGGACCTTGAGTACCACCTTGTTGTGTTCCGCTGATACTTCCTTTTAATACAGTACCTGATGCAGAAATCTCAACACGACGGTTTGGACGTAAACAGTCTTTTAATGCTTGTCCCATTGGGAATTCATCACAAGGTTTAACTTGATTTGCTTTACCAAGACCAGTTGCAGTAAATTGTGCATTTACTCCGTCTTCAATTAAACGTGCTTTAACACGATTTGCACGACGTTGTGATAAATCTAAGTTATAAGCAACAGAACCTAAACGGTCGGTATAACCTTTAATTGTCACATCTTTCGCACCTGAAGATTTTAATTGTGCCGCAACATTATCAACAACTTCTTTACCTTTTGCTGTCAATGTATCTTTGTCAAAGTCAAATAAGAAGTCACCACTTAATGTAAATGATGAATTACCGTTACAACCATTTGGATACCAGAAGAAGCTTTGTGCATTCATATTTTTGTCAAATAAGATTTTGTATTGACAAATTTTGTGTACGCCGTTTTCACGATAGTTGAATGCATAGTCCCATTCACGCACACCATATAAGCCTTCAGCAAAGTGTGGACGACCTAACAAATTATAAAGTTGGTCTTTATTCATACCACGTTCAACCATACGAACGTTATCCCAATTCGGCCAAGAACCGAATTGACTACCATCGTGATTGAAACGAGATTCATCAATTTTAGGCCATACTAAATTTTGTACCGCTTGTTCTGGAGTATCTCCTTCAGGCGTACCTTGATCAGTAATTTTGCTTAAGTTACCGCAAGCGGCTAAAGTTGTAGCTGCTACAGCTGTGAGTAAGAAATGTGATAATTTCATTCGTTTTACCTTGTTATTTGTTTATAGTATCAAACTAATTTGAAAAACCATAGCTAACGTTATTATTGCCATTTTTTCTTGTTAAGACTATAAGAATAGTCCCAACAATGAAACTGTTTTTAACAGTAGTCAATAGTAAAGATTATTTGAACAAAAGTAAATCTAAAAATGTTAGAAAATATTAAATTTACAATAATCTTTACATTAGAAATAATTAATAAATAATTAGAATACTATTTTAACGTTAAGCTGGATTATCAATATCCTTAAAAACAACATTGAGATCATAATGCTGTGCAATCCATTTACCTAAAGCTTCGATGCCATAACGCTCGGTTGCGTGATGACCGGAGGCAAAAAAATGTATTCCTTGTTCACGTGCAGAATGGATGGTTTGTTCAGACACTTCCCCTGTAATATAAGCATCACAACCTTGTTCTGCTGCAAGATCAATATAACCTTGTCCGCCGCCCGTACAAATACCAACCGTATGAATAAGACTTGGGGCATTATCACTACAACACAACGGCTTACGCCCCAAAACCTGTTCAATACGCTGAGCTAATACCTCACCCGTTATCGCTTGATTCAATGTGCCTTTCATTGGAATACTGTAAGCCCCTTTCTCTAAAGGTTGCAAATTTTCAATACCTAACCGTTTCGCAAGTTGTGCATTATTGCCTAATTCTGAATGGATATCTAAAGGAAGATGATAAGCATACAAATTAATACCATTTTCTACCAATGCTTTAATTCGCTTTGCTTTCATACCACGGATGCAAGGATTTTCATTTTTCCAAAAATACCCGTGATGCACAAGGATCGCATCCGCTTGCTGAGCAATCGCATATTCAATTAGTGGCAAACTTGCAGTAACGCCTGTAATGATTTTTTGTACCTCTTGTTTTCCTTCCACTTGCAAGCCATTGGGGGCGTAATCGCTAATTGCCTGACTATTGAGTTTTTGATTAATAATGTGTTCAAGTTCAAGATGATTCATCATATATTCTCACTAATAAAAAGGGAGATCATCTTAATTGATTTACCAAACAGAAGGAAGAGGATAAAAAGAAAATGGCTAACCAGTGGGGGAAATCGGTTAGCCATTTTGAATTTACTACTTTAAAAAACGATTTCATTATATATTATTTTATATAATGATCAAGCATTTTTTAATTCGCCAAGCTAAATTTTAATTGGTATATTATTCATCTAGAAAAACAAAGACCAAAAGGACTATTATGACAATAAGTGCAAGAAACCAACTCGTCGCTCACATTTCAGCCATTCGCACAGGTGCAACCAATGATGTGATTGAAATGGAATTAAAAACGGGCGAAAAATTGACCGCGGTCATTACCGCTGAAAGCACGGCTAATTTAGGCTTAGACATCAATACTGAAGTACTTGCCATTTTTAAAGCCCCTAGTGTGATTTTATCCACGGATAATTCACTGATTTTTTCATCACGCAATCAATTTAAAGGCAAAGTGGAACAGATTACCCACGGTGCAGTCAATGCAGAAATTATCATTAAAACGTATTTAGGCACAAGGTTTACCGCAATTATTACCGAAACCAGTGCAAATAATATGGCATTACAAATCGGGACTGATGTCACCGCATTAATTAAAGCATCAAGCGTCATTTTAGCCGTGAAAGCCTAAAAATAACTCAAACCGCGGTCTAAAAAACGGTTAAATTTTTGACCGCGGTTTTTCAGTCAAGACAAACATTTTTCTTTGTTATCCTGTTTTTATCGCCTAATTTCAAGTAAAATACCCCAAATGTATTTTAGATAGGATTTTTTATGTCAACTCAATTTGTTTATACTATGCATCGTGTCGGCAAAGTTGTGCCGCCAAAACGCCACATTTTAAAAGATATTTCACTAAGTTTTTTCCCTGGGGCTAAAATCGGGGTTCTCGGTTTAAATGGTGCAGGGAAATCCACGTTGTTACGTATTATGGCGGGGATTGATAAAGAAATTGAAGGAGAAGCACGCCCACAACCAGGAATCAAAATTGGTTACCTTCCCCAAGAACCAAAACTTGATCCACAGCAAACCGTGCGTGAAGCGATTGAAGAAGCGGTCAGTGAAGTAAAAAATGCCTTAACACGTTTAGATGAAGTTTACACGTTATATGCTGATCCTGATGCAGATTTTGATAAGCTCGCTTCTGAACAAGCCCAACTTGAAGCCATTATTCAAGCACACGATGGACATAATTTAGATAACCAATTAGAACGTGCTGCCGATGCATTACGTTTACCCGACTGGGACGCGAAAATTGAACACTTATCAGGGGGCGAACGCCGCCGTGTAGCTCTTTGCCGTTTGCTACTTGAAAAGCCCGATATGCTGTTACTTGACGAACCGACCAACCACTTGGATGCGGAATCTGTGGCGTGGCTTGAACGCTTCTTACACGATTACGAAGGTACTGTGGTTGCAATCACCCACGACCGCTATTTCTTAGATAATGTTGCAGGTTGGATTTTAGAGCTTGACCGTGGCGAAGGTATTCCTTGGGAAGGCAACTATTCTTCTTGGTTGGAACAAAAAGAAAAACGCTTAGAACAAGAACAAGCCGCAGAATCTGCTCGTCAGAAATCGATTGCTAAAGAACTAGAATGGGTGCGTCAAAACCCGAAAGGTCGCCAAGCGAAAAGCAAAGCTCGAATGGCTCGTTTTGAAGAATTAAATAACGGCGAATACCAAAAACGTAATGAAACCAATGAGTTATTTATTCCACCTGGTCCACGTTTAGGTGATAAAGTCATTGAAGTGAAAAACTTAAGTAAATCTTATGGCGAACGCACCCTAATTGATGACCTCTCCTTTAGCATTCCTAAAGGGGCTATCGTGGGGATTATCGGTGCCAATGGAGCAGGTAAATCAACCCTATTCCGTATGCTATCAGGAAAAGAACAAGCGGATTCTGGCTCAATTACCTTAGGGGAAACCGTTGTGCTTGCTTCGGTGGATCAATTCCGTGATGCAATGGATGATAAAAAAACCGTATGGGAAGAAGTGTCAAATGGGCAAGATATTTTGACCATTGGCAATTTTGAGATCCCAAGCCGTGCTTATGTTGGGCGTTTTAACTTTAAAGGTGTAGATCAACAAAAACGCGTTGGCGAATTATCAGGTGGAGAACGTGGGCGTTTACATTTAGCGAAATTATTGCAAGCTGGCGGTAACGTCTTACTGTTAGATGAACCAACCAACGATTTAGACGTTGAAACTCTGCGTGCATTAGAAAACGCAATTTTAGAATTCCCTGGTTGTGCAATGGTGATCTCCCACGACCGTTGGTTCTTAGACCGTATTGCCACCCATATTTTAGATTATGGCGATGAAGGTAAAGTGACCTTCTACGAAGGCAACTTCTCTGACTATGAAGAATGGAAAAAGAAAACCTTTGGTTCAGAAGCCACTCAACCCCATCGAATCAAGTATAAACGGATTGCGAAATAATATATTAAAATAAAGGTAATTGTATATTACCTTTATTTTTTATCGAGAAACATTATGAATAACTTTGAAAATTTAACTATTGTCAGTATCACGGGGCATTCCGATTATACATTAGGTTCAATGTACGCCATTCAACGTAGTTGTATGGAGTTACCAGGAGCAAAGGGGCTGTTGATTAGCCCTGATCGCCCAGAGAATTTACCCAATAATATTCACCATGAATATTGCAAACCGTTCGGCAGTATAGAATATAGTGTTTTTACATTATATTCTTTAAAAGAATTTATTCATACTGACTACTGTTTAATAGTACAACATGATGGTTGGGTTCTAAATGGAAAAAACTGGCGAGACGAGTTTTGGCAATACGATTATATTGGCTCTCCATTTCCATTCTTATACGAGCATAATGGCAACCAAGTTACTGTACATAGAGCAGATATTTGGTATCAAAACGAACAAAATCCCAACCCGATATTAAAAGAATTCCAAAATGGCGGATTTTCATTACGCTCTAAACGAATGCTTTCTGCAGCAAGAGACTATGGAATTGAAATGAGAGTGATGCCACCCAATCATAGGAATAATAATGAACCATTTAAGATGGGCTGGGAATTTGATCGTTCTATGCATAGCGAATATATCCTATTATCAGGAATATATCGTAATATGTTGGAAAATAATAGGTTTAAATATGCAGACCATTTAAATGCAACGCTATTTGGAACTGAAAGTTTATGGGTTAGTGCAGTAAGACAGATTCCTATAACAAATAGTCTAGGATGTCATTTAGGCACTCAAGGACAAATTATTGGGACTAATCATGTTCAGTTTAATCTCACAGAACAAGAACAAACCAATATGGAGGCACAATATCCTACAGGTTTTCGCTGGAGTGAGCTTTTTACTCAACTAGGATATCAGATTTCTTATAAATAAAATAAATAAAAAGAATGCAGGTTAAACCTGCATTCTTTTTATTTAATCAATAATATCAGGCGTTATTGCATCAACCACTGACACCGCACCACCCACAACCGTGCCGACAATACAGCCACTTAACATTAAACTGACTAGCATTAACGCTATCATTTTTGCCAAAAACCGCATATTTACTTTCCTTAATAAAAAAACAACGTCAATTCAGACCGCGGTTTTTAGGTTTAGTTCTTGACACGAAATGAAAGTAAGCGATTTGCATTGAGCACAACTGTAATGGAAGAACACGCCATCGCTGCCCCCGCGATCATTGGGTTAAGCAATACGCCCGTCCACGGATACAAAATCCCTGTGGCAATTGGAATACCAATAATGTTGTAAATAAAGGCAAAAAATAAGTTTTGTTGCATATTTCGCCAAGTTGCTTTCGCCAGTTGTAAGCTATCTGCTACTGTATGTAAACTATGACGTAATAAGGTTAAATCGGCGGTTTCAATTGTAATATCGCTACCACTGCCCATCGCCATACTGACATTCGCCTGAGCCAGTGCAGGTGCATCGTTAATGCCATCACCCACCATTGCGACTCGTTTACCTTGTTGCTGTAATGCATTGATCGCTTGAGCTTTCTGCTCTGGTAACACGCCTGCAATAACTTGCTCAATGCCCGCTTGTTTTGCCATTGCTTGAGCTGTAGTAATATGATCTCCCGTCAACATAATCAATTCATAATTTAGCTTTAAGCGTGATAAGGCACCAATACTATCATTGCGTAATTGATCTTGAATAGCAAAAATCGCACTTAACGCATTATCCATAGCCAAATAAACTCTTGTTGCACCTTGTTCACGTTTATTATGCACCATTTGTTCCGCTTGCTGACAATCTACGCCCTGCTGTTGTAAAAAAGCAAGATTCCCCAAGACAACTTTGTATTCATTAATCATCCCACTCACACCTAAGCCGTTGTGCGTACAAAACTCCGTAGGATTTAACAAAGTTAATGCCTGTTGTTTCGCTTCAGCGATGATTGCTTTCGCTAACGGGTGTTGACTGCCCTGCTCTAAACTCGCGGCATACTGCAACGCTTGCTGAGAGTTGTATTGATTAAAGGGATAAATGGCACTCACAGTCGGTAGCCCTGCTGTTAAAGTGCCTGTTTTATCTAATACGATACAATCAATCTCACTCGCTTTTTGCAGAACATCGGCATCTCGCACTAAAATGCCGAATTCCGCTGCTCGCCCAACGCCCGAAATAATTGACATTGGTGTAGCAAGCCCTAATGCACAAGGACAAGCAATGATTAAGACACTTGTAAAAACCACAAACGCATAGGCGATTTGATGTGTGTAAAGATACCAAATTAACCCTGCCAATAATGCAATCGTCATTACCACTGGCACAAAAACGCTTGAAATTTTATCCGCGGTTTGTGCAATTTTAGGCTTACTATTTTGTGCTTGTCGCACTAACTTGATGATATTGGCTAACTGGGTTTTCTCGCCAACTTGTTGTGCCTTAAATCGCAATGATCCATCCACAACAAAAGTGCCCGCTTTAACCTGATCTTGCTCGTTTTTTTGCACGGGCAAAGGTTCACCCGTCAGCATTGATTCATCAACCCACGCAGAACCTTGGCATACAATGCCATCAACCGCAATGCGATCACCCGTTTTTAAGCGTAACATCATCCCTTTTTTGACTTCAGCTAAAGGGATTTCTCGCTCGCCTTTTTCATCAACCACCCAAGCGTTTTTCGGCGTAAGTGAAACTAACTGGGATAACGCATTAGAAGTACGCTGTTTTGCTTTCACTTCTAGTATTTTGCCTACATTAATTAAGCCGATAATCATCAGGCTACTTTCAAAATACAAATGACGAGTCTGTTCAGGAAAAAAATGCGGAAAAGTAGCGACAAGCATTGAATATAACCACGCCGTCCCCGTACCTAATGCCACTAAAGTGTCCATTGTCGCGGTTTTTAATTTAAGATTTTTCCACGCACGAGAATAAAAATGTGATCCCGTTAGCCAAAGCATCCATAAAGTTATCACGCCAACAATGATCCAAATAGCTTGATTTTGTTCGGTAACTGCCATTGAACCACTCACTAGCCCCCATAACATCAACCCGAATCCAAAAACTAATGCGAGTGCTGATTGCCATTGACGTTGTTTGATTTCTCGTTGTGCTTGTTGCAGTTGTTTCACTTGACGGGTCGTTTCATTTTCTATCACTTCAGCCCCATAACCCGCTTTTCCTACCGCTTGAACCAACCTTTGCACATCAACATTCCCTTGAATAAAAGCGGTATGTTCGGCAAAATTAACCTGAGCATTGATGACATTTGGCACGGCTAGCAAGGCGTTCTCTACTTTCAATACACAAGCCGCACAGCTTAGTCCCGTTAAAAATAAGCTGATTTGTGAATAATCTTCTGAAGCGATTATTTCCGATTTTTTGACCGCGGTATTAAGGTCAGAATTTGAAACTAACTGTGGATTTAAGTGATTTTCCTGCTCTGCGGAAATCAGTTCTGCCTGATAACCCAATTCGTTAATTTTAGCGATCACTTGTGCAGGATCAATATCGCCATAAATATCGGCTTGAGTTTTAGTGACAGAATATAATTCAATTTGATGAAATTCAACTAATGCTTGCTCAACAGACTTAACACAACGCCCACAAGATAATCCCGATAATCTTAAACTTATTGTAGGTTGTGCCAATGTTGCACCATAGCCTAAATAACAAATCGTTTCAATTAAAGAAACCGCGGACAAATTTCCGTCTATTTTTGCGTAATGCAATGTGATTTGAGCCTGCTCAATTCCAGCGTCTTGCAACGCTTGCTGTACTCTATTAATGCAATGTTTGCAAGATAATCCTGTCAAGGCTAAAACTGTGGTCGCCATTTCTACTCCCAATTTACCAAAATGGCTTATAAGATACGCTGAATTATGAGAAATTCAAGAAAAAAGCGAAATAAAAGAAAAGGCAGCGATTTCTCGCTGCCAGATAAATGACTACCAATTTGACCAGAAAAAGTAGGACAAGCCACCAAGTATAGCAATACTGGCAAGATTAAGTAAAAATCCGACTTTAACCATCTCAATTTGTTTAATATGCCCTGTTGAAAAGACAATCGCATTTGGCGGTGTGGCAATTGGCAACATAAAAGCACAACTTGCACCGCAGGCTATAATAGACGCTAACGCCAATGGTGGTAGGTTTAATGAATTTGCAATGGAAATATAAATAGGTAGCATTAACGCTGCACTTGCGGTGTTAGAAGTAAACTCAGTTAAGAACACAATAAATGCGGCAAGAACACAAGTGATGATCAATAAATGTTCATTTCTAATATGTTCAGCAATGGTATCGGCTAGAATTTTACTCGCCCCCGTATTTTTTAGCACAATACTCAAAACCAAGCCACCACCGAATAACATTAACACGCCCCATTCAGTACGCTGTTGAATTTGCGACCAATTTGCTGTATTACATACGCAGAGTGCAATAACAATAAACAAACCGATCACCGCATCAAAACTGGTAATTTTTTGTGGCAATTCAAGCAATCCACGCAACCAAGGCTCTATTTGGCTACTAAAAATCAATAACAACGCCCCTACGCAGAAAATAATCAACGTCAGCAAACGTGGACGAGTAAGGGGAATAGTTTCAACATCTGTACTAAACGGCACATTAAAATTGGGGCGTAAAATAACCAACAATGAAATCACCATGGCAATCATTAATAAGATCGTTACGGGAATACCGTAAGCCAGCCATTCCGAAAAGCTAATTTTGATTTGCGTTGCCAACAGGGCGTTGGGTGCCGATCCCACGATCGTTCCCATTCCACCAATACTAGAACTGAAAGCAATACCAAGTAATACAAATACATAAATTGGACTATGCGTTTTTACATCAAGGTTACCCAATACGCCTAAGGCTAGGGGCAACATCATTGCAGCCACTGCGGTATTATTGATAAATAACGATAGTCCCATTGTCACAATGAACAAATAAATGATCGTTAATTTCAAATTACCTTTCGCTAAACGTATCACGTGGCTCGCAATCCAAAGATCAATTTTCTGAATATTCAACACTGCGGCGATCACAAATCCGCCGAAAAACATAAAAATAATGGGTTCAGAAAAAGGGGCAAAGGCAGCTTTTGTCGGTAATACACCTAATCCAATCGCAAATAATGGCACCATTAATGCCGTAACGGTAATGTTAAAGGCTTCAGTAAGCCAAAGGATACCGACAAAAATAAGTAAGGCTAATCCGCGGTTTTCTTGGCTTTGAAAGGGAAGGGTTTTTAATAAGATAAAAAACAAAATTAAATCAAAAACGAGAATGATTGCCCCGCGTTTTGGATTTTTAGTGGTACTAGACATAGTGCCTCCTGTGATGATGAATGTTATGTTTGCATATTGTTGTTTTAAAAATTTTTAATAGTAAATAAAAGGGTCAATTTCAAAATAACGAATTTAATAAAAATGTAAAGCATTTTTTAAACAAAAATAGCATAAAAAATGTGTCATTATAGGTGGGGAATGGGTTTATAGTGAATTTATCTGTTCTCAAAAAAAACAGAATAAGGGGTAGATTGCCCTGTCACAATTTAATGTAATAAAAAAACCGCGGTCAAAGATGAATGAAATTTTGACCGCGGTTCTCGCTATCCAAATAACATTAAATCGCTCGCCAAGGGGCAAAATTGGGCGCGTCAGTCAATAGTTCAACCTGATTAAATAATGTTAATTCGCCCTGTTTGAATAATAGGACGCGATCCGCTAATCTCAACATCTCATCAATACTATGCGTAACATACAAAATAGGAATTGAAATTTCTTGTACAAGGTGTTCTAGATAGGTTAATAACTCATTTTTGCGTGGTAAATCCAGTGCTGACAAAGGCTCATCCATTAATAACATATCAGGTTTACTTAGCAATGCTCGCCCAATCGCTACCCGTTGTTTCTCTCCGCCCGAAAGGGTTATGGGGTATCGTTTTAATAAATGCTCGATGCCAAGCAATTCAACAATACGAGAAAATTGAGCAGGGTCAGCATCTCGCACCCCGTAATTCAAATTGCCTTTTACGCGATAATGGGGAAACAAACGAGCATCTTGAAAGACATAGCCGATTCGGCGTTGATGAATAGGTAAATTGATCTGCTTTTCGGTATCCACTAACAGCCGTTCATTTAACTGAATTGATCCTTGATCGGGTGTCAATAAACCGCTAATTAAATTAATGAATGAAGACTTCCCTGAACCAGACAAACCGAATAAAACTGTAATGCCTTGACTCGGTAAAGTAAGATTAGCCTGTAATTGCAGTTGCCCTAATTGTTTGGTTAGATTAACTTTCAACATTATTTTGCCCCAGTTTTTGTTGCATTCGCTTAGCAAGCCATTCAGAAATAATTAAAGAAATCAACGAAATAATAATGGCGATAACACACAAGCGTGCAGCGGCACTTTCCGCATTTGGCGTTTCAATAAAAGAGTACATTGCAAGCGGAATCGTGCGTGTAACATCTTGGATATTTGACACAAAGGTAATGGTTGCTCCAAATTCACCGAGCGAACGAGCAAAGCCTAAGATCATCCCTGACAACACGCCAGGTAAGGCTAAGGGTAAGGTAATGGTGAAAAACACACGGCAAGGCGATGCACCAAGAGTACTGGCAGCTTGTTCCAATTTTCGATCAATATTATCAAGAGCAAGACGAATTGCACGAACTAAAAGTGGAAATGCCACCACCGCAGAAGCTAATGCAGCCCCGTGCCAGCTGAAACTAAATGAAAACCCAAACCATTCAGTTAAACGTTTACCGATAAAACCATTTCGCCCCATTGCAATTAATAACAAATATCCAATCACAACGGGCGGTAACACTAACGGCAAATGCACGATACCATTGAGCAATGCTTTGCCCCAAAATGTTTTGCGTGCTAATAACCAAGCAACAAAAATAGCAAAGGGCAAGCTAAAAATCATCGCCACTAACGCCACCTTAATACTTAGCAAAATTGCACTTTGCTCTTGTGGCGTAAACGTAAAATAAGCAATCAGTTCATTCAGCATAAAATAACATTTTCGTTATATAATTTTTAATATAATAATCGAAAATCACTGACTTAGCAAAATGCAATCAATGCAGAAAATCTGCCTAAATAAAAAACCGCGGTCAAAAAAACGAACGAATTTTTGACCGCGGTTTTATGCTAAATTACACAGTATTATTGTCCATAATACGCATTTTTGCCGTGTTTACGTAAATAATGCTTATCTAGCAATTCTTGTTGCATTGAAGCGAGATTTGGGCGTAATTGGCGACTAAACAAATTCATATACGCAACTTCTTCCAATACAACGGCATTATGCACGGCGTTATCGGCATCCGTTCCCCAAGCAAATGGTCCGTGCGAATGCACGAGCACCGCAGGCACGTCTTTAGGTTCGATACCACGTTGACGGAATGTTTCCACGATCACTTTCCCCGTTTCTAATTCATATTCGCCTTGAATTTCTTCACGTGTCATTTTGCGAGTACAAGGAATTGAACCATAAAAATAGTCAGCGTGCGTTGTTCCTGCAGCAATAATATCTTCGCCCGCTTGCGACCAAATGGTTGCGTGACGAGAATGAGTATGCACAATGCCACCAATTTCAGGAAATTGGCGATACAACTCTAAATGCGTTGGTGTATCAGAAGATGGTTTCTTATTGCCCCAAACACGATTGCCTTGTAAATCAACAATCACGATATCATCCGCAGTCATCACATCGTAATCTACCCCTGATGGCTTGATGGCAACCAAACCTGTTTCACGATCAAGTTCACTCACGTTTCCCCAAGTGAATGTCACTAATTTATGTTTAGGGAGTGCTAAATTGGCTTGTAATACTTTTTTACGTAATGCTTCTAACATTGGAAACCTCCTTCTTTCATTTTTTGTTCAATCCAACGGCGTGCATTGATAATCTCCGCAATCGGTTCATCGGCTTTTTCCGTCCACATTTCAATTAAAAATGCACCGCGGTAATTTAATTCTGCCAAGGTTTTAAAAAATGCGACAAAATCCACACAACCCTCACCAAATGGCACATCACGGAATTGTCCTTTGCAGGTTTCAGTGACTTTATAGGTGTCTTTAAGATGCACGGCTGAGATTTTGTCAATGCCTAATTTTAATTCGTCCGCCACATTATCATTCCACGCGGTCAAGTTGCCAATATCGGGATAAACGGTAAACCAAGGCGATTTAATAATGTCATCCCATTTTTTCCAACGGCTAATTGAGCTCATAAATTGTGTGTCCATAATCTCTACCGCTAAAGTAACTTGGTTACTTGCGGCCAATTCCACCGCCCATTTTAATCCTTCTTCAAAGCGTTGAATGGTGCCTTCATCTTGCTCTTCATAATAAACATCATACCCAGCAAGCTGAATAGTACGAACGCCTAAATCTACCGCCAACTGAATGGCTTTTTCCATAATTTCATAGGCTTTTTGGCGTGTAGCTTGATCTCGGCTACCAAATGGAAAACGGCGATGTCCTGAAAGACAAATTGATGGAATGGTAACGCCCGTGTTAATAATAGATTTTACTAACTTAATGCGTTCTTTTTTAGACCAATCTAATCGTGCTAAACGTTCATCCGTTTCATCAATTGACATTTCTACAAAATCAAAGCCACAGGCTTTTGCAATAGAAAGGCGATCTTGCCAGCTAATATTTTTTGGTAAGGCTTTTTCATAGATTCCTAATTTATGCTTTCTCATATTTATCCTTATGCCAGAATAATTTCTAGCCCTTTTTGTCGTAATTGTTCAATAATTACAGGATCGGACTCCTGTCCTGTAATTAATACATCAATATGATGCAATTCATTAAACAACATCCCTACTTCTTTGCCTAATTTTGAACTATCTAATAGCACAACATATTTACCTGCTTTGGCAGACATCTGTTGTTCAGAATGGGCAATGATCATATCGGTTTTAAATAATCCTTCGGTCGTAAAACCTTTCCCACTAGTAAACATAATATTTGACGCATACATACATTCATTCTGATTATTTAACGACAACATAATTTTCTTTGTTTTGTTATATTGCCCACCAATAATCACAATATCTTCATGTTGATTTTCAATTAAATAATTTGCCAAAGGCAAATAATGCGTAATGACTTGAATTTTTCTTCCAACTAATAAACTGCCTAAAATATGCATAGTTGAACCACAAGTTAATACAACACTATCGCCATCATTGCATAATTTTAATGCGGCTCTAGCAATACGTTGTTTTTCATCAAAATGATGAATGTGGTAAGGTTCGGTCTTATCTTGCGAATTTGAAAGTGCTTCAGCGCCATTCCTTACTTTTTTTAATCTACCTTGTTCATGCAATTTATTAATATCTCGCCGAGCTGTCGCGGGTGAAATATTAAGTAATTCAATAATTTCTGTTGTAGAAAGTACCTGACGTTGTTCTAATAAATCTAACAATTTTCTATGTCGATAATTTTCGTTCATTATTTTTTAATTTATCCTTCAATGCTTTTCTATCCTGAAAGCCATAATGAACAATAAACCACTCTGAATAATCAGAGTGGTTTTATTCAACTTATAGCATTGATTTAAATTGAATATTTGGTTCTTGTTCAAAACAATCATCAAAACCACGTGGATGATGATATTCAATTAAATCTTTATCACGCGGATACACATATTTACCGCCCACTTCCCAAATAAATGGATGGAATTTATATTGCAAGCGATCTTTACGCATACGCCATAAATCAATGATTTCTTGCGTGCTTGCCATAAAGTTTGTCCAAATATCGTAGTGAACAGGAATAATCACGTTTGTACGCAAACATTCAGCCATACGAAGTAAATCAACAGAGGTCATTTTATCCGCGATACCTACAGGGTTTTCACCATAGTTATTTAATGCTACGTCAATATCAAATTGTTTACCGTGTTTTGCAAACTGAATAGAATAATGGCTATCTGCACCGTGATAAATGGTGCCACCTGGTGTTTTAAACACATAATTCACTGCTTTACGTCCCATTTCTTCATCTGATGGGCAAAGGCCTGCTAATTCACCACCATTATTTTCAGCACCTTCAACAGGTAAAGTCACTAAACATGTACGATCAAATGAATCTAATGCGTGAATTTCAACGTCTTTTAATTTCACTACATCACCTGGTTTTACGATAATAATACGTTCTTCAGACACACCCCATTTTTTCCATAATTCCGCACAATGCCAAGGCCCAACGAATTTAACATGATCTAATTTTGGGTTATTCACAATTGCAGCGGCAACATTTACATCAATATGATCGCTGTGATAATGTGATGCAAGAATAAAGTCAACTTCATTAATTGCAAAAGGATCGAGCACCATTGGCTGTGCACGTAAGTTAGGTTGCAATTTACGCACACCCGCCATATTTGCCATTTGATGCCCACGCACCATATCTTTTACTTTTTTCGTGTTTTTACCGCGACCACACCATAGATCCATACAAATATTTGCACCTGCTGGGGTCTTAATCCATACGCCTACACAACCCAGCCACCACATAGCGAAATTGCCTTCAGGTACAACTTCTTGTTCAATTTCTTCATTTAACCATGTACCCCATTCTGGAAAAGTAGATAAAATCCAACTTTCACGAGTGATTTCTGATACTTTACTCATTTTTTAAACTCCTGTGTTTACTTAACGATAATTTAATCTTTTTTAATCATAAGCAATCACAAATAATTGTAAAATACTTTTTCTATTTTTTGTGACACAGATCTCATTTTTAATTTATTTTTATTTCAGAAGCCCCATTAAATTGGATTAATACTTATATTTAAGTAATGAAACATCTAAAAATAAGCGAATATAAATTTTAATTCCCAATAAATTCTCTTGAATATTTTGATAAATTTTTTGTGATCCACTTCACAAAACGTCAAGAATAATCTTTTTTCCTATTTTAATACTGCTATTATGCTAACAAATCATTTTTACTCACAAAAATGATCATCAGTTTTCAATTTAATTCTAAATCTCATCGAGGTATTCAATGGAAACACTTTATAATCTATTTTTAGGATTTAATGAGCAGGTACTCTCAAAAGCACCTTTCTTATTAGGTATTGTGGCTTGTCTCGGTTATATTCTACTAAAAAAAGATACGACGACCGTTATTAAAGGAACAATTAAAACTATCGTAGGTTTTATGATGGTTCAAATTGGTTCTGGCACATTGACTAGTAGTTTTAAACCGATTATTTCAAAACTATCTGAATTTCATCATCTTACAGGGGCGGTGATTGATCCTTATACCAGTATGCAATCAACCATTGAGGCAATGGGCGATAATTATGGTTGGGTTGGTTATGCCGTGTTACTCGCCTTGCTCTTGAATGTCTTATTAGTGGTGTTTAGACGCTTTACTGGTATTCGCACAATTATGCTAACAGGGCATATTATGTTCCAACAAGTTGGCTTAGTTGCCGTATTTTATATGATTATCGGTGCATCTATGTGGGAAACCATTATCTATACCGCGGTCTTAATGGCACTTTATTGGGGAATTTCATCCAATATTATGTATAAACCAACTCAAGCGGTTACTGGCGGTGCAGGTTTTTCTATTGGACACCAACAACAAATCGCCTCTTGGGTTGCCACAAAATTAGCACCAAAACTTGGTGATAAAAATGATTCTGTTGATAATATGAAACTACCGGGTTGGTTACATATTTTCCACGATAGCATTTCAGCAACCGCACTCGTGATGACCGTGTTCTTTGGTATTATCTTACTTTCTTTTGGTTTAGATAATTTACAAACTATGGCAGGAAAAACCCATTGGTCTATGTATATCCTTGAAACAGGTTTAAAATTCGCTGTAGCCATTCAAATCATCGTAACTGGTGTTCGTATGTTTGTCGCTGAACTTTCCGAAGCATTTAAAGGGATTTCAGAACGTGTCATTCCAAACTCAGTATTAGCCATTGACTGTGCAGCTATTTATGCCTTCTCTCCAAATGCAATGGTATTCGGTTTTATGTGGGGTGCAATTGGTCAGTTTGTGGCAGTAGGATTAATGCTTGCATTCAACGCACCAATTTTAATTATCCCTGGCTTTATTCCAATGTTTTTCTCTAATGCAACCGTTGGGGTTTTTGCGAACCAATTCGGTGGTTGGAAAGCCGTAATGAAGATCTGTTTTGTTATGGGATTAATTGAAGTCTTTGGCTCAGCTTGGGTAATTCATTTACTTGCAAGCCAAGGCACAACCTTCAATGGTTGGATGGGTATGGCAGACTGGGCATTATTCTTCCCACCAGTATTACAAGGTATCGTTAGCATTCCAGGATTCTTCTTTATCCTTATCCTTCTCGCAATGGTGTATATGTTCTTTGCATCTAAAAAATTACGTGCAGATGAAGCAGCTGCAGCAGCTGCTGGTAAAACCTTAGAGCAAATGGATGGCTATAACCTTGATGATGTTGAAGAGTCTATTCAACAACAAGCGGCAGAACAAGTTGCCCCTGCAACACAAACCCAATCTGAAGGTGAAGGTGCTGCACGAGCAATTCGTATCCTTGCAGTCTGTGGTTCAGGTCAAGGTTCATCAATGATGATGAAAATGAAAATTAAAGCTTATCTCGATAAACGTAGCATTCCGAATGTAATGGATTCTTGTGCTGTAACGGATTACAAAGGCAAACTCAACGATATTGATATCATCGTCTCAAGCCAACATTTATCTGGCGAAATTGAAGTCGGTGAAGGCAAATCCGTACTTGGCGTTAAAAATATGCTAAACCCAAATTCATTCGGTGATGAACTCATTGCCTTAATTGAAAAACATATCAATCAATAATCTAATCATTCTGCTACTACATTTTAAGGTTGTAGTAGCAGGACTACTTCAATAAATTTAAGGATGTTCTTATGTTAAAAGAGTCATTAATTGAAAACAATTCAATCAAACTTAATCAACAAGCAAGCAACTGGCAAGATGCCATAAAAATCGGTACGGATATGCTTGTTGCATCTGGGGCAATTGAGACTTGTTACTATGACAATATCATCGCTAAAGTTAGCGAAATGGGGCCTTATATTATTCTTGCACCAGGCTTGGCAATGCCACACGCTCGCCCAGAAGAAGGGGTGATTAAAACAGCATTTGCTTTAGTTACTCTATCCGAACCTGTGTATTTTGATGGTGAAGACAGCCCAATTCACGTTTTAGTTACGCTAGCAGGAAGTGATTCAGATACCCATATGGAAGGCATTATGGAAATTACGCAAGTTTTTGAAGATGCTGATCCTGAAAGTGAAACAGGAGTAGATTTAAATAAATTCTTAAAATGCCAAACCAAAGACGACGTGCTTGCAGTTATTGATGCAGCATTAGCTTAAAAAGATTACTCTTATTTAAAAGGAAAATATTATGTCAAAACCACTTCTCCAAATTGCACTCGATTCATTAAGCCTTGAAAAAGCTGTTGCCGATGCAAAAAATGCAGAAAATCTTGTTGATATCATTGAAGTTGGCACCATTTTAGCTTGTGCAGAAGGAATGAAAGCCGTCAAAACCTTACGTGCATTACACCCAAATCATTATCTTGTTTGTGACTTGAAAACAACCGATGGTGGGGCGATTTTAGCGAAAATGGCATTTGAAGCTGGTGCAGATTGGCTGACCGTTTCTGCGGCAGCTCATCCCGCAACCAAAGCAGCGTGTAAAAAAGTCGCGGACGATTTTAACGCTGAATTTAATCCTAAAACACCGAAAGAAATCCAAATTGAAATCTATGGCAACTGGACACTAGACGATGCAAAATCTTGGGTTGATTTGGGTGTTAAACAAGCCATTTATCACCGTTCACGCGATGCAGAGCTAGCAGGAAAAGGTTGGACAGCTGAAGATGTGGAATTAATGAAAAAATTATCTGATCTTGGGCTTGAGTTATCTATTACCGGCGGAATTGTCCCTGAAGAGATTCATTTATTCAAAGACATTCGCAACGCGAAAGCCTTTATTGCTGGTCGTGCGTTAGTTGGCGAAAAAGGCAAACAAACAGCCGAAGCAATTCGTGCAGAAATTGATAAATACTGGAAATAATTGCCAAACTCCACTCTTTTTCCATTTCCAAAAAAACGCGGTCATTATTGACCGCGGTTTTTATTCAAGTATGAATTCTTAATAAAACCCTATAATAGCATTTATTTCCTAATACTCATTAATAAGAGTTGAGTTAATAAATTACGACACTATAATTAGCGATTTACTTTAATAGCAAGATAATTTCCATCTCGTTCAATTTACTCGACACACTTTTATATCACAGAATTTCCTTTCACTTATTCACTAAAAATAAGAGAACTTTCAGTCATTTTATATAAAGGTATGAGTAATGAAAAAACAAGGTGTATTCACAAGAGATAATAGCCACTATATCCAAGGCATCGCTATTATTTTAATGTTTATCCATCATTTATTTGCATTCCCTGATAGAATGTCTCAAAAATATACCATCATTCCTATTATGGATTCCTTACCATTAGAACAACTTATAGGTATTTTTGGTAAATATTGCGTTCCACTTTGCCTATTCATAAGTGGTTATGGATTTTCCATACAAAATCAGGCAGATGGGCAATATTATTTCAAGAAAATTGTTAACTTCTATAAAAATTATTGGCTTGTATTTGCGATCTTTATTCCTATTGATTATTTTATTTTCCATTTACCTAATATTAATATAGATATGAGAGCTTTCTTCCAAAACTTTATTGGTTACTCTAGCTCTTACAATGGAGAATGGTGGTTTATTTTTCTATATCTTTGTTGCATTGCAATCACACCATTGCTGCAAAAAACGAGACAATCTATTTTATCCGTTGTTGTTATTGCATTCTTAGCTAAGGATATTATAACGAATGTTAATGAGATTAACGCTGTATTAAACTGGTTATTGGCTTATATCATTGGCTTCGCATTTGGAACATATAACACAACAATAGTAAAATATATTAATAAGATTGAATCAGAAAACAATATAATAAGATTAATAAATAAAATCGTATTGATTGTTATTTTTACTTCAATTACATCTTGGTGTATGTTCCATTGGTCTTATATGAGTATGCTTTATTTAGTCCCTTTGCTAGCTTTAGCTATCAGATTTCTTTCAGACATTAGCCATCCATTTATTAGAAAAGGCATTGAGAATATCGGAAAAAATTGCATCTTTATGTGGCTAACACATTCATTCTATTGCTACCATTTTGCTAAAGATCTGATTTATTTTCCACGTTATACTATTTTAATTCTGCTTAATTTATTAGTAGTTTCTTATATAACTTCCTATTTATTAATTAAACTAAAGGAAAAATTATCATTAGTTAAAATACCTAAATTAAGTTCTCATTTGAGTTTGACATTAGAAAAATAAAACTAATCTATAAAAAACCGCCTTAGGAAAGGTGGTTTTTTATTCTAACAATCTGATAACAATAAAACTTCTTTTACTTTATTTCCTATCTCCGCCAAGCTATTAACACAAATAACGCCTGCCGCTTCTAAAGCCGCGAGTTTGCCTTCTGCACTGCCTTTGCCACCATTAATGATCGCACCTGCATGCCCCATTCGTTTTCCTTTTGGCGCCGTCATCCCTGCAATATAACTGACCACGGGCTTTGTAATGTGATTTTTAATAAAGCCGGCAGCTTCCTCTTCTGCACTACCACCAATCTCACCAATCATCACGATTGCATCGGTTTGAGCATCTTGTTCAAATAGGGCTAGAATATCAATAAAGTTTGTACCAGGAATCGGATCGCCACCAATACCCACACAGGTAGATTGCCCCAAACCTAGATCGGTTGTTTGTTTGACTGCTTCATAGGTTAACGTACCAGAGCGAGAAACAATCCCCACTCTGCCTTTACGGTGAATATTAGCAGGCATAATACCCATTTTACATTCATTGGGCGTGATCACCCCAGGACAATTTGGGCCAATCATCATCACACTGCTTTGGTTTAATTTTTGTTTAACGACCATCATATCCAATGTAGGAATACCTTCGGTGATACAAACAATAAATTGAATACCCGCATCAATCGCTTCCAAAATCGCATCTTTGCAAAAAGGGGCTGGAACATAAATAATTGATGCACTCGCTCCTGTTTGCTCGACGGCTTCACGCACAGTATTAAACACAGGCAAACCTAAATGCATTGTGCCACCTTTATTTGGGGAAACGCCGCCAACTAATTTTGTGCCATAAGCAAGGGCTTGTTCGCTATGAAATGTCCCTTGGCTTCCTGTGAATCCCTGACAAATTACTTTCGTGTCTTTATCAATTAAAATTGCCATTATTTTGCTCCCGCTGCTTGAACTGCTAATGTTGCGGCACTGGTTAAGGTTGTCGCAGGTTGAATATTTAATCCACTTCGTACCAAAATTTCACGTCCAAGCTCTGCATTATTACCTTCTAAACGAATAATAACTGGCACTGTTACGCCCACATCATTTACCGCAGCAACGACACCTTCCGCAATTAAATCACAACGCACAATACCGCCAAAAATATTGACTAGAATTGCTTTAACCGATTGATCGGTTAAAATAATTTTAAAAGCTTCCGCCACACGTTCTTTGGTGGCACCGCCGCCAACATCCAAAAAGTTAGCAGGTTTACCGCCGTGCAATTTCACCATATCCATTGTTCCCATAGCAAGCCCTGCACCATTCACTAAACAACCAATATTTCCATCAAGTGCGACATAGTTTAAATTCCATTGTTCCGCTTGTGCTTCGCGGATATCTTCTTGGCTCAAATCACGCATTGCTTTTAATTCAGGTTGGCGATATAGCGCATTGCTATCCACCACAATCTTAGCATCTAAGCAATGTAGATCATCATTATCAAGCACAACTAATGGATTGACTTCAACAAGGGCAAGATCCTTTTCAATAAACATTTTCACTAAACGGCAAAAAATATCGGCAAATTGGTGAACTTGTTTACCTGTTAACCCTAATTTAAATGCCAATTCCCGACCTTGAAATGCCTGAGCCCCTAATAAAGGATCAAGCCATATTTTATGCACTAAATGCGGCGTTTTTTCTGCTACTTCTTCAATATCAACCCCACCCGACGCCGAAGCAATCACAGTGATACATTGTGCCGAGCGATCAACGACCGCACTCAAATACAATTCTTGCTTAATCTGTGAAACAGTTTCCAAATAAATTTGCTGAACGACTTGTCCGTTGCAATCCGTCTGAAATGTGACTAGGCGTTTACCTAAAAACAACGCAAAAAAATCACGTAACTCTTGCTCTGACTGCAATAACTTCACACCGCCCGCTTTACCACGCCCTCCTGCATGCACTTGACATTTCGCAACCCAAGGTGCTGCACCTAGCTGTTTTACTGCGTCCAAACCTTGTTCAATACTCGAACAAACAATCCCTTTACTTACAGGAAGCCCATATTGTTCAAAAATCTGTTTTGCTTGGTACTCATGTAAATTCATTCAACCTCCTAAATCACACAAGAAAAATAGGCTATCACACATAATGTAATAGCCTATTTTATTAAATTTCCAACAATAAACGCGTTGGGTCTTCAAGCAATTCTTTAATTGTTACTAAGAACCCAACACTTTCGCGACCGTCAATTAAACGGTGATCATAGGAAAGTGCTAAATACATCATTGGGCGAATAACCACTTCGCCATTTAAAGCAACGGGGCGATCTTTAATCGCGTGCATACCTAAAATCGCACTTTGGGGCGGATTGATAATCGGTGTTGACATCAGTGAACCAAACACACCACCATTGGTAATCGTAAAATTACCCCCCGTCAAATCTTCCACTGTCAATTTACCATCACGTCCTTTCTCTGCCAAGCGTTTAATTTCTTTTTCTATGTCCGCCATACTTAACTTATCGCAATCACGCAACACTGGTGTGACTAAACCTCGTGGAGTAGAAACAGCAATACTGATATCAAAATAATTATGATAAATAATATCATCGCCATCTAAAGCCGCATTCACTTCGGGATAACGTTTTAATGCTTCAACCACTGCCTTAATATAAAATGACATAAAACCTAAGCGAACGTCGTGTTGTTTTTCAAATTTCTCACCATATTGCTTACGCAATGTCATAATTGGTTGCATATCTACTTCATTGAATGTCGTCAGCATTGCAGTGCTATTTTTAGCTTCTAACAAACGTTCTGCAATTCGTTTACGCAAACGTGTCATCGGCACACGTTTCTCATCACGATCAGCTACATTCGCAAAAACGATCGGATTTTTGACCGCGGTTTCGGGTGAATTCGCTTCATTCACATTGCGTTTCTCTGCAATCAAATGCTCCACGTCTTCACGTGTGATTCGTCCACCAACGCCCGTTCCCTGTAATTCATTCACATTCAAATCATATTCGGCGATCAAACGACGAATAGCAGGGCTCAAATTATCATTATGCTCATTATTCAAACTGGCGTGATGTCCTTCGGCTGGTGCTGGCGTGTGTTCTGTTAGTTCCATCGTACCAAATGACAAACGCCCCAATAACTGATTACTGACTACCGTTGCCCCTTCTGGCTCAATAATACTTTCAATGATCCCATCATTTACCGCAGGAACTTCTAGCACCACTTTATCCGTTTCAATTTCAACTAGGATATCATCTCGTTTAACCGTCTCTCCCACTTGTTTATGCCATTTGACAACTGTCGCATCAGCGACTGATTCAGGTAACGTTGGGGTTAGAATTTCAACATTGCTCATTATTTTCTCCTAATTATTCAATCAGTAACGCTTGATCCACAAGCGCTTGTTGTTGTTTATTATGTAATGCCATATAACCTGCGGCAGGCGATGCTGATGCTGGACGACCAACGTAGCGAAGTGTTGCACTTGTAGGCAAATTTGCCACAAAATTATGTTGACTACTATACCAAGCCCCTTGATTTAACGGTTCTTCTTGACACCAGACATAATCATCGACATGACGATATTTTGCTAAAATCGGTTTAATTTCATCGTGTGGATAAGGATAAAGTTGTTCAATCCGAATAATTGCCACATCAGTTTGCCTATTTTTACGGCGTTGTTCCAACAGATCATAATATACTTTTCCAGCACACATTATCACGCGTTTTACCTGTTGTGGTTCAATTGGATCGATTTCATCAATCACATTTTGGAATTTCCCTTGAATTAATTCTTCCATACTAGATACAGCTAAAGGATGACGCAATAAAGATTTTGGTGAAATCACAATTAATGGACGGCGTACACTACGCAACATTTGTCGACGTAACAAATGATAAATCTGAGCCGGCGTTGAAGGAATACAAACTTGCATATTTTGTTCAGCACACAGTTGCAAATAACGTTCTAAACGTGCACTGGAATGTTCTGGCCCTTGCCCTTCATAACCGTGTGGCAACAACATCACCAATCCGCACATTCTGCCCCATTTTTGTTCGCCAGAACTAATAAATTGATCAATAACCATTTGGGCACCATTGGCAAAATCGCCAAATTGGGCTTCCCAAATCGTTAAGGTTTTTGGCGTAGCTGTGGCATAACCATATTCAAATGCTAATACTGCTTCTTCAGATAATACCGAGTCCCACACTTCAAAATGCCCTTGGTGCTTATGTAAATGGGCTAACGGACGATATTCTTTACGTTCATTCATATTATGTAATACTGCGTGCCGATGAAAGAACGTTCCCCGCCCTGCATCTTCGCCCGAAATTCGCACATTAAAATGATTATCTAACAGCGTGGCGTATGCCATCGTTTCCGCCATTCCCCAGTCAAATAATTTTTCGCCTTGTGCCATTAATTTCCGATCGGCATAGACTTTCTGTACACGGCTATGAATTGGATGATTGGCTGGTACTTCACAGACTTTCTGTGCCAAATCTTTAAACCGTTGTTCATCAAAATAACTCTCGTAATCACCCCATTCTTTACTTAAATATTGGCGCCAATCAAGCGAAGATAAATCTAGCGGACGCCATTCGGGTAACACGCATTCGCCCCGATCGAGTGCATCACGATAATCATTAATTAATTCAATTTCATCATTTGAATTAATCACCCCTTCATCAATCAAACGCAGTGCATAAACTTTTCTTGGCGTAGGATGTTGACGAATTAATTTATACATAATCGGCTGCGTAGCTAAAGGCTCATCTGCTTCATTATGCCCGTGACGGCGGTAAGAAACCAAATCAATAAAAATATCACGTTTAAACAAATTGCGGTATTCCACCGCCATTTGTGCTGCATAAGCTACCGCTTCAGGATCATCACCATTAACGTGAATGACAGGGGCTTCGATCATTTTGGCAATATCAGTACAATATTCCGTTGAACGGGTATCCCGCGTATTTGACGTAGTAAACCCAATTTGGTTATTAATTACAATACGAATCGTTCCGCCAACGTGATAGCCACGGGTTACCGACATATTTAAGGTTTCTTGTACCACTCCTTGCCCTGCGACTGCTGAATCGCCATGAATGGTAATAGGCATCACACTTTCTTTGGCATTTTCGCCTAAGCGTTGCTGACGCGCACGAACAGAACCTTGCACCACAGGGCTGACAATTTCCAAATGAGAAGGGTTAAATGCCAATGCCAAATGCACCACACCATTATCGGTCATAAATTCCGATGAAAAGCCTTGATGATACTTCACATCACCACTACTCTCGCCATTATGCTTACCCGCAAATTCATCAAATAATTCAGCAGGCTTTTTCCCTAACACATTAACTAGCACATTTAAACGCCCACGATGTGCCATCCCCATCACAATATCTTTCACGCCACATTTCGCACCGTGGCGAATAATCTCTTTCATTAAAGGAATAAAAGCATCGCTTCCTTCTAACGAAAAGCGTTTCGCACCAGGAAATTTCGCCCCTAAATAACGTTCTAACCCATCTGCCGCGGTTAATTCTTTTAAAAACGTGATTTTTTGTTCTGAGCTAAATAATGGCTTATTTAAGGTATTTTCTAACTTTCTCTGCAACCAATTTCGTGCGTCCAAATCATTGACGTGCATAAACTCAAGCCCAATCGTGCCACGATAAGTTTGCTTTAACGTCTCCTTCAATTCACGCAAAGTGACACGTTCTTTACTGATAACATAACCGCCTAAATCAAATTCTTCATCTAAATCTTGCTCTGTAAAACCATAAAATTGGTAGTTCAGCGTAGGCGACTCCATTCGTTGCCACAAATTTAAAGGATCCAAATCCGCATCCAAATGCCCACGGTAGCGATGCGCATTCACCCACTGAATCACTTTCACCAAACGTTTACTCACATTTGGATCAACAACCTTCGCCCCATTTGGCGATTGATCACGAGCTAATCGTTTAAAATAATCACGTACCTGTGAATGTGCTTGCTCAGCGGCATTGCCCTTCGGCAATTGGTCAAATGTCTGCCGCCAACTTTTATCTACACTATCAGGATCAGCTAAATATTCTTCATAGAGTTGTTCAATATAGGATTGGTTCGCGCCACCTAACACACTTTGCGCTAACCATTGTTGGAATGGGCTATGTTGTTGCATAAATATACCTAATTAAGATAAGTTTCACGTGCGAAATCGTAAAGTCATATTATACATAGGAATTGAGAATAAATAAGGAATTTTTACACGGATTTAAAACAAAAAATCCACAAATTAATCAGCTTATAATGATAAAAATCTGTCAAAAACCGCGGTCAAAAAAACGCTTGAATTTTTGACCGCGGTAAAATAGATTCCGTGTCTTTTTTAATAAAAAAGCCTTGAAATATAATCAAGGCTTTTATTTCACTTCATAAATTTTATTTTGGTGGAGCTGGCGGGAGTTGAACCCGCGTCCGAAATTACTCTACCTTCAGCACTACACGTTTAGTCTTTCTTTAATTTCACTTAACCCTGTGGAAAGACACACGATAATTAAGCTAGTTTGGTTCAATTTAATGCTTCGATCCTCAAACGGCGGCGTCCACACGATCTCGTTTTGGATGACTTATCGTGATCCTCGTCTTACGAGCGAAAGCTGAGGCGATAAGGCTCTACGCAGGTTATTAAGCTGCTAGTGCGTATTGTTCGTCGTTTGCGACTATTGTTTTGCGGTTTATTTACAAGGCCTACCGCACCTTGACGTGCGCTTTGGGCTTTGCCAATCCCGTCGAATCCAGAATCAGCCCCAAATTATGCGTAAGTCTAACAAAAATCAGCCAAAAAGCAATGGATTTTTATTTTAATCGACCTACCCAATTTTTCTCCGGGTTTAACGCAAAAGCATTACACATCAAGTAGAATTAAAATTGCCGCATCGCCACCCCACTCTTTTGGTGCTTGGTGCAACGCTCGAACACGCGGATGTTGTACCAACCAACGTGGAATCTGGCGTTTTAAGGTGAATGTGCCATAGCCCGTCATTACGCTAGCACAGTAAATATGTTCGTTTTCACAGGCTTGAATTAAACTGGCTAATTCAATTTTCGCTTGCTCACGGGTCAAGCCATGCAAATCTAAAAATAATTCAGGGGAAAAATCACCACGGCGTAATTGCTTCAGCAAATAACTATCTTCGCCCGCACGCAAATATTTTACCGCGTTATCTTCATCTAATAAGGGTTCATATTCATCGGAAAAATAAAATAGCGTATCTTCTTTTTCACGAATATCACGAATTTCTGCCTTTCGCTTTAAATGTGAATGTGACGGCATTACCGCGGTATTTTGCACCAATTTTTTTGCCCCCTTGGTTTGCTCACGAAAGAGGGCAATCTCATCGTCATCTAACATTATTCATTCCTTGTTCGCTTAAATTTCTATATACTAACGCCAATTTTAGCAAAGAAATTGAATTAATATGAGTTTTAATCCCGAATTAATTGCCGTTATCAAGCAAGATAACGTGCAACAACATTGCCACACCATCAAAGATTACCTGCGTTTAGCTTATTCTCTGTTCAATCGTTCCGATATTTTTTATGGACACGGGCTAGATAATGCATGGGATGAATCGGTACTGTTGGTGCTTTCAAGTCTTGAATTGCCTTTAGATATCCCAACGGAGCTGTATGATACTCGCTTATTACCAAGCGAAAAAGATGCAATTATTCAATTACTTATCGAACGTTTAGCCACACGCACGCCAACGGCATATTTACTTAACCGTGCATGGTTTTGTGGTTTGCAATTTTACGTTGACGAACGCGTGCTAATTCCACGCTCGCCAATCGGGCAATTAATTAAACAAGGCTTTGCGGATTTTATTCAAGATGAACCTAAACGCATTTTAGATATGTGCACGGGCAGTGGTTGTATTGCCATTGCTTGTGCCGATTGTTTTCTTGATGCGGAAGTTGATGCGGTTGATTTGAGTATTGATGCGTTAAATGTCGCGGAATACAATATTGAACAACAAGGAATGACCGATCGCGTTTTCCCGTTGCAATCGGATTTATTTGACAATATTCCCCAGCCACAATTTGAACAAGATAAATACGATCTTATCGTAACTAATCCGCCTTATGTTGATGCTGAAGACATTGATGATATGCCTGCAGAATTTCACCACGAACCGATGCTTGCATTAGAAGCGGGCGAAGACGGCTTAGTATTAGTAAAACGTATTTTGGCACAAGCTGCTGATTACTTAAACGAACAAGGTTGGTTAATTTGTGAAGTCGGCAATTCAATGGTGCATTTAATCGCCCAATACCCGAACGTACCATTTCATTGGATCACCTTTGAGCAAGGTGTTGATGGTGTCTTTGCACTCAATAAGGCACAACTGCAACAATATCGCCATTTATTTAGCTAACGGCATACAAAAACCGCGGTCAAAATTTCATTCATTTTTTTGACCGCGATTTTTCTCTTTTTTATTGACGATTTAACGCCCAAATAATGTCGCACCACCGCTTGATAAGGTTGTGCCATAAATGAGCCCAATCGCAAATAGGATAAGTAATCCACCAAATAGCAATTTAATCAACGGATTCATCTGCCGTTTTAAATGTGCAGAAAAATACCATTTCCCCAGTTTTTGTGCTGTCTGCCGTGCATATTGTACCAGCATTGCAAAACCTGTGAGCGTTATGCTTGTGCCGATTGCCATCGCTAAAGTCGCTGCAATGCCCCATAAATAAAGATCGAGCATATAGGCTAGAAACAGCACAAAAATAGCCCCCGTGCAAGGACGCATACCAATACTAATAATAATCAGTAATTGATCTTTAACACTTTGTGCTTGTTGTAATTGTGCTTCACTCGGCAAATGTTGATGCCCACAATCACAATGTTCATTATGCGGTGAAATCCGTTGTAATGGCATTAAAACACGCGAATTTTGTAGTGCAGTTTTATCAAATTGAATATGTTTAATTTGTAACGTGGGTTTATGCCGTAAGCCTTTAAGCTGTTTTATGCTTTGGTATAGCCATTGAATACCAAGTAATAAAATAAGAACGTAAGCTCCTCGCTCTAACCACAATTGGCTCATTTTAAAATACGCAGACGAAAGGTTAAGCACCACTACCACGATAGAGGTCGCGGTAATCGCTACGATCCCTTGCATTAAAGATGCTAGAAATGTCAAAAGCATACTGCTTTTGAGCTGAGTTTGATGGGTCGTGAGATAACTGGTAATCACAAATTTCCCATGCCCAGGCCCTAGTGCGTGAAAAATGCCATAGATAAAACTGATAAGAATTAACCCGCCCCCCGCATAAAAAGGGGCAGTTTTAATTTGGTGCAAATGTGCTGAAAGCATTTGATTAAATTCGCGTTGCCATAGTGCAACAAGCTGAAATAACCAAGGGAAAAGCCCAATAATTGCCACAATTAAGAAGGCTAGCAAAAGAATAAGATTGATCTGTTTCATTCGTTTTTGTCGCTGATTTAGAAATAGGCGAAAGAGATAAGATTGTATTCAGACAAATAAATTAACCACAAGTTGCATTGTGAACTAGGCTAATCCGTCAATAATTTTCTGTTCAAACATCGCATAATCTACCAAAAATGCGTCGTGTCCATAATCAGAAGCAAATTCGTAATAATGCAAATTCACTCCACTTTGTGCTAATAATGCCTGACTTTTTTGCAAATCCGTTAATTTAAACAGTTGATCATTACTCACAGCCACTAATGTATAACGCGCTTTAATGCGTGATAAGGCACTTTTCATATTTTCATAACCTAGGGAGGGATCATATAAATCCAATGCACGCAATAAATGCAAATAACTATTCGCATCAAAACGTTCTAAAAATTTTTGACCTTGATAAGTTAAATAACTTTCAACTTGAAATAACTCGCCCCAATATTGCCCTTCATTTTTTGTTGCACGACCAAAAGCTTTGGCTAATTGAATGTCCGTCCGATAAGTCAACATTCCAAGCATACGAGCAATTGCGAGTCCTTGGCTTGGCGGCTCACTATCATAATAGTCACCTTGCTTAAAATTCGGATCATTGACAATCGCCTGACGCATTACGTGGTTAAAGCCAATCGCTTCGGCACTAAAGGTTAAAGAAGAACACAAATTAACGACATTATCCATATCATCGGGATAGCTTATCGCCCATTGTGTCGCTTGCATTCCGCCAAAAGATCCCCCAATAACTGCGTGCAAATGTGTAATACCTAAATAATCTAACAAAGCTTTTTGTACATTTACCATATCCTGAATGATAACGTGCGGAAATTGACTACCGTAAGGACGTTGAGTTACAGGATTAAGGCTCGCAGGCCCTGTTGTGCCTTTACAACCACCCAATACATTTGAACAAATAAAGAAATATTTCTCCGTATCAAGTGCCAAGCCTTTCCCCATAAAATTTTGCCACCAGCCCGTTTGATCTTTTTCATCACAAAAAGGTTCCGCATCGCCTGTCAGAGCGTGGCAAATCAACACCGCATTGCTTTTCTCGGCATTGAGTTGCCCATAAGTTTGATAAGCCACATTTATTGACGATAATTGCCCACCAAGCACTAGGCTTAGCGGTTGCTGTGAAAAAAGAGTTACATATTGTAATGCCATTGATGCGTCCATTATCAGTCAACAAACTACGAATATTCATTAAACTACCGCTATCTGCTAAGCTTGTCAATCAATTTTAGACGTCTAAACGGCTAAAAATACGCTTGCACTCGTTGACCTTTTTCATTATGGTAAGCGCTTAGCCTATTTTAAGGAAACAATGGAAAACAGGATCCCTATGCACCACTTCTTTCGCGCCATTTCACTACGACGCCTAATTCGCTGTGCAATTTATCTGAGCTGTTTGTCGCTTATTCTCCTTATCGTTATTGATCGTGCTATTAGCTATTCTGTTCGCGATAAAATCTATACGGATATCAATACCATTCCGCCCCGTCCTTATGCCGTCTTACTTGGCACGGCAAAATATGTGGCGAAAAACAGCCCAAATCTATTTTATGATTATCGTTTAGAAGCGGCAAAAGCCTTATTTGATGCACAAAAGATCACTTATCTTTTATTAAGTGGCGACAACAGCACCTTGCAATACAATGAGCCTCGCACAATGAAACGTGATTTGCGACGAATGGGGATCAGTGAACAATTCCTGTTTCCTGATTACGCAGGTTTTCGAACCTTAGATAGCATTATTCGAGCCAAATATGTTTTCCAAGCTGAACCGATGACAATTATTAGCCAACGTTTTCATTGCGAACGTGCTTTATTTATTGCGAAATTTCACCAAATTGATGCGATTTGCTTTGCCGCCGACCAACCGCCAACTGCATATTTCACACGTATTCGTGAAAGTTTTGCTCGGCTATTAATGCTATGGGAAGTCATCATTGAAAAATCGCCACGTTTTCTTGGCGAACCCGAACCCTTGCCACGCGTTAATTCTCCCTAAACCGCGGTCGAAAATTCACACGTTTTTTAACCGCGGTTTGTGAATGGCGAATCAAACACAATATAGCATCAAATATTTAGAAATCTAAAGAAGGAAAAATTTAGGCAAAAAAAAGTGCCTCACAGAAAGGCACTACTCGGAAAGCAAAATATGTCGGCTATTTTTGATGTCACTCCTTTTTACACTTCAATAACACCATAGCACTTATTTTTTATGGGCGTAGAATACTCAACAAAACCAATTCAATCAAATATCAATTTTCCATTTTGTGACACAACACACATAAAAAGTTATTTTTTGCTTTAAATTTGAACTATTTAACCAAAAAACCGTATTGTTTAAACACATTTTTGGCTATATCTGATTCTAAATAACGTAAAAATGCTTGGCTTTCTGCATTATCATGATCTTTCACAATCGCCACAGGATATTCAACGGGTGGATGAGAACTGTCAGGAAAGACGCCTACAATTTTCACTTTTTGGCTAATCGCTGCATCAGTACCATACACAATCCCCAATGGCGATTCGCCTACTTCAACCAACGCTAATGCTTTACGCACACTATCTGCACGTGCTAATTTATTTTCCACATCCGACCATTGTCCTAAATTAGTCAAGGCAGTTTTAGCATAAATTCCTGCTGGTACATGCTCTGGATCGCCCACGGCTAAGAATGAGCCATTTAATGCTGCTTCCCATTTGTTGTTACTAAAATCCACTGTGCTGATTTTGCTGTCTTTTGGTGCAATCATCACCAAGCTGTTGCCCACCAATACCGCTCGCGTATTCGCTACGATAAGTTGCTTATCCGCTAAATAATCCATCCATTTTTGATCCGCGGATACAAACAGATCTGCGGGTGCACCTTGCTCAATTTGTTTTGCTAAAACCGATGATGAAGCAAAAGAAAATGCAATCTCTTCTTTTGGATTCGCTTTTTGATACTCAGTTTTAATCTGCTCCAAGGCATTGGTCATTGATGCGGCAGCAAAAACCGTTACCTTTGCTTGTGCAAGTTGAGAAACAGCTAGGGTTGCGCCAATAATTAAACTAAGTTGCTTAATAAAAGTTTTCATTTTTTCTCCTTAATGTAATGAATTAACTTTATAAAATGAATTATATAATGCTTTTAAAAAGAAAAGCTACATAAAATCAGCAATTTATTTTAGAATAGTTACATTGCTTATCACCCAAAAGAGAAATTATGTTGGATACTGAAATTTTACTTACCATAAAATTACAACAACAACTGTTTGTTGATTCCAAACGGATTCGTTTGCTAAAAGCAATCCAGCAATGTGGTTCAATTAACCAAGCAGCCAAAATGGCAAAGGTAAGCTATAAAAGTGCGTGGGATCATTTGCAAGCAATGGATGAAATAAGCCCTAAACCTTTATTAGATCGTAATACTGGTGGGAAAAATGGTGGCGGCACAACCTTAACAACCTATGCCCTAAGGTTATTACAACTCTATGATTTATTAGAACAAACCCAAGAAAAAGCATTTAATATCTTAAATGATGAAAATGTTCCACTTAATAGTTTATTATCCGCCACCGCACGTTTCTCATTGCAAAGTAGCGCACGTAATCAGTTTTTTGGCAAAGTTCGTCAACTTATTGATAAACAAATTAATTGTTTAGTTGAAATTGAGATCTCAACCTTTTCTCAACCCTTATATGCGTTAATTACGAAAAAAAGTGCCATTCGCTTACAACTGGGCTTCGGCAAAGAAGTGATGGTAATGATCAAAGCCCCTTGGGTAAAAATCATAGAAAAGATGTCGGTGGGGCAAAATTATTTTGCTGCACAAGTGCGTTCAATTTTAGACAAAGACGAAACCAAAGAAATTATTTTACAATTAGCTGAAGGGGCAGAGTTTTGCGTTACGGCTTCTCATCATCAACACATTGCATTACAAGATCAAGTTTGCTTGCATATTGATCCTGAGCAAATTGTATTAGCCACGCTTTAAATTAAATGGGGCGAATGCTTTTTAAATTCAGTTTTGCATTGAAGGTCGTTTGCAGTAATTTTAGCTGTTCATCTTGTTGCAAATCAATACTCGCTTGTTGGCTAAGCTCTTGATAAATCTCGGCTAAATTTTCCCTCGGTGTTAAGTGATTTTTATCATCATTAAGCTCAATGTCTATCCTAAAATCAGGCTGTTGGAAGAAATCAGCAAAGCGTTCACGCAACAAATTTAGCGTATTTTCACGCAATAAATGAGCTTGACTCGAACGCAATCCAAGTTGAGCATAACTCTCATCTTGTCGTAATAACAACGAATTTAACGCAATTTGTTTAGCCAGTTTAATATCATCTAACTGCATTTCACCAATTAATTGCGACCACGGATCTCGTTGTTTTGCAATCATTGCCATTTTATTTAATAGCTCTGGGGTCTGCTTTTCTAGGGCTTGCTTAATTTCAGACGGTCTAATCCCCGTTTCTTGCTCATCTAATTCAGGATTTGACCATTCCCAACGATAGTCTGTCGCAGATTTATTTTCTTCGCTGTCATCTTCCTTATTGTCATCCGATAATGCACTATTCTCAGATAGTGAAGATGCCAATCTATTCAACTGTGATTTGAATTGAGTCGGTTCATTCGTGCTTGATGTAGAACTATGACTAGATACAACGGGAATGGTTTGAATTTTCTCATTAGTAACACTAGTTAACTTTTTTTTTTCAGCTTGCAAATTCGCGGTTTGCGCACGCAATTTTTTCATTTGTTCCAAGGCTCGTAAACCGTGTGAACTCTCTGAATTATCCGCTTCGGTATTTAATGCCGACATCGTAACGACAGGAATAGGCTGTACAGAAACCTGTTCAACAGAAGGCAATGCAACTGACTCTGATGATACCGATACTATTTCATTTGATTTTTGATCCGCGGTTTTTTCCGCTTGAGAAATAGGTTTAGCACCAATATGATCTGAATGTTCCACTCGTTTAGGACAAAATGCTAAGGCACGCAATAAGGTCATTTCCGCACCAATACGGGGGTTCGGTGCAAAAGCCAGTTCCTTACGCCCCATCACAATAATTTGATAAAACAATTGCACATCTTCAGGGCTTAAATAACGTGCAAGTAAGGTTAATGGGCTTTCTTCATTTTTTGCTGGCAGCAACTGATACATCGCAATTTGATGCAACTTCTCGCCCACTTCGCGTAATAATTCATCCCAATCTGCACCACGATCAGCCACAGCCTGCGCCACGTTCATTAATTTTTCGCCATCGCCTTGTTGTAACGCATATAAAATATCAATGGGTTGCTGATCATCTAATAGACCTAACATTGTACGCACAATGTCTAAATTAACATTTCCATTAGATAAGGCAATAGCTTGATCTGTTAAACTTAAACTATCCCGAATACTGCCTTGTGCCGCTTGAGCGATCTTATCTAACGCAGCATCTTGAAAAGGAATCTTCTCCGCGGTCAAAATCTTGGCTAAATGATGGCTAATTTGACTCGGTTCGAGTGCTTTAAGGTGAAATTGCAAACAACGAGATAAAATCGTAACAGGTAGTTTTTGCGGATCCGTGGTTGCAAGCAAGAATTTCACATATTCTGGCGGTTCTTCTAAAGTCTTTAATAACGCATTAAATGAATGACGCGATAGCATATGTACTTCATCAATCAAATATACCTTAAAACGGCCTTGAACAGGTTTGTATTGCACATTATCAAGTAATTCTCTAGTATCTTCAACCTTGGTGCGTGAAGCAGCATCAATTTCAATTAAATCAATAAAATTCCCTGCTTCAATCGCTTTGCAATGTGCACATTGTCCACAAGGATCAGCAGTAATGCCTTTTTCACAATTTAGCCCTTTAGCGAATAAGCGTGCGATTGAGGTTTTGCCTACACCTCTGGTACCCGAAAAGAGATAAGCGTGATGTAACCGATTCTCAGTTAAACCATTTTCCAATGCCGTCAAGATATGCTCTTGCCCCACTACCTCCGAAAAGGTTTTAGGACGCCATTTTCTTGCTAAAACTTGGTAACTCACGCTTATTCCTTATCAATCATTAATGGCCAGCAAAATCAACCAAACAATAAGATTCAACGCCTAATTTGCTTAAACGTTGCTCGCCACCTAAGTCAGGTAAATTAATCACAAATGCCGCGTGCTTCACTTGACCACCTAAACGCTCAACTAATTTAACCGTAGCTTCAACCGTGCCACCCGTTGCCAATAAATCATCAATAATCAAGACATTATCATTTGCCTGAATCGCATCTGCGTGAATCTCTAACGTATCTTCGCCATATTCCAATTGATAAGATTGTGCAATCACTTCACGGGGTAATTTGCCAGGCTTACGGACTAAAATAAAGGGTAGCCCTAATGCAATCGCAACAGGAGCACCAAAAATAAAGCCACGCGACTCTGTACCAATAATTTTAGTAATATGTTGATTTTTATATTTTTCTACCATTAAATCAATCGTGGCTTTAAATGCCGCAGGTACTTCAGTTAAGCTGGTAATATCACGAAAGATAATCCCAGCTTTCGGATAATCAGGGATTGATTTAATAGAAGACTTAATTAAATGTAATTGTTCGTTTTTCGTTTGTTCGTTCATAATTGTCCTAAAACCGCGGTCTAAAAATAAGGCGTTTTTTCACCTATGTTGACCCATAAAAAAGGTAACTTTGCGTTACCTCAGATTTAATTTCTTGTTATGGATATTACCACAAATTTCAATTTTCGTAGATCATTATTGCATTTAAACGCAAAAATAATCCGATTATTTGTTCATCTACTCATCATACAAATCTGCACCATCTTTACGCGTACGTAACAAGCGTAAAATCCATACGTATTGTTCTGGCGTTGGCGTGACAAACTGCTCAATTTCCGCATTCATCGCTCGGGCAGATTGAATAGGAGAATCACTTAATTGCATTGGCGGATGAATTTCCATTTCGTATTTCCCACGTTCCGCATTATAACGTGGAAACATTGGAATCACGACCGCCTTCGCTAATTTTGCCATTTTATTTAACCCCGGTAATGTGGCTTTGTAAGTGGCAAAAAAGTCAGCATACACACTCAGTTCTTCCCCATAGTCTTCATCGGGAAGAAAATATCCAATCTCGCCATTTCTCACCGCATTTAAAAAAGGTTTTATCCCATTTTGGCGTGCGTGCATTTTGCCACCAAAACGTTGGCGTGTCGCTGTCCAGAGCCAATCTACTAACGGATTACGGTGGGGATTAAACATTGACGTCATCGGCATACCGTACGTATGCAAAATAATGCCTGAGGCATCAATCGCCCAAGTATGTGGCACCATTAAAATAATATTTTGCCCTGCCTGATGAGCTTGCCGAATATGTTCAATGCCAATAAATTCACTGCGTTTTTGCAAATGTTTTTTAGAACGCACTGCGATTTCCCCAATGCCTAGCATCACTTGAGCAAGAGTAATAAACATTTGCTCAGCAACTTGCTTACGCTTTTCATCAGACCATTGTGGAAAACAATAAGATAAATTAACGTAAACACGGTTCACTTGTTTTTTGGCAAAATGCCCAATACGCTTGCCGATCCACATAGCCAATCTATCGCGTAAACGATAGGGAATAAAAGCTAAAATGAGTAGCACAAAAATACCGAGCCAAACACCCCAATATTTCGGTGCAAGAAACGACCACGACCACGCAGGTTGATAACCCGCACGCCCTGTTACACGAACATCTTCACTCATTAACCAAACCAACCTTGCTTATAAGCCATTTTTGCTGTCATTATCAATGACATCACAACAACCATTGGACGAATAATTTTCTTTCCTTTTGTCATAACCATTTTGGCCCCTAAACTCGCACCAATCATTTGCCCAATTAACATCACTAAGCCTACCGTCCATAACACTTTTCCACCGATACAAAAGAAAATCAGCGAAGCAAGATTTGAAGTAAAATTCATTACTTTCGCGTGTGCTGTCGCCTTTGGTAGCTCAAAACCCAGCAGTACCACAAAGGCTAAACTAAATAACGATCCAGTACCGGGGCCAAAAAAACCATCATAAAACCCGATTGGAAAACAAGCACATAGCCCAAAAAGTGTAGTACTGATTTTAGCAGCTCTACTTTCCTGACCTAAACTCGGAGTAAATAAAAAATACAATCCTATTGCCAACACTAAGAAGGGAATGGCCTTTTTAATCAATGTTGCATCGATCAGCTGGATGGCTATCGCACCAATTGTTGCCCCAATAAATGTCCATAAAATAAACATCCAAACTTGACGTAATGCCAGGGATTTATTACGGAGAAAATAAAAACTTGCCGCAAACGATCCGCCCGTTGATTGCAGTTTATTCGTTCCCAACGCTAAAGCAGGTGGCATTCCCGTCATTAACAATGCGGGAATGGTAATTAAGCCACCGCCACCAGCAATGGCATCAATAAATCCTGCAACCATCGCTAAGGCAAAAAGTGAAACCAGGATCGTGATACTCAGTTCCATTTTACCCTTTTCTTAATAAAATAATAAGATTAAAAAACATCGCATTTTTTGACCGCGGTTATTCTGATAACCATTGTGAACGATCAGGTGAATTTAACGCTTGTTGACATAAAAACGGCTCTGGTAGCGTTGTTTTTTTGACCGTTGGCGTGCCAGATGAATGGCGTGGTTCAAACCAAGAATACAATTCATCATCACAACCTTCGCCCGCTGGAACAGGTGCTTGATTTTCACAATAACTTGCCCCTTGCGGACAAACTAAACGCACATGAAAATGCGAATCGTGCCCAAACCAAGGGCGAATTTTATGCAACCAACTACGATCGCCCGTTGCTGTTTGACAAAGTTTTACCTTAATCGCAGGATTAACAAAAATACGCGCAACTTGGTTATCTTCCGCTGCTAAACGAATGAGATTTAAGTGATTATTATTCCATACATTATCATCAACACGTTGTGCTTGGCGATCCACCACTAGCAAGGCTTTACCATCTGCATTAATCGCATCACTTTCCGACATTTCGCCCATTCGCAACCAAATATCCGCATCTAGCCCCATTTGGTGACTCGCGTGTCCCGTCAGAAAACGCCCACCACCTGGCATTGCAATATCGCCAATTAACATTGTTGGCATACCCGCTGCTTTTACGCGTTTACCTAAACGTTCAAGGTAATTAATCATATCGGGATGCCCATAATAGCGATTTTTATTAATGCGAATAACCTGAAAGCCTTCGCCTTTAAACGGCATTGGCTGTGCACCAATAATACAGCCGTTGGAATAAGTGCCTATAGGTTGTGGCGCTCCTGGAATCGGCTTTTTCACCGCTTGCCATTGCTGTGGCGTCGCTTGTGCGGTCATTGCCGCCAAAACCGCGGTCAAAAATAGGGTTAATTTTAATTTTTTTGTCATTTAATACACCTTAACTTAAATTTCTTCTTGCTTTGATAAAACTGCAAACTCTATCAAATTATACCTTATTTTGCCCCATTTTGCGCACGGTGGCGTAATAAATGATCGAGCAATACAATTGCCATCATTGCTTCTGCAATCGGCACTGCACGAATCCCAACACAAGGATCATGACGACCTTTCGTTACGACTTCCACAGGTTCATTGCGAATATTAACCGAATTGCCTGGTATCGTAATACTTGATGTGGGTTTCAATGCAATAGTAGCAATAATCGGTTGCCCCGAACTAATTCCGCCTAAAATTCCTCCAGAATGATTAGACAAAAAACCATCAGGTGTCATTTCATCACGGTGCTGGCTACCACGTTGCGCTACAACCGCGAATCCATCGCCAATTTCAACACCTTTTACAGCATTAATGCTCATCAACGCGTGAGCAAGATCTGCATCAAGGCGATCAAATACAGGCTCGCCTAATCCCACGGGAACCCCTTCTGCAATAACGGTTAACTTCGCCCCGATAGAATCGCCTTCTTTTTTCAAATCACGAATGAGCTGATCAAATTGTTCTACCGCAACAGGATCGGGACAGAAAAATGGATTGCTATTGACTTGTTGCCAATCAATCTGCTCAATAGGCTGTGGTGTAATGCTAATATGCCCGATTTGGCTTAAAAAACCGCGGACTTCAATGCCAAATTGCTCGCGTAAATATTTTTTGGCAATTGCCCCCGCGGCAACACGCATTGCGGTTTCACGAGCCGATGAACGACCACCACCACGATAATCACGAATACCATATTTTTGTTGATAGGTATAATCTGCGTGACCTGGGCGATATTTATCCATAATATCGCCATAATCTTGCGAACGCTGATCGCTATTTTTAATCAGCAATCCAACACTCGTTCCCGTTGTTTTACCTTCAAAGACACCTGACAAAATCTGCACTTCATCATCTTCACGTCGTGGCGTGGTATAACGCGAAGTGCCAGGTTTACGACGATCTAAATCTGGTTGAATATCCGCTTCTGATAAATTCATATTTGGTGGCATGCCATCAACAATGCAACCTAATGCAACGCCGTGGGATTCACCGAATGTAGTAACGCGGAAAAGTTGCCCAATGCTATTACCTGCCATACTGCTTTCCTTCTTAATTTTCTTTTCTGCCCAATAACTATTTTGTCAATGCGATTGTATCGCCAATTCTCACTTCTTCATTAGTGAGTTGATTTTTAATAAAAATATCTAACTGATTAAATGCAATATCAATATTATGTTGCGCAAATAATTCATTAATTCGGCGATTTAAAAAGTCAATCGTCGGATTACGATCGCTCAAATTGCCAACATAAGCTCTCAATTCATGATCGAGCGTACTCGCCCCAAAACTTAAAAAATATGCCACTGATGCAGGTTCTTTTAACACTTTCGGACAATCCTGTGCAGCTTGTAACAATAATTTACGCACTAATTCAATATCCGAACCATAAGCCACGCCAATTTGGATGACAATTCGTGTCACCGAATCTGTTAATGCCCAGTTAACCAAACGTTCAGTGACGAAGGCTTTATTCGGCACAATCACTTCTTTTTTATCCGCATCAACTAAGGTTGTGGTGCGAATACGAATTTTTGATACGGTTCCCGTATAAGAACTGATCGTTACCATATCACCGATCCGCACAGGGCGTTCAAACAAGATAATAATACCTGACACAAAATTTGCAAAGATTTCTTGCATACCAAAACCTAGCCCCACGGATAATGCGGTCAATAGCCATTGCAATTTCGCCCAAGATACACCAAGCGTTGCAAAAGCACTGGCTAATCCTATTGCAATAATGATATAACTCAATAACGTGGTTAAGGTATAAGGCGTGCCTTGTGATAGTTTCACTCGCGAGAAAATTAACACTTCTAATAAAGCACCAATATTGCGAACCAAAATATAAGAAACAGCAAGAATAATGAATGCAATCAATAAATTAAGTAAAGTGACTGACTCTAACACTGTGCCTTTATCCGTGGTAATGGTCTGTTGCCACAGCGTAACGCCATCTAAATAATAAGCTACGGTTATTAAATCTGACCACACAAAATAAAATAAGGCAAAAAAACCAATCCACAACAAAAAGTCTGCAATACGAGAAATTTGTTTTTTCACTTCGCCAACGGCTAACGTTTCATCTTGCGCACTAAAAATAGACGAATTTTGATCCGCGGTTTCGGCATTTTGTTGCACTACCGCGGCTCTTTTTTCTTGCAAACGACGTGCAGCTAAACGGCGTGCATATACATCAATTTCACGATAAACAAAATGACGCACAATGAGCCAAGTAGTAAATGCAAAATAAGAATTGACCAAATGATCGATGAGCACCAATGATGTGTAATAGTAACCCATTACGATCAGCACAATAAGTACTATCGGTGCCAGTGCGAGAACAATACGCACCAACGTTAATAAATAAGACTGCCCTTGTTCTTTTGCTGTCGCATTTTGGTGCAAAGAAATCGCCTGCCGAAACTCAGGACCAATCACAAACAACATCAGGATCAGCACCACTATCGTTAACACTTCGCCCACGACATCGTAAGATACGCCCATATCTAAGTTAGATAAAACATCCGTATTGAGCAACAATGCAATCATCCAAGCGGAATGTTTTAGCGTATGTCTAAAATTTTCAGCACTTTTTTGCGGTAGTTTAAAATGACAAATCGCCAATCCATTAGGACGAAGCAATGCCAACATCATTGCGAAATAGAGCCAATAACTTGCCATTTTCGCTCCCCACGCCCAAACTGCAGTGGGATCTTGCAAGCAAATATAAGTAATAAGAATAATGACGGATAAAAAAACTAACGTACTCGGTAAACATAAAATAATGGTTAATAGAATAGCAATTGGCGTATTCCATAAACTATCTGTTTTAACCGTTTTAATTTTATTATTTATCTCGGTTAATTTATTTTTAATAGCTTCTTTCTGACGAAGAATAAAAATGGTTATACTTAATAAAAAAGCAACAATTAATCCTGCCCATACGGCATTATCTTTCCAATTAGAAAAATTAAATCGTTTAGTTAATTCTCTAATTTGTAGCATTGCTGCTTGGGGAAAGCTTTTCACCCATTCTAAATCAATCACATTATTGCTTCTTACCCAAAAGCTCTGTTGTTGTAATTTGGCTTGCAAATTATCACTAATAGTTTGAACTTGTTGTTGATTTAATTCAATATTAATGGATAACGTGAGTTGACTATTTAATTGCTTAATTAAATCATTTAATACTTTTTGACGTTCTTGTGAAATTGTGGTGAGCTTATTTTTTTCATTAACAGTAAATTGCGTCGTATTATCTTTCTCTAAATTCGCAATATACGCCGCGGTATCCGATAAGTTATCTCGCAGTTCTGATAAATCAAATAACTTAACGCGTAGATCCGTAATTTGCTTGGATAGCCCTTTAATTAACTTATCTTGTGGCAAGGCTTGTTTTTGTTTATTAATAATTCGTGAAAGAACTAATGTGCCTTGTAATGAGCTAATTTGCTCATTAATATTCTGCTGCGTTTGTTGTAAATTATCTAAAATACTTTTGATGCGTAGATTATCATTTGATAAGGTATTTAATTGAGTTGTTTGTTGTAATAATGTTTCCGTTAATTTGGTATTAAATTCTAATTCACTCACAATAATAGGATTAGTATTTTCAGCACTATTTTGTTGTTGTGATTGTGTTGCTTGTACAACTTGCTTCTTAGTTTCTTCTAAATTCAGTTGATTAATCGCATCTTGCAATTCATTTTGTTCAGTTTGTAATTGTTGTTGCTCTAAGGTATTTTCATCAACTTGACTAGAATAAAGTGCGGTTAACTCATCATTCCCACTTAATAATAACTGATTATAACTATCTTTTAATGTTAATAAATTCTGTTCTGTTTCTAATTTGGTTTTTAATACAGAATCAATACCTTCCGCAGTTAATTGATTATTAATTTCTTGCGTACGTTTTAAAGTTTCAGTTAAACCCGCTTGCGCACGTTCAGGTGCACTTTTTTGTGCTGAGAGCTTGGCGTTCAATGGGGTCAATGTAGTTTGCAACTGCTGTAACTGCTGTTGTACATCCACCAAACGTTCTTGTAATTCCGTAGCTGAAAGTTTTGACCAATCGGTTTTTTGAGCATTCGCTTGGGCTTTTAGTTTCTCAATATTCGCTTTACTCTGTGCCAATTGCTGTGTTGATTTATCAATCGTGTCTTTCAGATCTTGATTCACTTTTTGTTGCTTATCAATATCTTGTAATAGACCAAGAGTAGCTTCCAAATTCGCCACTTTTTCTTGTTGTTTGGTATCCTCTGTTTTGACATTTTTCTCAGCAGCTAATTGTGCTTGAATATCCTTTTCATTGGGCAAATCTACAGCTAAAGAAAGGTGGCTAGTTAAAACTACCCCCAATAAAAGTATCAATCTCAATAATTTATTCATCCATTACTCCTTTAATATTTGTGCTAATTGAGCTTTCACCTGATTGCGTGAAATTTTAATATTCCCTTGCATTTCAATATGCAAAGGATAATAGGCAATAGGTTGTTTAAAGCGTTCAATTTTATCTAATAAAAAAACACGTAAATTTTTGACCGTGGTTTGCGTAAAATGTTCTTTAAATTTCACCAGTGCCACGGGGCGTTGCCCAAATTCGGCATCATCAATCGGTAAAACAAAGGCTTGTTCAAGCAAATCAGATTGCAACAATAGTGACTCAATTTCTTCTGGTTGAATATTTTCACCGCCCGAAATAAACATATTATCGGCACGCCCATAGATAAATAATTCACCATCAATCAACTGCCCCCGATCCTTGGTTGCAAGCCAACCATCTTGATTGACTAGAGAATGAATCTGTTTATCTCTCCAATACCCTAAACCTATACCAGCTCCACGCAACCAAATTTCGCCATTGTGAATACAACACTCTCGCCCAAGTAAAGCTCGCCCTACACTTGAATGTTCATCACATTTTTTCGCAAAAATAGTTGATGCCATTTCGGTCATTCCATAGCCAACATAGCCTTGAATACCCAAAGATGATAGAGGTTGCGTTAATTTACGACTAATATAGCTACCGCCAAGGAGAATATGTTTAATTTGATAAAATTTTTTTGTCGTTTCTAAATAACGATAAAAGCGTTGCAACTGTGTTGACACAAGCGATGCGTGGGTAACTTGACATAAATCAGCATAAAAATCATCGCTACTTAACTGCAATTGGCAACCCGACAATAACCAACGCCAAACAATGCCTTGCCCTGACACGTGATATAAAGGCAACGACAATAGCCACTTGCTGTGCTGATTTACCGTCATTAATTGGCAAACCCCTTTCGCATTGGCAAGATGTGCATCAATATGATGTAAAACAGCTTTAGGTGTACCACTGGATCCCGATGTTAATGTCATCGTCATTCCTTGAGATTGTGGCAAAGCAGGTTGCTCAAAATGATAGCAACATTCTTTCTCATTAAGATCAATCAAATAAGAAATTTGATGTTGTAAACAGAGAGCTTTCGCTCGTTCAATACCTAAAGTAGGGTTTAAGCATAGCACTCTCGCACCCAGTTGTAATGCTGCAAGATAATAAAATAGTAACGTTTCGCTATTTTTGCCGTAGAGTGCCAACGCATAGTCTTGTCCAATAGACTCATTCGCTAAGATCTTTGCGACATTATCAATCTGCTCGCACAGCTCAACCCAAGTAAAAAGCACGCCCTGCGAAGTTCGCAAGGCGGTTTGAGTTAAGGGACGACATTGAGCGTGAGTTTGCCAAAGCATATTATTTAATATAAGGTCGGATTTGGCTAATCAATTCATTCGGTAATGCCATTGCTTGCATTGTGCGTTCAAGCATTAACATTTTACGCCCTGAATTATTATTCGTAATGACCCAATAAGGGCTATTTGGTATCGGTTTCGGTTTGGTATGATTGCCCGTCGCAAGTAAAGTCTGTTCATCACGTGCAAAATAGGTTCGTGTACGACCTTGCACTTCATCTTGTTCAATCGCTTTAGCAAATGCCTGAGTATTCGCTTGATAAAGCACACTTAAAATAGCTAGGAAACGGACAACTGTTTTACTTTCATTGTTAAATTGAGTTGAATTGAGCAAATTATGTAATTGTTGGCTAATTTGCGACACATTTTGCTCAACTTTTACAGGCTCAGGTTTTGTTTCTTTTGTCTCCTGCTCTACGACCGATTTTACCACGGTCGTATTTTTGCTTGCCGATGATGATTGTTGCTCAGAAAATCCATTGGATTTTTTGTCCGCGGTTTCAGACTGTTTCACCGACTCAAGGGACTGAAAAGCTAACGCCATGGAAGGTAAATTCAATAAACGGCGTAAAATATCCGACGCACTCTCGCCAATTGACTGCGTTTGACAAGCAATATATTGATACAGTTCTTCATCAACTTCAATAATCTTCATAGGCAACTCTCTTGTTAAATCACTTGATCCATCACGGAAATTTCGTCATTATAACGACTTTCAAGTAAATTCTCCACGGAAAATGAACAATCCAAATCAATTATTACATTATCAATTTACCCCATCTTCATCCCCTAATGACTTACCAACAATCGTGTTTATCCACGGTTTATTTGGTGATTTAAATAATCTTGGCGTTATCGCACGGGCATTTGTAGAAAACTACCCAATTTTACGCCTTGATTTACGCAACCACGGGCAAAGTTTTCAATCCGAAATAATGGATTATCCATTAATGGCACAAGATGTACTACGCCTACTTGATGCATTACAACTTGAACAAATTATCGTCGTTGGGCATTCAATGGGCGGAAAAGTAGCAATGCAACTGGCGGCATTGCAACCTAATAGAATAAAACGTTTGATTGTGATTGATATGGCACCCATCACCTACCCAAGCAATGGACATAATGATGTGTTTGCTGGGCTATTTGCAGTAAAAAATGCGAGCGTAACCACACGCCAACAAGCAAAACCTTTGCTCGCTGAACATATTCACTCAGAGTCTGTACAACAATTTATGTTAAAATCCTTTGATGCAAATTCGTCCGAACGTTTTCGCTTTCACCTTAGTGCACTTTGGCAAAACTATCCCAACCTAATGGCGTGGCAACCCATTCAATATAACCAACCTACCTTATTTATTAAGGGGGGATTGTCCGATTATATCCAAGCAAAAGATCAGCAAACTATTATTCAACAATTTCCGCAAGCACGTGCGTTTACGATTAATGGTGCAGGACATTGGGTACATGCCGAGAAACCCGATTTAGTCATTCGAGCCATCGAACGATTCTTAACAAAATAACGATCAACCTGTACCTATCAATAAAATAAAGCCTGATTGTTTAATTACGATAAATTTTATGGTATAGTTAGCAGGATTTCCTAAAGTAGATTCTCATTCTTATTTATCAAATAAATGTGAATTCACTTTTTATTTTTTCAGTGATTTTCCAACGGCACCGCGGTAAAAAAATGGCAAAGCAAGATGCAGATTGCATAACCTTAGATCTGTTCGCTAACGTACCTAAAATTGGGCGCCCAAAAACAAATCCACTGACAAGAGAGCAACAAATCCGAATCAATAAACGCAACCAACTACGGCGAGATAAATCTTGCGGACTCCGCCGAGTAGAACTAAAGTTACATCAGGATTTGATTTTGCAACTCGAAGAGTTAGCGGCAACGCGCAACGTTAGTCGATCGGAATTGATTGAACACATTTTACAAAATTATTTTACTCTTTAAGAACACAGGTACTTTACATGGCGATTGTTGGTGTATTTTACGGTAGCGATACAGGCAATACAGAAAATATTGCTAAAATGATCCAAAAACAACTAGGCAATGAATTAGTTGATATTCGCGATATCGCGAAAAGCACAAAAGAAGATATCGAAAGCTACGATTTCTTATTATTTGGAATTCCAACTTGGTATTATGGCGAAGCCCAATGCGATTGGGATGATTTCTTCCCAATCTTAGAAGAAATTGACTTTACCGACAAACTGGTTGCGATATTTGGTTGCGGAGATCAAGAAGATTACGCAGAATATTTTTGCGATGCAATGGGAACCGTGCGTAACATTATTGAACCGCACGGGGCAATTATTGTGGGCAACTGGCCAACGGAAGGCTATAACTTTGACTCATCACAAGCCCTTATTGATGAAAACACCTTTGTAGGCTTGTGTATTGATGAAGATCGCCAACCTGAACTCACCGCAGAACGTGTGAAAACTTGGGTTGAACAAGTTTACGAAGAAATGTGCCTAGCTGAACTCGCATAAGCAAAGCGCAAGGAGAGAAAAATGTCAGAAGAAAACATCAAATTGCTTAAAAAAGCAGGCTTGAAAATTACTGAGCCACGTCTTACCATTCTCGCATTAATGCAAGAAAATAAAGACAAAATGCAACACTTTTCAGCCGAAGATGTTTATAAATTACTGCTTGAAAAAGGCGAAGAAATTGGGTTAGCCACGGTTTACCGCGTACTCAATCAATTTGATGAAGCCAATATTTTGACTCGTCATAACTTTGAAGGGACGAAATCAGTATTTGAGCTTGCCCCAACAGAACATCACGATCACATTATTTGTGTGGATTGTGGCAAAGTGTTTGAATTTAATGATGAAGTGATTGAGCGTCGTCAACAAGAAATCAGCAAACAACATGGTATCAAGTTAGAAACTCATAATTTATATCTCTACGGCAAATGTAGCGATATTGATAAATGCGAAAATAATTAACGTTCTACTCGGTACTCGCCGAGATTCTATCCTAAACCGCGGTCAAAAAAACGAGAGAATTTTTGACCGCGGTTTTGTTAATCTAGCCACTGTTTCAATGCAATCACATTGCTTTGCCAATCCGACAACTGAGTTACCCAATCAGCAATATGCTTATCCCAATTTTCTTGTTGTTCGTGTTGAGCAAATTCGGCGACCCGTTGAATTTGGCTTAACCCTAATGCCGCTGCTGCCCCTTTAATTTTATGTGCAATGTCTGCCACTTGTTGACGATAAATCGCATCTTGCTTAAATTGGCGAAATGCCTGATGCAACTCATCCATATAACTGGGCATCGTTTGCTCAAATAACGCGAGATTTTGCTGAATAAATGTCGTGCCAAGCATAGAGCCTAACTCATTTAATAAGCTAAGATTTAAAACCTCAGATTGTTCCTTCTCCTGCTGTAATGTCGTCCCAATTTCTACGGAAAAATAACGCTGTAAACATTCTGATAACGCATCTAATGACAAGGGTTTTCGCAATACATCATCCATACCCTGAGCCTGATATTGAGCCTTATCTTGCATTACATTTGCCGTCAATGCCACCAATAATGGCAAGTAATCATAGTTATCTTGTTCATAATCTTGGCGTAGCTGACGTGCAATATCAAACCCCGTCATATCGGGTAATTGAATATCCAATAAGAGCAAATCATAAGTATTTTTCTCAAATAATTCAAATGCTTGCTTACCTGTCATCGCAACATCAACTTCGCAACCCAATTTCTCTAATAATGATCTGGCAACCACAACATTCAACTCAATATCTTCTACTAATAAAATATGTAACCCAAGTGACTGCACAGTATTTTGTGGTAACGTATTTTTCTCACTTTCCTGCGCACGAATCGTCAAACGAAAAGCAGAACCTTGACCCAATTCACTTTGTACTGTTAAATCCCCCCCCATTAACTGAGCGATATTTCTTGAAATAGCCAAACCAATCCCACTGCCTGCGGGCTTATGCTGATTATCGGCAACCTGATAATACATCATAAAAATATTATCTAAATCTGCCGTGGGAATGCCCTGTCCTGTATCTCGCACCACAAACTCATATTCTTGTTCTGATAAACGATTCACCGATACCGTTATCTTGCCACGATGCGTAAACTTCACCGCATTATTGACCAAATTCCACAGAATTTGACTTAATCTTGTCCCATCCAAATGTAAAAAATGTGGCAAATTTTGTCCGCGGTTTAAACTAAATCCTAACCCTTTCTGCTCTGCCATTAAGCAACCAATATTTTGAATATCATCAAGCAAACTGATGAAATCACTTTCGCGTTGATAAAGGGCAATCTTCTTCCCATCAATCTTTTCTAAATCAATAATATCATTAAAAATATAGCCCAATGACATCACACTCATATGAATAGTATTAAGATAATTCCGCTGCTGTTCATCCAACTGGCTATCAAGCAAAATTTGGCTTAATCCCACAATTCCATTCAACGGCGTACGCAGCTCGTGGCTAATCGTTGTCATCAATCGCATCTTATTTTGATCCGCCTGAGCTAGCCGTTGTTCAGCTAAAATACGTTCATCAATTTCTTGCTTCAAATCCACTACCGATTTCGCTAAATGCTGACGCGATAACTCAAGCTGCTCGACTAATAACGTAAAGAAATAGATCACAAAAGGGGCAGAAATTAATCCAAAAATAATAGAATATAATAGGCTTTCCCAATGAATTTCTCCCGTAATTGCATAGCTCAAAACAATGTGCGTACAAAGTGCCAATACAGCAAGAATAAAGAAACCCATCAACGAAAAGCGAAGTCGCCCTAACTTGATTAACCAATCAATATAACGTTGTGCAAAATAGCGTAAGTTTTTCATAGAGAAAACCACAAAGAAATGAATAAATGCATTGTAATCTACCCAAAGAAAATAGCAATCAAAGTCGTTATTTATTCTCATCTATCGCTTGAAATAAAAGATCAATTCCTAAAAAACGCGGTCAAAAAAATCCTAAAAATTTTGACCGCGGTTTTTATTGTTATCATTGATTTCTGCTTTAATGTCTCCCTGATTTA
>JAUNAB010000008.1 GCA_030527795.1 Pasteurellaceae bacterium | reverse complement strand
CATTTTAAAACAATTAGTAAAGCAGAATTTATTCTAGTTATCTAGTACAGCCCCTTAAATTTTATTAAATTTATTACACTCGTATTATATCGCAGAAATTTATTTCAGTTGTCTAAATAAAAAATTATTCCACTTCAAGATTATCTTCTCCATAGTAACACGAACGTTAATTGCTACTTTGGGGAAGAAAAATGAACAAAATAGACCTCTCTCTTTCAATCGCCGGTGTGCTTTGTCTTGCCTTAACCGGGTGTGTTCAACATCCGAAAAAAGAGACAGTATCCAGCGTGGAAACTTATCCGTTGCCGACAGCAGGGTTTGTCTCTGAAAGCATTAAACCTTCACCGGTTATCACAGAACAAACCATTGTGCCGGATATTTATCAATATGCTGATGAGCCAGAGCCGGTAACCCAAATTGTGCGTCAAGGACGCTATACGCTGGTTAATACCTCGCCAGAAGAAGGACAAAAATATTTGCTGGAGCAGATGGTCTCCGTCAATATGACACCAAAGTCAAAACGTGCAATAACAGCAACGGTTGAGCAAGGTTTAAAAACAACTTTATCCGGAACCGGCTTAAGTCTCTGTTATGGCTCCGCATTTAATCAAACCGCATCGCTATTTTCGTTACCTCTACCTAAAATCCATCACCAATTTGGACCAATTAAGTTGCGTGAAGCACTACAAATGCTTGCGGGTCCTGCCTATTATGTGACGTTAAATGATATTACCCGTACAGTGTGTTTTAAAACGCGCGAAAAACCACTTGAAATGGATAAAAAACGTATTGAGATTATTTCAACCACAACGCAAACCGAGGTGGTTGATGAATAAATTTATTAAGTTATCTCTTTTATCATTTTTAGTGGTAAGCAGTATGGCTGAGGCAAATTCAACCCAAAGCAACCGACTGCTTAATGAGGTTGCCAATCATACCTCATCGGCTGAAAAAAGCCTTGATGTGAAATCACTCAATCAAACAGAGTTGAGTCAAAAAGCCCAAGAATGGGGATTAACGGCTGAAGAATGGCAACGTTACCTTGAATTACAGCAGGGGGAGCGTGGCGTATGGTCACCGAACCTTGATCCACTGACAACGTTAGGGATTGAAGCAAAAACAGAAGCAGAGCGAATACGCTATGCGGAATTATTGGCGAAAAAAATGCATAATCGTGTCGAGCGAGAGCTGGCATTTCAACGTGCTTACGATAAAGCATTCGCTAAGTTATACCCTAATGAATTACCTTTTGATGTTGAACCACATATTTCACAATCCGTTGGGCGAGTCATTTATTTTACCCGTTTAGATAATTGTTCGAGATGCGAATCCGATGTGAGTCGAATGTTAGCTCACGTTGATAATAAAACCCCAGTAGATGTGTATGTAGTAGGAGCAAATGGTAACGATAACGCCATTCGAGAATGGGCAAAAAAACATCAAATTAATCCAGAAAAAGTTAAATTGCGTTTAATTACACTCAATCACGATACGGGTTACTGGCTCCATTATGCCAACGGTAAAATACCAGTAGCATTCCAAATCCAAGAGGATGGACAATGGCAGTCTCTCGTCTATTAGTGAGTATTTTGCTACCTTTTCTTTGCTCTACAACAGCACAGGCATTTAATGGCTTTGGTAAAGATGTCGAACAGTATATTCAGGAAGCCGCAAAGCGTTACCAGGTCAGTGAGGTGATGTTACGAGGATTAGTGAAAATGGAAGATGGCTGGTATGGTAAAGTCTCGCCAACAGGTCCTATTGGTGTCGGACAATTTACCCGAGATACATGGAATTGGCTGGCGCAAACCGAACGAGGTAAACAGTTAGGAATGCGCTTAATTACGCCATCTATTCAAGGCACACGGGGTGACCCTCGTTATCATAAACAAACTAATACATTCGCAACTGCGTTACTTGCCCGTTGGCATATTGAGCAATTTCAGCAACGCGGAATTTCTATAACTGATGAAAATTTATATATGGCACATAATATTGGGTTAGATGGGTTTCATCGTGCCATTTTAGGGCGTTCAACCTCTGAAGATATCCAAAATATGCGACGTAATGGGATGAAACGTGGAATGTCAGTCAAACAATTTATCGCTTACCAAAAAGGGCGATATAACCAGCATAAATTGATCGCCAATTTTATGCAGCCGCTAGATAAGCACTCGGCAACAGTATGGGTTAAACCTCAAGCTCGTATAAAACAGCCAGTTCTATCGTTACCCGCTAATCAAAGTCAAAAGACATCTCGAAATGCACTGATTTGGATTGAACCCGATGATAAAAATGTTATTTGGGTTGATAGAACGGTCAAAATGTAGGAACTAAAGAATAATGAAGAAATTAAATCATTTTTTATGGCTTGGATTACTCCTTTCTGTACATTCATCTGCCGATTTAAAAGTTATTGCTGATTTGGGCGGTGAAAGTGCGGTCAGATTCTATGAAGGTATTCAGCCGGAACACGATGAAAATGCGCCTATTTACCCTAACGCGATACCGGAATTAGTAACGGAAGCGGATATGCTTCCGGTAGTGTCACATAAATTGACACCTGGATATGTTAAACCTATTAACCTAGAGTTAACCGCGATGTCTCCAATTTTCCTTATTGGTGCAGATGAATTATCTCGTCAATGGTTGTCTCAGCATTATGATAATTTACTGTCTCAACAAGCGGTCGGTTTAGTGGTTAATGTGACCACTCTAGATGAGTTGAACCAATTACGTCGTTTGGCACCGAATTTGACACTATTACCCTCACCGGCAGATGATTTAAGCGATCGCTTAAAACTCTCTCATTATCCAGCATTGATTACGGAAACCGGAGTATCGCAGTAATGGCAAGTAAATATTTGTTAGAGGGGTTATTGCGTCCGCCGGTTGAATTTTATCCGGCAGCAGCTCACGCCGCATGTGCTTATGTATGCAGTGTGGCGCCTTGGTCTTTGGCATTGCATCCAGCGATTGGTTATGGGTTGGCTGCTGGATTCGGTGGGATAAGCTATCTGCGTTTTCGCCAAGGTTGGCGTATTGTACGCTATCATCGTAATTTAAAGCGCTTGCCTTATTATGCCCTAACCAGCCGTCAAATTCCGGTAAATAAAAAATTCTTATTTTTAGGGCGGGGATTTGAATGGCAACCGGAGCACACCCAGAGGCTCTATGACTGTTTTTCCGCCGATGGTAAAAAATACTTACGTCCCTCTAAGCTATTTAATATGACAAGAGAGTATGAAAAACATCACGAAAACCTAATTACTAAGTTAACAACGTCAGATTCACGCTTTAATCCGGTCAGACCTTTACCGCCGGTTGAAGGTATTCCTGCGATTCACGGTATTGAGTTAAATGAAATTGATGTAATGCAACCACTCAATTCAAGAGGTGGGCATACGGCTGTTTTTGGCACAACAGGGGTAGGTAAAACCCGTTTTGCTGAGGTGTTAGTGACACAAGATATTCATCGAGGCACAACGCAAGCAGATCGCGAAGTTGTGGTCTTTTTCGACCCGAAAGGCGACCCGGATATGTTAAAACGGATGTATGCAGAGGCAAAACGCGCAGGGCGGGATAAAGAATTTTATATGTTCCATTTGGGCTATCCGGAAAAATCCGCACGCTACAACCCGATTGGGCGTTTCGGTCGAGTCTCCGAAGTTGCGGGACGGATTTCCGGGCAGCTAAGCGGCGCAGGTAACTCGGCGGCATTCAAGGAATTTGCTTGGCGTTTCACCAATGTGGTAGCAAGAGCATTGGTTGAAATGGGGGAGAGACCAAATTATTCGCAAATATCACGTTATGTGCAAAATATTGATGGTCTCTTTTTGAGTTATGCTAAAAACTATTTCGATGCGACTGATCCAGCAATTTGGCCAGGACTACTCAATATTACAGCCAATGTTGATGTTAAAAATTTATCCTTCGGAATGAAAGAGCGTCCTTTGATTTGGGTCATCAATCAGTATATTTTAGAAAACAAGATTTTTGATCCGGTGCTTGAGGGGTTAGCAACGGCGGTACGTTATGATAAAACCTATTTTGATAAAATTGTAGCGTCATTGCTACCCTTATTAGAAAAACTCACTACAGGAAAAATCGAAGAATTATTATCACCGAATTATGATGATGTAAATGATGAGCGCCCGATTTTTGATTGGGAAGAAGTGATTCGTAAACGGGGTATTGTTTATGTGGGGCTAGATGCCCTATCGGATGCAACTGTTGCCGCTGCAGTTGGAAATAGTATGTTTGCCGATCTAGTATCAATGGCTGGGCATATCTATAAACACGGTGTGGATGAGGGGTTACCAGAGGCATTTAAAGGTCAGTCAAAGCCGGTTAAAATCAATTTGCATTGTGATGAATTTAACGAATTAATGGGTGATGAATTTATTCCGTTGATTAATAAGGGGCGAGGAGCCGGAATGCAGGTCACCGCTTATACTCAAACCATTGCGGATATTGAGGCTCGTCTTGGCAATCGGGCTAAGGCGGAACAGACCATCGGTAACTTTAATACGTTGATAATGTTTCGGGTAAAATCGCCGGCAACGGCGAAATTATTAACCGATCAATTGCATAAAGTCACGATTTTACAAAGTATGGTGACCTCAAGCTTTACCGATTCGAGTAATCCAGATGATGATAAAGCTTTTACCTCAAATACCGGGGAGCGCATCTCGCAAAAAGAAGTGCCGTTGCTCGATGTGGCAAATATCACCAATTTGCCGAAAGGACAGGCTTTTATCTTGATGAACGGGAGTACCTTATATAAGGTGAGAATGCCGTTACCTGCTATTGATGGAGAAGATTTGATACCGCCGTCAATGCAAGCGTTACTTGATAATATGCAAAAAAATTATCACGTTACAGCAAATTGGTGGGAGCCAGCATTTAAAGACTATACGCCATCAAAGGATATTGCCGATTCATTTGAAAATATGGTGACAGAGGAAAAAATGGCAAAAGCCGATTTGGATTGGGGTAGTGATATTGATCTGCCTGAAGATGATGAAGCTGAGCCGATAAGTCAAGCCGATACGGATGAACAGGATATGGAGGATGAATGAGTTTTGAACAAGAAACTAACTTATTGGATTTACCTAATCAATATATTGACTTTACGGCGAATTTTGTCGTCTCTTGCGCATTGTCGAATTCAAAAGAGCTGCTCTTTTATTTTGAGCCTTATCTTAATCGTTGGGTAGAAAGTAATGATTCCGTACATCAATTTGCAGCCAAATATGCCGATGAGGGAATTTCGCTCTGGACAGCGAGTGATGTGCCGATAACAGAAGAGGATACTCAGCATCAACGTGCTTATTTTTACTTGGTCTCAAATAAAAATGAACAAGGTTATGTCTTGATTCATTGTCGTGTGAGCCATAAGGAATTTTTACAATAATGACCGAGCAGACGAATAAAAAAGTCAAGAAGAAAGGGCTATTTTACACATTATCGGCCTTGCTTGCTGCGCTGTTTATTTCTCTATTGCTGAGTATTTTCTTTGAATGGCTGGGCATTGCGTTTTTCTGGTCAGAACAGGGGCATTTGCATAGTCAGGAAATGATGATTCAAGAGCTGGGCTGGATTTCGGAAAGTGCGACGCGTAGCTTATTTGGCTATGCGCCGGGTGAGCTTGCTAATGCTGTAACATTGACCGTTCACGATTGGTTATTTGTGAAAACCGGTTTTCAACATTGGTTGCAGTCACCAACGCATCAGAGTAGTTGGGAGCAGATTATTTATCATTATGGTCGAGCCTATTTAGAGTCCATCATTTATGTCTCTATTACTTTTGTGATTCGGCTCATTGTCATTATACTGACCAGTCCATTGTTCTTATTAGCGGCATTTGCTGGCTTTACTGAGGGCTTAATGCGGCGCGATTTACGGAAATTTGGCTCGGGGAGAGAATCCAGTTTCCTTTATCATCACGCACGGCGTTATATTAAGCCTGTGATGATCGGATCTTGGATTTTGTATTTATCTATTCCCTTTTCTGTTTATCCGAACCTTATCTTGCTCCCGGCTGCTTTTTTATTTGGACTGTCGATTTGTGTGACAACAGCAAGTTTCAAAAAATATCTGTAATATCAAAAGATTCCAAGTATATGACTTGGAGTCTTTTATCTTTCTAAAAACTCTCTCATTTCTGAATAGAATTTCCCGTTAAATTCCCGTTGTGTTTTTGGCAACCTTTACCCGAATCAATTTTAAATCGAGGAGATGCCAATGAATACGTTAGGAAAAGCGGTTTTAGTTACCGTATCAATGGTTGTTCTGAATGTACAAGCCACTGAAAAAGAGCAGCTGGCGCAAGCCATTAAGCAGTTAGAAGCCGCACAACTATCGCTTAAACGTGCGGCGACAGAAGCTAAAACGTCAGCGAAAAACCGTGAGTATTTTGATTATCGTGCGGTAACGCAAGATATTAACGCCATAAAAAGCGGTATTCATCAATATATTAATCCTTCCCGTGCCATTCCTCGTGATCCAAATGCCTTCCGAACTTTGAAAGAGGACTACACTAAGTTGAGAACTCAGGGAGGTTCTAGTGGCAAATGATTACACGCCGATAAGTGCATTTGAAACGGCAAGTGGTTTAAGTGCCATTGAATTACGCACATTTTTTGCTATTTGCCTCATTGCTGGTCTTTTTTTGGCATATGTATGGGCAGTTCGAAAAGGCTTTAGTGGGTTTCAAACGGATGGGGACATCTTTGGTTATTTGATATTGATTCTGAAAGGGGCGGCGGTTGTTATCGTTGTCATTATGTTTTTCGTTTATTAGGGGAATCTATGAATTCTTTACGTTCACTTTCTTGTCAAGTCAAGCAAGGCTGGCAATGGGTATCAGCACGTCATCTTGCCTTCATGTTGTTATGTTTTGGTACCGTTCAAAATGTTTTTGCGGCAGGTCCCGATGCTTCCAAAATTCCGGACTTTCAGATTCCGGGGGTAGATAGTAACACAAAAGATCCGATGGAAATTCTTTGGATTGTAGCCAAGGGCTTTGTGACACTACTTGCTGTATTACTTGCCGCTGCTGCAATATTTGTTGTTGTAAAAGCACTCGTCAGTATTTATAACGAAGTCACTTCTGAAAATGGTAAGAAAGGCTGGGGACACTTTATTGTTGCTTTAATTGTTGGTTTTATTGTGATTTTCTTCTGCTTGTGGTTAGTCAAACTTGCAGTAGGACTCTTCTAGTCAACGTACCTTGGGGGCCAATATGTCAGAACAAGATAAAACCATTCCTTTTCTTCCTACTCGTCTTAATCGTGAAGCCACAGTTTTTGGTGGTATGACTGTAAGTGAGTTCGGTATATCAGCTGGATTAGGATTTGTATTTGGTCTGGTTATTGGTCTCATATTTTGGGTATTAACCGATTTCTGGCTACTCATACCTGCAATGGCAATGTTGCTCTGTATCGTAACTATTTTAATTGGTAAAGGTATTGTGGCAGCCATTAAGAGGGGCAAGCCCGAAGCCTACTTAAACCGCCTTATTGAAGAACGTATTGATTCGCTTTTAGGCGGCAATAAATTTATTCGGCGTGAGGGCTTTTGGGCGACACGCCGTTCTTCAAAAGGACTATTTTAAATGAGTAGATTAAAAAATGCACTCAAACATAAAGATCGCCAGCTAACTGTCGCAAAAATTTCGATTATTTGCATTACAGCCCTTTGCTTTGGCCTGCTTTTTGTCATTTATACCTTTCCAAGTACATTAAAAATTTTGTTACCGCCGGATTTAAGAGCCGGTAGTCAACGCCCTTGGTGGGAAGTACCGACTTCGACGGTTTATGCCTTTGCTTACCAAACCTTTCAGCAGCTGAATCGTTGGACCTTAGATGGCACGCACGATTATGAAAAAAATATTACCGCACTGAAACCCTTTTTAACCCCCTCTTGCGAAGCCTTTTTGCTAAAAGATTATGAAGATCGTCAACGTCATAGTGAATTACGTGATCGTGTGCGGGGTGTTTATGAAATACCAGGACGGGGTTTTAGTGAGGAGCGGGTAATTATCCATAATCAAGATAGTTGGACAGTCAATTTAGATTTGAGCGTGGATGAATATTATAAAGACGAACCGGTGAAACGGGTATTGACTCGTTTTCCAATCAATATTGTACGGATGGATGTGGATTCACAACGCAATCCGTGGGGACTCGGGTTTAACTGTTATACCTCGATTCCATTACGTTTAGAGAGTAAGGAAGAGGAGAAAAAATAGATGAAACATAAAATAGCCAGAAATTTGACCGCACTTTTACTTGGCAGCTATGCCTTGACCGCACACGCTGATGTTTTAATGAAGTGGCAAAGAATGCCATTACCGATAGATTTACAAGTAGAAAAAGAGCGCGTCATTTTAGTCGATAGAAATGTCAAAATCGGTTACCCGAGATCTCTTGACGGTAAGCTACGTCTGCAATCAACCGGCGGGGCAGTTTATATCAAAGCCTTGGAAGCTTTTTCAACAACACGCTTGCAGCTTAAAGATATGGAAACCCATGAAATCATTTTACTTGATGTGGCTGCAAAAGAAAAAGTCTCCAATCCGGAAGAAACCATTCGATTAGTTTACGAAGGTAAACTTGAAAATCAGTCCGGCAGTTTTAACCAAGATGATATAGCAGACGAGCAACCTGACAATCCGATACCGCAACTACCTATTCCAGCAGCACTGACTCGTTATGCTGCACAAATGCTCTATGCTCCTTTGCGTACTGTTGAGCCACTACCCGGTGTTCGTCAAGTCGCCCATCGACTCCCGGCAAAAATTACTACCTTATTGCCGGCATTGCCGATCAATGCGACGCCTCTAATGAGTTGGCAGTTGGATGATTATATTGTGACAGCTATTCGTTTGCAAAATCGTGGCTCACAACGACTAGAACTGGACCCAAGAGAGTTACAAGGGCGTTTTTATGCTGCGACATTCCAACACAATTGGTTAGGAGGAACAGGGTCAACGGAGGATACTACGACCGTTTATTTAGTCACGGAAGGTTATCCGAATAAAGCCCTGATTCCGGAAACAAAACCCTATGCTGCACCGAAAAAACTGAAGAAAACGACCAAAATTGTAGTGAAAAAAGTTATTGAAGGTACTGTACCTATGTTATCACCAAAAGGGGGCGTAAATGAAAGCCAATAAAATGTTTATTGTCATTGGATTGATTATTACCCTGATGGTCGGGGGGGCATCTTATCTCTTATTTGCGGATTTTTCCTCATCAGCTAAATCTCAAAAAAACAGTGTACTAGATACCGCACTCAAAGATTTAACTCCAGAAGAAATTCGTCAATTGGGGCTGGAAGGTGATACCAAAAATGATACGGTGCGTACGTTAATTGGAGCAGCGAAAGAAGGTAACCGCCGTTACGAGAGAGTGATTTCTCAGAATGAAAAAATTATTCGGGAAAATGAAGATCTTCGCAAACGTGAGCAAAATGTGCAGCAACAAGTCGATGATGCTGTTCAAGCTAAAACCCAAGAGCTACAAGATATGGTCGCAATGCTAAAAAGCGAGATTGCTCATTTAGCACAAGGGCAACCGCAAGTCGTTCAGGTGACACCTTCACCGGAAGAAAAACAGCCAAATGGCATTGGTCTCGGGCAAGCAGAGCCGTTACCTGTTGGGGAGATGACCCCGAAAGGGGCTTCAGTTTCTCTTGATGAAAATGCAGTAGAGTGGATAAGCCCCGATGACCAAATTCTGGATGAACGTAATCCGACTAAAATTGGTTTTCCGAGTAACAATACATCAAGCGGTTACACCTCTGGAAAAAAAGGATTACCGTTTGTTCAAGGCAGTGATGAAGATATAACGAATTCAAGTTCGACGCTATCTCGCTCATCTGGAACTAAAAATAAAGCACCTACCTATACCGTTCCTGAAAATTCAACATTAATGGGTTCAACCTCAATGACAGCACTTGTAGGTCGTGTTCCAATTGGTAATTCGGTCAATGATCCTTATCCATTTAAAGTGATTATCGGGCGCGATAATTTAATCGCAAATGGAGTTGAATTACCCGATATTGAAGAGGCAATTGTCTCGGGTACGGCGACCGGCGATTGGACGTTATCTTGCGTACGAGGAAATATCAAAAGTATGACCTTTGTATTTCGTGATGGGCGTATTGTCACGAGTGGCAAAGGGACAGATAAAATCGGTTGGCTTTCTGATCCGCACGGTATCCCTTGTGTACCGGGAGAGAGAAAAACCAATGCACCGGAATATTTAGGCACGCATTTCTTGTTAGCTGCGGCGGGTGCGGCTGCACAAGGCTATTCTCAAGCACAAACAACTACTGTAGTGGATGGTAATGCAGTTGTAGGGGCGGTTACCGGGCAACAAGGTAAATATGTGGTTGGTCAGGCACTCGGTCAGGGAATTCAAGAAACAGCAAACTGGTTTAAAGAGCGCTATGGGCAAAATTTTGATGCCGTTTATGTGCCACCAGGTCATCCCGTTGCCATCCATATTGATAAAGCAATTGAAATTGATTACGACCGCACGGGTCGAAAAGTGAAATACAGTCAATTGTCCCGTTCATCTCAGCTTGATTAAGGAATAATACAATGAAGAAAACCACACTATTAAGTCTTATCGGCTTCGCTTTCTTACTATCTGCTTGTTCAACCTCACAAAAAGAACTCTTACCAACAGGTAATGAAACAATGCGGGATATTTGGAACAAAGGAAGTAGCGATGGACAATTGCAAGTCTATCGAGATGGTAATAATCGTCGCATTGATCCAGTGAGCTATGTCTCGGTAAGAGAACAGCAAAGCTATACTCGAACCTCTGAAAATGAAATTAAAAATCTGTTTCCGCAATTGCCGAATCCAGATTTAATTATGTATGTCTATCCGCATTTATCGGCTAGTGGCGAACCGATGCCGATACCTGGTTATTCGACAGTCATCCCATTTTATAGTCGGGTGCAGTATGCCCAGCCGGGTGAGCGGACAAGGGGGTTATAATGGGATTGGTGCAAGATGTATTGTCTTCTTTCTTTCCGGATAAAACAGATAAGTCCGCTAAAGAACCGGAGCAACGTGCAAATATTGAACCGAATGCCGATGATGTGATCAGCAATGAGACAGTGAAACGGAGTGGGAAACTTACACAAGTAGCACACCATAAACGGTTATACGGTAAACAGCCCTCTTTTGTCGATCACTTGCCGTGGGGTGAGTATTTAGCACAAGAAGGGGTAATGTTGTTAGATGATGGGCGCAGTGTCGGTGTTGTCTTTGATTTAAAACCTATCGGTACCGAAGGGCGTAGTGAAGAGTATTTAAGCCGGATTCGGGGGTTAGTTAAGGATGCAATTCAAGACAGTTTTGATGAACTGGATACTTATCCGTATGTAGTGCAATTCTACTGTCAAGATGAAAAAGATTTGCGATCTTATGTCGAGCAATTGAAAGATTATATTGCACCAGAAATTCAAGCAACCGCATTTACGCAAGAATGGCTAAAAAATACGGAAAAGCACCTAAAAGATATCAGTAAACCGGGCGGATTGTTCGTTGACGATCAAATTACCAATACTATTTGGGCTGGTCGTATTCGTCGGACACGGATGGTGATTTATCGCTATGTGGAGAAAAATGAAGAACACAGTGCGGTTGAATCGTTAAATAATGCTTGTGAGCGGATTGTTGGGGCATTAACGACCGCTGGTCTTCAGCTCACTCGACAAAACGGTGAGCAGATTCATCAATGGTTACTACGTTGGTTTAATCCGAATCCATCTGCTTATTTTAATTTGGAAAATAGTGTTTGCTATGACAAATTGCATCAACCAATTACCGATGATGAGTTGCCGTTTTTCGGTCATGATTTTAGTGAAAATCTGTTTTATAACGAACCGGAAAGTAAAAATAATTACTGGTATTTTGACGGCTTACCGCACGAAGTGGTTGTGGTCGATAATCTACGTAATAATCCAGCAATCGGGCATTTTACCGGCGAAGTCAAACGGGGGAAAAACATTAATGCCCTGTTTGATTTATTGCCAGAATCCACGATTATGGCAACGACTATCGTTATCTATCCGCAAGATAAACTAGAAAGCCATCTGGAAAAAATCAGTAGTCGTGCGGTCGGTGAAAATTACGAGTCGGTTTATCTCAAACAAGATGTGAAAACCGTAATGTCGTATCTGAAAGATGGGCATAAGCTCTATCAAGGCAGTCTCGCATTCTATATCCATGGGAAAGATGAGAAGGAGCTGAAAAAGCGATCCCGAGAGCTCAGAACGATTTTACTCAGTAATAATCTAGTACCTGTCAAAGAAAATGCGGAAATTGCTCCGCTTAACAGCTATTTACGTTGGTTGCCAATGAATTTCAATCCTCAACAGGATATGAAAACCCATTATTACACCAAATATTATTTTGTGCAGCATCTGGCCAATATGTTGCCGGTATTTGGTCGAGAGACCGGCACCGGACATCCTGGTATTACTTATTTTAATCGAGGTGGGTCACCATTAGATTTTGACCCGCTTAATCCTAAAGATCGGGCTAAAAATGCGCATAAATTGCTATTAGGACCGACAGGTTCGGGGAAGTCAGCCACATTGAATGCACAAATGGCACAGTTGATGGCAATTCATAGACCACGTTTATTTATTGTTGAAGCTGGTAATTCCTTTGGTTTGTTTGCCGATTATGCTCAGCGGTATGGTTTAACGGTCAATCGCGTGTCATTAGAACCAAGCAGTAATATTGTCTTACCGTTATTTTCAGAAGCTCATAAACTCTTATCAATGGAGGTAGATATTGAAAATGTGATGGATGACGATGAAGAGGAGGAGGCCGAAAATGGCAATGAACAGCGGGATTTGTTAGCTGAGATGGAGTTGACCGCTCGTTTAATGATCACCGGCGGTGAAGCCAAAGAAGATGAGAAAATGAGTCGTGCTGACCGTGCACAGATTCGTCGCGCCATTATGATGGCAGCAGAGAAAACCTATGCAGAAGGGCGGCAGACCTTAACCGGTGATGTAAAAGCCGCACTTGAGGCATTAAGCCAACATCCGGATACTCGGGAAGCACGTCGGGCAAGATTGGCTGAAATGGCCGAGGCGATGGATATGTTCTGTACCGGGGTGAATGGGCGATTTTTCAACCGGGAAGGAGACATTTGGCCGGAAGCAGATATTACGTTAGTGGATTTAGCGATGTTTGCTCGCGAAGGCTATGAAGCGGAGCTTGCTATTGCCTATATTTCTTTAATCAATCACATCAACAGTTTGGGCGAAAAATATCAACATAGTTTCCGTCCTATCGTCAATGCGACGGATGAATCGCACATTATTACGGTTAACCCTTTATTGGCTAAATTCTTGGTTAAGGGTTCTAAAATGTGGCGTAAATTGGGTATCTGGCTATGGTTGGCTACTCAAAATATGGATGACTTCCCGAAAGAAGCCAGTAAGTTACTCAGTATGTTGGAATGGTGGGAGCTCCTCAATTTAACCAATGACGAGATCGAGGAAGTCAACCGATTCCGGCGGCTTTCCGAAGCACAAAAATTGATGCTGTTATCTGCTAAAAAAGCTGATAAGAAATATACCGAAGGTGTGGTGTTATCAACCAGAATGGAAGCCTTATTCAGAGTTGTGCCACCGAGTATTTATTTAGCGTTGGGGATGACGGAAAAACATGAAAAAGCACAGCGACGAACCATTATGGCTGAACATCAATGCAGTGAACTTGATGCAGCACTAATTATGGCAAAACAAATTGATAAGGCAAGGGGGATTGCAAATGACGAAAGCTATCAGCAAGCAGCTTAATATCTGCCCGTTATTTAAGGCTGACCCAATTAGCCAACCGTTTAATCTTGAGGCAGTTTTAACGGATTTGAATCAACTTTGTGAAGAGATTGTGGGACGTGTAGGCATTATTCAACACTATGTACTCTATCCGCATCGGGTATTTAAGCAACGGGCCTGGAACATTAAAATTAACGGAGAAAAAGCGACGACTTATTTATTGCTGAATATCGGCGGTTATTATCAATTTATTAACGATATGAATGCGATTCGCCTTTCAATGAATGTGAAAGATGATGTAGATGCATTTTGGTTGGCTTATGCGATTGCCGACAAGCTCAAGGTTCAGCCGGAGATACCTAGTGGGATATTCGGAGGTAAAGAATGAGCCGTCATGCCAAAAAACGCAAAATATTGACCGCGCTTTTAGTGGGTATTTTAGCTTTTGTTGCCCTTTTAGCTTGTGGCGTGGCATTTGTTACCTATTTACCCGGCATTAATTTGAATGATTGGTTTCGGACAACGGCGAATTATTGGCTATTATTTAGGCTTTTGGTTTATATGGGGGTTGGCATATTACTTTATTTTCTTCAGCGTTCAAGCAGCCCCTTGCCACGTAAAGCTATCATTCTCATTGTATTGGCTTTTGCCCTTAATGAGGGGTTGAATTTACTCTATCGGTTATAGGGAGGGGAAATGACCTTTAATGTAGATAGTTACCTTGAATATTTTCTAACGTTACTGGGTTGGATTATCAATAATGGGCTGTTTGGGCTACTTGTTAGCACCGGGTTATTTATTGCCCCACTCGTTGGGATACTCATTAAAACGTGGCTTGATGTGAAAAAACAAGGTGCGGATGAAGGCAATAAAGGGGATTTATTGATCGACTGGCTCGGTATTCAATTCTTTCCGGCGATGTTTGTTATTGTATTGACGCTTGCCCCGATGTTGCCGATTTCATTGAATAATTTAGCGTACCACGTCGATCGTTCGAAACAATGTGGCTACAAAGTGCCACTTGCACCGCAACAAACCGGCTATGCTAATATGGTCAGTGAATTTGCCGATAAACAGGCAAAAGTACCGTTATTATGGGGCTTGGTACACGCTATCAATAAAGGTATTTTACACGGTGCGGTGTCGACTATTCCGTGTAAGCCGGATCTACGTCAAATTCGATTTGAAGTACAACGCGAGAAAATCAATAATCCGGCATTACTCACGGAAGTGCGGCAATTTGTGCAGCAATGTTATTTGCCATCAAGACAGAAAATACAAGAAAGCCAAGTTTCAATGAATGCGGCGCAAGCGAGAGAGGTTGAGTGGTTAGGTGGAAAAATACTCATCTCGAATAGTGAGCTTTATCCTCGTTACCGGGCAATGCAACCAATGAAACGCTGGGAGTATGATAAGCATCGAGATCAGGGTTTACCGAACACAGGAGAGGGGGGATTTCCACGTTGTGATCAATGGTGGTCGGATGCTCAAGTTGGCTTAAAAGATATGCTGTTATCGGATATGAGGCAGAATTTATCGGTAAAATTAAGCGATATGTTTACCAATGCCAATATTCAAGATGAGGCGCTATTACGCACTTTATTGCGTCCGGAGAATATCAGTATTTCTCGAGGAAAAGTTTATGCCGGATACGGTGGAAGCTTAGATCCTACGTTGCTTAACCATACCACATCCGTGGTATCGAGTATTGGTGTCGCGGCAGGTAGTTTAGTGGCTTATCCGGGATTTGATGCAATGAGAAATTCATTACCAATGATACAAGCATTGCTGATTATGGCCGTGATCATTTTAACGCCGATCGTGACTATTTTCAGTGGTTATTCATTGAAAACGATTGTGACACTAATATTTGTGCAATTTGCATTAGTCACGACATCGTTCTGGTGGGAATTGGCTCGATGGTTAGATTCGTTTTTTATTACTATATTGTACAATTCACCGGGTCATACTACGGATTCGTTAGTGAACTGGAATTTCCTGCAAAATGACCGTGATGATTTGATCATGAGCTTTGTATTAGGAATGATGTTCTTGATATTACCGGGTGTTTGGATTGCGTCAATGTCTTGGGCTGGTGTCGTTGTTGGAAATATAGCTCAGGCATTTAGTGATGCTTCAAGACAGCCTCAAGCAGCAGGTTCAGAAGCTGTTAATACAGTTAAGAAGGTAGCTAAATAATAAAATTATTAAAAAAGAGCAAATAGAGATTATTTGCTCTTTTTTAATTAATCAAAGTTTAATTTATTTTATGATCATCTATGTAATAACCATCCCCTGAATGACCATTTCTAAACCCATCTTCCCAATATTTGAGAGATACTGAGTTTTCCTCATTTTTATAGTTATCTTGGGGTTGTAGTATATCTTTTAAATTTCTAGAGGAAATGACCAATGCCAGTATCACAACAAACGCAATAAATTGAGCTAACATATAAGAAACGTAAACTAACCCTGCGAATAGTGCAAGAATACCAATAGCAACCGTCATTTTAACCCAAGGGGCTACTTGCCAATGTTTAAATTTGGCAACCGCACTTCCAACGTTATAGCCTATTTTTTCTGAAAAGGTCATTTTAGCCTCCTAGATAAATAATGAATCTTATATATTGTGCTCTTCTCGCCAATTTTGAATAATTAGATCAGGAACCATTTTAAAGGCGTTGTCGCTAGTCACTAACGTGCAATTCTCTGAAACAGCGTGTGCAGCGATCATAAGGTCTAAGGCTCCCATTACAAAACCTTGTTTTTCCATCTTAGCACGCAATTTACCGTAACATTGTGCGACACCATAATGCCAATCATTAATGGTTACGACCTCTAAAAATGGGTACATCACTTGGTTTAATTTGGTACTTTGTCGCTTTTCCAATCCATAAATGATCTCTGCCGCCGTAATTCCCGAAATACAAATACTTTCTGGAGAAAGAGATTTAAGCTGCCTAATAACATTGGGATCTTTGCGGACAATATCACTTACTGTATTGGTATCAAGCATATACATCATAGGTTGATTCCTTCAAAGGGATCTCGAACAGATAGTTCCTGGCGACGTTCTTCAGGTGTTAAAAAATCAACGGTATCAAGGTTATCTAAGGCTGACCACATTTTATCCCAAGAAGATTGTTGTTGTGAGCGCATTGATAAAACAACATCACCATTTGCTTCTTTGCGGATATAAATTTGCTTCGCATTAAACTCAAAATCAACAGGTAATCTGACCGCTTGACTTCGGCCATTTTTGAACAGGCTTGCAACTCGTTCCATTTTTCTGTCTCCACTTGGTTTAAATATAATATGCTTTAGCATAGGCTTTATTTGTTTATAAAGCAAGCAATTTCTTAAATATATTTTGGAGGAGAAAAAGAAAGGATTTAAACAGAAATATATGGTGTTTTGAGTGCGTAATTAGACATTGTGATTATAGGATAATGATCTTCTTTCATTATCAATCATTCGATCTAATTCATCTTGAGATGGAACATCTTTTGTGGGTTTTAGACTTTGAAGGATTTCAATGGCTTTTTGTTTTGCGAGTTGTGCGACATTTTCACCCTGGTTATGTTCTTCCTTATAAACCATAATCTACCTCTGAGATACTTAATTAGATTTTACCAATAAATGATATACCATAAAAAATAGAACATAAAGCTATGGTATGTTCTATTTTTATTATGATATTTACACCGAGTATTTATAAACCTGTCCGGTGAATTTTTGTTGAGTCAACGTTTTGCGTAATCGGTTTGGTTAAGCTGCAACCGACCGAGCTGTGATATTCTTCCCCTTTGTAGATACTGACACCAGGCTCTTCAATCGTTTTACTGCCACGTGCTTGAAGAAAGCCGACTTGGTAGGATTTATCTTGATGTTTGAGTTCCATTGTGTAGGTAACAAAGCCGGAGCCGACCGCAATTTCCGAATTACTGTTGGCCACAACCTGGCTAATTGGATTTTTAAAGCTAAATTGACCGTGGCGATATTCATAATTATTGCCTACTTTTTTTACCGTTAACGGTTTCCCATCCGTTGCTGTACACGAAAAAATCACGTCCTTTTCGTTAGCTGCAAAGGTATTTGTTGACAAAAGTGCGGCCAAAATTAAACTTGGAAAAACAAACTTGCGCATAAAAACTCCTATGTTGGGGTAATTTCAATCATAATGTAACAAGATATGGTTAAAAGTGCGATGCTTTTAACCAGTTTTATTCATAATATAATCAGCCTCTTGGTTCCGACGTTTAGCATTGACACCGTTGTTATGGTGTTGTAAACGTCTTACTGCATTAGCTAACGCAGACATATCGCCAGATGCTGCTGAGGATTTTGCCGCATCTACAACTGATTTTAATTTACTCAATGAGCCGTAATTATAAGCAATAGAGGTGAGTGCAGCTTGTGCATTCGGTGGTAATTTATCCCACGTTTCAGCCGACACATTTTTTCTGGCCGTATTAGCAAATTCCCTTGTTCTACGGGCTAAATCGCGTTCGGCATCTTCCCTTGATACTGTAATCCCTTCTCGGATTTTGATGACCGTACCATCTGCTTTGGTAATGGTATCTGAACCATAACCGGCTCGATGTGCATTCACATCCCAATAAGTTTTACTACTAAAGCCTTCAAATTTTTTCAGTAATCCAGAGGCTTGTTCAATAGAAGAACCATTGATCGGGGCGATAGAACCATAGTGACCTGTATTGTAGGTTCCGCCTTGCCCATTACTACCATATGTTGGTTTATAGGCTGACACATTATTGACGGTTGGAATGTTTAACGTAATATTTCTGCGATTTAGTGCAATATCACTGGCTTCCTGATGTTCTTCAGCATTTGGGGTGCCATAAGCGAGATCATTGACGCGTTTATCCACATTATCGAAAGTGGAGCCATAATGACCCGTATTCGCTTCACGGTTGAATTTGTTATTGAAAATCACAGATGCAGTATTGCTAGTAATAGCTTTCTGCATATCCATTTCTAATTTGACTTGGGATATTTCCAGATCAATTTTATTCAGCACTCTTTCAAGCTCTTCTTGTGCAACTTGATCAGCAGCCACATAAGGTTCTCGCATTCCGGCAAGAATAGCACGGCGAGCAAGGAGCATTTTTTCCATCACTTTAGATGTTGCAATTTCAGCAGAGAGGCGTTGGCTTAACACATCCACATCCGGATCTTCGCGCAATGTCTCAATCAATCCTCGTGTAACCGGGATGGTATTCGAACTTAATTCAGCTAAAAGTTGAGGCGTAGGAGTATCCATATTGAGTGCTTGTTCGAGTTTCTCAACAGTACGGACATTTTCTTCCTCAATTTCCGGAGACAGTCCGACACCGGCTTTTGAGCTAGTTTTAGGACCACAATCTTCTGAGCAAGTAGAAATAGACTGTTCACCGATAATACGCGTTAAAAAATCAGAAACTTTTTGTGGAGAATCAAATTGTTGACACGTTGCACCATCACAATCTTTGCTCGCAATCGTTTTTTCATCTAATGCATTACGATTATTGAGCAGGTTATAACCGGCTTTAGCAACATCTTCAATAAGTTTAATCGGTTTCTGATTTTCTCCCCCTTTCTTTTGACCGCCGACCCATTCTTTGCCTTTCTTGCCTTTATTGCCTTCTGCTTGTTTCTGCGCTTTTTTTGCATCTGGCTCAGCGGCGACAATATCCTTATAATTTTCTAAATCGGCTGATTTTGACCAACGCCCATTTAATGTGTAATCGGCAAGTTGTTTTGACATCGTCTCACAACTGGTTTTCAGTCGGTTGAAATCAATACGTCCTTGATACACACCATTTGTCAGTAGATCATATAATTGTGGGTTCGCACGCTGAATAATCATTGCCGGCATACTGGCGACGGCCCCTTTTGCGGATTCAACCACGTTGCCCATTAAGTCTTTAAATCCTTCCGTTATCCCATTTAACTGGTTTTTTACGGTGGTTTTAATATCAAAATTCCCACACATCAGATTCGCTTTCCAACCAATGCCAAACTCAACGGCTTTTAGTGATTTAGCCCGGGTTGGAGGTGTCATATAACCAACCCCTCCACCGATCTGATAAAAAATCTGGTCGGATAATACCGAATCCGATTTATTAAATTGGATTTTGTCTAAAATTGGATCTGCTGAGTATGCTGTTGATGTGTAAAGTGCAAGCCATACAGCAAAACTGATTTTTTTAAGCGGTTTCATTGTTTATCCTTTATTCGTTGTACCAATCGATGCTATATAAAAAAGTTTGACCACGGCGTTTACAACATTTGTAAGGACGCCATAATGCCCAAGCATAATTGCCTTTTTCCGATAATATTGCAGGTGGTGTATCCGGGAATGCACTACAAGATTGTTTCATCTCTGGGAATAGTTGTTGCCATTTATGGTTTTTGGCATTGCCCTCCTTAACGGGTGCTGGATACCAAGTTCCTGCTCCCCCTGTTCTCGCCGCGGATTGATAGATATGTAATTGCCCGTTACGGCTCACAATATCTGCAACTCGCTGTGCAATTACTGCTGATGCTTTGTAATCGTGCACTTGGGTTACAGCACCGCCGCGAGGGAAAATGTTTCCCCAATTATCTGCACCGGAACGAACTTCCCGCATTCCTGGTATCAAGGCCTCTGGGTAAAACATTTCCGGCAAATTTTGTTGCCAAGCAAAATAATCAAGGCTACTGAGAAAGTAAGGTACAAAAGGTGTGGTTTGACTCTGACAATAATAGCCGGTGCTATTTAGTAAGCTGGATATTGCTCCTTGTGGATGTCCGATCGCTGTGGCATTTTTGAAGGTAAGTTGGCTGTAATTTTTTTGCGGAGAACGATATTCTCCCCCTTTTACACCTTGAGAGATCGCATTCACTTCTGACCACGGGTTTTGCCCATTATGGTTATAGGCAGATACGACCATTTCCGGTAAAAAGTGTCGCACTTTGGTTGAGGTTCTAACTTTGCAACCGAAATAAGTGCAAAATAACCAAAAACAGGTACCGACAACTTTATATTCCAAGCAACTTGGCGAGGCGCTTGATGCCATAATCGTAGCGGTATTGATATTGCCTTGTGCACTTGTTGCAAAGGTTAAGGCTGTACAAAGTGCGGTTAATTTACGAGGTGTTTTGAAAGCCATATTATTCCTCTCTTTTTTGTTGTTCTAGCCAGTTTTCCCAGTATGAAATCGCTTTTTTTACATCGTTTTCACCATATACCACGCCTTTTCCGACTAACGGGTGTTCAAACAATACAGCGGGTACCTTACGGATGCCGTTTTGCCAACCGACAATGACACTCTGGTAGGTTTTGTACAATTCTCTGAGCTGATTTTGCGTTTCTGCTGCCTCAAGTAGACTTTTAGCTTGGTGTTCGGCTTGCGCGGGATTAGAGCTCAACGTCTGGCTAAAGTGAGCTTCCCACTGCTCTACGCCATCTAAGTAGTGCACAGCGTGAGCCAGTTGGGGGTTTTGAATTGGATAAACCGCTGTGCTAAATACAGAAATCTGTACCTCTGGTGGTATTTGTTCCGCAAAAATAGGTGGGCTAAATAAGAGGGATAAGATCGCTATTCGCGTGAACATTTCATTTTCCCAAAATAAAGATAAATATCCCCACATTAACGAACTTCCGTGTTGAACTAAATGCTTAATTCTCTTTAAGATAGAAACAATTATTGTGCAAATAAACAGCAAGAAATGATGTATGATAAGGCTATTAAGTCGCTACTTTGTAGCCCTTATAAGTTGCAGAACACTTGAGAAGCAACGAACTAGCCCGATGTGGTAGTTGTGTTCAAATGCCGAAATACTCTCAGCATTCTGAAAGAGGGTTCAGTCATTCGACTGAGAATGTATCCTAATCTTAACCTGTTCAGGGAAAATTGTCCCTGCAGGGCATTTCTCCTTGAACGTCTTTTTAACTTCAATGGAGAACTCAATTATGAGCAATTCACTTCCTTTCGATCCTTTTGCATCTGAAAAAACGCAACAAACCGAAAAACCTAAAAAATCCCTTTCCTATTTTTTTGGACTCGGGTTAGGTAAAGCGGTCGTTGCGACGCGACATAAATTATCGGGGGTCAGCCAAGCTATCCATCACAGCATCGAGAATGATGTTGAGCAACGTTTAGCTGAGCAAGCTGAATTCCACGATATGTTGCATCAACAACAAGAACTTTCTCATTGTGAAGAGGTTGCACGGCTTAAACGCCGTCACTTAAAAGTCACTATTTCAATGACCTTAGTTGGGTTATTGATGGGGGCAATCTCTGCTGCAATATTGTTTTGGTATTACTAAAGTCTAACCTTTGAGTTAGGTTGCTATTTCCTTTGGGGAAACACATTTTCCCTGGAAAGGAAGATTGTGTTTCCCTGATAAATTCGAGGAGAAACACAATGAGAGTACATATTTTACTCTCGGCAATCGGAGATTATATGCCGAAATATCAACAACCTGGGATTAAGCCACATCAAGCCTTAGCTGATGAAATTATTCAGACAGCGAAAGCCGTATGGGAGGCTCGTCAACCTGGTGAAAGTACAGTCAGATTTTTGCAAAAAATGCCGGCAAAACACGGTTCACATTTTCGTTTTTTAGAGGTAACTCAGAAAGATGAAAATACATTGTTAGTTTCCGGAGGAAGAAGGCAATGAGAGATAAGTTGAAATCGACATTGCATCAGTTGCAACCAGCAACACTTCTTCGTTTGAGCGATGACTTACGCAAGGCCGCTTACTTGATGGGAATTGGTATTGTCGGGGTTATTTTACCTTCGGATAATATCTCTTTCCTTGAAGGTATTCTTCTCTTTCTTTTCGGTTTGGTTATGTGGATAATAGGGCATCTATGTGCTTATTCCGCAGATATCAAATCAAAAAATGATCAAGGAGATACGAAATGAACTGGCCACTTTTCTTTATGTTAGGTTCGCTTACGCTCATAGCCGGTATTTTTGTTGGTCTGGTATATTGGGCAAATTGGGATGAAATTACGGGGAAAAAACCGCAGTCAAATATCTCGAAGAAGCTCGGATCTGAATGATTTCACCTTAAAACTTTGATAGTTATGCTATTAAGGTTTTTATTTACCCGATTGGGAATGCGTTCCCAACGGGCGTGTTCCCTTTCATTAGGAGCACGTTATGCATACAGTTAAAATTACCTTTGAGAGTGGTGATCATGTCATCACTCGAATTAAAGGTACTGAAAATGATATCCGCGCCTATTATGCGATAGGCTCAATAATCGGGTTCGACAACCGAGACAGAATAGTGCGGGTTGAATTTATTTCATAGCCTTTATCATCAAAACCTTTACCCCCAAGGGAAACGCTTTTCCCTTGGGATGCGTTTCCCTTTATTATGGAGAAACGCATTATGGATCTTTTACGCGCTTATTTTTCGTCACAATTAGTCACTGCCGGATTTCCGGATGATTTAGAAATCCGCTGGTCTTTAGGCTATTGTCAAGGTGACGGTATGGCATTTTACGGGAAATTATATCCGGACGATTTATGCCGTTTATTTAACAACATTTATCCTAATACCAAACGTAAGCAGAAAATGTTTTTGTTATTGGTTAATAGGATAATGGAATGGGAAGATATGAGCCATTTTACGATTTATCGTAATAGCTTTGGTTATCGCTATTCCCATTTTAATACAATGGAAATTGACTTACCAAAGTCTGATGGATTGTATTTCTTTACCGAACCGGAAGCTCGACAAGACTGGTATTTTCCCCGAACGAAAGTCAGTACATATCAAGTCCTTTGGGATGAATTTGTGACTGATCTTGAGCGGTATATTCGAGATACATCTCGACACTTGGAAAGTGCCGGCTACGGTATTTTGGAATCGACACCGTACGAGAAGCAAACAGTCTATCAATTTAATACCGCCCAATTTAGCGTGGAATTGATAACTGCTCCAGTGGATTTTTCTTATTTCTTCACCTATGAAGATGACGAAGATATGCAACAGCTTTGTCAATCATTGATTGATAAACGTTCGCAATGTGCGGAAGTTTACGCTGTTGTGCGTGATCGTCGCACGAATATAGCCCTTGGTGAGAGTGATTGGATCAACCTAGTTTTTGATACTGACGACAATCGTTATTCCGGCTATAAAAGTGAATTAATTAGTGAGGTAATTCAACACGCCAAGCAAAATATTCACCGGTATTCACAAACGTTTAGTCGAATTCGACCATTGACGCTTGTAGCTTAATTTTACCTTTTCCTCACCTTGTGTGAGCCTACCCATAGGGGAATCAGTTCCTCTGTGGGGCTGTTCCCTTTTTAACTTTGGAGAACAGCCATGAAAAAACAAACCCAACCTAAAGATTTATACCAACAAATCACTGATCAAATTGTGGAAACCCTAGAACAAGGAACAATGCCTTGGCAAAGACCTTGGGATAATGGTTTTCCATCGATGGTGATTCCATGCAATGGCGAAAGCGGTCGCTTATATTCCGGTATCAACGTACTTTTACTTTGGATGAACTCGTGTCAAAAAGGGTTCAAACAACGTAAATGGGTCACATTTCAAGGGGCAAATCATCTAGGCGGACAAGTGAGAGCCGGTGAGAAAAGTACAGTCATCATTTTCTATAAACAAAATCTGTTTGAAGAAAAAGATGATGACGGCAATGTGATTTTTGATGAAAACGGTGAACCGAAAATGAAATCTTCAGTGTTCATTCGCGGCCATCATGTGTTCAATATTGAGCAGTGTGATGGATTAGAAGAATACTATGAAGATTTTCCTACACCGGAAACTTCATCAGAGATGATCTCACGCCCGGATTTAGATGTGCTACCGACTAAAATGGGGATTCCGCTATATAACAAAGCACAAGATCGGGCTTGTTATATGCCAAAACGGGATTGCATTGTGATGCCGGATTTTGAAAAGTTTCACTCTGCCGATGATTACTATGCCACCTTACTACATGAATGTGGCCACGCAACCGGGCATAAAGACCGGCTGAATCGAGAGGGGATTGTCAATTTTGATAAATTCGGTTCTAAACGCTACGCATTCGAGGAATTGATAGCCGAACTGACTAGTGCATTTACCTGTGCACATATGAATGTTTGCAACAATATTTCGCAAAATGCGGCGTATACCGATCATTGGATTCAAGCATTGAAATCCGATAAGAAAGCGATTTTTCGTGCTTCATCACAAGCACGGGAAGCAACGCAATATTTGATTGATAAATTCAATCAAGAAGCGCGTCTTGCCGCTTAATTCATTTTTACCTTCTGAAAGTGCGGCCAAATTTGACCGCACTTTTTCATCTTCTACCCTTGGGGGAGTTTTTCCCCAAAGGGGATGACTCCCGATATTTTAGGAGTGATCCATGATGGATTTTGAACAAAAATTTACCGCACTTTTTAAATCAATTGCACCTCATTACCGGCGTTCTGAAGTGTTCTATGACTTTATAACGATTTTGGGACTTGAGTTTTATCTGGTTTTGTATGGTGAGTCAGCGGATGAAACGCTGAAACAGCGTTATCAGACGGCTGTAGGTCACTACACAGATGATGAAAAGCAAAAGTTAGTTGAGCTTAGTGTGATTGTGGTAGAAGCCCTTGAAAACAAGACCTATGATTTTTTAGGCTCGGTTTTTATGGGATTAGAGCTTGGTGATAGATATAAAGCGCAGCATTTCACACCGAGCCATGTTGCACACGCGATGGCGGCAATGACATTATCTAATTGTCATGAGTTAATTCAACGACGTGGATTTATCACGTTGCAAGAGCCTACGTGCGGCTCCGGTGTTATGATTATAGAATCCTATAATTATTTACGTCAGGAACAGTTTAATCCGCAGCAGCAGATGTGGGTCCAGGCAAGGGATTTGGATTTTACCGCTGCGATGATGTGTTATATTCAAATGACTCTTTTACACATACCTGGAGAAGTGATAATTGGGGATACCTTAAAAAATGAGGTTCATCATCATTTATACACAACTGCTCATCTATGGGGGAACTGGGACAATAAATTAGCATGCGCAGATTTAGAGACTGAACCAGAAATTCAACAAATTGAATCTGAACCAGTGGAAGAATTGCCGTTTGAAATTGATTGGGAAAATGAACCAATGTTTTATTAATCCATGCCCTTATCTTTCGAGATAGGGGCTTTTTTATACATACTCTGAGCTTAATGTTAAATTTCAGGGTATAACACTTCTCTAAGCTCCTTTTTCATCAATTCCTGTCGAACAATGAGATGATGAAAATAATCATATAAATTCAGTGCACTAGAGCGTTTAAAACACGAGATAACCGGCTGAGAACCGTTGTCGGTGCGATAAAATGCCAATAATCTCAATGATGAGTAATCTTTATTATCACTAAAATACGAATTTATTGGTGCAGTAATAAAAGGGATTTTTGAGTTCAATAATGTTTCAAACAAAAGTTGATATTGTTCCGTGTCCCTATTAGAAATCATAAAGATTTCATATTTAGAAAAAAGATGGTGAAACTTCTCCTCATCAATATAAGCCAATTCCAGTTTAGCTCTAAGAGGGATTTTTTCATCTAACTTACCAGCAATATACCTTGCTGCTGCAAAGTGATGACTGCCACCTGTGTTATGCCAAGTAAATGTTTTTGACCACAATTCACAAGAAACGATTTCGTTCGTCTTGTAGAAAATCTGGCTTTCATAATGGCTCATGTTCTTTGATAAATTTTCTAACGTGATTCCAGAAATCAAATCTTGACTATCTTGTATAACAAGATCGTCCAGATTGGTAAATTCAGACAGTAGCGATTTAGAGCTACTGACATTTGTGATGGTTTGAATCTCACATGACCAATTTGGAATCATTGTCGAAGAGTGCAAATTGTTTAACATAGGTAAGAATTCATTGTTAAAGGATGATGCTACTCTTCCTTCATATTTTCGATAACGCCATTTTATGCAATATTCATTGAAAAATTCCCAAAAATAACGTCTATCTCCAAGATGATTATCGGGTTTTAATTTAGGCTTAAACTGCGTTTTATTTTGCTGGAGAATATAATTGAGGTTGTAACAAGTGATGATTGTTGGTGTTGTTGCTTTTAAAAACTTGGAGCATAATTGAAAGAATGAAAAAATTCGAGTTGTAATATTATTCATGGTTAATTAAGTATTTAATCTATTGAATTCACCTTTTAATCGAGCAATGGTTGCTCTTGATAGTCCATATTTATCGACTGCATCACGAATTGAAAATCCGGAGGAAAAGTCTTTATAAATTTTTTTGCGAACAGTGTCAGTCACTTTTCTCGGTCTTCCACCTAACGCGTTTGAGTTTCCGGCAGCTAATTTTACACGTTTTCCCTCTTGGGTACGCTCAATAATAAAATTGCGCTCTAACTCAGCAAAAATCCCCAATAACTGAATTAAGACCATCCCCATTGGATTGTCTTGCATTCGCGTATCTATCCCTTGATGTATCGCAACGAAACCTATATTTTGTTTCTTAAATTGCTCAAGAATACTCAAACATTGGCTGAGGCTTCTTCCAAGTCGGTCTAATTTTGTAACAACAACCACATCTCCTTCACGAATATAATTGAGCAACTCATCTAATTGTTCTTTATTTTTTTCTGCTTTACCTGAATGTTTGCCGGAAAAAATTTTTTTACAACCATACTCTTCCAAGGCTCTTATCTGTTCAGATAAATCTTGCTGTTGCGTTGATACGCGAGCAAAACCTACTTTTGTCATGTTTTATCCTAATGGAGTGTTATAAACAAAACTGCCAATTCACAAAAAAAATAATATCCCAATTTAGTTTTACCTGAAAAATAAGAAATTATTGCTGAGATGCAAATTGCAGGGTTATAAAAAAGAAGAAAATCTAAAAAAAGATCCATAAGAGATTTAGAATTTTCCGACCAAATATAGGGTATAACTACAAGAGTGAACCCAATGGCTGAAAATATATTGAAGAATAAAAACATTTTGAACTGAACATCGTCAAAAAATCTTTGCATAGCCATGTTCCTCCTTACCAAAACTTAAAACTTTTTGGACTAGCCTCTAAGACTTGTCTAAAAACTTACACTTTAGTGTTTTTTAGACTGTCTAAAAATGTTACTCAAAGTTTCTAGACCAAATAGTAGATATTTAACTCAGCATTATCATTAAAAATTTGTTTTTATCTTTAAGAGAGTTTCTAGATAACGTTATTCGGTTATAAACGGTATATTTAGAATTAGCAAAACTCAGGAATGATGATAGAAACTATGAAATATCGCCAATTTTTCATTTCATGCGTTACAGTAATTCAAGGTATTGAAGTTGCAGCAAATATACGGAATCCACATGAGGGTGGGATTTGTCATGTTGAGGCAGAATATTATTATCCTGGCGTGTGGGAGAGATATGGTGAGAATGAGTTGATTTGTAATTATTGGAAATTTTTAAGTGAAGATGAGAAACAAGCCTTGGAATCAGAGTTAAATGATTATCATAGTAATGAGACAGATGATAAGGTAGATGAAGTTGATAATAGCGATTATGATACTTTAGATGAAATGGATGGGAAATAGGAACACTAAAAAAGCCAAAAGGCTATTAAGGGGGCCCTGACGGGCCAATAAGGGGAATAATTCAAGGGTAACCTTTCCAAGGGGAAAGGTCTTACCTGAAAAGGCCAAAGGGCTAAAAGGCCTTTGGCTTGCTTATTTATATTTTACAGGGTCTTTAATGTTTAAATCACTGGTACAAATTTTCAAGTCAAAACCAACCGTATCTTATCAAGCCAAGACCGATAATCCATTATCGAGGCATGATCTAGACGGTTGGATTATTCCGTATTCAGCATCAGAATTACTTAATACTGAACTGCGCCAACACTATTTAGCATTACTGTGGCAACAAGTGTCAATGAGCAGAGAGATGTTTGATAACCTGTACCAGAGACCAATTGAACGCTATGCGGAAATGGTTCAACTCTTGCCAGCTTCGGAATCACATCATCACGCTCATTTGGGGGGAATGCTTGATCACGGGTTAGAGGTCATCTCATTTGCAGCTAAACTTCGTCAGAATTATGTATTACCACCGAATGCAGCACCTGAAGAACAAGCTGAACAGAAAGATGCTTGGACCGCTGCGACCATTTATCTTGCATTGGTTCACGATGTTGGAAAATCCATTGTTGATATTGAAATGCACTTGAAAGGTGGAAAACGTTGGTTTGCTTGGAATGGTGTGCCAACGGAGCCTTATAAATTCAAATATATCAAGCAACGTGATTATGCACTTCACCCGGTACTTGGGAGCTTTATCGCTCATCATTTAATTCCGACAGAGGCCTTTGATTGGTTGGCTGTTTATCCAGAAGCCTTTTCTGCATTAATGTATGCGATGTCTGGTCATTATGACAAAGCAGGAGTCTTGTCTGAAATTATTCAAAAAGCTGATCAACGTAGTGTGGCACTAGCGCTCGGCGGCGATATTACGAAATTAGTTCAAAAACCAGTAGTATCGTTTGCCAAACAGCTAGTATTAGCTCTTCGCCATCTCGTTTCACAAAAATTGAAAATTAGTGAAAAAGGACCGGGTGATGGTTGGTTAACGGAGGATGGATTATGGTTGATGAGCAAAACAACCGCTGATCAAATTCGCGCCTATTTAATGGAACAAGGAATTAGTGTTCCCGGAGATAACCGGAAATTATTTGATGAGATGCAAGCACACAATGTGATTGAACGAACGGCCGAAGATACAGCTATTTGGTATTGTCAACTCAAATCGGATGCTGGATGGAAACCGAAAGATAAGTTTAGCTTATTACGTGTGAAGCCAGAGATTGTGTGGGATAATCTTGACGATCGCCCTGCACTATTTGCTGGTACAATCAGGATTACTGATAAAGAAGGAAATAATGACAGTGAAAAAGTTGTACTGAATACGGATATTAACCTTTCAGAGGTAAACCTTACTGCAAGTATCGAAACGGAAAATTCTGAACCTGACGCAGTTTCTAAAGAAACAGCACTTCAAGAAACTGGGACAGTAATAGAAAATAGGGATAACGAAAGCGTTGATTTTCTACTCAATATGTTTGGTCCAGATGAAACTGTGCCAGTTGAAAAAACGAGCGAACCATCTAAAACTGAAGCAGTAATAAAACCTGTAAAAAAAGCTGAAGCAATGCAATCAAAAATACAGGGAACAATAGAGACTCAAGAGACTAATCCAGTTTCTTTATCTGTTGAAACTGTGGTGGTAGGCACAGAAGGACAACAATTTGTAGATTGGTTGAAGGATAAATTACTTAATGAGAGATTAACATTTAATGATCGTACCGCTAAAGTCCATATTGTTGATAATAGTCTCTTTATCGTTAGTCCAAGCTCATTTGAACTATATTTACAAGAGAAGGGGTTGACTTATAATGACGAAACTATTAATAATTTACAATATGAATTTCAAGCACTTGGCTTACATAAGAAGCGTATAACAGGTGATGATAGTACAAACTTCTGGCGTTGCCGTGTCATTGGTCCAAGAAAAGACTCATTTTTAGTTGGCTATCTCATTCCGAATACACAACTGTTTTTTGGTGAAAAAATTTTAATAAACAACAGGCATCTATTACTAGAGGAGTAAATTATGCAAAACACCAATATTACATTTGAGCTTTTATTACAAAAATTTTTTTCATAGATATCTGCGCTCAGACACTCAGAGGAGCTATGATAAAGCTATTCGGCAAGTACGCAAACATTGTGGTGTAAGATACCCCTCTCAAATAACTACCGAGATGCTATTGAAATGGCGTAATAATGTGATTAATACGAAAGTAAAACCTGTTACTTGGAATAGTTATATACGGCATCTTAAATCTATTTATAAATTTGGTATTGAGCAACATTTATTGGATTATAAAGAAAATCCGTGCAATAAGTTGTTTTTGAGAACGGGTAAAGCAAAACGTAAGATTTTGACGGAATCTCAATTAGCTAAATTGGATTTTTTTCTTCAGTATGAAGCAAGTTTACCAGCAGTATTGACACCACAATGGTTTATACAGGCACTTGTGAATACATTTCGTTTTACTGCTATACGCAGAGCTCAACTACTGAGATTGAAAATAGAGGATGTTGATTTATGCCGAAAGGTTATTCATATCTCACCGGAAATTAATAAAAATCACGAATATCATTGTATTCCTATTTCAGATAGATTATTCCCTTCTTTAGAAAAACTAATAGCAGAATTAAGAAAGCGTAACCAATGCCTTAATTCTCAGTTGTTTAATATTAATCTCTTTCGTCAAACACGATATGAAGGTCAAATAATGACTGAGTATCAAGTGAGCCACTTGTTTCGGGCTATTTCACGTCAGGTTGGGTTTCAAGTCTCCCCACATCGATTTAGACATACAGTTGCTACAAACTTAATGAAAAATCCGGAAAATCTCTATGTGGCTAAGCAACTTTTGGGACATAAAGATGTGAGAGTGACATTAACGTATATTGAAACCGATGTTGAGATGCTTCGAGAGAAAGTGAACTCAGCATTATTATAAAATAATCAATTATCCAGCCTTTACAAACTTTAGAAATTGTGTAAGATCCGATCTGATTTGATCTGTGAGTGAACAAATCAATTGCTATGTATCGGCTGGGTACGGGCAAATAGTTTTGTGGCACGATCATTAATAACTTTTTATGTGTAAAGACTTTACGCAAGGGATTGAAAATCCCCGTGTCGGTGGTTCGATTCCGCCTCGAGGCACCACTTTCCTCCTTAGTTCAGTCGGTAGAACGGTGGACTGTTAATCCATATGTCGCTGGTTCAAGTCCAGCAGGAGGAGCCATATTCAGAAAGATTGTTAGTTAATCGCTAACAGCCTTTTGTTTTATTGTATATCGGAGCTATTTTAAATGAAAAAGTATTTTGCTTTCCTTATTGTATTATTCCCTTGTCTTGCCTTTGCAAATCCTGTTTTCACCTTTGGTGCTAAAAGTGATTATAAGATGTTGGGTGTGTGGTTAAAAGACGGTACTCATTATAAAAAACAAGATGGGCATTATTATTGTTGGGAATTAACAGGGTTGCCTAAAAACAAAGAAAATAAAATTAAACTAGAGATAACTAGCCCTGCACCAGCGACATACCGATTTAATGGTATGAATAGCTATAATAAAGTGAATCATGAGTTTAATTTGGTCGGTACATTGTCTAACGGGATGATTGATAACTGTTGGATGTTTGAAAATGAAGATCCTGTGGGTACATATACTTTAACTGTTACAGCAAATGGCGTGAAATACCCAACTCAAACCTTTACTTTATCTGAATAAGCTGAATAAGCTGATTAAGCGAGTATTTTTGTTCACAAAACCGCGGTTAAAAAAATGATTAAATTTTTGACCGCAGTTTTTTTTATAAAAAGAACAACGCAAAACGGAGTAAATTAAGTGCGATAAGCTACATAATAATGCCGATTAGACTATCTAAAACACGCCAAGTGATTGAGTGTTGAAACAGTGGAATGAGCAATCTTGAACCATAACCAAGGCTAACGAACCAAAGTAGCGTCGTGGTTAAAGAACTCATAAAAATCCCATTTTGCGACGAATTTCATTTATATTACAAAACCGTGGTCAAAAAAACGATTGAATTTTTGACCGCGGTTTTTGCTATAAAAAGCGCAACGCAAAACGGAGTAAGCTAAATGCGATAAGCCACATAATAATGCCGATCAGACAATCTAGAACACGCCAAGTGATTGGGCGTTGAAACAGTGGAATGAGCAATCTTGAACCATAACCAAGGCTAACAAACCAAAGTAATGACGTGGTTAGGGCACCCCATAAAAATCCCCATTTTTGCAGTGGGTCTAACGTGCTAGCGATACTGCCTATAATTGCAAAGCAGTCTAAATAAACGTGCGGATTAAGTAGTGTAATGGCGAGCGTATTTAATACCGATTTAATGGTTGTGGTGCATTGTGACGTTTGTGAGAGCTGTAAGCTGTTATTGCCACGATAAGCCGATAGAAAAGCTTTGATGCCATAGATAAACAGAAATAATGCACCGAATAGCGTAAGAGCCAATGTAAAGCTCGGAGATTGGCTAATAAACGAACCTAACCCGATTACCGCAAGAGAAATCAGAACAAAATCGCAAGCAAAACAGGTTAAAATAATTGCAAGAATGTTTTGTTTTAATAACCCTTGTTTGAGAACGTAAGCATTTTGTGCCCCGATAGCAACAATTAATCCACCACAGACTAAAAAGCCTTGAATAAATGCGTTAATCATCGGTTTAGGTTAATTGCGCCTTGATAACCTAATTGTCGCCACGCTTCATAAACGGTAACGGCAACAGCATTAGAAAGGTTTATACTGCGACTGTTTTCGGTCATCGGGAGCCGAATTTTGTGAGACATCGGCATATTATCTAAAATAGACATTGGAATACCGCGGGTTTCGGGGCCAAACATTAAATAATCACCAACGGCAAATTGCACATCTGAGTGAGCAGGGCCGCCCTTTGTTGTTAACGCAAAAAGGCGTTTGGGTTGTTCCAATTCAAGAAATTGCTGGTAGGTTTTGTGTTTTTTTATTTCGGCAAATTCGTGATAGTCCAAGCCTGAGCGGCGTAATTTTTTATCATCCCAAGTAAATCCTAATGGCTCAATTAAATGTAAACGAAATCCTGTATTGGCACATAAGCGAATAATATTGCCTGTATTTTGCGGAATTTCAGGTTCGTATAACACAATATCTAACATAATTTTTTCTCGTAAAAAACCGCGGTCAAATTTGGCGTTGTTTTTTGCCGCGGTTTTTGGGGTTATCTATAATGGCGTTAGCATAAAATAAAAAATAGGCTTTATCAATGAGCAATAAACATTATTAACGCCCCTTGTTGATAGCGGATTGTAACGCGGTCTGCGATGGCTACATTGCGTAGGCTCATTTGCGTTGTCAGTGATAAATCCTGATTAGTGAGTTCCCATTTTAATCCCTGACTGACGACGTTGGTCGTATTAGCATAAGGCAATAAAGAAAGGGTTTTGCCTTGAATATGTTCAATGGAAAATTGGGACGGAATGAAAAAATAGCGTGAATAGGCATCAAAACAACAGATTTGCATTTGTTGACGAAAGGAGTAGCAACAATGTAAATTCCCCATAAAATGATCTTGTGATCGTCCACTTGCACCGAAAACATCAAGTTGAGTAATTCCTTTTTGTTTTAATAAATTCAATGCTTTATAGAAATCCGTATGATTTTGGTCGGGCGTTGCAATCAATTTATGTTCAGAAAGGTGTTGTGCTAATGTCTTGCTTGAGTAAGAATCAAAATCGCCCGAAATGAAATCTAATTTTTCAAGGGGCAAATTGAGAGCAAGTAAATAATGCAATGCGCCATCGGTGCAAGCAATCAGATCGTAATCTGTTAAGTCGGGTAACTGTTGTGGTGGTTCGCCGTTTAAGAAGAGTAGAGCCTTTGTCATTGGTTGATTTTGGTTAATAAAAAGTGCGTACCCAAGGATACGCACTGTGTTGATTATATTCAAGAGATAATTAGGCTTTTGGACCTGCTTTCACTAATTCAGCAGCGTGAGCATTATCAGTATATTTTTCAAAGTTTTTATTAAAACGTTGAGCTAAGTCTTCCGCTTTAGCTTGCCATTGTATTGGTTCGGCATAGGTATCTCGCGGATCTAAAATGCGACTATCTACATTCGGTAATGCACGTGGCACAGCTAAATTAAAGATCGGTAAATTGTGCATTTCCGCTTGTTCAATAGAACCATTTAAAATTGCATCAATAATGCCGCGAGTATCTTTAATTGAAATCCGTTTGCCACTGCCGTTCCAACCTGTATTAACTAAATACGCCTGTGCACCTGACGCTTTCATTCGTTTTAATAAAACCTCAGCATATTGTGTTGGGTGTAAGGACAAGAAAGCCGCACCAAAACAAGCGGAGAAGGTTGGGGTAGGTTCTGTGACCCCGCGTTCAGTGCCAGCGAGTTTGGCGGTAAAACCTGATAAGAAATAATATTCCGTTTGCTCTGGGGTTAATTTTGATACTGGTGGTAATACGCCAAATGCATCTGCGGTCAAGAAAATCACTTTGGTTGCGTGACCTGCTTTTGAAATAGGTTTAACAATGTTTTTGATATGATAGATTGGATAAGAAACACGAGTGTTTTCGGTTTTTGAACTGTCATTGAAATCAACATCGCCATTGTCTAATACAACCACGTTTTCTAGTAAGGCATCACGTTTAATTGCACCGTAAATATCAGGTTCGTTTTCCGCGGAAAGACGAATAGTTTTCGCGTAGCAGCCCCCTTCAAAGTTGAAAACGCCATCTTCGTCCCAACCGTGTTCATCATCACCAATTAATTGGCGTTTTGGATCCGTTGATAAGGTGGTTTTACCCGTACCAGAAAGCCCAAAGAAGATTGCTACATCGCCTTTATCGCCCACATTCGCGGAGCAATGCATTGCTGCCACATCTTTTAACGGTAACCAATAATTCATTAGAGAGAACATCCCTTTTTTCATTTCGCCACCGTACCAAGTGCCACCGATCAATTGGATACCTTCGGTTAGGTTAAATGCAATAAAATTCTCACTATTTAACCCTTGTTCTTTCCAATTTGGGTTCGTGCATTTAGAACCGTTCATAACGACAAAATCAGGTTTAAAATTTGCTAGTTCTTGTTGGGTTGGGCGAATGAACATATTGGTAACGAAATGGGCTTGCCACGCTACTTCGGTGATAATCCGCACCGCTACGCGATGTTTTTCGCTCGCACCACAAAACGCATCAACGACAAATAAACGTTTACTTGATAATTCTTTGGTGACTAATTCTTTTAAACTTTGCCAAGTGGCTTGGTTCATTGGTTTGTTATCATTTTTTACTGCTTCGCTGGTCCACCAAAAAGTATTTTTTGTTTTTTCATCAAGCACAATATATTTATCTTTTGGCGAACGCCCTGTGAAAATACCCGTATCAACAGCTACGGCACCCAAGTTGGTAACTAGTCCTTTCTCAAAACCTTCCAGATTAGGATTGGTTTCTTCTTGGAATAATTGTTCGTAACTTGGGTTATACACAACTTCTTTTACATCATAAATACCGATTTCACCAAGTTCTTGAGTGAGTTTATTTAAATCCGTCATAGTATGCCTCATTAAGTTGAATATTGAAAAATAACTGTTGTGAATTATAGGGAAAGACGACTTAAAAAAATGTTAACTAGATCAAAAATCTAAGTGGAATATAATGTTCTGTTGAGGAAATAAATGAAACTGTGATCTGAGTCACGTTAACCAAAGGGATTGTTTGGAATTGCGCTAGGCAGCTTGTATGCAAAGTGGTATAGTGTGAATACATTAAATTTCTGTTATTTATAAGGGTTTTTAGCTATGCAAGTGATGATATCAACTCAACCTGCTTCAGAAAGTTGGGGAAAAAATGCGATACTTTCTTTTAACGATGAACAAGCGGTTATTCATTTAAAACAAGATCATTCAGATTTAAATGTTGTGCAAAAAGTGGCACGTAAATTACGCGGTCAGGGTATTCATCAGGCTAAATTGGTGGGCGAAAATTGGGATTTAGCAACCAGTTGGGCTTTTTATCAAGGGTTTTATAGTGCGAAACAAGATTTCAACGTAGATTTTGCACAACTTAATCCGCAAGATCAGTCTGAATTATCGGCACGAATTGGTTGTGGCAAATTCGTGCGTGAGATCATCAATTTACCTGCGGAAGTGATTACGCCTGAAGAATTAGCTCATCGTGCTGCAGGTTTTATTGTGGCACAAGCTGAACAAAAACAATTAAAAAATGCTGTCAGTTATCACATTGTGGCACGCGATGAATTGCGTGAGCGTGGTTATCTGGGCATTTGGACAGTTGGACGCGGTTCAGCTCATTCGCCAGCAATGCTACAACTTGATTTCAATCCTACAGGTAACCCGGATGCACCTGTGCTAGCTTGCTTAGTTGGCAAAGGGATCACCTTTGACAGTGGCGGTTATAGTATCAAGCCAAGTTCAGGAATGGATAGTATGCGTTCTGATATGGGCGGTGCGGCATTATTAACGGGCGCGTTGGGATTGGCGATTGCTCGCGGTCTAAATCAGCGTGTAAAATTGTACCTTTGCTGTGCCGAAAATATGATTAGTAGCCGTGCATTCAAATTGGGCGATATTATTGAATACCGCAATGGCGTGCGAGCAGAAATTATGAATACCGATGCTGAAGGGCGTTTAGTGTTAGCCGATGGGTTAATTGATGCGGATAAGCAAAAACCACAATTGATTATTGATGCTGCGACCTTAACGGGTGCGGCAAAAGTTGCCGTAGGCAATGACTACCATTCTTTACTTTCTATGGACGATCAGTTAGTCGCAGAGTTTCTCACCGCGGCTAATCAAGAACACGAACCTTTTTGGCGTTTACCTTTTGCCGAATTACATCGCGGACAAATTAGCTCATCTTTTGCAGATATTTCTAACACTGCATCAATCGCTGTGGCGGCTGGGGCAAGTACTGCAACTGCATTTTTATCTTACTTCGTGAATGATTATGCGAAAAATTGGTTGCATATTGACGCATCTGCCACATTCCGTAAAACGCCAAATGAGTTGTGGGCAACGGGTGCCACGGGAATTGGCGTGCAAACTATCGCGAATTTTTTAATTCAAAAAGGAGCTTAATGTGTTACAACAAACCTTTTCAATTATCAAACCTGATGCGGTAAAACGCAATTTGATTGGTGCTATTTTGGCACGTTTTGAGCAAGCAGGATTTCAAGTGAATGCGATGAAAATGTTGCATTTAACACAAGCTCAAGCCGAAGGGTTTTATGCCGAACATCAAGGCAAACCTTTTTTTGAGCCATTAGTGGAATATATGATATCAGGTCCTTTAGTTGTGTTGGTCTTAGAAAAAGACAATGCGATTCAAGATTATCGCCGTTTAATCGGGGCAACTAATCCTGAAAATGCAGAACAGGGGACTATTCGTAAGGAATTTGCGTTAAGCCAACGAGAAAATTCGGTTCACGGATCGGATAGCGTTGACAGTGCAAAACGTGAAATTGCGTACTTTTTTGCTGATTCAGAAATTTGCCCGCGATAATTAGCGACAAATTCTGATAGCAATAAAAACCGCGGTCAAAATTTTCCGCGGTTTTTTATTGCAGAATGGGCAAATTACTATCGCAATAACATAGAGAAATTACGTTTTAGCTCTACCTAAATAATCGGAAAATCTCTATAATCTTATCTTTATTTTCAAATTTGACAGAGCGGAGAACGTGATGAATGTAACCGAATTTCATCAAATTGTTGAGCAAGTGTGGGATAGCATTGAAGAACAGTTAGAAGAACAAGATTGTGATGTGGATTTTGAACGACAAGGGGCGGTGTTTACGATCACCTTTGCTGATCGTAGCCAAATCGTTATCAATAAACAAGAAGCCTTATTGGAACTGTGGCTAGCAAGCCGTTTGGGCGGATTTCATTTTGCTTATGAACAGGGCGATTGGGTCGCTAGCGATGGGTTGCGTTTCTGGGATAGTTTACAACAAGCCTGTGCGGCTTATGGTGAACAGGTGCATTTTGTGTAAATGAGCAACACTGTGGATTTTCCCCAACAAACCGCGGATCAAAATGTGAGTGAAAATTTGCCGTTAACTGCAAAAAATGCGCCAAATTTTGACCGCGGTATGGCGGTGTTACGCGATGTGTTTGGCTACCAGAGTTTTCGCAATGGTCAACAACAGGTGATTGATGCCACATTAAATGGGCAAGATAGCTTGGTGATTATGGCGACAGGAAATGGGAAATCCCTTTGTTATCAAATTCCTGCCCTATGTTTTGATGGGCTAACTTTAGTCATTTCGCCACTCATTTCCTTGATGAACGACCAAGTTGATCAATTGCTGGCTAATGGCATTGCGGCGGATTACCTCAATTCTACGCAAAGTTTTGCTCAGCAACAGCAAGTTCAGCAACGGGCGATAACGGGCGAGTTGAAGCTCTTGTATGTGTCACCAGAGAAAATTACCTCAACCAGTTTTTTCCATTTTATCACGCACTGCAATGTGAGTTTTATTGCCATTGATGAAGCCCATTGTATTTCACAATGGGGACACGATTTTCGTCCCGAATATACCCAACTAAGCGGTTTAAAAGCCTGCTTTCCGAATGCTCCCATTATGGCGTTGACCGCGACTGCGGATCAAACTACTCGCCAAGATATTTTGCAAAATCTGCAATTAGTGCAACCCTATATTTATATTGGTAGTTTTGACCGCCCGAATATTCGTTACACCCTTGTTGAAAAATTTAAGCCAATGGATCAGCTTTGCAATTTTGTGGTGGCTCAAAAGGGAAAAAGCGGTATTGTTTACTGCAATAGTCGCAACAAAGTGGAGCGTGTCGCTGAAGCCTTAAAAAAACGTGGGGTATCGGCAGCCTATTATCACGCAGGAATGGAAGCGAGCGATCGTGAACAAGTTCAGCGTGCTTTTCAACGTGATAACATTCAAGTGGTGGTGGCAACGATAGCCTTTGGTATGGGCATTAATAAATCCAATGTGCGTTTTGTGGCACATTTTGATCTATCAAAAAGTATTGAAGCCTATTATCAAGAAACGGGACGTGCAGGGCGTGATGATTTGCCTGCCGAAGCGGTTTTATTTTATGAACCTGCCGATTATGCGTGGCTGCAAAAAATGTTGCTTGAAAAGCCTGATAATGCACAACGTCAAATTGAGCAACATAAATTAGAAGCGATTGGCGAATTTGCCGAAAGCCAAACTTGCCGTCGTTTAGTGTTATTGAATTATTTCGGCGAAAATCAGCAAACACCTTGTAATAACTGTGATATTTGCTTAGATCCGCCGAAAAAATATAACGGTTTAATTGACGCACAGAAAATTTTGTCAACCATTTACCGCCTTGAACAGCGGTTTGGTGTGCAATATGTGATTGCGGTACTGCGTGGATTGAATAACCAAAAAATCCGCGATAACGGACATAATGAATTGAGCGTTTACGGTATCGGCAAAGAGAAAAGCAAAGAATATTGGCAATCAGTGATTCGGCAATTAGTTCATTTAGGGCTGATTCGGCAAGTGGTGGGCGATGTGGGGAGCATATTGCAACTCACACGTAGTGCTCGCCCCGTGTTATTGGGGCAAGTTGAATTGCAATTAGCCACGCCACGCTTATCTGCCCTGTCGCACATTACCTATCACGCACAAACGCAGTCAACCGCAACCTTTGATAAAGATCTCTTTGCACGCCTACGTTTTTTACGCAAGCAAATTGCTGATCGTGAAAATATCCCACCTTACATTGTGTTCAGTGATGCCACTTTGCAAGAAATGGCACGCTATCTGCCTACCAGTAAAGTAGAAATGTTACAAATTAATGGCGTTGGATTGAAAAAATGGGAACGATTCGGTGCTCCTTTTATCGCAATTATTCAACAACATCAATCACTTGTACAGCGTTCAGAAAATACGCTGATATTAAGTTAGAAGGAGAGATCTATGTTAGCAGATGCACTATTAATTATTGATATGCAAAATGCGGTTTGTTTTGCTGCGGGAAAAATTTATCATTATGACCAGTTAATTTCGCTGATAAATCAACGTATTAATCAATATCATCAGTCCAATAAACCTATTATTTTCGTTCAACATAATGATAAGCATTTTATCAAACCGAGTTGAATGCATTGTTAACACAACATCAAATACAAAACCTTGAGATTTGTGGTGCTGAAACACCGTTTTGCATAGAGTCCACCATTCAGTAAGCGTACAGCTTAGGCTATAAGTTATATATGCAAAAGGGTGCGACCACAACGAATTATTAGAAATATATGACGGTTGAACAAAAGATTAATCATTATGAAGACATTTGGGGATATGATAATCATTTTGTAACCTTTATTTAATTTCGCACAAGATTTTCAGTGAGAAACAAAAACCGCGGTCAAAAAAACGATTGAATTTTTGACCGCGGTTTTTTATGGGTTAGCTTTACGGATGTTGTTATATTTGGGTATTTCATAAGACTCTCGGATATTGTAATTTAGCTAGGTGTTTCTTTTTTAATTTGATAGAATTTATCCTGTCTTTACTGTGGGTTCTATTAGTTAATTAATAAGTGAAGGTTGTTCATTTGTTATTTAATTTAATTATTCACTATTTTAAAAATAGAAAACTTTAGAATTTGTTTTTTTAGTCTTATCCCACATTACCCTACAGTCTGAATATATGCCCCACTTTTAAAGGAATTGAGATTTTTATATTAGAATCATAGTTAAGGAGAATTTTTATGAAACAGTTTAGATATAACGTTTTAACAACGATAATATTGTTAAGTTTTGGTGCTAATGCTGCACTTGTGCGATCAGACATTGATTATCAAACATATCGTGATTTTTCTGAGAATAAAGGTCAATTTACAGTAGGGGCAAGAGACATAACGGTAAAAACAAAGGATGGTAAAAAAGAAGATGTGATGTTCAAACATGCACCTGTTTTAGATTTAGGTGTAGTAGACAGAAATTTAACTGTAGCAACACTTGTTGATGATCAATATGTGGTAAGTGTGAAACATAATAGTGGATATGGCAGTATAAGTTATGGTTCCACCAAAGACGAAAATGATTACACATATCAATTAGTGGATAGAAATGAGAACTCTAATATGGATTATCATAATCCACGTTTAAATAAATTAGTCACGGAAGTTGCACCCATTGCAATGGGTGATCAAAATGTGAATTATGCCAATAACAGTAGATACAGTTATTTTATTCGTGTAGGTACAGGTACTCAAGGAATAAGAGATGAAAAAGGGGCTGTAAATAAAGTCTATGGGGCTTATGGTTATCGTATCGGTGGGCTACCTTTATCAATTAAAAATCAAAGTGGTCAAATATTAGGTGTTCAAAGTAGTTTATATGCTGACAAATTAGGATTGTTTGCAACTTATGGTACACCAGGTGATAGTGGTTCTCCAATTTTTGTTTATGATAGCATTGAGCATAAATGGATATTTGCAGGAACATTAATGAGCTACACGGGATTTAATGGTAATGCTAACTATTATGCAGTTGCTCAAAAAGATTTTCTAAACAGTTTAAAAGATGAAGATGAAAAAACGATAGACTTAAAAGGGTTAGTCTATTTTTCTGATGATGGTAGCCAAGGTAGCTTAATCCAAAGAAATAACAAAGAAACTATAAATCTTGCTAACAGTCAACTTAAAAAAGATGATACAAGCAAATCTAAACCATCTTCAAATTACGGGCAAACTATTTATTTCAAAAATAATATCAATCTTGTATTAAAAAATGATGTTGACCAAGGAGCTGGGGCATTATACTTCCAAGATAATGCAACTGTGAAAGGTGAAAATAACAGTATTACATGGTTAGGTGCAGGAATATCTGTTGCTGATGGTAAAACAGTGAAATGGGCTGTTAACAATCCTGAGGGTGACAGATTATCAAAAATTGGTAAAGGAACATTACTTATTAATGGTGTTGGTGTAAATAAAGGGGATATAAGTATAGGAGATGGTATTGTTATTTTTAACCAACAATATGAGAATGGTTCTAATGAAAAACAAGCCTTTAATAAGGTGGGTATTGTAAGCGGACGTGGTACAGTTGTTTTAGGTGATGGCAAACAAGTAAATCCAAATAAAATTTATTTTGGTAAAAATGGAGGGCGCTTGGATGTCAATGGTAATGATTTGACCTTTGAAACTATTCAAAATGTAGATAATGGGGCCATGATTGTGAACCATTATCAAGAGAAAAATATACCTATAGTAGATGAAAAACAAGAAATCACTATCGGTAAATGGGGAGTGAAAGGGGGTAATTATACAATTTATGAATATATCAATCCTTATCAAAATCATAGAACTGATTATTTCCTGTTAAAAGAAAATGGTAATGTGAAACATTATTTCCCAATAAATGGTACAAGTGACAGTATATGGGAGTTTGTAGGTAGTGATAAAAATAAAGCGATTGCTTTATTAAAAGAGAGAAATCAATACTTAACCAAAAAACTAGCCAATATTAATGTTACTGGAGAAAGAAGATATACTGTAGATGATATAGAGTTGATGAAATGGAATACTCGACCAAATAAAAATGATTTAGCTCTTTATGAATATAAACATAATGGTAAATTAAGCTATTTTGCCTTGACTGGTTCATATAGTAGTTATTTTCCAACCAACCAAAAAAGTGATGCTAATTGGGAATATTTAGGTTCTAATAAAAATAAAGCGATTGAAATCGTATTAGAAAGAAAAAATAATCAAAGCCTTTATTCAGCATTTAGTGGCTATTTTGGTGAAAAAGAAGGAAATGGATTAATTAATAGTAAAATGAATGTGAATTTTACACCAACAGCAAGTAATAAAGTGTTATTGCTAGATGGTGGTGCAAATTTAAATGGTGATTTTACTGTAGATAACGGCAGTTTAGTTTTTTCTGGCACGCCAACACCTCATGCTTATGATAAACTCAGTAATAAGGAAGTCGTATTAGAAGATGATTGGATCAGCAGGGAGTTTAAAGCAAATAACTTTATAGCTAAAGGAAATGGTATATTAAGTGTAACAAAAGGAGTTGAACTTCTACAAGGTAATTTAGTAGGACAAGATAACGGTAAAATTGATTTAGGTTTTAGAAAAGATGCCACATATTGTGAGCGTTCAGATCATACAGGCAAAACAACTTGTAATACAGAAGGAAATCTAAACACAAATTACATTGTAACCGTTCAAACTATTGGTAATGTTGAACTAAAAAATAAAGCAATATTAAATGTAGGGAAAGTTTATTTAATAGGTAAGATTAATGCAGACAAAGATACTACAGTTAATGTAGGTAAAGATGCAAGAATAATAATGGTAGGAAGCAGTAAAGCTGGATCTGTTAAATTAGATGATGGAGTGATTGATATTAGTAATGGTAAAGGATTTAATCATTTTACTATTGATACAGATTTAACAGGAAATGGTTTGTTTAATTTCTATACGAATGTTGCAAGGGGAAAAAATGATAAATTAATAGTCAATGGTGTGGCTGTAGGTGATTTCTTAGTAAATATTGAGAATTTAGGGAAAGAGCCTAGTGTAATCCAAAGTGCAAGTTTGATAGATTTAAACAATAGAAACCAAATAAAAAATGCAGCATCATTTAACTTGGCTAATAAATATGCAAATTTAGGTGCTTACCGTTATGTATTGAAAAATGATAACAATCATTATGTACTATATAATCCAATCAAAAAATCAGAACAAAATGCCGAAAATGTTGTGATAGATGATAAAGATAAAGCTAATAAACGAGCAGAATCTACTAAACTTATTAATAGTATTAATCAAAATATTAGTAGTTTAGATGGTAAAATTAAAGTTAATCAGACTAAAATTGAAAAATTAAAAACTTACCTTGTTAATTTAAGTAAACCATATAGTCAAGCTGATGTATTACAAAACTGTATAGATGATGGATATAGCCAATCAGATTGTAAAGTTTTAATGAGTAAAGAAACTGTAACTATTAGTGGAACAGGTTCGGTAAATAATGGTATTGTAAAAGTCGATAAAGCAAGTAGTAATGCAAGTGAACCAACAGATGAACAAGCAACAGGAACTATATCAAATGCAGTAGGAAAAGAAGAAATACTTGCTCAGGAACAAAATGGAGCGGTAAGTAGCGATATTTCTAAAACCACAGAAACAAATACTACAGCTTCTACAATTGATGAATCATCAAATGAAAGTGTAACTCAAAATGAATGGATAAGTGATTTATCTAATAATGCTTTATCAAGCGTAATGGGAACGATAAACCTTGTTAGTCAATTAGACAGAAATGTTAATAAAATTGGTAATGAAAATGTTTGGATAAATTATGATAACTTAAATGTTAAACATATATCTAATAATTATCGTGGATTTAAACAGAAATCTAACTTAGAGCAAATTGGTGTACAAAGTGATGCTAAAAAATTTAATATTGGGTTGATTATAACTAAAACACAGTCAAGTAATGATTTTGAACTGGGAAGTGGTAAAACTAAATTGGATACAGCCACAGTATTTTTGAAGTCTAAATTTGATAATCATGTGTTTAATCTAACTGATTTTACTTATGGACGTAATCAAAATAAAATTGATGATCTAAGTTACCATAGACATTTAGCCATGATAGGTACAAATTTTGGTTATGACTTAAATATTGACAATTTACATATTAAACCAACAGCAGGTGTTAAATATTATAGTATTAGCAAAGCTAATTATGTATTAGATGAGGCGGATGTCAAAACTGATAGACTTTCATATTGGAAATATGAAGTAGGAGTAAGTATAGATAAAGACTTTACTATCAATGAACGTGTGAAAGTAGCTCCTTTTATATTAATCAATTACAATCATGTGTTAAGTAGTCGTGATAAAAGTATTCATATTAACAATGAAGTTTTAAACTTAACTTTAGATAAAGAGTTGTACTATGATGTTGGTGTGAGAATAAATTACAACAAATTTTCTTTTGAAACAACAATAGGGCAGATTAAAGGTAATGAAATTAAACACCAACAATATGTAAGTGCTAAATTAGGCTATAGATTCTAAGAAAATCAGAATTACAAAGAACAATGTAATTAAATTATCTCAATTGCGAGTAAATCCCTTATTTAAAGTAAGGGATTTTATTTTTCTATAAAAAACTATAAAATTAGTTTACAAAATAAGAAAATAGGATTCCATATATAAAATAGAAGTATAATAAATTTCTAATTTAGAAAAAAGGAATATGCTACAGTCTGATTTAAACAGAAAACAAATAGTAAGAAGTATTTGCACAATGCAATTAGTTAGAATAGATGTTAAATGAAATTTAATATGAACAATCTAAAATATTGTCAGGATTTGAGAATGGTGAGAGGAAAGGAGGGGGGTGATATATTCTCAGTATTGAACAAAAACCGCGGTCAAAAAAATGATTGAATTTCTGACCGAATTTTTTTATAGATTAGCTTTTACAGGAGTTGCCACGTTTGGCGACTTTACCGAAGTCGTTGAAGGCGTTAGGTTTGGTGACGCCTGATGCCACGCCTTTTTGCACGGGCAATGCAGGGTTCATTTGCCACGCATTCCAACCGCCGTCATAAATTTGGGTGTGCTGCCAGCCTGCTAATTGGGTCATAAACCAAGGTACTGACGCACGCCAACCAGTTCCACAATAGAATGCGAGATTGTCTGTTGGCTCAATCCCTTGAGTTTTCCATAAGGCAAAGATTTCGTTCGGGTTACGCAAGGTGCCGTCAGGGTCGTAAAAATCTGCTACGTTGGATGAGTCCGTTCCTGCAAAGCCCCAAATTGCCCCTTCAGGTTCGCCTTTGCCTGGGATATAATCATAACCACTGATTTTTCCCGTATACTCGTCCCAAGCACGATTACTAATGAGTTTTAAGCCTTGTTTTTGGGCAGCAATGGCTTGTGCTGGCATTGGAATATCCACTTGCGGATTGGCTGAGATTGACTCTCCAAAAGCTTGAACTGGTGTTGGGGTATTTACCGTTGTTTCAACAGGAAGATTGGCATCCATCCACACATTCAAACCACCGTTGAGAAAGCGAACGTCATCCACGCCAGCCCATTTTAATGCCCATAGTACGCGTAATGCTGCCATTTGATTGTCTGAATACACCACCACAGGTTGATCTTTGCTGATGCCGTTTTTAATGAGATTTTGCTCAATGACCGCGGGATCGGATAAATTCCAAACAGGTGCGTTTTCAATCCAGTCGGTATTGAAATGGTATGCACCTTTGATGTGTTGCACATAGGACTTACTGTCTTTGACATCACCCCAAGAAACTTCAAAGACTATTGGTTTTTTATCGCTTGCGTAACTTTCGGGTTTTTCGCCGTTTAAGGTAGCGTTTAACCAAGCAGGTGAAACGCTAAGCGAACAATTTTCAAATTTTTCTAATGGATAATCCGCATTGGCGTAATTAATGAAATCTTTAAAGGCTCGTACGTGGTAACCTTTGGCGGCAAATTCGGCAGTAACACGTTCTAAGTCATCTAAGTTACTATCGTAGAACACGAGCGTTTTCTCTTTGGTAATGCCTTTGCCGTTGACAAAGCTGTCAAATTTTGCCGCTTCAATATTATCGAGCCAGCCTGTTGTAAATTGCATTGCTCCTTGAATATGTACGCTACGTATTGCACCTTTATCCTTAAAGCCGAAATATAAGCTATCAGGGCGCGTATCAATAATCACATATTGCGGATTATCCAGATTTTTTAATAATTCATCTGTTTTAATCTCGGTTACACGTTGTTGATCGCAACCAGCAAGAATAAGCGGAATGAGCGTAAACAGAAGTTTGAGTTGCATACAAATGTGCTTAAATTTTACATTGAGTGGGTTTGAAAATCGCACTTGAAATCCATAAGCCGATAATAATCATTACAGTGGCAAGCCAACCTTGCCAAGAGAAATAGGCGGTCGCAACCAATGAATTGGTGACGGTGCAACCGCCTGCGAGTGAAGCCCTGATCGCCATTAGGATACCGCCAATCAGGCGTTTGAATACGGTTTGGCTATCAGGTGGAAAGGTGAGTTGTAATTCGCCCCTGATTTTTGCTATTATCATTGCCCTGATTAAAATGCCGATCACAAACAGGCTGCTCCAGTTGAAATAACGCTGCTGTCCTGTGACTAAATATTGCACCACATTGGCAGACGGCACAGCAATCCCGAAACCAAAATTACGCCCCGTTTGTGCACTCAAATACCAAGCCACGATGCCAAGTAACCCGATTAAAATGGCTGTACTATTTAAATTTAATGAAAATTTTGACCGCGGTGGGCTAAAGCGAGGATGTTTGCGTTGATAGAGATAGAGTGAAAGGGTAATGAGGCATAAAACCGCGGTCAAAATCCAAGGCGGAATTTGTAGGCTATTGTAGATTGTGCGAGCGGCAAGCTCTCGTTCGTCCAAGGTTGAATCCACGGTTTTAGGCTGCCCGTTTGGGTTGATGCCATTGTGATTGAAAAAGTCATCAACGCTAGCCAACTGCCAACCAGTTCTTCGCCCAAACGAAACCACGCCCCCGAACCACAGCAACCCGCCAAATTCATTCCAAAGCCAAACAGAAAAACACCGACAAGGGTAGCCACCAGGGGCAGATCGCCGTTGGGCAAGCTAATAACGCCAATATCTTGTAGGGCAAATAGACCAATGGATTGAATGGAGATCGCGATAAAAACCGCGGTCAAAAATTGCGTATTTTTTTGTGTATAAATTCGGCGAAAACCCGAAACAAAACAGAATTGTCCTGCTTGAAGCAACGCACCAAAAAGGGCGCCAATAAAAAGACCACTAATCATTGATTAAACCTTAATACGAATGTAGTGTGCAAATTAAAGCATAAATTGCCGTGAAAATCTATTCTTGATGTTTAAATTTGATTAAATTACGCCGTTCTTTTTTGTTGGGGCGACGATCAGGATGGGGCATCGTCAGGGCATTATTCTTACGTGCAAGCGCCAGTTGTTCCCGTTTTTGTAAACTTTGCTCGGTTTCTTGATAGAGCAACTGAGCTTCGGGTGCACCACGGCGCTGGGTTGCTAATGCCAGCACTTGAATTTCTTTTTCATCTGAACCTTGGCGTAACTTAATGAGTGCACCAATTTCTACGGTTTTATTGGGCTTGGTACGTTGCCCGTTGTAATGCACTTTGCCGCCGTCAATCATTTCTTTGGCGATAGTTCGCGTTTTATAAAAGCGTGCTGCCCATAACCATTTATCTAGGCGAGTGACGTCTTTATCTGTATCTTGTTTATTCTGTCTGTTTTTTGCCATTTTTTGTTTTCCGTGAGTATTTTGTGCTTAAATTATGGTATCGTGATGAGCGTAATTGTCAATGCTGATTCAATGGAGCAACTTATGCAAAAACCTGAAATTCTTTCAATTTCTGTGATCGCAAAATCTCGATTATTTGAAATTCAACAAGTTGATTTGAAATTTTCCAATGGCGAACAGCGTACTTATGAACGATTTCGTCCCGCTAAACGTGCGGCGGTAATGGTGCTGGCGTTAGATGGCGATGAACTATTGATGATTCGTGAATACGCAATGGGGACGGAGCGTTATGAATTAGGCTTCGTTAAAGGCTTAATGGAAGAAAATGAAACGCCTGAACAGAGTGCCAATCGTGAGCTACAAGAAGAAATTGGGCTAGGTGCACGTGAATTTGTCTTATTACGCACGGTGAATTCTTCGTTAACTTTTATGAATAGCCCGATGCACATTTTGATTGCACGCTATCTTTATCAAAGTCGTTTGTTAGGCGATGAACCAGAACCTGTACAATTAGTGCGTTATCCATTGGCTAATCTTGCTCAATTATTGGACGATCCTGATTTTTATGATGCACGGAGTTTGACCGCGGTATATAGCTTACGAGATTGGTTAACTCAGCAAGTAACTGGCTAATTAATACGCATTGTGAGAAAAAGTATCAAAAATTAAACAGATTTGGTTTGAATATTAAATATTTTCCAATTAAACTTGAAAAAAATTCAATAAAATTTGTTTTTAAAACAAATATCAGTAAAATCCTTGCACCATTTATTTTTATAGGTATCACAATGACTACTCAAACAACGTTAAAAGAGCTCACGTTGCGTGGTATGATTCTCGGTGCATTAATTACCGTGATTTTTACTGCGTCCAACGTCTATCTTGGTCTAAAAGTGGGGCTTACGTTTGCCTCATCTATTCCAGCCGCGGTAATTTCTATGGCGGTACTCAAACTTTTCAAAGATGCGAACATCTTAGAAAACAATATGGTGCAAACACAAGCATCATCTGCTGGGACATTATCATCGGTTATTTTCGTCTTGCCTGCAATGTTAATGATGGGATATTGGCAGGGCTTCCCATTTTGGCAAACCTTACTTATTTGTATTTCAGGCGGAATGCTTGGCGTGATTTTTACTGCACCATTACGTCACGTTATGGTTGTACAAAGCAATTTGCCTTACCCTGAAGGGGTTGCGGCGGCTGAAATTTTAAAAGCAGGAGATGACAGTAAAAATGGCAGTGGCATCAAAGAAATCGCATTAGGAACATTATTATCAGCAGTGGCAAGTTTCCTTAGTCAAGGGCTACGTGTGGTGGCGGGCGGTGCAAGTATTTGGTTTAAAGGTGGCAATGCGATTTTCCAATTGCCAATGGGTTTTTCTTTTGCCTTATTAGGTGCGGGCTATTTAGTGGGAATGGTCGGCGGTATCGCGATTATTATCGGCATTGTGTTCGCGTGGGGGATTGCCGTACCGTATTTCACCGCCAGTACACCAATGCCTGCTGATGCTAGTATGATTGATTACGCCTTAGGCATTTGGAAAGCTAAAGTGCGTTTAATTGGGGTTGGAGTAATTGGAGTGTCTGCGGTTTGGACATTGTTAGTGTTACTTAAACCAATGATTGAAGGTACTGCACAATCGTTCCGTGCCTTAAAAAATAACAACAATGTGGACAGTAGAAATCAGGACTTATCGCCAAAAGCACTCATTGGCGTGACCTTGATAAGTGCATTATTGATTGTTTTGGCACTATATAGCTTCTTACAACCTGTTGGCATTTCAGCAGGTTTAGGCATTACTTTAATTCTAGTTTGTACCATTTTAGCTGTGGTGATTGGCTTCTTTGTCGCCGCTGCTTGTGGTTATATGGCGGGGATGGTTGGGTCATCATCAAGCCCACTTTCAGGTATTGGGATTATTTCCGTTGTGTTAACTGCGTTAACCCTAATGTTAATTGGTAATGTATCGGGACTATTAGATACGGCTGACGGGCAAAAATTCTTAACCGCATTAACCATTTTCACTGCAGCTATCGTCATTTGTGTGGCAGCCATTTCCAACGATAATTTACAAGATTTGAAAACGGGTTATCTCGTGAAAGCGACCCCTTGGCGTCAACAGTTTGCGTTAATTATCGGGGTCATTGTGGGGGCGATTGTAATTGCACCAGTGCTTGAAACCTTGTATAACGCCTATGGTTTTTCGGGGGCGATGCCACGTGAGTCAATGGATGCAAGCCAAGCTTTATCTGCACCACAAGCCACTTTAATGATGACCATTGCTAACGGGATTTTCTCGCATAATCTACAATGGGATTACATTTTATTTGGTGTGGGACTCGGCATTGTGTTAATCATCATTGATGCGTTGATTAAAAAACAAAGCAGTAATAAATTCGCCTTGCCAGCACTTGCAGTGGGTATCGGGATTTACTTGCCGCCATCAATTAATTCTCCAATTTTTATCGGTGCGTTATTAGCTTGGTTAATTAATCGTCATCTTGACAGTTACGCGAAAGCAAAAGGCAAAGATTCTGTTGAGTTGAAGAAAAAAGCAGAACGTTACGGCACGTTATTTGCCGCGGGTCTGATTGTCGGCGAAAGTTTAATTGGGGTTATCCTCGCTTTCGTTATCGCTGCGAGCGTAACTTCAGGAGGTTCAGATGCCCCATTAGCATTAAGCCTAGAAAATTGGGATGCGTGGGCTGAAAAATTAGGCTTGTTAGTCTTTGTTGCAGGCATTGGCATTTACGCCTTGCGTGTATTGCGTGTTAAAAAAGAGCAATAAACGAGTTTAAAATTAAACCGCGGTCAAAAAAACGAGAGAATTTTTGACCGCGGTTTTTTTATTTTTTGACTTGGGTGAATTGTTTATTCAGCAAACGTAATTCACTGTTAAAATCGTGGGCAAATTGCGTAATCGTAGGTTTGCGTTGGCACAGTTCGCGAATGCGTGCGGTGGTTTCGCGGTGCAATTTTCCGTCAATGCACACCCCGTCAATATCGCCATTGAGTAGATAATCTTCGCTGTAACTGGCGTCGCCGCCGATAAAAATATAATAATCGCCCATATCTACGATGACTGCTTGATGCCCAAGGGTATGTCCAGTCGTTGGTACAAGGCGGATTTTGCCGTCTTGTGTTAATTTATGGCTAGACTCAAAACTCTCAAAGGCGCCGTCATTAAAACGGATGGGGTTAGGTTTAAACCACGTTGGGTAGTGCATTGTTAAATAGCCATTAAATACCGCATCTTTAGCTTGAATTGCGTGCCGTTCAGTTTCACTGAGTAAAAAATAACTATTAGGGAAATTAGGAATCCCGCCTGCGTGATCGCCGTGCATATGTGTCATCACTACGGTTTGGATATTGAGTGGGTCAATGCCATGGACACATAATACCGAACCGATTTATTCCTCGGGCAATACGCCACGACGTTCGCACAAACGCATAAATGGATGATACCAAGGTTGATAACCCTGATTATTGGCGTGATGGCTTTCCCCTGTATCAACCATAATAAGCCCTTCGGGATGTTCAATTAACCAAAATCCGATTGGTAAATGTGCAGACCATTGACGATCGGTTAATACGTCAAGTACACGTGCAGGGCGCGCAAAAAATCGTGCCAGTTGATGATGAATTTTGATTTGTACCCAACCTGTTGTTAAGCAATGAACTTTGAGCATAATTTTTCCTAATCAATAAAACCGAGAAATAATGAGAAAAGTATAAGGGAAAGAAAATAGGCTGTCGAACGACAATGTGAGCGATAATGTTGTTTATCTTAATGAAATCAAGCAATACCGCGGTCAAAAATCACAAGATTTTTTGACCCTTGTGCATTTTTTTCTTATGATAACCGCAATTTTTGCCAATAATTTAAGGAACAATAATGAGCCTATATCACTTAGCCCAAACAGAGCAAGGGCAAATTCTCGGTATTCAAGCCAAAATGGCAAACCGCCACGGTTTGATCGCGGGGGCGACAGGAACGGGGAAAACCGTCAGTTTACGCAAAATGGCAGAAGCCTTTAGTGATGATGGTGTGCCTGTTTTTTTAGTTGATGTGAAGGGCGATTTATCGGGGCTGTGCCAAGCGGGAACAATGCAAGGCAAAATTGCAGAACGTATCACGCAATTTCAACTGGGGGGCGAATCCTATCTTGCTGGATACCCTGTGTCCTTTTGGGATGTCTATGGTGAAACGGGGATTCCGTTGCGAACCACTATTTCGGAAATGGGGCCATTGTTATTATCACGTTTGCTTAATTTAAATAGTACACAAGAAGGATTGCTGAATTTAGTCTTTCGGGTTGCGGACGATAAAGGGTTGTTACTGATTGATTTAAAAGATTTGCGTGCAATGCTCAAATATGTTGCGGATAACGCAAAACAATTCCAAACGGAATACGGCAATGTGTCAGCGGCGAGTGTGGGAGCGATTCAACGTGCTTTGTTGGCATTGGAAAATGAAGGAGCAACCAACTTATTTGGCGAACCTGCGTTAAATTTAGAGGATTGGTTACAAACCCGTGATGGACGTGGGGTAATTAACATTTTAAATTCGGAAAAATTAATTAACTCGCCTAAAATGTATAGTGCATTTTTGTTATGGTTAATGGCAGAATTGTTTGAGAAATTGCCTGAAGTGGGCGATCCTGATAAACCGAAATTTGTGATGTTTTTTGATGAAGCTCACTTACTTTTTGATGGCGCACCACAGGCGTTAGTGGATAAAGTGGAACAAGTGGTAAGATTAATTCGTTCTAAAGGGGTGGGGATTTATTTTGTTACGCAAAACCCATTAGATTTGCCTGATACGGTGCTTGGTCAGCTGGGTAACCGTATTCAACACGCTTTGCGTGCCTTTACACCACGTGATCAAAAAGCTGTCAAATCTGCTGCGGAAACCTTCCGTTCTAATCCAAATGTGAATGTGGTGGAAACCATTTCAACACTGGGCGTTGGGCAAGCGTTGGTGTCATTTTTAGATGAAAAAGGTATGCCAACGCCCGTTGAAGTGGCGTATATTTATCCGCCAAAAAGTCAGCTTACGCCATTAAGTGCTGAGCAACGTTTAGCTTGGGTAAAAGATGATGAACTTTACCCGTATTACAGTGCTTATGTGGACAATATTTCCGCCTTTGAAGTGCTTAATCAACAAGCCCAAGCGGATTTAGATGCCGTAGCACAAAAACAAGCCGAGCAAGCGGAACAAGATGAAGGCTTTTTGGGCAGTTTAAGCCGAATGATTTTCGGCACGAAGAAAAAAGGCGAGCAACTTTCTGCGACCGAACAAATTGTGAGCGGTGTGGCGAAATCGGTGGGGCGTAATATTCGCAACCAAATTACCCAACAAATTGTCCGTGGGATTTTGGGTGCGTTGAAAAAATAACGTTATTGGAATCACGCTAAAACCGCGGTCAAAAATTCAATCGTTTTTTTGACCGCGGTTTTATATTTAATAATGTTTCACATTTTCGCTGTGCTGAATTTTTGTGATAATGGGTTCGGCAAGAGGGCTTTGTAAGAATGTGAATGTACTAGCGGGCACACTTTGTTGCACTAATTGCCAGTTGTTTTCTTTGATCGCTTGGCGTACAGTTGAGGCACTAATCGCTTGTGATTGATTGGATTGCGTAATGGGCTTACGAGCAATTTCAATAACGTCAATATATTGTGTTTGTAATTGTTGTTGCATCATTTGATTGTATATTTTGGTGACTTGACTAAAAGGTTCTTCGCCAACATAACGTTTGGTGATATGTAATTGTTTAGCGATTTGCGTAAAAATGGCTAAATCAATTTGTACGTTGCTTTTAATCACCGCTTCTTCGTCTTGTTGAAAGTAGCTTGGGAAGGTTGCTTGGCTAATAAGATAGCTTTTTGTATCGTGGCAAATAACGTTATCTAAATGTGCAATACCTTGTTGGATGAGCATTTTTCTTATTTCAAATGGAAAGAGGCTTATATCTTCACTCAGAATAAATAAGTGAACTAAATCATTTTCCGCGGCTGCTTTTTCTATCAAATATTGATGACCTAATGTAAAAGGGTTGGCATTCATCACAATGGCAGCTATATGACTTTGGGGTGTAAGATTTGGGCTAGCCTGTTGTAGCGAGTGTAAATAATCTTGAAAACCTGTTTGCTTATTTTCCATAAATACCGCTAAATTAGGGGCTTGGGCAATAGGATAAAAGCCAAGTTGGTGAAAGAATTTGGCTGATTCTGTTTTGGTGTAAAGAAATAAATGGGTGTTACCACGTTCAAATTGGATGTTAATTAAATGGGTAATGATTTCATTCATTAACCCTTCGCCTTGGTGTTCGGGGGATACTGCCAAACAACGTAAACTATTTCCTAATAATCCTCCTGTTGCAATCAGGTTATCTTGTTGATCCAGCATTGCACAACGATAATCTAAATTTTTCTCGGCACGAATATGATTTATCTCAAGTAATTGGTTGGCTTGTTGTTGGAGATGTAAATCGTTCGCGTAGATTTTACCAATATTGTATTCAGACATATCATTTTTCCATTCATCTAAGTTATGCTATAAAGTATAAAGTTAAAGATTGTTATAGATCAATGAAATTTTTTTATGTCTATTTTTTGAGCGTTATTGTTACATTTGAGTGAGATGTAAAGTAGAGTTTTGCAAACTTTATTTGTAGAATAAATTCAACCTTTTTAAATATTGAAATTAAAGGAAAATATTATGCTAATCAGTAAAGCAGCTATTGCAGGTACGTTGGAATCAAGCGATGCGTTAATTCGTATTGAACCTGCTAATGAGCTAATCATTGAAATAAATAGTTCTGTAGGAAAACAATTTGGGGCAGCGATTCTTAGCACTATAAAAGAGGTGCTAGATCAATTTGAGGTAAAACAAGCTTTGATTACCGTTGAGGATAAAGGGGCGTTAGATTGTGTATTACGCGCACGCTTGAAGGCGGCTTTGTTACGAGCAACTGATGAAACAGTAAATTGGGAGAATGTGCTATGAAATTAAGACGCAGTATGTTGTTTGTGCCAGGTTCAAATGCCGCGATGATTAGTAATAGTTTTATTTATCAACCTGATTCTATTATGTTTGATTTAGAAGATGCGGTTGCGTTAAAAGAGAAAGATAGTGCACGTTTACTTGTTGCTCACGCATTACAACATCCACTCTATCAGGCAATGGAAACGGTTGTTCGTGTCAATCCATTAGATTCAGAATTTGGCTTGGCTGATTTGAATGCCGTTGTTCGTGCGGGTGTTGATGTGGTGCGTATGCCAAAAACTGATACCGCACAAGATGTAGTCGCAATGGATCAGGCTATTACCGAGATAGAACAAGCTTGCGGACGAGAGATTGGATCAACGAAGTTATTAGCCGCGATTGAGTCGCCACTTGGTATTACTCAAGCCAACCAAATCGCATTTGCGTCCTCTCGCTTAATTGGTATTGCATTAGGTGCGGAAGATTATGTGCGTAATTTGAAAACGGAACGTTCACCTGAGGGGATTGAACTGTTGTTTGCTCGTTGCTCAATTTTACAAGCTGCACGATCCGCGGGTATTCAGGCTTTTGATACCGTGTATTCAGATGCAAATAATGAAGAAGGTTTTTTACGTGAAGCGGCGTTAATTAAACAATTAGGATTTGATGGAAAATCTTTGGTTAATCCGCGTCAAATTGAGTTACTTCATAACTTATTTGCACCAACGCAAAAGGATGTTGAGCAGGCACGCCGTATTATTCAAGCTGCCGAAGAAGCTGAACAACAAGGATTAGGCGTCGCATCATTGAATGGCAAGATGATTGATGCACCGATTATTGAGCGTGCACGTTTAGTATTAGAAAGAGCAAAATCAGGCATTCGTGAGGCATAGGGGAAAAATATGACAACTAGAGAACAACGCATAGCAGAATTTACACAATCTCATCCTGAATTTAATTTTTATCAGCCTGTGCCGAAAGCACAATCCTTAGCCAGAACAGCAAAAGATCGTAAATTATGTACATCTATTGAAGAGGCGATTGTGCGTAGTGGGTTAAAAGATGGTATGACAATTTCCTTTCATCACGCTTTCCGTGCGGGTGATTTTATCGTTAATATGGTGATGCAAAAAATTGCAGACATGGGATTTAAGAATCTTGTTTTAGCATCAAGTTCATTAATCGATAGCCATTTTCCATTGATTGAACATATTAAAAACGGCGTGGTAAGAAAAATTTATTCGTCTGGTTTACGCGGACCTTTAGCCGATGAAATTTCCCGCGGTTTAATGCAAGAACCTGTGAATATCCATTCTCACGGTGGGCGCGTGCATTTGGTAAAAAGTGGTGAAATTAAAATTGACGTGGCATTTCTAGGTGTGCCTTGCTGCGATAAATTTGGGAATGCCAATGGGTTTAGTGGCAAAAGTAAATGTGGTTCGTTAGGTTATGCGCAGATTGATGCGGAATATGCGGACAAAGTGGTATTACTCACCGAAGAATTTGCTGAATATCCGCATAATCCAATCAGTATCGGGCAAGATCAAGTTGATTTCATTGTGCAAGTTGATGCGGTGGGGGATCCGAAAAAAATTGGTGGCGGTGCAACACGAATGACAACTAACCCAAGAGAACTATTAATTGCACGTAAGTGTGCGGAAGTAGTGTTTGCATCGGGTTACTTTAAAGAGGGTTTTTCATTACAAACTGGTACAGGGGGAGCGTCGCTTGCCGTAACCCGTTTTTTAGAAGATAAAATGCGCACTCAGCAAATTACGGCAAGTTTTGCTTTAGGGGGGATTACCTCTAGTATGGTGGCATTACACGAAGCAGGTTTAATTAAAAAACTCATTGACGTGCAAAGTTTTGATAAGGATGCGGCAGAATCTTTAGCACGAAATCCAAATCATATTGAAGTATCCGCTAATCAATACGCAAATTTTAGTTCTAAAGGGGCATCTGTTGAACGTTTAGATGTGGTGATTTTAAGTGCATTAGAAATTGACACAAAATTTAATGTGAATGTGTTAACGGGGTCTGACGGTGTGATTCGTGGGGCATCTGGCGGGCATTGCGATACCGCATCTTCCGCTCAAGTGGCGATTATCGTTGCCCCACTTGTGCGCGGGCGTATTCCAACGGTGGTTGAAAATGTAATTACTACGGTAACTCCTGGTGAAAATATTGATATTTTGGTTACCGATCACGGTGTCGCGGTTAATCCTACACGTCCAGATTTAATTGACGTGTTAAGCAACGCGGGGATCAAATTATTTAGTATTGAACAACTTTGTGAATTAGCTTATAGCTTGACGGGTAAACCGCAAGATATTGAGTTTACGAATAAGCCTGTCGCGGTTGTTCGTTATCGCGATGGTTCAATTATTGATACAGTGTATCAAATTAAAGAATAAAACCGCGGACTAAAATAAGTGCGTTTTTTGGCTGATTTCTATCAATCTTTTGCGACTCAAGGTACAGAAGTTGAGCTATCGCAACTGTTGGAGGCACGTGAACAACGTGCAGCATTGCAACAGCAATGTTTAACGCGGTATCAACAACCAATTTTATCCTTAACGTTGACCGCGGTCGGGAGTGTGAAAAAAAATGCGCTTTTAGATTATGTCTTTGAGCAAGCATTGCATTATCTATCAGCAGAGTTTGAAACATTAGAGATCAGCCCAACAGCGCAGTTTATTCGCCCATTTATTACGGGGCATGAAGCCATTTTTGTTTTACCCATTAATGCGATCAAATTAAAACAAGCAATGATTGCGTTGGAACAGCGTTTACCCATTGCGCGATTATGGGATTTAGATGTTATTGATTTTAATGGGAAACCGCTAAGTCGTTTAGAGGTTGGTTATTCACCAAGGGAATGTTTACTGTGTGATTGCGAAGCGAAATTATGTGCACGTGAAGGAATGCACCAATTAGACGATATTATTGCAGAAATACAGCAGCGTGCGATGGCACATCGTTTTGCACAATATATTGCCACACAGGTTCATAAGGCATTATTGACTGAAGCGAGATTAACGCCTAAACCAGGATTAGTGGACAGCCGAAATAGTGGCGCACATCAAGATATGGATTTGCATTTGTTTGAAGTGAGTGCATTGGCATTAAAATCCTTTTGGTATGATTTTGTATTGCAAGGTATGGCAAATGCGACGCTTGCTGTTTCTGACGTATTGGCACAAATTCGCCCATTAGGCTTACGTGCGGAACAAGCTATGTTGCAAGCAACCAATGGTGTGAATACACATAAAGGGGCAATTTTCTCCCTTGGGCTTGTTTGCACGGCATTAGGGTATTTATTTCAGCAAAAGCGTATTTTTAACGTAGAGACCGTTTGTCATACCGTTGCACAAATATGCCATGGAATTGTGGCGGAATTACAGGCAGAAATTATATCTCGTCCATTAACCGCGGGCGAAAAATTGTATAAAAATTATGGTTTAACAGGCGCTCGTGGAGAAGCGGAAAACGGGTTTCCATTAATACAAAATGCGCTACCCACTTTACGACACGATCGCGAGTTATTGCATTCATTACGCCTTGTTTTATTACAGCTTATGGCACAAAACCCTGATACTAATGTTGCTCACCGCGGAGGAATGGAAGGATTAATTTGGCTACAACAATATGCAAATAATTTATTAGCAGATGAACGGATTTATCAAGATCAGACATTGTTAATCAATAAGTTAGAAGAGTTTGATCAACAATGTATAGCACGAAATCTCAGTGCGGGTGGAAGTGCGGATTTGCTTGCATTAACTTATTTCTTTTTTATTTTATCATCGAGGTAATTAATATGGCTTTAACAAAAGCTCAAAAACTGGCGATACTGGTTATTATACCCGTCATCGTTTTTCTCTGCCCAGCACCTGATGGCTTGCCCTTAATAGCATGGCGACTATTTGGTTTATATTTAGCAACTATTGTAGGGTTAGTTTTAAAGCCCTATGGTGAACCCGTCATCTTATTAGCGGCGGTAGCTTCATCAGCCGCCGTCATAGGGAATACCGATGGGGCAAAAGAGTTTCTAAAAGTAAGTCAAACCTTATCAGGTTATCAATCTGGCACAACCTGGTTGATTTTTACAGCCTTTACATTAAGTTCAGCCTTTGTTATCACGGGGTTAGGTAAACGCATTGCTTATCATATGATTGGTTGGATGGGCAATACCACATTGCGTTTAGGCTATGTAACAATGTTCCTTGATTTGCTACTTTCGCCAGCAACGCCGTCAAATACTGCACGTGCAGGCGGAATAGTCTTTCCTATTATTAATAGTGTGGCAGTCGCGCTTGGCTCTGATCCTGAAAAAAGCCCGACTAAAGCGGGACGTTACTTATTGTTAAATGTGTATATGGTGGTTAAAACGACAAGTTATATCTTTTTAACCGCGATGGCACCAAATGCACTGGCGTTGTCTTTAATGGCTCCTATTTTAGGCATTAAATTGACGTGGATTCAATGGTTTTTGGCTGCATCAGTACCAGGTTTAATTTGTTTATTTTTAATTCCATTAATTTGCTATTTCATCTGCCCACCAGAAATGAAAGAAGTGGATAATAAAGCGATTTCAGAAAAAGGATTAAAAGAATTAGGCCCAATGAGTTATAGCGAAAAAGCGTTAGCTGTCTTATTTATTGTGGCATTGCTTGCTTGGATCTTTGCGGAATACTTACACGTAAATGCGACAACGGTTGCTTTAATTGTTATGGTGCTTTGCATTGTGTTAAATGTCGTCTCTTGGGATGATATTCGTAAAAATAAAGCGGGTTGGGATACATTAATTTGGTACGGCGGTATCATTGGTATGTCAAGTATTTTGGAAAAAGCGAAATTCTTTGACTGGCTAGCACAAACGTTCCAATCGGTATTAAATTTTGGTGATCATAGCACATTAGCATTAATTGTTATTTTATTCTTGAGTGTCGCTGTACGTTATTTATTTGCTTCAGGCGGTGCTTATGTGGCGGCAATGGTGCCTGTTTTTGCGACCGTAGGGAAAGTTACTGGCGCTCCAGTAGAATTTTTGGCATTAGGGTTATTATTTGCCAATGCCTATGGTGGTAGTGTAACGCATTATGGTGGTGGCCCAGGTCCAATTACCTTCGGTGCTGGTTATAATGATATTAAATCTTGGTGGACAACAGGCGCAGTGGTTGCCTTTGGTAGCTTGCTTGTGCATTGTACCATTGGCATTGCGTGGTGGCACTTGCTCGTTAATATGGGCTGGTTATAACCGTTCTCAAAACCACTCGTTAGAGTGGTTTTTATTTGACTAAAACCGCGGAGAAAAATAGCCAAGTTTTTTTAAACGTAGTAAACTTAAAGCAAAATAGATGAAAAGGAGAGAATGATGCAACCCTATTTAATTGCCCCTTCAATTTTGTCCGCGGATTTAGCCCGTCTTGGCGATGATGTGAAACAGGTGTTGAATGCGGGCGGTGATGTGATTCATTTTGATGTGATGGATAATCATTATGTGCCGAATTTAACTTTTGGACCTGCGGTGTGTAAGGCATTGCGTGATTATGGCATTACTGCCCCCATTGATGTGCATTTAATGGCAAAGCCTGTGGATCGGCTTATTCCTGATTTTGCTAAAGCAGGGGCGAGTTATATTACTTTTCATCCTGAAGCCAGTGAGCATATTGACCGCTCATTACAATTAATTCGTGAATTAGGTTGTAAATCGGGCTTGGTATTTAACCCTGCTACGCCGTTGAGTTATTTAGATTATGTTATGGATAAAGTGGATGTGATTTTATTAATGTCCGTTAACCCTGGCTTTGGCGGACAATCTTTTATTCCTGCAACATTAGATAAATTACGTCAAGTCCGCAAGCGGATTGATGAAAGCGGATATGCTATTCGTTTGGAAGTTGATGGGGGAGTGAAAATTAATAATATAAAAGCGATTGCAGAAGCGGGTGCGGATATGTTTGTGGCAGGCTCGGCGATTTTTGATCAACCTGATTATAAACAAGTGATTGATGCAATGCGTCAACAACTGGCGGAGCTAAAATAATGAATACACAATTTAAGTTAATTGGGTTTGATTTAGATGGCACTTTAGTTGACAGCTTACCTGATCTGGCTTTATCTGTGAATTCGGCGTTAGCAGAATTTGGTTTGCCACAAGCGCCAGAAGATTTAGTTTTAACGTGGATTGGCAATGGAGCAGATGTATTAATTGAACGAGCCTTAGATTGGGCAAACGAGCAATCAGGAAACGCGTTCAATGTTGAGCAAACTGCACAATTAAAACAACGCTTTAATGTGTATTATGGAGAAAATATTTGCTGCCGTAGTCGTTTATTTCCTCAAGTGAAGGAAACCTTAGAACAACTTAAAGCCAAAGGGTATTTATTAGCGGTAGTAACCAATAAGCCGACTCAGCACGTTGAACCTGTTCTCAACTCCTTTGGTATTGCCCATCTATTTAATGAAACCTTAGGCGGACAATCGTTACCTGCGATTAAACCGCACCCCGCACCGCTATTTTATTTGTGTGGCAAGTTTGGCTTATATCCAAAGCAAATTTTATTTGTCGGCGATTCAAAAAATGATATTCTGGCAGCACATTCGGCAGGTTGCCCTGTTGTCGGTTTAACTTATGGTTATAACTATAATGTGCCGATTGCAGAGTCCAAACCTGATTGGGTATTTACTGATTTTTCAGATTTATTAAAAATTGCATAGCAATTAAGGAACAATAATGAGCAAACCTATCGTTTTTAGTGGCGTTCAGCCTTCTGGTGAATTAACTATTGGGAATTATCTTGGTGCGTTACGCCAATGGGTAACAATGCAAGATGATTTTGACTGTTTATTCTGTATTGTGGATTTGCACGCAATAACCGTGCGTCAAGATCCTGAAAGGCTACGTAAAGCAACTCTAGATGTGCTTGCTCTTTATTTAGCTTGTGGTATTGATCCTGAAAAAAGCACGATTTTTATTCAATCACATGTGCCAGAACATACGCAACTTGCTTGGGCATTAAATTGCTATACCTATTTTGGCGAAATGGGGCGAATGACTCAATTTAAAGATAAGGCTGCTCGTTATGCTGAAAATGTGAATGTGGGATTATTTACTTATCCTATCTTAATGGCTGCCGATATTTTATTATATCAAGCTAATCAAGTGCCAGTTGGCGAAGATCAAAAACAGCATCTTGAGATCGCACGTGATATTGCTAATCGTTTCAATGCGCTATATGGTAAAAAAGATAGCGAGGGTAAGGTGCTTGAAGCCATATTTGCCGTGCCAGAACCCTTTATTCCGAAAAGTGGCGCACGTGTAATGTCCTTGCTTGAACCTGAAAAGAAAATGTCAAAATCTGATGACAACCGAAATAATGTGATCGGATTATTAGAAGATCCTAAAGCGGTAGTTAAAAAAATTAAACGGGCAATGACCGATGGTGATGAACCGCCTGTTGTGCGTTATGATGTGAAAAATAAAGCAGGCGTGTCTAATTTATTGGATATTTTATCGGGCGTTACGGGCAAACCGATCGCTGATTTAGAACAAGAATTTAGTGGCAAGATGTACGGGCATTTAAAAACCGCGGTTGCAGACGAAGTGTCCGTAATGTTAACACAGCTGCAAGAACGCTATCATCATTTCCATAATGATGAAGCCTTGTTAAATCGCATTGCGGCAGAAGGGGCGAAGAAAGCCCGTGAACGTGCAGCGGCAACCTTAGCACAAGTGTATAACGCCGTTGGATTTGTGCCAGCTCAATAAGAAATGAACTTTCAGCACTGAAATTGTTCAAAGTAAATATCACCCCATTCAATCGTGAGTGGGGATTTTTTTAGGAGTCAAGCGAATGAAAAAAATAATCGGATTTTTGACCGCGGTTTTAGCCTTGTGTTCTTTTGGTGCAAAGGCTGAAACTTTCAATTTAAAGTACAGTTCAAATTATCTTATGCCAGCTTATATCCATTTCCAAGAAAGTGGTTCAAGCTATGCGGTTAATGCACAAATTAATATTCCGCTCTACCATATTCGCTTTGTGGCGAGTGGTTCAAAGGCGAATCAAACGTTTAATATGTATGATTACCGAGATATTCGTAACGACAAAGTGTATGCACAAGCGAAAATCAGTGCGGGTAAAATTGAATACGGTAAAATTAAAACGGGGTTAGAAAGTGAAAAACTCACGTTGCCGACCTTTGATCTCTTTACAATGGCATTCCAACTGACCTATTTTGACCGTTTGCCTACCAGTTTCCAAATTACCAATGGTAAAAAACTTTACCCAATGGAAAACGTGGCAGTGAATAAATCGGAGAAAAATATCAACGTAAATGGCACAAATGTGACGGAAATTACCTATCGTTTTAAAACGGGCAACAAAGATATTACCGTGAAAAAATATGCGGGTGAGCATTTCCCGCGCTTTATTGCCTATAATCGTGATGGTGATGAATATGAATTAACTTTTAGTGAGTTTGTTCGCTAATCGCCTTTTTCAATATGCGTGAATAAGCTAAAACCGCGGTCAAAAATTCTCTCGTTTTTTTGACCGCGGTTTTTGATTGCCCTTATCCCTTGAAATTTTGAGCCAATTCACTATAATTCCGCTTCCGTTGAGTTCCCTTACCTCAATTTTGATTAAAAAGGTTTATTATGACACAGCAAATTCATTCATCATCGCCATTTTCGGCATTATTCAGTGATCAGCAAAAGCGTCGAGCATTAATTATACTCAGTCTTTTCCATATCTTAATTATTACCGCAAGCAATTATTTGGTGCAAATTCCTTTCAGCGTGCAAGTTCCTTTTACTGAATGGCAATTTCACAGCACTTGGGGTTCGTTGACGTTTCCGTTTATTTTTATCGCTACGGATCTCACTGTTCGTGTGTTTGGCGCACGGGAAGCTCGTTGGATTATTTTTGCCGCAATGTTACCTGCGTTGTTAGTTAGCTATGTGGTGTCTATTTTATTTTCAGATGGACAATACCAAGGGATTAATGCCCTTGCTTCGTTCAGTTTGCCTGTTTTTAGGATTGCATTAGCTAGCTTTTGTGCTTATATTTGTGGTCAATTATTAGACGTTTTAGTGTTTAACCGTTTACGTCAATGGAAAATATGGTGGATTGCACCGAGTAGCTCAATGATTTTTGGTTCAATGGCTGATACTTTTATGTTTTTCTCCATTGCATTTTATGCCAGTAGCGATAGCTTTATGGCTGAAAATTGGGTTGCGATTGGAGTGGTGGATTATCTATCAAAACTTTTAATTGGTATTGTATTATTCGTGCCTGCTTATGGCGTGGTATTGAATATGATTTTACAGAAATTGCGTTTGTTAAGTTCGCAACAACAAACTGCATAAGGAAAAACAATGGCATGGGTTCAAATTCGGTTAAACAGCACCGATCAAAAAGCTGAACAAATCAGTGATTATTTAGAAGAAATTGGCGCAGTTTCAGTGACTTTTATGGATAGTCAAGACACGTCAATTTTTGAGCCGTTACCAGGTGAAACACGGCTTTGGGGTAATACGGATGTGGTGGCATTATTTGATGCTGAAACCGATATGCAGCACATTCTACGCTTATTGCAACAAAGCCAATTTGTTGATGCGGATTTTGCTTATAAAATTGAACAAATTGAAGACAAAGATTGGGAACGTGAATGGATGGATAACTTTCATCCGATGCAATTTGGCAAACGTTTGTGGATTTGTCCAAGCTGGCGTGAGATCCCTGATCCTAATGCGGTGAATGTAATGCTTGATCCTGGTTTAGCTTTTGGTACAGGCACACACCCGACAACCGCACTTTGTCTTGAATGGTTAGAGAGTTTGGATTTGCAAGGTAAAACGGTGATTGATTTTGGTTGTGGTTCGGGCATTTTAGCCATTGCTGCATTAAAGCTAGGGGCAGCATCCGCGATTGGTATTGATATTGATCCGCAAGCCATTTTAGCAAGCCGTAATAATGCACAGCAAAATGGGGTTGATGATCGATTGCAATTGTTTTTAGCTGAACAGCAACCTGAGAATTTACAAGCTGATGTTGTGGTAGCCAATATTTTAGCAGGACCATTAAAGGAACTTGCACCGACCATTAGTGCTCTCGTTAAACCTAATGGCGATTTAGGGTTATCAGGCATTTTATCTACACAAGCACAGTCCGTTTGCGAGGCTTATCAAAGCCAATTCACATTGGATCCTGTTGCCGAGCGAGATGAATGGTGTCGCATTACAGGAAAACACCGATAAAATCAAGGGGCAGGGCGTGAAAAAAACTTACTTTTGTTTAAAAAATATGCTTTGCAAACTGAGCAAAAGTGCGTATCATAGCACGCCTTGTCGCCTGACAAATTCGTTCATTTTTTCAGCGATTTTGTCAGTAAATTAGTCGGATTGGGGTTAGCTCGTGCAAATTGGTTCTTATCAATTAAAAAATCGCGTGTGGCTTGCTCCAATGGCGGGTATTACCGACCAACCGTTTCGTAAATTATGTGCGCATTATCAATCTGGGTTGACCTTTTCAGAAATGATGTCTACAAATCCACAAGTATGGCATACGGAAAAGTCAAAACTTCGCTTAGCTCATCACCAAGATATTGGGATTAATGCGGTACAGATAGCAGGTTCTGATCCTGCTGAAATGGCACAAGCTGCACGTATCAATGTAGAATATGGCGCACAAATTATTGATATTAATATGGGTTGCCCTGCTAAAAAAGTAAATCGCAAATTAGCAGGTTCGGCTTTGTTACAATATCCTGATCTTGTGCAACGGATCTTGAATGCGGTTGTGAGTGCAGTACATGTACCAGTTACATTAAAAATTCGGACGGGGTGGGATCGCCAACACCAAAATTGTGTTGAAATCGCAAAAATAGCAGAACAAAGTGGTATTAGTGCATTGACTATCCACGGGAGAACGAAAGCCTGTTTGTTTCAAGGTCAAGCCGAATACGATCAAATTAAAGCGGTGAAACAGCAAGTTGGGATTCCGATTATTGCTAATGGCGATATTACTTCTGCTGAGAAAGCAAAGTTTGTGCTTGATTACACAGGTGCAGACGCAATAATGATTGGACGTGGAGCATTAGGCCGACCTTGGCTATTTCAGTCTGTTGTTGGCTTAATTGAAAACGATTCAATAATTTCATCACCAAGCTTAGCGCAACGTTGTGATGTAATTTTACAGCATATTGCTGATTTACATCAGTTTTATGGCGTTGAAAAAGGCTACCGTGTTGCTCGTAAACACGTGGCTTGGTATTTACAGGACATCGCGCCTGATTCCGTTTTTAGACAGACTTTTAATGCGATTACTTGTGCTTCTGAGCAGTTAGACGTATTAGAAGGTTTTTTTAATTTAATTCTTGATGGACAAAACAATGTTAGAACAACAACGCGCAACAGCTGATACATTGACAGTATCAGTGTTAAATTCACAATCTCAAGTTACCAACAAACCATTACGTGATTCGGTAAAACAAGCAGTTAAAAATTATTTAGCTCAACTTGATGGTGAAGATGCACAAGATCTGTATGAATTAGTGCTTGCAGAAGTCGAAGATCCGATGTTGGATGTGATTATGATGCACACTCGTGGTAATCAAACCCGTGCGGCAACGATGCTTGGTATCAACCGCGGTACGTTACGTAAAAAATTAAAAAAATATGGCCGCGGTTAGTTAAAATTTTGGGAAACAGCAAACATAACGTTTGCTGTTTTTTTATTCTTTAAACTCAATTTAATCCTTCCTTTAAATTTATTTCAGTAAAAATTATCTTGTGAATCAAATAATTAAAAATTATTTTCAAACTAACATTTGTGTAGGTACTTTAAATATATGTGGTTGTTAAGTACAATAATTTCAACCTTATCGTATTGGTTTGGTAAGGTTGTTTTACTATTAAGAGGAAAAGAATATGACGACTATCGCAGTAACCGCCGCAACAGGCCAACTAGGTCAAATTGCTATATAAAAATTGGCTAAACAAACAAACGTGATTGCATTAGCACGCAATTTGGAAAAAGCAAAAGATTTAGGCGTTGAAGTTCGACATTTTGATTATGACTCGCCAGCAGTGGCATCACTACAAGGTGTAGATAAATTATATTTAATTTCAGGTAGTGAATTAGGTAAACGAGCAGACCAACATAAAAAAGTGATTGATGCCGCAAAACAAGCAGGTGTTAAATATCTTGTTTATACGAGTCTTTTGCGTGCTGATACCTCGGCATTGAGTTTGGCGGAGGAACACAAATTGACTGAAGAATTTTTAAAAGAATCAGGTGTTTCTTTTACAATTTTGCGTAATGGTTGGTACACCGAGAATTACACTGCATCAATTCCCGCAGCACTGCAATTAGGTGCATTTTATGGTGCGGCGGGCGAAGGTAAAATTGCGTCCGCAAGCCGTGAGGATTTTGTTGATGCGGCAATTCGAGTGTTGACTACCGATGGACACGAAGGAAAAACGTACGAATTAGCAGGCGATAATGCTTATACATTAAGTGAGCTTGCGGCAGAAATGAGTCGTCAGATTGGTAAGGATATTCCTTATGTTGATTTAAGTGAGCAAGATTATGCAAAAGCCTTGACTGAAGCGGGAGTTCCTGCCGATTTTGCAGCAATAATTGCACATTGGGATATTGATGCTAAAAATGGTGCGTTATTTAGCGATGACAAAACCTTATCGACTTTAATTGGGCGCCCGACAACAAGTTTAGCTGAAATGGTTAAAATAGCTTTAGCTAAATAACATAAATAGTAGAAAATCCCTTTTCTTTAAGGGATTTTCTTTTTCCTGTCTCATTTTTTCTCTGCAATTCAACTAGCCAATTTTCTACTTAACAGGTAAAATCCACTCGATTTTAAATTGTATTTCGGTGATGAATAGATGAATTTTACCTTCATTTATTGATTACATTTACCTCAAAACAGGAATGAAATGAATATTTTATTAAGTAATGATGATGGCATTCACGCGGAAGGCATCCAAATATTAGCGGCAGAGTTACGTAAAATTGCTAATGTAACAATTGTCGCACCCGATCAAAATCGTAGTGCGGCATCCAGTTCATTAACTTTATCCCATCCATTACGACCTTTACATTTGCCAAATGGGGATTATTGCATTAACGGTACGCCAGCTGATTGTGTTCACTTAGCCCTTAATGGCTTTTTATCAGGGCAAGTGGATATTGTTATTTCGGGGATTAACGCAGGGACGAATTTAGGCGATGATTTACTTTATTCAGGCACGGTTGCCGCCGCGTTAGAAGGTCGTCATTTAGGTTTGCCCGCGGTAGCCGTTTCCTTAGATGGTCGTCAACATTACGACACCGCGGCACGAATTGTGTGTGAATTAATTCCTAAGCTTCATCCAACCCTATTGAAAAGTCGAGAAATATTGAATATAAATGTGCCAGATTTGCCTTATGAACAAATAAAAGGCATTAAGGTTTGTCGTTTAGGCAGTCGCTCTGCATCGGCAGAAGTGATTAAACAGCAAGATCCGCGTGGCGAAGCGATTTATTGGATCGGACCTGCGGGATTACCCGAAGATGACAACGATGGCACAGATTTTCACGCGATTAACCAAGGATATGTTTCCATTACGCCAATTCAGCCAGATATGACCGCTTATGCGTCAATCAATGCTTTACAATGTTGGTTAGAACAGGAATAATGAGCGACAATTTTGTGGGAAAAATCGCAAAAACAATGCGATTTTTGACCGCGGTTTAAGCCAGTAAAAATCGAGCTGTTATGAAAATTTTTGAAAAAATTTATGATAAAGCACTACAATGGTCAAAGCATCGTTTGGCGGTCTATTGGTTATCCTTATTGAGCTTTATTGAAGCGATTTTCTTCCCGATTCCGCCTGATGTGATGTTGATCCCAATGTCAATGAGCAAACCGCAAAAAGCGATGCGTTTTGCCATTTATGCGACGATTTTCTCCGTTGTTGGTGGTGCGATTGGCTATGGCGTGGGATATTTTGCGTCAGATTGGGTGCGAGAAACTATTGCGAATTGGGGCTATCAAGGGCATTTTGATCGCGTGATGAAATGGTTTGATGAATATGGGATCGCGATTATTTTTGTGGCAGGCGGCTTTTCGCCTGTGCCGTATAAAGTCTTTACATTATGCGCAGGCTTGTTACAAATGTCATTTTTCCCATTTTTAATTACGTCCCTAGTGGCACGAGCATCACGTTTTGTAATGGTTGCGAAATTATCTGCTTGGGGCGGTGAGAAATATGCCGAAAAAATCCGCCGTTCTATTGAACTTTTAGGCTGGGCAGTTGTTATAATTGCAGTATTGTTATATTTAGTTTTGAAATTAAAATAATAAAAAGGAAAGGAAATGAAAAAAAGTTTATTTTTGTGTGCTGTAGTAATGTTATTAAATGCGTGTTCTAGCGAAAAACCTGCATCAGTTGAAAACGATCCGAATGCTTTACCACCAGGGATTATGCAGCCCGTGGCTGGCACTGGAGCAGTAGAAGGCGGAAGTTGGATGCCAGAAGTTAAACAAGAAACTATGCCAGCAAATATGAAATAAGAACTATAAGAAGGAAAATTTAATGAAAAAATCGTTTTTATTCGTGCCAGTAGCCTTGGCATTATTGAATGCTTGTACTAGCGATACGCCCGCTCCCGTTGAAAATGTGAATAACGGCACGCTTAGCCCTGGGATTATGCAACCTGTTGACAATACAAGTTCAAATAATACGTGGGAACCGCAGGTTCAGCAAAGTGCAATGCCGACGGGAATGAATAATCCTGTTGTGAGTCAACCTGTGGCTAATCAAGTTTCTTATCAACAGCCACAAGTGCAAACACCTGTTCAGCCAGTGGCAACAGCCGCTAAAACTAAAGCAAAAACCCAAACGACGAATGTAGCAACTAATTCCGAACCTGCGAAAAAAGTGTCGCAAAATTTTGAAATTCCACGCAATCCAACCACCAATGCCCCTGATTATAGTAAAATTGACAAAGGTTTCTATAAAGGCAGCACCTATACTGTTCGCAAAGGTGATACGATGTTCTTAATTGCGTATATTTCAGGTATGGATGTCAAAGAATTAGCCGCATTAAATAATATGAGTGAACCTTATAGTTTAAATGTTGGGCAAACTTTAAAAGTGTCTAATCACACTGCATCTGCTCCACAAACGGCTCAGACAACTCAACTAACAACGCAAAAAGCCGTTACTGAACAGCCGGTTGTAGAACAAAAACCTGTTGAACCGCCAGTGACCTACACCAGTGCGGCAAATGGCACACAACTCGGTTCTGATGGCACGGTAACAGGTCCAGTGAAAGCGGGTGTAGCAAGTGAAGCATCGGTATCAGGTCCTATTCACGCCAGTGCGGCATCAGCGAATAGCACTGCGGTACAAGTGCCTGTGACGGCAACGGCAGCAAGTGGTGGTGTCGTTGCAACCAATTACGGAACAAGTAGCACCGCATCTGCCCCTGTGAGATCAAATTTTAACTGGGCGTGGCCAACCCAAGGGCGTGTAATACAAGGTTTCTCTGAAGCGGATGGTGGTAACAAAGGGATTGATATCAGCGGTTCAAAAGGGCAACCCGTTTATGCGGCGGCGGCAGGACGAGTTGTTTACGCGGGCAACGCATTACGCGGTTATGGCAATTTAATTATTATTAAACACGATGATGATTTCTTAAGTGCTTATGCCCATAATGACAGCATTTCTGTTAGCGATCAGCAAGAAGTGAAAGCAGGGCAACAAATTGCCAAAATGGGTAGCACAGGTACGAATACCACTAAACTCCATTTTGAAATTCGTTATAAAGGTAAATCCGTTGATCCAACGCGTTATTTACCCCGTCGTTAAGCCGACAATTTGTTAGTAAAGCTAAGCTATATCATTTCAAACCGCGGTCAAAAAAACGCTTGAATTTTTGACCGCGGTTTTGTTTTAGTTAGAAGAAAAGCGTTAAGGATTTTTACAACGGATTGAGTGCGTTGATGAGTCGGATTTCATCATAAGTAGAGATATCTTGTGCAAAAATTGGGCGAACTTGAATCTTCCCATTTTGCAATAAATGTGCCCGTTGCGTACCCGCAAGCAACGGACTATCAGGCGTAAACCATTCACTTCCTTTGCGGAAAACCAAATTGCCAATTGAACAATCGGTCACTTTGCCTTGTTTGATGATAATAATCTCATCGCAATTCCCCCGTTGTGCGAACAGATGATTGAGCGTATCACGTTGATTATATTTTAGGCTGTATTCTATCTCATTGCAAATAACTTGTTGAAAGGTCTGATATTTTTTTCGTTGATAGGGAAAGAATTGAATATCACATTCTGTTTGATTATAGGCAAAACGACAACGCACCAAAGGTAATGTATAAGCCTGAGTAAAATCACGATGTTGCGTAATCTGCTCAAAAATACACAATTTTTTGATCTCGGTTTGGGCGTAAAATTGATGTAGGCTGTGTTCATAGCGAGCTTGATGTAATGCGATATTTTTTAGCTTGCCTTGTTCTAAGCAAAGGGTTTCAAATAACGGAAAATCCATAATATTTATTGGTTCTCTGGTGTTAAAATCGGCACATAAACTTTTTGTAGCAGTTCGTCATATTCACTCTTGCATTGACTTTGACGGGTGATACCGCCGCCACTACGGAAATAGTATTTATTTTGACGTTGTTCAATAAAACGAATGGCAACGGCACTGTCAAGGCTCTCGCCAGTAAATAGCCCAAAAATGCCCGTATAATAACCCCGTGGTTGTTGTTCTGCCTGTTGAATAATTTGTACCGTTTTAGTTTTTGGTGCACCACTAATAGAACCCGCAGGCAAAAGTGTGGTGAGAATTTGCCCAATGCGATTTTGCCAATTCTCATCGAGTTGACCGACAATTTCAGAGCTAGTTTGCAAAATAGCTCCGTTTGCTGTTTGAATTTTTTCTACATAGCGAAAGGTTTTCACCTGAATATTTTTTGCTACGCTAGCCAAGTCATTACGCATTAAATCCACAATCGTATAATGTTCGCTCATTTCTTTTGGATCATTAAGCAACACCGATTCAGCATTAGGTAGCTTGGCATTAATTGTGCCTTTCATTGGGTAAGTGGTAATCTGACTATTATCAATCTTAACAAAACATTCTGGCGAGAAACACACGAACTGATCGCGATAATATAATTTATAGCGTGCTTGAGTATGCTGAAAAATCTGTGCGAGATTAAAATTTGTTTTAATTTCAGTAGGATAAGTTAAATTAAGTAAGTAGCTGTTTCCTTTTTGCAATTCCTGTTGCACCACATTAAAACCGATTTGATAATCAGACAACGACATAGGATAACGCTCTAATTGAAAATCTGATTTCGGTTCAGAAATCGGTGGATTGGCGTTGTATTGTTGATTGATTGCAAAATAAATACCCGCTTTTTCAGCCTGATCAATGGGGAAAATCACGGGCTTTTGTTGTTCAAAATCAATTAGAAAGAAAAAAGGCTGGCGTTTTTGCCCAAAGTTATCTGCTTGTTGAATAAATTGTGAAAGGGTCATAGTACAAAATTGAGGGGAAATAATGCGTAAGTCTAGCTGAAATTCGCAGAAAAATCTTGCTTTTTATTCTATACTATCGGCTTTGAAATGGGGGGGCGTTGATGTCTGCGAAGTTGCTTATTATCAATAATTATGATTCGTTCACATATAATTTAGTTGATCTTGTCCGTCAGCTTGATTGTGATTTTGATGTGGTAAATGTGGATCAGTTTAGTTTGGAACAAGTGCAAGATTATAGTCATTTATTGATTTCCCCAGGTCCTGATACGCCTGATAGTTATCCGCAATTATTTGATATGCTGAGAAAATTTTACCAAGAGAAAGCAATCTTAGGTGTTTGTCTAGGGCATCAAGCCCTTTGTCAATTTTTTGGTGCGAAATTATATAATTTACCCACAGTTCGTCACGGACAACAAGGTTGGTTAAGACCGCGGTCTAAAAATCCTTTGTTTTTGGGATTACCTGAAATTTCACGCGTTGGCTTGTATCATTCTTGGGCTGTGTCAGAACAACAATTTCCCACTGAATTATGGGTAACTGCACGAGATGATGAAGGCATCATTATGGCGATAGCGCATAAAACGTTGCCAATTTTTGGTGTGCAATTTCATCCAGAGTCCTATATGTCAGAACAGGGGAAACAAATCCTAATCAATTTTTTAAACTGTAAACCCAAGAAATAAAATTGTGATTTTTCATGGGGTTAGTATTAATATTTGGAATATTGAACCCAGTTTTTATAAAAATAGAAAAATTCCCCTTGATACTGTATATCAAAACAGATATTATAATAAAAACGAAATCGTAAATAGATAACGAGGTTAAGTATGGCTGTTGCGTCAAAAGATGAAAAGAATAAGGCTCTCGCTGCCGCATTAGGACAAATTGAAAAACAATTTGGCAAAGGAGCATTGATGAAATTGGGCGATAAGCCTGATATGGATGTGGAAACGATTTCTACGGGTTCAATTAGCTTAGATGCGGCTTTAGGTATTGGTGGTTTACCAATGGGGCGTATTGTTGAAATTTTTGGACCTGAATCATCGGGTAAAACAACGCTGACCTTATCTGTCATTGCTGAAGCACAAAAAGCAGGAAAGGTTTGTGCCTTTATTGATGCAGAGCACGCTCTTGACCCGATTTATGCCGCAAATTTGGGTGTTGATGTTAAAGAACTTTATATTTCACAGCCTGATAATGGTGAACAAGCATTGGAGATTTGCGATGCGTTAGTCCGTTCAGGGGCGATTGATGTGATTATTGTGGATTCAGTTGCAGCCTTAACCCCTAAAGCTGAAATTGAAGGCGATATGGGCGATTCACACGTTGGTTTGCAAGCTCGCTTGATGTCACAAGCATTACGAAAATTAACTGGGCAGATTAAAAACTCAAATTGTTTGGTGGTCTTTATTAACCAAATCCGAATGAAAATTGGGGTGATGTTTGGTAACCCTGAAACAACAACAGGGGGGAATGCATTGAAATTCTATTCCTCTGTTCGATTAGATATACGCCGTGTTGGTTCGGTAAAAGAAGGCGATCAAGCAATTGGTAATGAAACCCGAGTGAAAGTGGTTAAAAATAAATTAGCAGCACCATTTAAACAAGTTGATTTCCAAATTATGTACGGTGAAGGGATTTCAAAAGTTGGCGAGTTGATTGAACTCGGAGCTATTGCGAAATTGATTAAAAAGTCAGGTTCTTGGTATGCTTACAAGGATATTAAAATTGGTCAGGGTAAAAATAATGCAATGAAATGGCTTGAAGATAATCCTGAACAAGCAGCAGAATTAGAATCGTTCTTACGCAAAGATCTTGCCGAAAACCCTGATTTATACTTATCTGGTGGTAAAAAAAGTAAACTAGCAAGCAAAGGCAAAAAAGGAAACGATGATGTTGAATTATCAGAAGAGAACAATAGTTCTGCTAATGAAACAGAAAGTTTTGCTGAACTTGATGATGCCGTAACCGAATAAATCTTAGAAATGCGGATTAATATATAATAATCCGCATTTTTATTAATTTCTTTAAATACCACATCTTTTTCAATCCAGACTATGTCAGAAACTGCAAAATTAGAAAATGGTCTTGCATTAAATTATGTAATTACCTTGCTTGCTCGGCGAGATTACAGTGAGTATGAATTACGTTGTAAAATGCAAGAAAAGTCTTTCAATAAAAGACAAATTGATTTTGCCATAACTCAATGCCAAGCTAGAAATTGGCAAAATGACCGCCGATTTGTTGAGAATTATCTTAATTTTAGAGCTCAACGAGGCTTTGGTGCAAAACGTATTAGCCTAGAATTGTTACAATTAAAAGGGATTGAACAAGACCTGATTGATGACGTGCTTTCAGATAGCGAAGTTGACTGGGGAGAGATTGCTGAAAATGTGCTTCAACGTAAATTTCCCCAATATCGTAGCGAAGTTGATTTCAAAACTAAGCAAAAAATTTGGCGTTATATGCTATCTCACGGTTTTTACGCAGAAGAATTTGAAGATCTGATTAATATGGATGATTATTAGGACTCAAATAATCTAATTTGTTGGATTAATGAAATAACATCCTGTGCTTGAATTTGCTCCATTGTTGCCCTTTGTATATGGTATTGGTTTATGCCGTAGGTGCCAATTAATTTAGGATCGGTTGCACCATATAAGGTGATATTGGGTTTAGCTAATGCTGCGGTTAGGTGAGCCAGTCCTGTGTCAACCGAAATCACACCTTTACTCTGGGCAATTTCTGTCGCAAGTTGCTGTAAATTCATTTTGGGTAAGACTTTAACGTGAGATAGCCCTTGTGCAATTTTCTCTGCTTGTGCTTTTTCTGCATTATTTCCCCAAGGTAAATGCACCTGCATATTTAATGTTGCAAAAAAGTCCGCGGTTTTACGCCATTGCTCAATTGTCCAAAATTTGTTTGAGCGTGTTGTCGCGTGAATAAATAGCACATAGTTTGATTGGATTGTACTACTCGGCAAAAAGTGTTGCGCGATACCGTAATCTCCGATTGTGCTTGGTAGGGGGTAATTGAGTGCATTTGCCATAAGTTTGCGAATGCGTTCTACGGCATGTTGCTGATAGTCAATAAAAAAAACGTTGTCATAAAATAGACTGGCTAAAGGTTCACGTACACAATGGCGATCGTAACCATATTTTTTACCCTGTGCGAGATAGGTGGCAAATAATGCACTTTTGATTAATCCTTGAGCATCAACTACAGTATCATATTCGGTTTGTTGTAATTGGTAACGATAGTGATTCCATTGTTGCCAAGTGCTTGATTCTAATAAGTGTTTACGCCAACGACGAATCGCAATCGGGATAATTTGATTAACCGCACTATGCCAGTGTGGAATTTCGGCAAAATTCTCTTCAACAACCCAATCAATTTGCAAGTGAGGGATAGCATATTGTGCATCGGTTAAAGCGGGCAAGGTATGCAATATATCACCCATTGATGAGGTTTTGATAAGACAAATCTTCATATTTATGCCGTTATGTCGGTTTCAAGCGCGCTTTTTTGTCCAGTAATGCGAATAACGCATCTAATACCATATCTGGCTGAATGTCAATCAGGCTTTGATGATAGCCCTGTTCATTATCGCCCTTGCGAATTTTGATTAATCCCCCGTCAATTAAACGAATAATCGTGGCTTTATCTGATAATGGTGGGGTGTAAGTTGGGCTAGTTGGTCCGTATAAGGCAACAAGCGGTCGCCCTACTGCCGCTGCGACGTGCATTAAACCACTGTCATTTGTGACTACTGCAACACAATTGCTAATTAAATCAACCGCTTGGTTTAACTCTGTTTGACCTGCTAAATTAATGCAGTAGCGTTGCATTTCTGTTGGGAGAGCATTGCGAATTTGTTCACCAATTTGGTGATCTTTAGCTGAACCAAATAATCGTATTGCATAACCGCGGTCAATTAATTGTTGGGCGAGCGTGGCGTAATGATAGTCGGGCCAACGTTTCGCAGGACCAAATTCAGCCCCTGGGCAAAATCCAATGCTTGGGCGGTTTTCTGCGTAGGCGAGTTGAGCTTGGAAATGTGCTTTGGTTTGGGCAACTTCAGCCTGATCAATTTGCAAATATGGCGTTGGAATTGCTAAATCATCGGCTTTTTTGACCACGGTTTTTGGGTAGCCTAGTGCAATGTAGCGTTGTACCATCATTGGATATGCTTGTTTATTATGACGTAAATCATTCAATAAAAAATAACGACTTTCGCCTTTCCAACCACGTCGCAATGGAATTTTCGCAAATAATGGAATCAGTGCAGATTTCCACGAGTTAGGTAACACAATCGCCATATCATATTGATGACGCAACGATTTTCCAAGCTGATAACGGGTTTTTAAATCAAACGCACCGTGTCCTACGGGCATTGTCAACGCATTGCGTACTTCAGGCATACGTTCTAATAGAGGCTTGCACCAATTTGGTGCAAGCACGTCAATTTCACAGCCAGGATCTTGTTGTTTTAAGGTTTGATATAAGCTATGCGACATCATCATATCGCCGACCCAAGATGGCCCAATAATCAATATTTTCATTATAAATTAACGGTTTAACCAAGCCATATATTCTGTTACACCCTGTGCGACAGTTTTAAAGGGTTTGTCGTAACCTATTGCACGAAGTTTGGTTAAATTCGCTTGAGTATATTCTTGATAACGACTTTTTAAATGTTCAGGGAATGGAATGGTTTCAACTTCCCCTTTACCGTGAAACGCAATCACCGCTTTGGCAACTTCAGCAAAACTTTCTGCGTTGCCTGTGCCGAGATTATAAATACCAGAGATCGCGTGCTGCCAGCACCAAATATTCACTTGTGCTACATCGCCCACATAAACGAAATCGCGGCGGAAATGTTCACTTCCTGCAAATAATTTGGGGTTTTCGCCTTTTAAAATTTGATTATTTAAGTGAAAGGCGACGCTCGCCATTGGACCTTTGTGTTGTTCACGCGGACCATACACATTGAAATAACGGAAGCCACAGACAGGGGAATTGGCATTGGGTAGAATTTCACGCACATATTGATCAAATAAGAATTTTGAGTAGCCATAGACATTCAATGGGCTTTCAAACTCACGTTCTTCAATAAATTCTGTTTTATCGCCATAAGTTGCTGCACTTGATGCATAGAAAAAGGGAATTTCGCGATCCAAACAATAATGTAACAGCTCTTTTGAGTATTCATAATTGTTGTGCATAATGTATTTTCCGTCCCATTCTGTTGTGGCAGAACAAGCACCTTCGTGGAATACGACTTCCACATCGCCTAAATCGTCTCCCGCAATGATAGACGCAATAAAATCATCTTTATCGCAATAATCCGCAATATCCAAATCAACTAAATTCACAAATTTAGTACCGTCTTTTAAATTATCTACCACTAAAATATCTTTACGCCCCATTTCATTTAATGCTTTGATAATATTGCTGCCAATGAAACCTGCGCCACCTGTTACGATAATCATAGTTGTACCCTTATTCAATAGAAGTTTTGCTTATTGTAATGTATTTAGCCATAGGTAGCAAAACCGCGGTCAAAAATTCACGAGTTTTTTTGACCGCGGTTTATCTTTAATTCATTGTTTGGCTATGTTACACTCCGCGACTAGTATTTCTTTCTCAGGCTTAGGATGTGCAAATGTTCGCTTTATCTCATATCAATGCCCCATTTGCACAAGCAACATTGGCTTGGTACGATAAATTTGGACGCAAGCATTTGCCTTGGCAACAAAATAAGACCTTGTACAAAGTCTGGTTGTCTGAAATTATGTTGCAACAAACCCAAGTTGCGACGGTTATTCCTTATTTTGAGCGATTTATTGCACGTTTTCCCAGTGTTGTTGATTTAGCAAATGCCCCATTAGATGAAGTTTTGCATTTTTGGACGGGCTTGGGGTATTACGCTCGTGCAAGGAATTTGCACCGCAGTGCTCAACTCATTCGAGATCAGTTCGCGGGCGAATTTCCAACTGATTTTGAGCAAGTGCTGATGTTAAGTGGCGTTGGTCGTAGTACCGCAGGGGCGATTCTATCGTCTTGTTTAGATGCACCTTACCCAATTTTAGATGGGAATGTGAAACGTGTCTTATCACGCTATTTCGCGATTGCAGGTTGGGCAGGCGAAAAGAAGGTTGAACAACAACTTTGGCAATATAGTGCAGAAGTGACTCCAACAACAAGAGTGGCGGATTTTAATCAAGCGATGATGGATTTGGGTGCGTTGATTTGTACGCGAAGTAAACCGAAATGTACGCTTTGCCCTTTACAAACAACTTGCCAAGCCAATATTGAACAAAATTGGGCGGCATATCCTGGGAAAAAACCGAAAAAAACCTTACCTGTACGCCAAACGTATTTTCTGATTTTGCAAAATCAAGGCAAAGTTTGGCTAGAACAACGTGAGCAAAGCGGAATATGGGGCGGATTGTATTGTTTTCCGCAGTTTGAACAGAAATCATCACTACTGTATTTTCTGCGGCAACAGCAGATTAACCATTATCAACAAGGTGTGATGTTTCGGCATACCTTTAGCCATTTTCATTTGGATATTTATCCAATTTATGCTGAAATACCGCAAGAAAATAGACAAAATTTGCAAAAAATTGCGGAAAATTCAGCAGAATATCAATCTTTTGTATCTAGTGAGAGCAAATATTGGTATGATCTGCAAAATCCTGACTCCATTGGGTTAGCCACTCCAGTAAAAAATTTATTAAATGAATTGCAAAAAGGGCATTATTATGGCGAGAACTGTATTTTGTAAATACCTGAATCAAGAAGCTGAAGGGCTAGATTTTCAATTATATCCAGGTGCTTTAGGCAAACGAATTTTTGAAAATATTAGTAAGCAAGCTTGGGGCGAATGGATGAAAAAACAAACGATGCTAGTCAACGAAAAAAAATTGAATATGATGAATGTTGAGCATCGTAGTTTACTTGAGCAAGAAATGATTAATTTCTTGTTTGAAGGTAAAGACGTAAAAATTGACGGTTATGTGCCACCATCAGAATAAGATTATGAAATTAAGAAAACTTTTTACATTAGCACTCATTCCTTTCCTGTATGCTTGTAGTAGTTCAAATAAAGGAAAGATTAATTATGATGAAACCTATGCAAAAGATACGCACGGTTTAGATTTACTGACGGGGCAATTTTCTCGTAATATTGACAAAATCTGGGGCGTAAATGAATTATTGGTTGCTAGCCGAAAAGATTATGTGAAATATACCGATAGTTATTATACGCGTAGCCATATCAGTTTTGAAGACGGTCAAATCAACATTGAAACCTTAACCGATGTTAATCGTTTACATAATGCGATTATTCATACGCTCTTAATGGGATCTGATGCACGTGGCATTGACTTATTTGCATCAGGCGATACGCCGATTAGTGCACGTCCGTTCTTAGTTGGACAGGTTGTAAATAACTTCAACCAACCGATTAATAATGTGGCGGTTGCTAATGAGTATGCGACTTATCTCATTCAAAATAAATTGCAAACTCGTCGTTTGAGTAATGGGCGTACGGTGCAATTTGTGAGTATTCCGATGATTGCAAACCACGTTAACATTCGGGCGAGCAAATATTTGCCGTTAGTTCGTAAAGCGGCACGCAAATACAACATTGATGAAAGCCTGATTTTAGGGATTATGCAAACTGAATCGAGCTTTAACCCGTATGCGATCAGTTATGCTAACGCAATGGGCTTGATGCAGGTTGTGCCAAGTTCGGCAGGGCGTGATGTGTTTGCAATGCAAGGACGTGGCGGTCAACCAAGTCAAAGCTACTTATTTGATCCTGAGAAAAATATTGATACGGGTGTGGCTTATTTGTGGATTCTTAAAAACCAATATTTACAGGGTATTACCGATCCAACAAATATGCGTTATGCGATGATTTCAGCTTATAACAGTGGTGCTGGTGCGGTGTTGCGTGTCTTTGATTATGATCAGTATAATGCGATGATGATCATTAATAATATGCAGCCAGAACAAGTGTATAATATTTTGACGACAAGTCATCCGTCATCACAAGCACGTAACTACTTGATTAAAGTAGATAAAGCACAACGCAGTTATCGACGATTAGGTTAATTGAGAACAAAACCTGATAGTGACTATCAGGTTTTTTTGTTTTTAGTGATATGTCAAAGGCGTATTTTTGTGATCTTTATCACATTATTATGAAGTTTATTTCAGTATACTTAATAAAGTATAAATTCTTATACGTTATATTCCCACTAACTATATTCTAAGGATAAAATTATGTTTCCAGAATTTCATGATCTTATTATTAAATTAAAAGTTGAAGATCCTCATTTTTACCATTTATTTGAAAAGGAGAATGAACTTGATCATCGAATAAAAGCTATTGAAAATAATATTGAGTTTGCTACAGATGTTGAACTTGAAAATCTTAAAAAGGAAAGATTACATTTAAAAGATGAAATGTATGAGATTTTGAAAAAGCACTCTGTTTAAGGGCTATCTAAAGTGATTTATCGCTTAAAATCATTGTTAATGAACAACACGGCGGTCAAAAAAACTTTGAAATTCTGACTGCGGTTTTGCTTGTTTCATCGGATAAAAGCCATTGAAAATCGGATTGAATTAGCTACGGATATTAAACTTGAAAAGTTTAAAAAATAGACATTACATTTAAAAGATGAAATGTATGCGATTTTGAAAAAGCATTTTGCTTAAATGCTATTTAAAGTGATTTATTGCTTAAAATCATTGTTAATGAATAAAACCGTGGTCAAAAAAACTTTGAAATTTTGACCGCGGTTTTGTCTATTGAAATTTTGTGATTTATCTCCATATATAAGAAAACAATTGCGATAGGAAATTTCCTGTCGCGTTTATTTTTATATAGGATGATTTATGAATTACACTCAAGATAATGACAAACTTTACCGCTATTTGTTTAAAGATCGTGCAGTACGTGGTGAATGGGTTCGTTTGAACCAAACTTTCCACGACACGTTAAATACTCACCATTACCCATCGGCAGTGCGTAATTTATTGGGCGAGATGATGGTGGCGACCAATTTATTGACCGCGACATTAAAATTTGAAGGCAATATAACTGTGCAGATTCAAGGTGATGGACCATTGCGTTTAGCCTTAGTCAATGGGTCTGATAGTCAACAAATTCGTGCACTTGCTCGTTTGGAAGGCGATATTCAAGAGAATATGAGTTTAGCGGATATGGTTGGCAAAGGTGTGCTGGTGATTACGATTGCCCCAACGGAAGGTGAACGTTATCAAGGCGTGATTAGTTTGGATAAACCAACGATTACTGAATGTTTGGAAGACTATTTTATTCGCTCAGAACAGTTGCAAACGCAATTATTTATTCGTACTGGTGTATTTAATGGCAAGCCTGTGGCGGCAGGAATGCTATTGCAAATTATGCCTGATGGGAGCGGTTCACCTGAAGACTTTGAGCATTTGGCGACATTGACTGCCACGATCAAAGATGAAGAATTATTTGGATTAAGTGCAGAAGAACTGCTTTATCGTTTGTATCACGAAGAAACCGTGGAAATTTTTCCTGCACAAGCAGTCACTTTTCATTGTGGTTGTTCACAACAACGTTCAGGGGCAGCATTATTGTTAGTGCCAGAGCAAGAACTTGATGAAATTTTGGCAGAGCATAATGGTAGCATTGATATACAATGTGAATGTTGTGGCACCCATTATTTCTTCAATAAAGAAGCCATCAATAAATTAAAACAAGAATAACGAGTTTTGATGACAAAAAAGCTACCTAAATAGGTAGCTTTTTCTATGGCATTTATTTATTCAATAATAAGCTGTTTACCATCGTAGCTCATTGTTTGTACGGAGGTTAGTGCTTTACCGCCATCGGTTTCTCCGCCGATTAATAAGACTTTGTCTTGATAAGTTAAGCTAACGCCATAGCCCACGTTGAGTGGTAATTCTCCAATAATTTTCCATTTATTATTGGTTAATACATAGACTTCTTTATGCCACGCTTTTTTTAAGCCGTTATGTGCATAAAGTTGACCGTCATTAAATTGTTTCACTGAACCTGGGAAGTTTGCGCCACCCGTTATTAAGAAATTGCCGTGGCTATAACCACTAAATGCGCCAGCTAATCCATCTTGGCTTTGCCCTTTGGGTGCAGGTAAATCGCCCATTTCTGTCCATTTTACCCCTTTGGTATTTAATAGTCCTTTCTCGGTGGCTGCGGTGCGTAAACCTGGTTTAATTTCGCCATTTGCCACAATAATGTTATTGTCTTTGATGGCAAAGACCGCACCAGCACGTCCTGAAAATGGGAAATAGCTTTCGTGATACCATTTGTTTGTTGCTGGTTCATAGCTTAATAGATCCGCATTGAAAAAATAATCTTGTGGACGTTGATCAAAATAAGCATTAGCAATTTCTTTTTGCTTGTCTTTATTTTCCCCTGCTGCGGTGTAGTCTTGGAAATAACCATTAAAAATCGCTTCATTTACCCCACCAAAGACATAAATTTTATTTTGATGTACTGCGGCACTTGCCCCGACAATACCGCGTGGAGAGCGAGTCATAATTTTGGTCCAATTATTGTCCGCGGGATTGTAGCAATAAGCATCATTAACGAGTTGGAGTTCCCCTTTTTCATTTTTTTGTAAACCACCGAAGACATACAGTTTGCCATCTACGGACGCAGAGATTGCCTGATCACGTTTGCCACCAGGGAATGCAGCGATTTCTTTCCATTGTGCATTAGGATCTTGTAAGTTTAGGCTATAAAATTTGTCATTTGCTGTGCCTAAACCAACATAAGCAGTGTTATCAATTAAGGTACCTGTGCCACTTTTGATCCCAACGGGCAAATCTGGATAAGGGCTAGCCTGTACGTTTAAGCTACTAATTGATAGCGTAAGTAAAGCAATACTTGATAAAGTGAGTTTGGTTTTCATATTTATTACCTCATTAATTAAAGGTGGTGAATTAAACCATTCATCAAATAGCATTGAACGGTAGGTTAAGTAGGGGGAATGCTCTTCCCCCTTTTTCGTTACGGCATAATTAGATTTGGAATAAAGGTGATAATTTGTGGGAAAATGGTAATTAAAATGAGCGTCGCCATAATCGGAATTAAGAATGGTAATACCCCTTTTGTTACCGTACTTACTGACATATTCCCAACGCGTGCAACTACGAATAACGCCATACCCATTGGCGGTGTAAGAATGCCAACCATCATATTTAAGGTTGTCATTACGCCAAAGAAGACTAAATCAATATTGAAGTGCATTGCAATCGGAATGAGCATTGGTAATACAAGAAATTGCAAAGCAAGTGCGTCAATGAACATCCCTAAAAAGAGCAAGAGTATGTTAATCAAGAGCAAGACGGTCAGTTGACTATGTGCAAAACTCATTACTGTTTCAGCAACACGAATAGCCACTTGTTCACGTGCAATCATATCGCCAAAGAAAGTGACAGTGATGACCATTAATGCAGTTACACCCGTAATGGATACAGCTTCAATACAACTCTCAAATAGGCCTTTTAAGGTTAAGTCTTTATACACGAACATTCCCACAACTATTGAATAGAATGCAGCAATAACCGAAGCTTCTGTGGGTGTGAATAACCCTGAGAAAATGCCCCCGATAATCAAAAACGGAGTGAGTAATGCCCAGAATGCGCCTTTAAAGGAAGAACAAAGTTCTTCTAGGGTTGCTTTTTGTGTTTTTGGATAGCCACGTTTTTTAGAGACGAAATAATTCATAATCATCAATGCGATCGTGACTAAGACACCTGGCACAAAGCCTGCGATAAAGAGTTTGGCGATAGATTCATTGGCGATAACACCATAGATAATCATTGCAATGCTTGGCGGAACAAGTGGGCCGATAATACAAGAGGCCGCGGTAATCCCACCGCTAATTTCATCATCATAGCCAGCATCACGCATCGCTTTAATTTCAAGCTGACCTAAACCACCAGCATCGGCAAGTGCGGATCCTGACATTCCTGAGAAAATAAGACTTGCACCAATGTTGACATGCCCCATTCCGCCTGTATAGTGACCCAATAAAGCTTTAGCAAAATTGAAAATGCGTTCAGTGATGCCCCCTGTATTCATTAAGATACCTGTTAAAATAAAGAAAGGAACACTTAATAATGGGAAGCTATTTAGACTATCAACAAGTCTACCTGCCGCAGAGTTAACCACACCCCAGCGAGTCATAGAGAAGTACATAATGGTTGCAATGAACAATGACCAACCCACAGGTGTGCCAAGGAACATAATGATTAGCCAGACAAATAGCACAAGGAAAACCGAATCACTGCCGAGTTTGACGTAATTGCTGATGCGTAATACTTTGAATAAATCAGGCTGGATAAATAAGATTAGAAAAATAAGTGCGGTTGCAACGACATATAGCCAAACAGGAAAATAGCTGACGTTATTTTTGTAGTTCTCTTTTTGTGCTTGGAAGAAACGAAATAGCATCAAACAAGAAATAATCGGCAATGCTGCATAAAGCCATTTTTCAGAGATACCTAATGAAACAATTTCAAAAGATGAATCTAACCAGACTTTAAAACCAAGATAAATGAATAGGATGATAGAAATAAAAATTAATGCTTGCACGAATGTATTGGACACTTTTTTTATTTTTTCAGGCATTAAGTTAGTAATAAAATCAATATAAACGTGCTGTTGGCTTCTTACTCCAATACTCACACCAAGTAATCCAACATAGATGAATAGTAATCTGGCTAATTCTTCACTCCAAATAATAGGTGAATGGAACATTTGTCTTGAGACAATTTGAGCAATAAATACAAAGAAGATAACAAGCAATAATATACCGCCAAGTAGTTCTTCTAATTTATTTAGAATTTTCATATAGACCCCTTGGAAAAGAGAAAGCCTAATTTATTTTTAATTAGGCTTTATATGTAGCCTTATTTAGATAGGGCAGAAATTTCTTCTACAGCTTGTTGCCCTATTTTACCATTTTTGTTTAGATACTCTTGGTAATAAGGTTTTAAAGCTGCTTTAAATGGTGCTAAATCAGGGTGATTAATTGTCATGCCTTTTTCTTTAAAGAAATTGAGTAGCTCATTTTCACTATCTACAAATAATTTAGTATGAAAATCTGCGGTTTGTTGTGCCGCATCTTTGATCACTTTTTGTAGATCCGCTGGTAAATCAGCCATCGTATCTTTACTGACTAAATATAATTGGTCATTAACAATATGATTGGTGATTGCCAAATATTTTTGCACTTCATAGAATTTTTGTGCTTGAATGGTTGGTAATGGGTTTTCTTGTCCATCAACCGAATTAGTTTGTAAAGCTAAATAGACTTCTGAAAATGCCATTGGTGTTGGTGATGCGCCGACAAATTTCGCAAAGGCTAAGTTTGTTGCTGCATTAGGAACACGCAATTTCAAACCTTTCATATCTGCAATAGAATTAATTGCACGATTTGACGTGGTTTGGCGTGTACCATTATAAGCAATAGATAGCACATCAATATTTAAATCTTTATTGACTTTTTGTAATAGATTTTTACCAAATTGGGTTTCTAGTAAGGCTTTTTTACTGGTTGCAAAATCTGGGATCATATAAGGCAAACCAAATACTTCTGCTTCAGGATAGAATATTTGGAAACGTGCAGATTCGCTTAATGTAAAATCAAGCGCCCCATCTTTTAATTGTTTAATCATCACACGGTCATCACCTAATTGTGCATTAGGGAAGATTTTTATTTCTACTTTTCCGTTAGATTTTTCTTTAACTTGTTGAGCAAAGTATTCAACGGCTTTATATTCATTAGAACTTGTGCCTGCGACCATACCAAACTTCAAATCATAGTCAGCAGAAAATACACTGCAGGATACGCCTAAACATAAACTTGCGAGTAATAGTTTCTTAAATTTCATATGTGTCTCCTATTGTGGTTTAGAATATTACGCAAAATTCACAGATAATATAAAGCAAAAATATCATTTTTAAACTATTTTTGGAGTTTTATTTTAATTTTGCGAAATAGATCACAAATTTGATAATTATTCTTTGAAAAACAAAAGGTCTGCTAGCATAATATTAAACAGCCCGTGTTCATATTAAGTAATGTATTGATTAGTATGAAACATTATTTTTTTTGAAGTGAAATTTAATAGAGTAATCTGTTTTTGGAGAATTTATGTCAAGATCATCATATTCAGCGATTTTAGCAAAAATTAAACAAGGTTTGATCGCATCTTGCCAACCTGTTGATAATGGACCAATGGATAAACCCGAAATTGTCGCAGCGATGGCACAAGCATCAATTATTGGGGGGGCTGCAGGGTTACGCATTGAAGGTATTGATAATTTAATCGCAACACGCCAAGTAGTTGATGTTCCTATTATTGGCATTGTAAAACGAGATTTACCCAATAGCCCAGTTCGAATCACGCCATTTTTGCAAGATATTGAAGATCTTGCAAATGCTGGTGCAGATATTATTGCTGTAGATGGCACATTTCGCACACGTCCTGTTGATTTAGAAACCGCGGTCAAAAAAATCAAAGAATTTAATTGCTTAGCGATGGCAGATTGCTCTAATTTTGAAGAAGGGATTTATTGTCAACAAATTGGATTTGATATTATTGGCAGTACGATGTCAGGTTATACGGGGGGAGTCATTCCTGCTGAACCAGATTTTCAGTTAGTGAAACAGCTTCGCCAAGCAGGGTGTTTGGTGATGGCAGAAGGGCGTTACAATACCCCAGAATTAGCCAAAATTGCCATAGAAATGGGTGCTTATTCCGTAACAGTAGGGTCCGCATTAACCCGATTAGAACATATTGTGAGTTGGTTTTCTGATGCGATTAAATCAGCTAAAGCTGAATAAATAAAGGGAAGAATTTATGCGTTGCTTAGCAATAGATATTGGTGGAACAAAGATTGCCGCTGTATTGGTACAGATTGAAAATGAAACCGCTCAAATTCACTTGCGTCAGCAAATTGCGACACCACAAACGGATGTGGTTAATGGAATGCACCACTGTTTGCGTCAATTAGTTCAAGATTATGCGCATAAATTTGATTATATTGCAGTCGCATCAACGGGGATAATTAATAAGGGTATTCTTACTGCCCTTAATCCTAAAAACCTTGGCGGATTGGCACAGTTTCCCCTTAAAGCCAGTTTAGCACAGCATACCGATAAACCGATTTTCCTATTAAATGATGTTCAAGCTGCGGCGTATGCCGAATATCAACAGCAAAATCGAAGTGAAATTAGCAATTTTGCTTTTATTACCATTTCTACAGGCGTTGGTGGCGGAATTATCTTAAATGGACAGTTATTGACTGAACCTAATGGAATTGCAGGGCATATTGGGCATAGTCTTGCGGATCCTCACGGACCAGTATGTGGCTGTGGACGTGTAGGTTGTGTGGAAGCAGTAGCAGCAGGACGTGCGATTGAGGCGGCGACACAGAATTGGACGTTGCCTTGTTCACCAAAACAGGTATTTGAATTATTTCGTCAAAAAGATACGCGGGCGAGTGAAATTATACATCGTTCCGCTGCTGCTATTGCGAATTTAGTGGCGGATTTAGTAATCAGTTTGGATATTCAAAAAATTGTCATTGGTGGCAGCGTTGGGCTAGCGGAAGGATATTTACCATTAGTACAGCAATATTTAGATCAAATGCCAGCAGTCTATCGTTGCTCATTACAGCTTGCTCAATATGGTGGCGATGCGGGGCTGATAGGTTGTGCAATTTGGGCAAAAGAATTATTAAAAAGAATGAAAGATGTTAACGAAACAGCATAATGTATTAAATAAAATCAGTGCATTACAACAAAGTCTGACGAAAACAGAACAGCGGATTGCACAAGAAATTTTGAAATCACCCTATCGGGTCTATCAATCGTCATTGGCGGATATTGCAAAATGGCTAAAAGTCGGTGAAGCAACCTTTGTGCGATTTTGTCGTGCCTTAGGATTTGTGGGTTTTAGTGATTTTAAAATGGAATTATCAATTGAACTTGCGACTTTAAATAAGCAAGAGTTTTCTTTACTTGATAATGAAATTACGCAACAAGATAGCTCAATGCAAATTGCGAGAAAGTTGGAAACCGCGATTAAGAACGTGATTGATGAAACCATTAATTTGTTGGATTTCTCCGTTTTAGAAAACGTAGTACAAGAAATTCGCCAAGCGAAGCGTATTTTTCTCTTTGGTGTAGGATCATCGGGCATTACCGCGGAAGATGCGAAGCATAAATTAATGCGTATTGGATTACAAGTTGATGCGGCAAGTAATAACCATTTTATGTATATGCAAGCTGCTCTAATGAAAAAAGGCGATGTTGTCATTGGGATTAGTCATTCGGGGTATTCCAAAGAAACGATCAATGCGTTGAACATTGCTCAGGATTGCGGGGCAAAAACTGTGGCGATTACACATAATTTACGCTCGCCGATTACGGATGTAGCGGATTATGTATTGAATAATGGAAATCGCCAAGGAAAATTACAAGGGGATTCAATTGGTACAAAAATCACACAATTATTTGTACTTGATTTAATTTACACATTAATTGTTCAAGCTGAAGAAGATAAAGCTGTGAAATTGAAGCAAAAAACAGTTGATGCCATTTTAAAACAGCAAACTAATTAATTTTTAGGAGAAAAAATGAAGGATTTAAAAGGTATTTTCAGTGCATTGTTGGTGTCATTTAATGCAGACGGTTCAATTAATGAACAAGGGTTGCGTCAAATTGTGCGTCATAATATTGATAAAATGAAAGTTAATGGGCTTTACGTGGGGGGCAGTACAGGTGAGAACTTTATGCTTTCTACTCAAGAGAAAAAAGAGATTTTCCGTATTGCAAAAGATGAAGCGAAAGATCAAATTGCACTGATTGCACAAGTGGGGAGTGTTAACTTACACGAATCGATTGAATTGGGTAAATATGCCACAGAATTGGGCTATGATTGTTTATCTGCGGTCACACCATTTTATTACAAATTTAGTTTTGCAGAAATTAAGCATTATTACGACACCATTACGGCAGAAACAGGGAATAAAATGATCGTGTACTCTATTCCGTTTTTAACTGGCGTGAATATGGGCGTAGAACAATTTGGTGAACTTTACCGCAACCCAAATATTATTGGGGTAAAATTTACCGCGGGTGATTTTTATCTACTTGAACGGTTAAAAAATGCGTATCCAAACCATTTAATCTGGGCAGGATTTGATGAAATGATGTTGCCAGCAGTGTCACTCGGTGTAGATGGTGCAATTGGTAGCACCTTTAATGTCAATGGTTTACGCGCACGTCAAATTTTTGAATTAACTAAAGCAGGAAAATTAGCCGAAGCGTTAGAAATTCAACATATTACCAATGATTTGATTGAAGAGATTCTTGCTAATGGCTTGTATTTGACCATCAAAGAATTGCTCAAACTTGATTGCGTTGATGCGGGGTATTGTCGTGAACCAATGACAAAATCTGCTAGCGAGAAACAACTTGCTGTGGCGAAAGAATTAAAAGCGAAATTCTTATCATAAGGGATGAGTACAAAAGGAAATCAAGCTTTTGTAAGTTAAAAAGGATCATACTATGCGTTTAATTCCATTGAAAAATGAAGAACAAGTGAGCCAATGGGCTGCTCGTTATATTGCTGAGCGGATTAATCGGTTTGAACCGACCGCTGATCGTCCTTTTGTATTGGGTTTACCTACAGGAGGAACGCCACTAAAAACCTATCAAGAACTGATTAAACTTTATCAAGCGGGGAAAGTGAGTTTTAAATATGTGGCCACATTCAATATGGACGAATATGTGGGATTGCCACAATCACACCCCGAAAGTTATCATTCCTTTATGTTTAATAATTTCTTCAATCATATTGATATTCAAATACAAAATATTAATATTTTAGATGGCAACACGGCAAATCACGAACAAGAATGCCGTCGTTATGAAGAGAAAATCAAGTCCTATGGTAAAATCCATCTATTTATGGGCGGGGTTGGCATTGATGGACACATTGCATTTAATGAACCCGCTTCATCGTTAAGTTCGCGTACAAGAATTAAAACCCTTACTGAAGACACTCGCATTGCGAATTCTCGGTTCTTTAATAACGATGTCAACCAAGTGCCGAAATATGCGTTAACTATTGGGGTTGCGACCTTGTTAGATGCGGAAGAAGTGATGCTATTAATCACAGGGCATAATAAAGCCCTTGCCTTGCAGGCTTGTGTGGAAGGGGCGGTGAATCATTTGTGGACAGTCAGTGCGTTACAACTGCATAATAATGCGTTAGTGGTATGCGATACGCCAGCGACACAAGAATTAAAAGTAAAAACCGTGAATTATTTTACGCAATTGGAGCAAGACGCCATTAATAGCGTGACCTAGTTCAACGAAAGGAGTTTTTTATGCAATATGCATTAACAAATGCTGTGATTTATACCGCACACCAAGTGCTTTATGGCTGTACCGTGGTGGTGGAAAATGAATTAATCACAGCAATTGTGCCTGAAAATGAATTAAGCGAAAGTATTCAACGCATTGATTTACAAGGGCATAATTTGACCGCGGGATTTATTGATTTGCAGCTCAATGGTTGTGGTGGAGTGATGTTTAACGACAGCACCACCGTTGAAACCCTTGAAATTATGCAAGCAACGAATTTGAAATCAGGCACAACCAGTTTTTTGCCGACGTTTATCACTGCTCCTGATGATGAGATCAAAACCGCGGTCAGAATTATGCGTGAATATTTGCAAACTCATCAAAATCAAGCACTGGGTTTGCATTTGGAAGGACCTTATTTAAGTTTAGCTAAAAAAGGCGTGCATCGTCCTGAATATATTCGCGAAATTAGCCCTGAAATGAAAGACTTCTTGCTTGATAATGCGGATGTGATTACGAAAATTACCCTTGCTGCAGAAAATCCAACGGCTCGATTTGTGCCTGATTTCGTGCGTAATGGCATTATTGTTTCAATTGGGCATTCCAACGCGGATTATGCCACAGCGAAGCAAATGTTTAGTCAAGGTGCCAGTTTTGCGACCCATTTGCACAATGCGATGTCGCCCGTCAGTTCGGGGCGTGAAATGGGCGTCGTCGGTGCGGTGTTAGACTCAGACCAAGTGTACACGGGCATTATTGTGGACGGGCTACACGTTGAGTTTGGCAACGTGAAGATTGCACAGCGTGCGAAAGGTAATAAATTGTGCATTGTGACGGACGCTGTGGCAGCAGCAGGTTCAGATATTGAGCATTTTACCTTTGTGGGTAAGACGATTTATGTGCGAAATGGTCGGTGTTATGATGCCAATAATACCTTAGGTGGTTCGGCAATTACGATGATTGAGTCAATCAAAAATATGGTGCAACAAGTGGGTGTACCGTTAGATGAAACCTTGCGAATGAGCAATTATTATCCTGCGAAAGCGATTGGCGTAGCGGATAAATTAGGTTCAATTGAAGTGGGTAAGGTTGCGAATTTAACGGCATTCCGCCATAATTTCACCATTGTAGGAACGGCAGTTAATGGGCATTGGCAATTTGCCAATTAATCTTAGTTTACTGTGAGTTTACCGCGGATCAAAATTCATTGATTTTTTTGACCGCGGTTTTTTGTTATTACGCTAGAAAATAGCGATAAGCTGGGCTATGGCTAACATCTTGATAAACATAGCCTAATTTATCTAAATGTTGATTGAACAGTGCCAATTCGTTTTCGGCGATTTGAAAACCTGCTAACACATTGCCATAATCTGCACCGTGGGCGCGGTAGTGGAATAAGGAAATATTCCAATGTGTGCCTAGCGTTTCCAAAAAGTTTAATAACGCCCCTTTTTGTTCAGGAAATTCAAAGCTATACAAATGCTCAGTTTGTTGGCTAGAGGAACGGCCGCCAATCATATAGCGAATATGCGTTTTCGCCATTTCATCATCGGAAAGATCGACCACATCATAGCCTTCCGTTTGTAATTGTTTGATAATTTTCAGTTTTTCTTGTTCGCCTGACACTCGCACCCCGACAAAAATGCAAGCTTGTTGTGCATCGGCATAGCGATAGTTAAATTCAGTAACTGCAAAATTGCCCAAAATATGACAGAATTTTAGGAAACTGCCTTTTTGTTCTGCAATGGTGACGGCTAATAGCGCTTCATTCTTTTCACCAATTTCACAACGTTCTGATACATAACGCAGCGTATGGAAATTGAGATTCGCCCCCGATAACACATTGACTAAGGTTTCGCCTTGAATATTGTGTTGTTTAACATATTTTTTTAAGCCCGCAAGCGATAATGCCCCCGATGGCTCAGCGATTGCTCGCACATTTTCAAATAAGTCTTTCATTGCTGCACAGATTTCATCGCTATCAACTAATACCATATCATCTAGGTATTGCTGACATAAGCGGAAGGTTTCATCGCCAATACGTTTCACTGCGACACCGTCAGCAAATAAGCCGACACGATCTAAATCAACGGGATGACCCGCTTTTAAGGCTTGATATAAGCAAGCAGAGTCTTTAGATTCCACACCGATCACTTTGATCTCAGGTAATAACTGTTTAATCAACACCGCCACGCCTGCTGCTAGACCACCACCGCCAACAGGGACAAAAATCCGATCAATATGGCTATTTTGTTGTAAAAGCTCCATTGCCAAAGAACCTTGCCCAGCAATGACCGCGGGGTGATCAAAGGGCGGAATAAAGGTCATTTTTTTGCTATGTGAAAGCTCAATCGCTTTGGCTTTAGCTTCATCAAAATTTGCACCATATAATAACACTTCACCACCGTGACCCCGCACCGCATCAACTTTAATTGACGGCGTATTTTGTGGCATCACAATTAAGGCTTTCAGACCCAGATTTTTAGCCGATAATGCCACACCCTGTGCGTGATTGCCTGCTGAAGCGGCAATGACCCCTGCTGCTTTTTGTGCTTCACTTAAACCTGAGATCATCGCATACGCACCGCGTAATTTGAAACTATGTACTAATTGGCGATCTTCACGCTTCACAAAAATATGATTGCCAAGCCGTTCCGACAATTTCGGCATTGCTTGCAATGGTGTCACTTGTGCGAGTTCATAGACTCTTGAACTTAAAATTGCACGTAAATAGTCGTTACCACAGGGTTGAGAGGGGAAATGTTGCGTCATATTACACCTTTTGCATTTTATTCTTTCGTGGCTCACAGCCTATAAAAACATAAAACCGCGGTCAAAAATTTAAACGTTTTTTTGACCGCGGTTTAGGATTACAATTTGGATTTATTGCGTACCGCACCTTTATCTGCCGAGGTCGCAAAATGTGCAAAGACTTTCAAGGCAAAGGACACTTCACGATCACGATTGACAGGCTTCCAACCTTGTTTATCCTGTTGCGCACGGCGGATTGCCAATTCTTGATCATCCACTAATAAGGCGATTTTCCGATTTGGAATATCAATTTCAATCACATCGTTATCACGCACTAAACCGATTGTGCCACCTGCCGCCGCTTCTGGCGAACAATGCCCAATGGATAGACCCGATGTTCCGCCAGAGAAACGCCCATCGGTTAATAAGGCACATTGTTTACCTAATCCCATTGATTTGAGATAGCTAGTTGGGTACAACATTTCTTGCATTCCTGGCCCACCTTTTGGCCCTTCATAACGAATCACGACAACGTGACCTGCTTGCACTTTACCGCCCAAAATGCCAGTTACGGCATCCTCTTGGCTTTCAAATACAATGGCTTTACCCGTGAATTTTAAAATGCTTTCATCTACGCCCGCGGTTTTGACAATACAACCGTCTAATGCAATATTGCCCGATAGCATTGCTAAGCCACCGTCTTGGCTATAAGCGTGTGCTTTGTTACGAATACAACCTTGTTCGCGGTCGTTATCTACGCTATCCCAGCGGCAATCCTGTGAAAAGGCTTGAGTGGTGCGGATACCTGCTGGTCCTGCACGGAAAAATTGATGTACTTGTTCATCTTGGGTGAGCATAATATCGTAGCGTGCAAGCTGTTCTGCCATACTCATCCCTAAAATTGTGCGAGTTTGGTTATGCAATAAATTGGCACGATCTAATTCACCTAAGATTGCCATCACACCGCCTGCCCGATGCACATCTTCCATATGATATTTGTTGGTATTCGGTGCCACTTTACTTAAACAAGGCACGATACGTGATAGGCGATCAATATCCGCCATTGTGAAATCAACGCCTGCTTCTTGTGCTGCTGCGAGTAAATGTAAGACCGTGTTAGTAGAACCGCCCATTGCGATATCAAGGCTCATTGCATTTTCAAAGGCAAGTTTGGTACCGATAGAACGGGGTAAAACCGATTCGTCATCTTGTTGATAATAGCGTTGACAGAGTTCTACAATTTGGCGACCCGCTTGTAAAAAGAGATTTTTACGATCCGCGTGAGTGGCTAAACAAGAACCATTGCCGGGTAAACTCAAACCCAGTGCTTCAGTTAAGCAGTTCATTGAGTTGGCGGTAAACATTCCCGAACAAGAACCGCAAGTTGGGCAAGCTGAGCGTTCAATGGCGTCAACGTCGGCATCGGAAACTTTGTTATCCGCACTTTGAATCATTGCGTCCACTAAATCAAGTTTAATCAACTGATCGGAAAGTTTGGTTTTTCCCGCTTCCATCGGTCCACCCGAAACAAACACGGTTGGAATATTAAGACGCATTGCGGCCATTAACATTCCTGGGGTGATTTTGTCACAGTTGGAAATACACACCATTGCATCGGCACAATGTGCGTTCACCATATATTCTACTGAATCAGCGATAAGATCACGTGATGGTAAAGAATAGAGCATACCGCCGTGTCCCATTGCAATGCCGTCATCAACTGCGATTGTGTTGAATTCTTTCGCTACGGCTAACCCTGTTTTCTCAATTTCATCAGCGACTAATTTGCCCATATCACGCAGATGAACGTGACCGGGGACGAATTGAGTAAATGAGTTTACGACAGCGATGATTGGTTTTCCAAAATCGTTTTCTTTCATACCTGTTGCGCGCCAAAGGGCTCGCGCTCCAGCCATATTGCGCCCCTGTGTGCTGGTTGCAGAACGTAATTTAGGCATAATCTCTCCAAGTTAAAATAGCAAATTGATTAAATACAGTGGTTATTTGTCAATGTAGATTGATACTTAATGGCGTGCTTTATGCATAATTAGCATACCAATAATGGCTAATCCACCACCGAATATTAAGGAAGAATGCAAACTTTCCCCTAAATAAATAATTGAAATTGCGATCCCCACGATCGGAATTAATACAAAATAAGCAGATGATGCACCAACGCCAAGGTGCTGCACACCATCAAAAAACCATAAATAAGCAAGCACTGTGGCACCGATAGCCATAGTAATTAAGCATAGCCAAACTTGAGTGCTAGCATTAAAGGAATCAATAAAGCTTTGGCTGCCATCCCACCATAACCCTGCCAAAATTAGCATTAATCCACCTAAGAAAGAGGTGGTAAAGGTTGCAACAAGAGGGCTAATCCCATTTAAAAGCACGCGTCCGACTAAGGTATAAGCAGACCAACATCCCAAACCTAGCAGGAGGCAATACTCTCCGATACCAACATTACCGCTAAAAACGGATAATGGGTTGCCGTGAGCAATGGCAATTAAGCCACCGCATAAGGACAACAACATGCCAATAATAATACGCCAATTCAATTTTTCATTAAAAAATAATGCGCCTAATAACGTAGGTAAAATTGGGTTTAATGCAGGGACTGTTGCCGCTTTGCTAGCAGTAACCCATTTCAGTGCGATCATTAAGAAAAATGTAGAACCAAAAATGCCAAAGAGTGCGGCAATAGTCAACCCGCCCCATTGCTTTAATGTGATTTGGCGTAAAACAGAAAACCCTTGTTTATAACCAATCCAAAGCAATAATACGAAACTTGCAATCAAAAAACGCCAAGATAAAGCAACAAGTGGAGGCATTGCCTGAACACAGATTTTCATTAATGACCAATTCATTCCCCAGAAAAAGACGACACCAATCATCATCAAATGGTAGATAAGATTATTTTTTGCTATTTTCATCGTATTCTCTGATTAAATTAACGAAAGTCGTTATTATGCGCTTTGTTTAGCCCAAATGCATCTTCAATATAAAAATGGTTTGATTTTCTTTAGCGTTGATGAGTTTTGAGTAAATTTATTTTTCTTGTTTTAGTAGAATGATATCTGGTATTTTCACTAATTGATTTTGTAATAAATGCAATTCCCGTTCACTTTGTAGATGCAGGTCTAAATTTAAGTGTTCATTTTCTGTTTGCACTTGCATTGATAATACATCAAAACCGCGGTGTCGAATAATGCGTAAAATACGTTCTAAGGTTTCTGGACGTTTGCTCGCCATAATAACGATTTGATACTGATTCATAATGGCTCCTTATACGCCAATATTTTCTTCTAACATCTCTGTATTGCTTGCACCTGGTGGCACAAGAGGCCACACATTTTCATTTTCGTGAATACAGACTTGTAATAAATAAGCATTGGGTGCATTCAGTAAACGATTTAGGGCATCAGAAACTTGATCTGCACGCTCAATCCGCTCGCCTGCAATGCCAAATGCACTTGCTAAGGTCACAAAGTCAGGATTATCGTCCAAGATTGTTTCGCTATGACGCCCCTTGAAAAAGAGCGATTGCCATTGACGCACCATACCTAAGCGTTGATTATCAATGAGTAGTATTTTGATTGGTAATTTAGCACGTTTAATGGACCCTAATTCTTGAATATTCATCATAATCGACCCATCGCCTGTAATTAAAATAACAGGATCTTGTGGGCGTGCTTTTGCTACACCGACCGCGGCTGGCAATCCAAATCCCATTGTGCCAAATCCTGCTGAAGTAATGTAGTTTTCAGGGGCATAATGTTGCATATGCTGTGCCGACCACATTTGATGCTGACCCACGTCAGTCACAATCACCGCATTTTTTGGTTTTCGTTGGGATAAGGTATTCAGTAGTGCCCAAGGGTCAATCTCATTATCCCCTTGATTTTCTTGATAAGTTTGATCAAATTGTGCTTTTAATCGTTTCACATCTTCTCGCCACGGGTCGATTGACAAGGGTAACGTCAAAGCTTGTACGGCACTGAGCAAATCGCCACGCAATGCGACATCTGCAGTGCGTAATTTATTAATTTCCGCTTCATCAATATCAATATGAATAACCTTCGCGTGCGGCGCAAAGGTTTGTAAATGCCCTGTTACGCGATCGTCAAAACGTGCGCCACAAGCGATTAATAAATCACATTCTTGCACGGCATAATTTGCCGCTTTGGTACCGTGCATACCAATCATACCTAAATAGAGTGGATGATGGGGATCGATTGTACCAAGTCCTTTTAATGTAGAAACGGAAGGTATTTGGGAAAAAACAACCCAATTTTTGACCGCGGTAACGGCGTTTGCCATACCCACGCCGCCACCGACATATAATACTGGGCGTTTAGCCGCTTGTAATAGGGCTTTGGCTTGTTCGAGATTTTCTGTTTGTTGTGGTGCAGGTTGAAGTTTATCCAATACCATTGGACTTGCATTCGTGGCAGCAAATTGTACATCTTTCGGGATATCAATTAACACAGGACCTGGGCGACCGCTTTGTGCAATTTGAAAAGCCTGTGCGATAATTAGTGGCAATTCGTCAATATTTTGCACGATAAAACTGTGTTTGGTACAAGCTAATGATAAACCTAAAATATCGGCTTCTTGGAACGCATCGGTGCCGATTAAGGGCGTAGCGACTTGCCCTGTGATTGCGACAATGGGTACGGAGTCCATTAACGCATCGCCAAGCCCTGTCACTAAATTGGTTGCACCGGGGCCCGATGTTGCGATACAAACACCGACTTTTCCCGTGGCACGTGCATAACCAATGGCTGCCATTGCTGCACCTTGTTCATTACGGCACAGTAAATGATCTAAACCTGAATCGTAAATAGCATCATAAACGGGCATAATTGCTCCGCCAGGGTAACCAAAAAGATGTTGTACACCCTGAGCTTTCAAACTATCAATTAGTAATCTTGCACCATTCATTATTATTGTCCCTTAGTGTTCTTACTACTTTTTCGTATTATAGGCATATTTAATAGCTTTTATGCAATAGATGAATGATATTTTTTAGCAAGATTTACGGGAAATTATTTTATCAAACGGCTAAAATGGAAATTTTATTACAGATTATGCAGAATTTGTTATGATAATTAGCAAAAATGATAAATAAGGAATTGATATGACACTTCCATTTCGCGCGGTCATTTCCGATATGGATGGCACGTTACTGAACGGTCAGCATATTGTGGGCGATTTTACCATTGCGACCTTAGAAAAATTGGCACAAAAAGGCGTGGATATTATTTTAGCAACGGGGCGGGGTTATACTGACGTTTCGGCGATTTTAAATAAAATGCAAATTGCGAATGCGGCAATGATTACCTCTAACGGTGCGCAAGCACATAATTTACAGGGCGATTTACTGTATCGCAATATGATTCCTGAACAGATTGCATTTGAAATTATGCAGATGCCTTTTGATTCAAGTCGCATTTGTCTTAATACCTATCAGAATAATGAGTGGTTTCTGAATGTGGATATTCCCCAAATGCGTCAATATCATCAAGATTCAGGCTTTGATTATCAAGTTGTTGATTTTACTAAACATCACGGAAAAGAAACTGAAAAAGTGTTTTTTATTGCTAAATCGCCCGATGATTTATTACCGATTGAACAGTCACTAAAAATGCGTTTTGGCGATCAACTGAGTTTTACTTATTCTACGCCACAATGTTTTGAAATTATGAATAAAAATGTTTCAAAAGCCAGTGCCTTATCCCATTTACTTGAGAATAAACCCTATGGTTTACAAGATTGTATTGCTTTTGGTGACGGGATGAATGATGTTGAAATGCTATCATCGGTAGGGAAAGGTTGTGTTATGCAAAATGCAGATCCGCGGTTAGTGGAAGCATTGCCTAACAATGAACGTATTGGCTTACATCAAGATGAAGCGGTAGCTAGCTATTTGCGTGCTATTTTTGCTATATATTAATTTACGGATATGTGGCAATCTCTCATTATTATTAGTGTAGGTGCAGCCCTTGGTGCTTGTACCCGTTGGGGACTCGGGTTGATGTTTAACTCGGTGGCGAGTTATTTCTCTATGGGGACGCTTGTCGCAAACTATTTAGGGTGCTTTATCATTGGGGTGATTAGTGCGTTAATTTGGCATTATCCTGTATTTTCATCGGAATGGCGATTATTTCTGGTAACAGGTTTTTTAGGTAGCCTAACGACTTTTTCTGCTTTTAGTGCTGAAGTTGTAGAAAAATTAGTTAATCAACAATGGAACATTGGCATCTTCATTATGCTTATCCATATTATCGGTTGTTTATTAATGACGGGTTTAGGGATAATATTATTTAGATTTTTTATAAAATAATAAAAAGCGTTAAATAAAATTAACGCTTTTTTAATATTATAAGTTTCTTATCTTTCTTAGCCCTTCTTTCTCAAGAAGTTGATTAAGTTTATTAAAGCATAGTTCTTTTTCTTGTTGGGTTAAATGTTCAACGTATTTTCTCTTTAATGCACAGACTAATTTCCAATAAAATTTTATTGACACAGAATAGCTATTTTTCTTTAGCTGTACAAAACAATATTCCGCTCCATTCTTTTGTAATTCTTCTACTGTGAAAATATTGATTTTTGCTAATGTATTCTCGTGTTTAAGAGATAAATTAGGCAATTTTCTAATGAGTTTAACGTTATTCAGCTGCTTATCTGTATTTTCTTTGATAACTTGTTGAATCGACAGAAGAATAAGTTTTCTATAAAGTTCCTTATTCTCCATAATTAACTTAGGGATTTGATAGTAAAAGGAAATTTCAACTCGACGATGAAAAGGATTAGACGTCCATAAAATAGCGCCGTGGCTTTCAAATACTTTTGCTAATTCATCTTTAGCTCTTAAATAAATACAATTGGCATTATAAATTGCAAACATATTATTTTGATAATATAACCCTTGACCGCAAAATAAATTCTTAGTAATAACGACTTTATCAATTAGTTCTGATAAAAATGCACACGCTTCGGCTTTTTCTTTAATCATTAACGTCATACTTTTTCTCCATGCTGTTGATTAAATATAAGTATAAAAATTTACTGCAGAGAAGGTTATATCATTATAGTTTTTTGTTGAAAAACACTTTTTCATAGAATTATGATCACGATCCCAAAAATAGAAATTACCTATTAATTAAATTTGGTAGGTTATAGACTGCCTATTTATTTATCGCTATACTGCTAAATTTGGAGTCTTTATTCGTCTTTTGTATATCGTTTATTGCGGTTGGTTGTTCAAAGAGAGAAAGACAAATGCTAGGAAATTTGCGAAGATAAAATGAAAATTATTCCCTTTTATGCTAAAAAATGCGCTAGAATGCACAAATCAAATCATTACAATCAATAAATAAGGAGAGAGAAATGGCAGAGCGCAAACAGCTAGCTAATGCTATTCGTTTTTTAAGTGTCGATGCGGTACAAAAAGCTAAATCGGGTCACCCAGGGGCGCCGATGGGAATGGCTGATATCGCGGAAGTATTGTGGCGTGATTTTTTAGTCCATAATCCAACAAATCCTAACTGGGTAAATCGTGATCGCTTTGTCTTATCTAATGGTCATGGTTCGATGTTGATTTATAGCTTATTGCACCTTACTGGTTACGATCTTTCTATTGAAGATCTCAAACAATTCCGTCAGCTTCATTCTAAAACACCAGGCCATCCAGAATATGGTTATACCCCTGGCGTTGAAACAACTACAGGTCCATTAGGTCAAGGGATTAGCAATGCGGTAGGTATGGCTCTTGCTGAAAAAACCTTAGCTGCACAGTTTAACCGTGAAGGTCATAACATTGTTGATCATCATACTTATGCGTTTCTTGGCGATGGCTGTTTAATGGAAGGGATCTCACACGAAGCTTGTTCATTAGCAGGAACATTAGGATTAGGTAAATTAATCGCCTTTTATGATGACAATAATATTTCTATTGATGGTCACGTAGATGGTTGGTTTACGGATAATACTAAAGAACGCTTTGAAGCCTATGGCTGGCAGGTGATTTCAGGTGTTGATGGGCATAATTCAGAGCAAATTTCGACCGCGGTAAAACAAGCTCAAGCAGAAACAACGAAGCCAACCTTGATTATTTGTAAAACCATTATTGGTTTTGGTTCGCCAAATAAATCAGGTTCGCACGATTGTCACGGAGCGCCATTGGGTGACGAAGAAATTGCATTAACGCGTAAAGCATTGCATTGGGACTATGCCCCGTTTGAAATTCCTGCAGATATTTATGCACAATGGGATGCAAAAGCGAAAGGGCAACAAGCTGAACAAGACTGGAATAAAAAATTTGAGGTTTATGCAAAAGCTTACCCAGAATTGGCCGCGGAATTTAAACGTCGTTTAAGCGGTGAATTGCCTGCAACTTGGACGCAAGAAAGCCAAGCCTTTGTTGAAAAATTACAAGCTAATCCAGCGAATATTGCGAGCCGTAAAGCTTCACAAAATGCAATTGAAGCCTATGCACATTTATTACCTGAATTGTTAGGTGGCTCTGCGGACTTAGCAGGATCTAACTTAACATTATGGTCTGGCTCAAAACCAATCCGTGCAACCACGAATGTTGATGGCAACTATGTCAACTATGGCGTGCGTGAGTTTGGTATGTCAGGAATGATGAACGGAATTGCGTTACATGGTGGTTTCATTCCTTACGGTGCGACTTTCTTAATGTTTATGGAATACGCCCATAATGCGGTGCGTATGGCGGCATTAATGAAACAACGCGTATTATTTGTTTATACCCACGACTCTATTGGTTTAGGGGAAGACGGTCCAACTCACCAACCTGTTGAGCAAACAACGGCATTACGTTTAATTCCAAATTTAGATACTTGGAGACCATGCGATCAAGTTGAATCCGCAGTGGCGTGGAAAGTGGCACTTGAACGTCAAGATGGACCTAGTGCATTAATTTTCTCTCGTCAAAACTTAGCACAGCAACCAAGAGATGCACAACAATTGGCGAATGTTCAGCGTGGTGCTTATATCTTAAAAGATTGTGCAGGTACGCCTGAGCTAATTTTCATTGCGACAGGTTCGGAAGTGGAACTTGCGGTACAAGCTTATGAGCAATTAACCGCGGAAGGCAAAAAAGTGCGTGTTGTATCAATGCCAAGTAGTAATGTATTTGATCGTCAAGATGCTGCGTATCGTGAAAGTGTCTTGCCAAGTAAGGTCACAAAACGTGTAGCAATTGAAGCAGGAATTGCTGATTTCTGGTGTAAATACGTTGGCTTTGATGGACGCGTTGTTGGAATGACCAGTTTTGGTGAGTCAGCACCAGCTGACCAATTATTTAAACTCTTTGGTTTTACATTGGAAAATGTTGTAGCAAAAGCAAAAGAAATTTTGTAGTAAAATCATTCATTATAGAAATAAAGGCGAAATTTAATTTTCGCCTTTTTATTTTGAATCAAAGCATTTAAAGATAACCAACCAAAACCGCCGTCAAAAAAACGCTTAAATTTCTGACCGCGGTAAAATCATATTTTTCATATTGCTATCAACGACTTCATCTAAAGCACTAACTTCAGTTTATTCTTTCTTTTCACAAAAGCTGTTGGTATTGGGTAAGAATGGTATAATAGGAGAATTATCCAAACCCGCGGTCAAAAAAACATTTAAATTTTTGACCGCGGTTTTTGCTTTTTGTCTGTGTTTCTTTTATTTTTTCACTTTTTCACGCACTATTATCCTTATTTTCTCGCATTTCTAGCCTAACATTTAGTGCTTCAGGTCTAAATCTTTTTTACTTATTTATTTAAGTTTTCTAAGCAAAACGCCGAGAAGTTCATCATTTTGTCGCTAAAATCATCGTTTGCGTTGAAGTTTTAAA
>JAUNAB010000007.1 GCA_030527795.1 Pasteurellaceae bacterium | reverse complement strand
ATTTTAAAACAATTAGTAAAGCAGAATTTATTCTAGTTATCTAGTACAGCCCCTATTTTTTAAAGCTATTCCATATTGGCAAGGAGTTATTATCCGTTGCAAATTTAATATATCAAAATTAAAATCCATCACATCTAATGATAATCAAGCAGAGCTTGATAGTATATTAAATGCACTTACTGGGCTGTAGTGAGGTGATTATGAATAATGTTATTACTGTTAGTTTTCCAACTGGACATCTAGCAACAAGAAAATCAGCTATTCCATATAGAGATAAAATTATCAATGCTATAGATAATGATTTATCCTCTATTGTTATAGATTTATCAAAAACAGAAGGTATGTCTACATCATTTGCTGATGAGTGTATAGGGATCTTGGTTAAAATTTATGGATGGAATACAGTAAAAGAAAAAATTAGGATTTCAGGTGGTAATTCTTCTGTAGCAAAAACAATAGCTACTGCTATTTTAGATCGAAGAAATTTGGAAAATTAATATTTTTTTACTACTAATTCGTATTTAAGATAATGTCCTTACTTTAACAAGGACATTATTTTTTTATTGCTTACCTTTTTGTTTTCTTCTAAACAGCTTTTCACACTGCTCCTCTAATAGCATTTGCTCCATTATTGCAGGATAGGCTTGTTCGCAAAGAGCGACGTATTCAGGTTGTGTGAGATGTTCTCTAATTTTGGTCGGGCAATGTAAATAGGTTTTATCTTCAGCAAAACTACTGATGATATTGAGCATTTGATACGGTCTGCCGTTCTCTGTTTCATAGACTTCATCGGTAAATTGTATTTCAAAGATGGCGACCACGACTTGATTATCGGCAATTTCATACGCGCCATAAAAGACAAGTGGGTTGCGAGGTAAGGTGCTGACAACCTTTGCTAATTGCTCTAAGTTTCGGAAAAATAGCAGATAAGCATCATCTTTAACATCCGAATACATCTGAGCCAATTCGCGCATAAAGGTTTTGAAGGTTTCATAGTCCATCTTTTTTAAATCCACATTGAGTGGCGAGTGTGTCATTGTTTCCATCATTGCTCCTTGTGTTGTTTAAGCTACAGCTAAATACTGGTTGTCGTTTGAGGCTTCTAAGCACAAACTTGCCAGCCCGAATTTTGCTGATGGTTTCTTATTTCCCTGCCAATAGCCAGTTAAATCGCGTGAAGGTTTAGATTTCAAACAGCGAGTTAATACATTGTCGAATTTCTCTTTATTGGAGTGATGGCGAAAATCCTCACGCCATGCCGCTTCATTGGCGTAGTGCAGCATATAGTTATTCCCCATCTTGTGATAAACGCCCATAATCATTCGTCTGAATCGGGCAAAGAAGGATTCGGCAAGATTATTCGTGATACCATCTACCGAGCGATATTCTTGCGAATGATTCACTCGCCATAAATCGTAGTGAAATGCCAAATTGTCATAAGCTGGGTTTTCATCAGCATAAATAGTCGTGTTTGGTGCGACTAAACGGCGAGTTAAAGCTAACACATCCTCTGTATTTTCTTCTTTGATTAATGCAACCAGCGTGCGGTCAGCCCCTTTAATGATTTCCTGATTGGCGACTTGTTGGCGGAAAACCATCACACAGGCTTTATCCTTACGTTGATAACGTTTCTTCCGTCTATCAATACGGCGATGTTTAAAGTTTTTAGGACGGATGTAATGGTTCACATAACAGCCGTCGATATGAACGAGACCTGTGAGCGGTGTAAAGTCTTGCGTCTTTTCAATCGCTTCACGGAGTTTATGCAGTAACGCCCACGAGGTTTTATATTGCACGTTAAGATAGTGAGAAAGTTCAATGGCAGAAATTCCCTTACTTTTAACTGCAAAATAGCAAATAGCTTCCAGTAACTTTTTTAGGGAAAGTTTGGCATTCTGAAAAATCGTTCCACTCTTAATTGAAAAGCGATACTGGCAATGTTTGCACTGCCATTGCTTTCGAGAGGGGTAAAAGTAAGCTTTATGCGTAATCTGACAACGCGCGCATTCAACCGTATAAAAACAATGATAATTTCCCCAGCGAAGATTTTTCAGCAGGATCAGCGTTTCAGTATCAGATAAATCATAGATCGCGGAAATAGATAAATTGCGATAGGCAGAAAGTAATTGTGGTGGCGTTCTCTTCTTTTTCATTTATTCGTTCAACATTCTAATTAGCTCCTGACTTATTGTTTTATGCACAATAAGCCGTGTTTCTCTAGTTAAATTGGTTGAACGAATTAAATATAAAAAAGCAAACGAGAAGATTTGCTCAAAAGTGAGTGGCATTTTAGATCAAAGTTTGATCGATTTGCAAGAACAAAAAACACCCCCTTGCGAGGTTGCCCCTAATTTTGGAAACAATTTTTGAATAAAATCTTCAAAACCTTGCGGCTAAGAAGTTGGTTTGCAGATTACTGCAAATTCTGTGCAGGCAATGCTGAATTTGGATTACCTGTAATGTTTGGGCTGTACGGATAGTTTGTATTGTAAATGACTTTTAATATTATTTATTGCAAATAACATTAAACACAACTCGCCCTACAACCTCAGCCAACTTGCAAGGAACTGCATTACCAATTTGACTGAATATCTTAGACTGAGGACCTAAAAATTTATAGCAATTAGGAAATGTTTGAATTATTGCAGCTTCATCAATTGTAAGCCTTCTTAACCGATTAGGTACTTTCATGTATTGTGATGGAATATAACCATTTAATAATTTGGAATGATAAGATTCAACCCAACTATCTTTATTATCATATAAATGATCTTCATCTATAATTGGTGTTCTGTTTCCCCCCATACTAGCTGGTAAGGTACTTGACCAAGCATCAGGATTTAATGGTCTGCCTTGTCCATTAAAAAGCATTCCTGCATAAGGTGATTTCCTTAAAATAGGTTTAACTGCCAAAGTAATTTTTGCCTTTGTTATATTAGGGTTATTTTTTGTACCAGCCCGACCTAAATGTCCTATAGCTTCCCGTAAAGATACAGCCTTCTGGTGATATTTATCAAAATCTTTAATATTTACCTGTGTGTATTTAAATTTCGTTCCAATAAAGAATACTCGTTCGCGAGATTGTGGAACACCAAAGTCTTTCGCATTAAGTATCAACATTGTTACATTGTACCCTGCTAAATATGCTCTCTTAAATATTTCCTCTCTTACATCCTTAAATTTCTCAAGCACACCAAGTGCTTTTACATTTTCCATAATAAATGCTTTAGGGCGTATTTTTTCTATAATGTCACAATAACTAAAAACTAATTTTGAACGAGGATCATCTTTATCCATTTTCCCTGCTACAGAAAAACCCTGACAAGGTGGACCACCTATTACCAGATCAACATTGTTATATTTTGTTATTTCTAAAAAATTTGTTTGATTAGTAACGTCTCCTTCAATAACTTCGACTGAAGGATTGTTGTACCTATAAGTATTTGCTGCATGAGGATCAAGTTCTGAAGCTGCGATAATTCTAAAGCCAGCCTTCTCAATACCTATATCCATTCCTCCAGCACCTGAAAATAGAGAAATAGCCTTAAAAACCATAAATTGCTCCTTTAAAATTCTATTTTCGAATATTTTGATAATCATATCATAATTGTAAAGGTATGAATAGAACGAAAACAATACACACTGAAGAATACTGTGATTTTATTCAGGCTCTATGTTTAGAAAGAAAGAGGCTAGGATTGTCACAATTAGAAGTTGCTAATCTTATGGGAATGACTCAATCAGAGATTTCCAAGATTGAGTCATCTGAACGTCGCATAGATATATATGAGTTAAAACTATTACTGAATATATATAGAGTCCAAAATAATGAGAAATTAAAACGATTTGTTGAAGTTTTTTTTGAGTTAATATAATGAATAAAGTTGATAGAAACGAAGCTGCTCGCCAATTTATTATTGAACAACTAAATAAAGCAGAAACAAAAAGCGAATCAGATTTTAAAATACTCTCTAAGTATGAATATTTATCACAGATACTGGTTAATCTAATTGAAGTTAAATCAATGGGGTTTAGAGGTGTAGTTGCGACAGCATTAACTGGCTTATATTTAAATCCTAACTTTGATCCACTGAAAAATTTTTATGAATGCAATCCTCGTTCTATTTTTGAAAATGGTATATTCTACGCTTATCAAGGGAGAATTCCATGCGGAAAATCAGATCCATTAAACGTTGCTAAAAATCAGAATGAGTTAGATTATAAATGGGCTAGAGGTAAACGACCGCAAAAATCAGCGGAAGCGGTAGTAGATTTTTTGAGTTCGTTTATGTCTGCTGCATCTTCAGAAAAAGAAATAATAAGAGATTTTTATTTTTATAGGCTACTGAAATATTCAAAAGAAGTTTCTACAATTAGAATTACCACTCCAAATGATAATGAATTATCTTCACAAGAGATTGCTCATCGTTTAGTTGAATTTGCATATAAATATCCAGAAAGTGGAACAATACCTCAGTACCTTACGTCATTGCTATTGAAACATATTTACAGTTCAACTGAAATAAAAGTTAAAGGTGGAGATGAGAGCGTATTTGGGACGAATACAACATCTAAAAAACCAGCAGACATTTGGCTTGAAAAGTCAGGGGTTCCTATTAACTTGTATGAGGTGACGGTTAAAAAAGTAGACTTTAAGAGACTTGATGATAGCTTACAGTCTTTACAAAGTTTAAATATGGAAAATGAGAACATACATTTTATTTGTCGAATTCCAGAAGACATCATTACTTTAGATGATGTTAACGATAATACTATTTATTATAAAGGGAAAAAATTTAACTTTTTAGATTTTAAGGGGCTTATTTTATCTCTTGTTACCCTACTTAGTAAGGAACAACTTAGAATGGTAATAGACAACGTAATTATATTTATAAATCAGATAGATCGACCTATATCTACTAAAGAGGGGTGGAACTCTATTTTCAAATAAGAAAAAACTTTACAAATTAATTTGGGTAGCTATCTATAGTAAATATTACTCAAGAAGCACTCTTTCAAATTTCGTAAAAAGGTATAGCAAGATATTTCAGAAGGTAATCTCTTTTGTAATTATTTAGATAACAATTCAAGTAATGTAGTAAATGCAATTTTAGCCTCTTCTGGTATAGCTTGATAATGATTAATCAGAGCTTGTTCTTTTTGGGTAAGATGAAGTATTACGATTTCACTACTAAACATCTCACCCTCTCCACTCATTAACCAATTCAAATTAACACCTAATCGTGAATATAATTTCATTAGTGCTTCCGCATTCGGCTCACGTCCACTTAAAATGTAATTTTGTAGCGTTCGATAAGGTATATCAGCCTGTTCAGCAAAGGTTTTTAGGTTGAATCCTTTTGCTTCCATGATGCGTTTAAGTCTTTCGCTTGTATTCATTTGTGTATCTCAATATTGACTTTTTGTTTTTAAATATGTATAATTCACATCAAAATAAGGATGATTATACATCTTTAGGTATATTTTAACAAACAATGATCGACAGGTTTTAAGCATTAAATGGCGCAACACTTTCTCCTTTCCAGCAAAGCTCGTACGATTTCTTCTCGTGAAGTTGCTCAACTTTCCGATGAAGAAGCCTTTGGCTTGCTTTGTGAATTGCGTTGGGGAAGTAAAGAAACGGTCGTTTGTCCTAAATGTGGTGTGCAACATAAGGCTTATTGGATTGGTACGCGGAAACAATGGCGGTGCAAACATTGCAGCCATACTTTCAGCGTAACATCAGGCACGATTTTTGCCAATCGAAAGTTGTCATATCAAACTTATCTCTATGCGATTGTTGAATGGGTCAATGCTGTGAAAGGGATTTCTTCCCTTCAACTGGCGAGAAATGCAGGGATTAACCCAAGAACCGCATTCGTACTTTCCCACAAGTTCCGCAAAGCCTTGCTTGAAAGTCGTGATATGAAACCGCTTTCAGGTGTGGTGGATATCGACGGCACTTATGTTCACCCCGCTCCTCGTAAATCAAACAAGAAATCTGACCGCATTGATTATCGCTTGAAAGAAAATCAGAATCCAGATAAACGCTGCGTGATGGTGGCGCGTGAGCATTATTCAGTAGAAGAAAAGGCGAGTAATGTGTTGCATTGTGGCGCGAAACGCTCGCACGTTTTTGTGGCACATACGGAATCGCAATCCGTCGTAAAAAGTTTTGCTGAAAAATTCATTAAACCGAATACTCGCATCAATACTGATGAAAACACAGCTTATGATGTATTGCTACCTTATTATGATTTACGCACCGTTAATCATAAAGAAGAGTATCGCAGTGATTTGGGTGTGACGAATAATCAGGCTGAAAGTCTATTTAGTCGTTTCAAACGAATGTACTACGGACAAGTTCACCGCATCAGCAACGAATACCTACTTAATTATGCGAATGAAATTGCCTATCGTGAGGATAATCGTCGTACTTCAAATAAAAGCCAATTCATTGACGTACTGAGTAGATGCTTAAAAACCACCAACGACAATAACGAATGGTGCGGTTATTGGCAACGAAAAATTATTCATCAAGAAGTGATTTGGCAGTAATTATGGCGTATAACCTTGATAAGAAATTGAAAGAATTTGAGTTCGAGCGCAAACAAGTTTTACATCATCTTGCTTTGCTGGATGCTAACATTGCTACCTTGAAACGAGCCATTGAACTCACTCAACAAGAAAGTGATGTGACACTCTACAACACGCAGAACTTTGTTTATCGTCGCAAATACAAACTATTCAAGGGAAAAATCCGTAAATACATCGTACAAATGATGCGAGAAGAACCGAGTAAAGCCTTCACCATTGCTGAACTTACGCAACGCATTTTCGATATTGAACAAAATCCCGACACACCGTCCGAGAAACATCTCAATTCTGTCCGCAAACAACTCAATGAGTTCTACCAAAGAGACTGGATTACAAGAACACAAATCGGCAGACGTGAGATTATATGGCAATGGAAACAAAAATAACGGCATTTATACCGCTATTTTCTATTTCTGTTCAAGCGTTTTCAACCGCCAATAAATCACCTTATCTGTCGTACATTTCTCTACTAATGATTTATCTTTCAAATAGTACAACGTACAAGCGATCGTTTGTGATTGCGGATAAGGCAAATCTTCCCCAATAGTCTGTCCGTCTAATTTCATTGCTTCTCGTGTAATATCTTTCGTACTTAACCATTCTGAAGGTGTTTGTTTCAATACCTGAGCAATCAGTTGTTGAGGGGAAGTTTGAAAACGAAGGTTTCTAAATTTGGGATTTGAAGGTAAAGACGGCTCTTGCCGACCTTTTGCGTGATTTAATGCCACACGATAGTCTGAAATTTTCTGATCAGCCTCTTTTAAGGCTTTATTTAATTGCTTGATTTGAGTAGCAATTTCTTTCTTTTCTAATTCTATTGATTCTATCTCTTCTTCAAGAGCCTGTGCTAACATTGATTTTTGCTTTGTCATTGATTATTCTTACCTTTAATCTATAAAAGATAAGAAAATGTAGCAGAAACAATAGATTAAATCTTTGTGCAACTGCTACATAATACCGAAATTTAGCAAAACAGATTATTGAGCAAGGCGGTGCATTAGTTTCTGAGTTTTTCCCTAATCAAGCCCCGATTGCAATGCATTTCCCACGCCGAAATCGGATTATTAGTGGATTATCACTCGCCACATTTATTGTTGAAGCCACACAAAAAAGCGGTTCACTTATCACGGCACGCTATGCATTAGAACAAAATCGCGACGTTTTCGCCCTACCAGGCCCTATTCAAAATGAATTTAGTCAAGGTTGTCATTATTTAATTAAGCAAGGGGCAATTCTGGTTGAGTCTGTACAAGATATTTTAGAAAATTTAAATTGGCATGCAGATATTAGGAACATTGCAGAGCAAGCAAAACGGGCAGAAAAAAGCGTCATCTCTGAATATCCACAAGAAACAAAACTAACACCTGAATATCCTGAACTATTTCAACAAATTAGCTATCGATCACAATCGATTGATCAATTAATTGAAAAAACAGGATTAAGTGTAAGTGAATTATTAACGCAATTACTTAGCTTAGAGCTACAAGGACTCATTCAACAGCAACAGGGGTTATATTCTCGCCGTTAAGCAATCTGATAAAGCCGACTCACCACTTGCCCAGTCTTCTTTTGTTTTAGCTCAATCCAATTTTCTGGCAAGTTAAGTTGCTTATCCTTTTCCGTTTCAACATAAACTAACCCATTGTTTTTCAACCAATTATGTTGCACTAACAAGGCAATCGCCTGTTCAGCCAAATCAAAATGAAAAGGCGGATCCAAAAACACCAAATCAAATTGTATAGCATTTGGATTGTGATTTAGAAAAGTTAAGGTATTTTGATTAAAAATCTGAGCGTCAATCCGCTCATTTGTCTTCTGCAACTGCTGTAAATTCGTTTTTAATTGTTGAGCGACTGATTTATCCAATTCAACAAAATAAACTTGTTTCGCTTGGCGAGACAAGGCTTCAAAACCCAACGAGCCACTCCCAGCAAACGCATCTAAACAAACCGAATCCACAATATCCGCTTGCAACCAATTAAAAAGCATTTCCTTGACCCGATCTCCCGTAGGGCGTAAACCTTGCTTACTTAACACAGGCAATTTTCGCCCACGCCAACGCCCCGCAATAATACGGACTTCGCCTTTTGACTGCGGATCAAGCAAATTTGTTGTTTTTATCGTAGAAGAACGGCTGTTTTTTTTCATAAATTACACAACTTAGTATAAAATAAGCGACAGTTTAACAAATTTTAGTGAATAAAAAGAGTATATTATGACGGAAGAAAAGAAAAAGGGTGGTTTTTGGTCTTGGCTTGGTTTAGGTAAGAAAAACACATCAACAGAAAATGAATCAGCCCTTGACGAAAACACACAATCTGAAACGCCAATTAATGAACCAATACAACAGGTAGAAACACACACCATACAAACGCAATCTATACAAGAAAATATTGCAGATGATGAAGTAAATACCGCTGATTTAGCTATTGCCGATAATAATCAAGCGGAATTAACGCCTGAGAACGATGTTATTGAGTCGGAAGTAGAACAACCCGTTACAGTATCACCAGAACATAATGATTTTACGCAACAAACCACAAATACCGCGGATCAAAATCTTAATGATTTTTCAAATGATGAGAATTTAATCCAAGATAACGAACAATATTCAACTCAAAACGAACCAGAAAAAGAAAATGCTTCAGAAATTGAAAGCGAGACGCAAGAAAAACCGAGCGAAGGGGGATTTTTTAGCCGTTTATTAAAAGGGTTACTCAAAACCAAACAAAATATCGGTGCAGGATTTCGTCATTTTTTTTCAGGAAAAAAAATTGATGATGAGCTCTTTGAAGAATTAGAAGAACAATTATTGATAGCTGATATCGGCGTGCCGACAACCAATAAAATTATCAATCATTTAACTCAACACGCCAGTAAACAACAACTTAACGACGCGGAATTATTATATCAACAATTAAAACAGGAAATGGCTGATATTTTAAAACCCGTAGAACAACCTTTACAAATAGACAGTAGCAAAAAACCTTATGTTATTTTGATGGTGGGCGTCAATGGCGTAGGCAAAACCACCACCATTGGCAAAATGGCTCGCCAATTCCAAGCACAAGGTAAATCGGTAATGTTAGCTGCAGGCGATACTTTCCGTGCAGCCGCGGTAGAACAATTACAAATTTGGGGCGAACGCAATCATATTCCTGTTATCGCCCAAAGCACAGGGTCAGATTCCGCTTCGGTGATTTATGATGCTATGCAATCTGCTGCAGCACGTAATATTGATATCTTAATTGCCGATACCGCGGGCCGTTTACAGAACAAAAATAATTTGATGGATGAATTGAAAAAAATTGTTCGCGTAATGAAAAAATACGATGAAAGTGCCCCCCACGAAATTATGCTCACGCTTGATGCAGGCACAGGGCAAAACGCCATTAGCCAAGCTAAATTATTTAACGATGCCGTCGGTTTAACCGGTATAAGCCTAACAAAATTAGATGGCACAGCAAAAGGTGGCGTTATTTTTGCAATCGCCGATCAATTTCAACTCCCTATTCGCTATATTGGAGTTGGTGAAAAAATTGACGATCTCCGCCCGTTCCACGCTGAAGAATTTATTGACGCATTATTTGCTCAAGAAAAGCACTAAAATAAAAAAGCCTAGTTTAACTAGGCTTTTTTATTATTCACTCTCATAACCCTGTGGCGGTAAGATTTTCCCGTCTAACTCGGCTTTGTCATTAACTAAGTGTAAACGCCCATCAACAAACCATTGTACAACTAATGGGTAAATTTGTACTTCTTGCTCTTTAACACGTTGCTCAATCTCTACAACAGTATCATCAGCAAAAACAGGCACTTTTGCTTGCAAAATAATTGCACCCGCATCAACATCTTGATTAACAAAATGCACCGTTGTGCCTTGTTCTTTATCCCCGTTGTCTAAGGCTTTCTGATAGGTGTGTAAACCTGGGTATTTGGGCAACAACGATGGATGAATATTAATAATTTTACCCGCGAAACGAGTAATAAAAGGTTCGGTCAAAATTTTCATATAGCCCGCAAGCACAATCAAATCCACTTTAGCCGCCTCTAAAAAATCAGCAATGGCGTGATCCATCGCTTGATTATCAGCAAAATCTTTTCGCAGAAAGACTTGTGTGGGAATTGATGCCAGTTGTGCTCGCACTAGCCCATAAGCATCAGCTTTATTGCTAATGACGCAATCAATTTTGGCGTTAATTTTCCCATTAGTACAAGCCTCTATTAAGGCTTGCAACGTTGTTCCATTACCTGAAATTAATACTGCAATTTTCTTCATTAACGGATAATTACCTGTTCTTCGTTAGCATCACGAGATTGGATTTGACCAACCAACCAAGCCTGTTCGCCTGCTTGACGCAAAATTGCCAATGCCTGTTCAACTTGAGATTGTGGCAATGCAATCACCATACCAACGCCACAGTTGAAAGTGCGGTACATTTCATAACCATCAATGTTGCCGTTTTGTTGTAACCACTTGAATACAGGTTGCCATTGCCAACTTGCTTCATCAATTACCGCTTTGGTATTATCTGGCAATACGCGTGGGATATTTTCCCAGAAACCACCACCAGTTAAATGGGCGATAGCGTGGACATCCACTTGTTCAATCAAAGATAAAATTGACTTCACATAAATTTTAGTCGGTGCAAGTAACTGATCGGCTAATGATTTGCCATCAAGTTGCTCAGTTACAGGATTAACCCCAGAAATCTCAATCACTTTACGGATCAGTGAATAGCCATTGGAATGTGGTCCGCTTGATCCCAGTGCAATTAAAGCATCGCCCGATTGCACTTTTGAGCCATCAATGATCGCGGATTTTTCAACTACGCCGACACAAAATCCAGCTAAATCATAATCTCCCGAATGATACATCCCCGGCATTTCCGCAGTTTCGCCACCTACTAATGCACAACCTGATTGTACGCAACCTTCCGCAATGCCTGACACCACATCCGTCGCAACATCCACATCTAATTTACCTGTCGCATAATAATCTAAGAAAAATAAAGGTTCAGCCCCTTGCACAACTAAGTCATTGACACACATAGCCACTAAATCAATACCAATACTATCGTGTTTATGTAAATCAATCGCTAAACGCAATTTTGTCCCCACACCGTCCGTGCCTGAAACCAAAATTGGTTCTTTATATTTACTTGGCAAAGCACAGAGTGCACCAAAACCACCTAATCCACCAATAACTTCTTTACGTGTTGTGCGTTTAACGTGGGGTTTGATACGCTCGACTAACGCATTCCCCGCTTGAATATCCACACCCGCATCTTTGTAGCTTAATGTTGGTTTGCTCACTTGATTTTCCTATTATTCTGACTAAAAACTGGCAAAAATTGTAACATAACGCAATCGTTTGCGACAGAGAAACACACATTTTTTATTACTCTCTTATCAACCCAAGATAAAATTTACTGTTTTTTGCTAAAGGTTATGCTAAGTTAACGCCATTTATTTTGACACGAGAAAGAATTATGGCTCACACAAACAGCAAAACGCTTGTGGTGAAATTTGGCACTAGCACCTTAACCCAAGGTTCGCCAAAATTAAATCGCCCACATATGATTGAAATTGTGCGTCAACTCGCACAATTACACCAAGCAGGTTTTAAAATCGTGATTGTCACATCAGGGGCGATAGCCGCTGGACGTGATTATCTCAACCACCCACAACTACCACCAACCATCGCGTCAAAACAATTATTAGCCGCGGTAGGACAAAGCCAACTGATTCAAACGTGGCAACAACTCTTTGCCATTTACGATATCCATATCGGGCAAATTTTGCTTACCCGTGCAGATATTGAAGATCGTGAACGTTTTTTAAATGCACGAGATACATTGCACGCCTTGCTTGATAATCATATCATCCCCGTCATTAACGAAAATGATGCGGTGGCTACCGCGGAAATCAAAGTGGGCGATAATGATAATTTATCCGCCCTTGTCGCAATTTTAGTGCAAGCCGATCAACTTTACTTATTAACCGATCAACAAGGGTTATTTGACAGCGATCCGCGTAGCAACCCTAACGCCAAATTAATCCCTGTGGTTAATGAGATCAATCAACATATTCACGCAATTGCAGGCGGAAGTGGCACAACATTAGGCACAGGGGGAATGTCCACCAAAATTACCGCGGCGGATATTGCCACCCGTTCAGGTATAGAAACCATTATCGCCCCTGGCAACCGTGAGAATGTGATCGTTGATCTCGCCCACGCACAACCTATCGGCACAAAATTCACGGTAGCCCCCGATCATTTAGAAAGCCGTAAACAATGGCTATTTGCCGCCCCTGCTGTTGGCTCCATCACCATTGATAGTGGTGCTGAACAGGCATTATTAACCCAACACAAATCATTATTACCAGCAGGGATTTTAGCGGTAGAAGGGCGTTTCTCGCGTGGCGAAGTCGTTAAAATTCGCACGCAAACGGGAACAGAAATTGCACTCGGTATGCCACGCTACAACAGCGATGCCCTAAGCCAAATTCAAGGCAAACAATCGCAACAAATTGAATCCATTTTAGGCTACGAATACGGTGCTGTGGCATTACACCGTGATGATATGGTTATATTGAAAAAATAGCCCAATACCGCGGTCAAAAATCCATGCTTTTTTTTGAGCGCGGTTTAAGCGAGAAAAATTCCTAATAGGCGTTGAATACCGATTTTTAGCTCGTCATCCTCTAAATGTGCAAAACCAATACTGAATAATAGGCGTTGAGATACCGCAACGGGATAAAGTTGAATGTGTTGTTGATAGGCTTGATGACAGATTTCTTCACTAGAACGACTATCATTGAACAATTCAACCAATAAATATAAGCCAGAATGTGCGCCATAATAGACAATTTTCTGTTTGTATGGCGCGAACAATTCGCACAATAGTGCCATTTTATGGCGATAAATTTTACGCATACGATGAATATGCTTTTCAAATTCGCCCTGCTGAATAAAATGTGCCAACCGCTGCTGTTCTAAACGTGCCACCGCACAATTAAAAAAACCACAATGTTGTTGATAGGCTTGCAATAAAGCAGGCGGTAAAACCATAAATCCAATCCGCAAAGACGGCATTAACAATTTAGAAAATGAACCAAAATAAATGACTTTATTTTGGCTATCAAGGCTTTGCAGTGCAGGAATCGGTCTGCCTTGATAACGAAACTCACTGTCATAATCATCTTCCAAAATATAGCGATCGGGTGCGGAATTTGCCCATTCTAAAAGACGTTGGCGTTGCCCGATACTCAGCACTTGTCCAAATGGAAACAAATGCGATGGCGTCAAATAAGCCACGTTCACTTGCGATTGGAATAGCACGTTGAGATCTAATTTGTCTTGATGAAAAGGGAGTTTAACCAGATTTTTATCGTATAACTTCAATAATTTTTCAATCGTGCTATAACCGTAACTTTCCATTGCGTAAGTAAAATGCGTTTGCGGATAAAGGTGATTAAATAACAAAATAAGCTGTTGCATCGCATTTTCTACCCCAGCACAAATGACAATTTGTTCTATTTCGCATTGAATCCCACGTGAAGCGGCAAGATATTGGGCTATTTCAATACGCAATGCCCGCTCGCCTTGTTTCTCGCCAAGAGAAAGCAACTGTTGTTGCTGTTGAATGCCTAAACGAGCGCTTTTTTGCCACGCACGAAAGGGGAAATTTTGGCAATAAATATGATTAGGGTTAAAATCAAATTCCACAGAATGCGTTGCTAAATTTGCATCAGGTTGGGAACGCGGTTTTTCTACGGCGATTGGATATTCCGCTTGATAACACACAAAAAAACCTTTTCTTGCTTGGGATTCAATATAACCTTCCGCTAATAATTGTGCATAGGCACTTTCCACGGTATTTTGGCTTACTTGCAAATATTCACATAATTGACGTTTAGAAGGCAATTTATCGCCTAATCTTAATTCTTGCCTATTAATCCCTTGCCGAATTTGCTGATAAATTTGTAAATAAAGTGGGATTTGTTGGCGACGATCAATTTGATAACTTATCTTTTTCATTCTGACCCCATTAAAATAACCAAATTTGGCACTTTCTATAATGTCTAATTCCCCTAGAATGACTGGAGAAAAGTGGATAGTCAACAAATTTTAGAAGGAAGGCATATGAAAGGAAAAGGTTTTAAACTCGGTATGTTAGCGTTAGGGCTAGCCAGTTTAACAATGGCGAACACCGCTAATGCACAAGGGCGATTAACGATTTATTGTAGCGTTCAAAATGAAGCTTGCGAAAAAATCACGCAAGCCTTTAGTAAAAAATTTGATGTTGATGCCAAATTTGTACGCAATAGCACGGGTGCGACTCTGTCAAAAATTGAAGCAGAAAAGAATAATCCGCAAGGCGATGTGTGGTATGGCGGCACTATTGAACAACATTTCCAAGCCCGCGATCTTGGTTTGTTGGAAAAATATCGTTCGCCAAAACAAGCCGAAATTATGCCCGCATTTAAGCAATTAATGGCAAATAAAGGTGATACAACAGGCATCGCATATATGTTGGTTTTAGGTTTTGGCATTAATACGGAAAAATTCAGACAACACGGCATTCAAGACTATCCAAAATGTTGGGACGATTTACTTGATCCCCGCTTTAAAGGACTTATTGAACTTACAGATCCGCAAGTGTCTGGCACGGCTTACACAATGATGGCGACATTAATTCAATTATGGGGCGAAGAGAAAGCCTTTTCTTATATGAAACAATTAGATAAAAACGTGTCGGCTTATGTCAAAAGTGCCTTAATGGAAAGCAATTTAGCACGTGGAGAAAGTATGATTAACGTGGGTTTCGTTCACCAGTACGCCACCTATAAAGAACAAGGTGCACCTGTTGAAGCCTACGAGCCAAACTGCACGCCAGCAGGCTATTCGCTCGGTGGCGTGAGTATTTTAAAAGGTGCTCGTCATTTAGACAATGCCAAACTCTTTATGGATTGGGCGCTCAGTGCGGAAGCTCAAGAAATTCCTTGGCGTGAAGTGGGAGTTTATCAAATCCCAACCAATGTGAATGCCATCTCAGCTCCACAATCGGTCGATCCGAAAAAAATCAAATTGATCGATTATGATTTTGATAAATACGGTTCAAGTGCAGAAGGAAAACGTTTAATAAATAAATGGATCAATGAAATCAAACTTCAGCGAAAAGAAGGTTAAAAAGAGAATTACGTTCATTTAAAAATATTACGCCTTAATCTTATTTCATTTCAACAAGCCAAAACCGCGGTCAAAAATTCAATCGTTTTTTGACCGCGGTTTTAGGCTAAAGAAGTGCTAATTCAGCAAAAATCTGCTATAATTACGCCAATTTTATCAATTAAAACACAGAGAATACTATGTCAGAGTCAGAGAACACGTCAACCACGCAGAATGAAGCGAAAGAATATGGTGCAAGTAGCATTAAAGTCTTAAAAGGCTTAGATGCTGTGCGTAAACGCCCAGGAATGTATATCGGTGATACTGATGATGGTACAGGGTTGCACCATATGGTGTTTGAAGTCGTAGATAACGCCATTGATGAAGCATTGGCTGGCTATTGCAAAGACATTATCGTTACCATTCACGCGGATAATTCAGTTTCCGTGCAAGATGATGGACGGGGTATTCCTGTTGATATTCACCCTGAAGAAGGCGTATCCGCAGCGGAAGTGATTATGACCGTATTACACGCGGGCGGAAAATTTGATGATAATTCGTATAAAGTTTCGGGCGGATTGCACGGCGTGGGCGTTTCTGTGGTTAATGCGTTATCGGACAAATTGCAATTAGTGATCCGTCGCCAAGGCAAAGTGTATGAACAATTTTATTCTCTCGGTGAACCACAAGCCCCATTAAAACCGATCGGCGAAACTGAAAAAACGGGAACAACCGTGCGTTTTTGGCCAAGCCCAACCATTTTTAGTAAAACTGAATTTGAATACGATATTCTGAAAAAACGCTTGCGTGAACTTTCTTTTTTAAATTCTGGTGTATCCATCAAATTAATTGATGAACGTGATGCTCAACAAGATCATTTCCATTATGAAGGGGGCATTCAAGCCTTTGTTGAATATTTAAACAAAGGAAAAACTCCAATTCACCCAAAACCCTTCTATTTTTCCTGTGAGAAAGACAATATTGGCGTTGAGGTGGCGTTACAATGGAATGACGGCTATTCAGAAAACATTTATTGCTTTACCAACAACATTCCACAACGCGATGGTGGCACGCATTTGGCAGGCTTTCGTGGTGCGTTAACCCGAACCTTAAACGCTTATATGGAAAAATCGGGTTTAAATAAGAAAGGCAAAAGCGATAAAGATAAAATTGACACTTCAGGCGATGATGCGCGTGAAGGGCTCGTTGCCATTATTTCGGTGAAAGTACCCGATCCGAAATTTTCATCACAAACCAAAGAAAAATTGGTTTCATCAGAAGTTAAAGGTCCTGTTGAATCCAGTATGAACGAACGTTTGCAAGAATATTTAGATGAAAATCCAAATGATGCCAAAATTATCGCAGGTAAAATTGTTGAAGCCGCACGTGCACGTGAAGCCGCACGCAAGGCACGTGAAATGACCCGACGCAAAGGGGCATTAGACATTGCAGGCTTACCCGGCAAACTTGCCGACTGTCAAGAACGTGACCCTGCGTTATCTGAACTGTACTTAGTGGAGGGGGACTCCGCGGGTGGTTCAGCAAAGCAAGGACGTAACCGAAAAAATCAAGCGATTTTGCCACTCAAAGGAAAAATCTTAAACGTAGAAAAAGCCCGTTTTGACAAAATGTTGTCCTCACAAGAAGTCGGCACTCTTATCACCGCATTAGGTTGTGGCATTGGACGCGATGAATATAACCCCGATAAAATGCGTTATCACAAAGTCATTATTATGACCGATGCGGACGTGGACGGTTCGCACATTCGTACATTATTATTGACCTTCTTCTATCGCCAAATGCCTGAAATTATTGAACGCGGTTATGTTTATATTGCTCAACCGCCGTTGTATAAAGTGAAAAAAGGCAAACAAGAACAATACATCAAAGATGATGATGCAATGACCCAATACGAAGTTGCGATTGCGTTGGAAGATGCCGCAATTTATGTCAACGACAGTGCACCCGCATTAAATGGCTTACCGTTAGAGAATTTGGTATCTGAATATAATGCGGTGCAAAAAATGATTGCACGGTTAGGGCGACGTTATCCTGATGCGTTATTAAAAACCCTTATTTATCAACCAGAACTCAATAATGGGATTTTACAAGACGAAACCGCGGTCAAAAATTGGGTCAAAACTTTATCAGAAACCCTACAAAGCCAAGAAACCAGCGGAAGCCATTATCAATGCCGAGTGCAATATAATAATGAACGCCATTTATATGACATCATATTGACCGTTTGCACACACGGTGTTGATTATGATTATTTCCTTGATCATAACTTTGTTGAAAGCAACGAATATAAACGTGTGATCCATCTAGGAAAACAACTCAATGGTTTAATTGAAAACGGTGCTTATGTGCAACGGGGCGAAAATAAAAAACCGATTAGTAGTTTTGAACAAGCGATTGAATGGTTAGTTGCCCAATCACGCCGTGGTTTAATGGTTCAGCGTTATAAAGGATTAGGCGAGATGAACCCGAAACAATTATGGGAAACCACAATGGATCCCGATGCACGCCATATGTTACAAGTTACCATTAAAGATGCGGTTGAAGCCGATCAGCTATTTACTACGCTAATGGGTGATGACGTTGAGCCGCGTCGTGATTTCATTGAAAGCAACGCATTACGTGCCAATTTGGATATTTAATATGACAAAAGTGTGTTTAATTACAGGCAGTACGCTCGGCGGTGCAGAATATGTTGCCGAGCATTTAGCGAATTTACTTGAACAACAGGGAATTGAAACACGCCTTGAACACGGCCCCGAATTCTCTGATGTACAAGATGAAAACTTGTGGTTAATTGTCACCTCCACGCACGGTGCAGGCGATGTGCCAGATAACTTACAACCCTTTGTTAATGCGATTAAACAGCAACAACCCGATCTCTCAACGATTCGTTTTGCGGTAGTTGGTTTAGGTAATTCCGATTATGATACTTTTTGCTATGCCGCATTTGAAGTGGAACGTTGTCTTTTAGCACAGACCGCGGTCAAAATTTGTGATGTTTTTACCATCGATGTTGCTCAAATTATTGATCCAGATCAAGCAGCCGAACAATGGTTACCCAAATTTATTCAAAGTCTGTAGAATATGGGGACGAATTTGTAAATTGATATACGTCTTTATAGTTAAAATTCTTGACTATTTTACTTATACCTTTAAAATTCAGCGTTCTTGTTCATGGTTATGAACAATTATGTTATACGGAATTTTCCGTTCTGTTTTACTTAAAATATCGGAGTACGATAGTATGTCTTTATTTACACAACCATCACGTCGCCGTTATGGCGTCGCGCTTTTCGTTGGTATCATTGCGGGCTTTCTTTCAGCTTTCGTAAAATGGGGTGCAGAGCATCCATTACCACCGCGTAGCCCAATTGATTTCTTCAAAAGTGCTTGCCCACAACCTGTATTAGACGCATTAAATTCTGGTGCAATCCAAATGAATGAAGCGCTAGGTCAATGTTCACGTGCATTCTTAAACCCACCGCACGTTTTCTTACGTGATTATATCCACATTGATCCAACCAGCACAGTTTATACTTTTGCAGATCAAGTGTTTAACTGGATTGGCGTAACTCACATTATCTTCTCATTAGTTTTCGCGATTGGTTACTGCTTAGTGGCTGAAGTATTCCCGAAAATTAAATTGTGGCAAGGTGTTTTTGCAGGTATTTTAGCAACTATCGGTTCTCACTACCTTTCATTCCCAGCATTAGGCTTAACCCCACCAGTTTCCGAATGGCCTTGGTATGAACACGTTTCTGAAATTGTTGGTCATATTTTATGGTTCTGGACAATTGAAATGATCCGCCGTGATTTACGTAACCGTATCACTAAACAACCAGATCCTGAAGTACCATTAACTTCAGCATCACGTTAAAATAAAAAAAGCCCGATGATATCGGGCTTTTTGCTCTCTATGCAAAACAACATTTACCTTAATTTTAAAAATTGAAATAACCTTTGTAATTCATCTTGGCTTAATTCGCGATATGCCCCACAATTAAGCTCTTCCAAATTAAAAAACGCTATTTGAGCTCGTACCAAACGTAAGGTTGGAAAACCTATATGTGCCGTCATTCTTCTGACTTGACGATTTCTCCCTTCTGTAATTTTGATTTCTAGCCAACGAGTAGGAATATGTTGTCGCTGACGAATGGGCGGATTACGCAACCAAATTAACGGTTCTTCAATGAATCTTACCTTTGCAGGCAGCGTTGCACTATCTTTTAATTCAATGCCTTGACGTAATTTATCCAAATCCTGTTCCGTTGGAGTGCCTTCAACCTGAACCCAATAGGTTTTCTCCATTTTAAATTTTGGTTCAGCTAAACGATGTTGAATATCGCCATTATTAGTTAATATCAACAAGCCTTCGCTATCCCGATCAAGTCGCCCAACCGCATACACATTTGGAACAGGGACAAAATCTTTCAAGGTTTTTCGCCCTTGATCATCACTAAATTGACATAACACATCAAAAGGTTTATTTAATAAAATCACTTTCGTTTGAGCTAAATCTAATTTAGGTTTGCGATAAGAATGCACCGCGGATTTAAAACGAGTGCGTTTTTGGGCACGAAAAGTCTGTGTTGGCATAAAATAACGAGAAAAATTAACATTGCCATTATGTTAGCATTTTTACCCAAGAAAAGAAAAAAGCCATTTCAAATCTTAAACAAATTATTGCTATAATAGCCTCTCAAATACAAGGAAAAATGATGTCTAATTTTGCTTTTAATCGGTTTATTCTTCGGCAAATAATGCCGTTTTTAGCTCAAACGCCCATTCAATATTTGCAAGGGAAGCAACATTGCCAAATTGCTTATCGCCATTTTCGTCATAATTCACCATCGCTCAAAACCGCGGACAAAAAATTGATTATTTTTGCCAATGGGCGCGCTGAAAATCTCACAAAATGGTCGGAGTTAGCCTATAATTTTTTTCAAAAAGGCTACGATGTATTGGTTTTTGATCACCGTGGGCAAGGGCATTCACAACGATTATTAGCGGATCAGCAAAAAGGCTATATTGACGAATTTCGTTTTTACACAGACGATATGGCTACGTTAATCAAACACATTAATGCACAGAATGATTATCAGCAACAGTATTTATTGGCTCACTCTATGGGATCATTAATTAGTGCATATTATCTTGCTAATTACGATCATCATATCAATAAAACTGTTTTTTGTGCCCCATTTTTTGGCGTGCCACTGAGCCACCCGATTCGTGATCAGCTTCTCATTAATCTGATGATGCTCACAGGGCAAGGACAACGTTATATATTCGGCAAAGGGCGTTATCAGAAAGTGGACTTACATCATAACCGTTTAAGCCATAGCACCGCCCGAATGGCGTGGTTTAACCGCATTAATCGCACATATCCCGAACTTTGTTTAGGTGGGCCTACATTCCGCTGGTTGCATTTATCGCTCAATGCCATTGCTAAATTACCCCGCATTTTGACGCGTATTGATATTCCTGTTTTATTATTGCAAGCCGAACAAGAACAGGTAGTAAACAATAAAAAGCTGCCATTTTTGACCGCGGTTTTATCTCAAGGTGAATTACGCAAAATCGCCAACTCAAAACACGAAATGCTCTTTGAACGAGACGACATTCGTGCCACAGCATTTACACACATTCACGACTTTCTACAACCGTAAAAAATCCCTTATTGTTGTTACAATAAGGGATTTGCGATTGAACCTAACCTTAACGCACTTTCATCATATCCACCGCAATCACTTGTGGAATATCTTTGAGTTTGGCGTAAATTGACTGACTTTGTTCTGGATCAGTAAAACGACATTTTACTTTCAGTTTTACTTCGCCATTATACAAATCCTTAATCGTCATATTTTCAACTTCACTATGCTGATTAATCAACACATCCATAATATGACTAACGACACTTGGGTCGTTTAAATGGATAGTCAAAATTGTTTTTTTCTCTAATTTCTCTTGGCGGCGATTAATATAATTATGCAACATTGGGCTTAATCGGATTGCGATAAAAATCATCCAAGTAGCAATAATTGCATCAAAGAAAAATCCCGCCCCCACAGCAATGCCAATACCTGCTGATGCCCACAAAATCGCGGCGGTCGTCAAGCCTGAAATCGCATCATCATTTTTACGCATAATCACGCCAGCGCCCAGAAAACCCATTCCGCTAATCACTTGAGCAGCCAATCGCATTGGATCAGTATTAATATTCGGCAAAATGTTGGCATAATATTTGGCAGATTGAATTGACACGATGGTTAAAATACAAGTCGTAATTGAGATAATAACACAAGTTTTTACGCCAACAGGCTTACGCTTAATTTCCCGTTCAATCCCAATCACAATACCTAACAACATCGCCAAAAAGGTTTTTGCTAGAATCAAAAAATGCGTTGATTCAATTAAACTTTCTACATTACCAAAAATATCTTCCATGTTTTGTTCCCATTTAATGTACTAATTTTTTAAGTTGATAAAGATAATCCAATGCTTGTTTTGCCGTTAAATCATCAGGATTCAGTTGCGTTAGCATATCCAGCACAAGATGTTGTTTGTTCTTACCAAATAAATCTAACTCTGGCGCAACGGCTTGGCTTAAAGCTTGTTTAACCGCCTTATCTTGTCCATCATTTTGTTGTTCTAACTGATGCAACTTCTGCTTAGCCAGCTGCACAACCGCTTTTGGCACGCCCGCCAATGCTGCCACTGCTAACCCATAACTTTTGCTTGCCGCACCTTCTTGCACAGAATGCATAAAAGCAATGCTATCTTGATGTTCTAACGCATCTAGATGAATATTTGCACAACCTGAAAACTGTTCAGGCAAGACGGTTAATTCAAAATAATGGGTAGCAAATAATGTTAATGAACGGATTTTCTGCACCAACCATTCGGCACAAGCCCACGCGAGCGATAATCCATCATAAGTTGACGTACCGCGGCCAATTTCATCAATCAACACCAAACTATTTGATGTGGCTTGATGCAAGATATTTGCCATTTCGGTCATTTCAACCATAAACGTAGAACGCCCAGATGCAAGATCATCCGATGCACCAATCCGAGTAAAAATACGATCAATCGGTCCAATAACCGCTTTTTCTGCAGGGACAAAACTGCCGATATATGCCATTAAACAAATTAACGCCGTTTGACGCATATACGTACTTTTCCCGCCCATATTTGGCCCTGTAATAATCAGTAAATGACGATGAGCATTAAGTTCTACAGGATTAGCAATAAAAGGTTCTTTTATGACTTGCTCAACGACAGGATGACGACCGCCAACAATATCCACACCAATTTGCTCACTAAATTGCGGTTGAACATAACCTAAGGTTTCGGCTCGCTCGGCTAAATTCACTAATACATCTAATTCTGCCAACGCCATACTTGCCATTTGCAAAGCCGCCAGTTGTGGCAACATCAAATCAAAGAGTTCATCATACAGTTGCTTTTCTAATGCTAACGCCGCCCCTTTTGCTTTGAGAACTTTGTCTTCGTAGGTTTTTAACTCTGGAATAATATACCGTTCTGCATTTTTTAAGGTTTGACGGCGAACATAATGAATCGGTGCTTTATGTGATTGCCCTTGGCTAATTTGGATATAGTAGCCGTGTACCGCATTAAATCCGATTTTTAAAGTATCAATGCCTGTTTTTTCACGTTCGCGAATTTCTAAGTCTTCCAAATATCGCGTTGCACCCTCTGATAATGCGCGCCATTCATCTAACTCAGAATGATATCCTGCTGCAATCACACCGCCATCACGGATCAACAACGGGGGCGTATCAATAATAGCCCGTTGTAACAACGCACAAAGCTCATCAAAATTGCCAATTTGGGATAAAACCGCGGCAAAAAATGACGATGTTTTTAAACAAGAAAGAATAAACGGCATTTGCTCAAGAGCTGTACGCAAACGGGTTAAATCACGCGGACGTGCACTACGCAACGCCACACGTGCTAAAATCCGTTCCATATCACCGACTTGTTGCAACAATGGCTGTAATTCATCAATCCAGTCTTGTTGAATTAATTCTGCAATCCGATTTTGGCGTTGCTGTAATTTCGCATTATCACGGATAGGTTGATGCAACCAACGTTTCAACAACCGACTTCCCATTGGGGTCACACATTTATCTAATATTGCAGCAAGGGTATTCTCTTGCCCTCCTGCAAGATTTTGAGTTAACTCTAAATTCCGTCTTGTTGATGCATCTAATTGAATATTCTCATTATTTTGCACAAAGCTAATTGATTGAATATGGGGTAACGCAGTCCGCTGAGTTTCTTTTGCGTACTGCAACAAACAGCCCGCTGCACATAATCCCAATGTCGCTTTTTCCACCCCAAACGCACGCAAATCCTGTGTGCCAAATTGACGATTTAATTGTTGTACCGCAGTGACAAGTTCAAATTCCCAAACAGGACGACGGCGAAGCCCTTTATAAACATTAATTACATCCATTGCAGCAAAATCTTCACTGTACAACATCTCAACAGGTGCAATACGCTGTAATTCCGCTTGCAAACTTGCTTGACTATCCAATTCACTGATTTGAAAACGCCCCGAGGTCATATCCAAGGTTGCCAAGCCAAATTGATCTTTTTGCTGATAAATCGCAACAATTAAATTATCTTGCCGTTCCGATAACAACGACTCATCACTTACCGTGCCAGGGGTAACAATCCGCACAATTTTCCGCTCAACAGGACCTTTTGTCGTGGTTGGATCACCAACTTGCTCGCAAATCGCCACCGATTCACCTAATTGAACCAATTTAGCCAAATAGCCTTCAATGGCGTGATAAGGCACACCCGCCATCGGTATCGGCTGCCCCGCTGAATGACCGCGTTTAGTCAACGAAATATCTAACAATGATGCCGCCTTTTTCGCATCATCATAAAACAGTTCATAAAAGTCGCCCATACGATAAAAAAGTAAAATATCAGGATTTTCTGCTTTTAATGCAAGATATTGTCGCATCATTGGGGTGTGTTGGTGAGAAATGTCGTTATGATCCATTATATTATTTTCAACTTATTGATTTATAAATAAAATCTATTAAGATTACGCAACCTTAATAGATTATTGCAAAATACTTTTATCTTCATATTATAGGGTTGACTAGCTAGAAAAGCCACTTACAACTGAAAATATCAATTCTATAATGCTAAATAGCCTTAACATAAAAGTTCAAAAATTAAACAGTTAAAAATTTCAAATTCAGCGATTCTTTTTAGGAATCCCTGACCCACGCTTAAGTTTGAAAAAATCAATATCTAGTGGGAAAATTTTTTTACTTGTACTAGATATTGATTTCAGTACAATAAATTTATTCCAAATGAACAGGGTAGAAATACGTTATGCAACGCAATCTTTTTGAAAAACGTTTACAAATTAAGCCTTACGAGTACCCCGAATTACTTGAATTTAAAGATGCAATTCGCCACTCTTATTGGCTTCATACCGAATTTAACTTCACTGGCGATATTCAAGATTATCGTACCACCATCAATGATCACGAACGCCACGTATTAACCCGTGCGATGTTAGCGATTTCTCAAGTTGAAGTGAATGTAAAACGGTTTTGGGGCGAATTATACCGCTATTTTCCAAAACCAGAAATGGATGATGTAGGTGGAACGTTTGCAGAAAGTGAAGTTCGCCATAAAGATGCCTATTCGTTTTTATTAGAAAAATTAGGCTTAAACGAAATGTTTACCCAAATCACCGACATAAAACCTTTAATGAATCGCATTCGTTATATGGAAGATTTTATGCGTGAAAAAGATGCAGGCAAAGGGCAATTTGTATTATCCTTAGTCCTGTTTTCTTTATTTGTTGAACATATTTCATTATTTGGTCAATTCCTAATTATGATGTCCTTTAACAAACATAAAAATTTGTTTAAAGGGATTTCTAATGCCGTAGAAGCCACCTCAAAAGAAGAAGAAATTCACGGTCGCTTTGGCATTGCGTTATACGAAATTTTGCGTAATGAACACAGTGAATTGTTTACCCCTGAATTTTATCAAGAACTTGAAACCTTATCTCGTCAAGCTTTTGAAGCTGAGCGTGATATTTTAGCTTGGATTTTTGAAGAAGGCGATTTAACCTTTATCAACAGACAAACTGTTGAAAATTATATCAAAAATCGTTACAACAATTCGCTTATGACTTTAGGATTAGAACCGCCTTACGATGTTGATCCTGAATTGTTGAAAGAAACCCAGTGGTTTGATATTGAAATTCTTTCTACCAAAGAAACCGATTTCTTTAACAAACGTAGTACCGATTACAGTAAAAAAATGAAACAGATTACCGCCGATGACTTATTTTAATTCCGATCGCCCCGATTTTGCGTGGCTAAATGACGACAGCCGTTTATTTTTACAACGTGGTTACCTTTTAGAAGGAACGACCGCTCTTGAACGTATTCGCTATATCGCAGATTATGCGGAAAGACGCTTAGGAATAGATGGCTTTGCCGATAAATTCTATCATTATATGGCCCGCGGTTACTTTTCTCTCTCCTCGCCAATTTGGTCAAACTTTGGCTTAAACCGCGGCCTACCAATCTCTTGTTTTGGTAGCTACATTGGCGATTCCATTCACGAAATTATGGTTACCACCGCAGAAGTGGGAATGATGAGCAAAATTGGCGGAGGAACATCCGCCTATTTTGGCGATATTCGTCCGCGTGGTAGTGTTATTCGCAATAACGGTAAATCTGATGGTTCCTTTAACTTCAGCAAACTCTTTGACACCGTCATTGATGTGATTTCACAAGGTACATCAAGAAAGGGGCAGTTCGCAGGTTATATTGATATTGAGCACGGCGATATTGATGAATGGCTCGATATTCACACAGAAGGCAACCCAATTCAGTTAATGTACTATGGCGTTTGTGTCGGCCACGACTGGTTAGAGTCAATGAAAGCGGGCGACCCTTACAAACGTCAGCTTTGGGCGAAATTATTACAACGCAAAACTGAAACAGGTATCCCGTACTTGTTCTTTAAAGATAACGCCAATGCGGGTCGTCCTGATGTGTACAAAGATAAAAATATGACGATCCACGCGTCAAATCTTTGTACTGAAATTATGTTGCCATCGAGTGCTGAAGAAAGCTTTGTATGCTGTTTATCATCAATGAATTTACTTCATTTTGATGAATGGAAAGATACCGACGCACCAGAAACCCTAGTCTATTTCCTTGATGTCGTGATGAGCGACTTTATCGAAAAAAGTCAGGATATTCCGTTCTTAGAACGAGCAAACCGCTTTGCTCGTCGTCATCGTGCATTGGGTCTTGGCGTGTTAGGTTGGCACAGTTATCTGCAAGCCAATAATATCGCCTTTGATAGCTTCCAAGCGATGCAAAAAAATAATTTGATTTTCAAAACCTTACAAGAGAAAACCTTAAAAGCATCGCAAGAGCTTGCACAACGCTTTGGAGAACCTGAATTATTGAAAGGTTATGGTCGCCGTAATACGACATTGATGAGTATCGCACCAACCAAATCCAGTAGTTTTATTTTAGGGAGCGTATCGCCGTCAATTGAACCATTTAAATCAAATTACTATGTTAAAGATTTAGCGAAAAGCAAAACGGTATATAAAAACCCATTCCTTGTTGAATTATTACAACAAAAAGGATTAGATACCGATGAGATTTGGAATAGTATTTTATTAAATGACGGTTCGGTTCAACACTTAGAACAACTGAGCGAGCAAGAAAAAGAGGTATTCAAAACTTTCTCAGAAATCAGTCAGTTAAGTGTTATTCAACAAGCTGCGCAACGTCAAAAATACATTGACCAAGGGCAAAGTATTAACGTAATGGTGCATCCAAACACCCCTGCGCGTGATTTGAATCAATTATATTTAACCGCGGAAGAATTGGGATTAAAATCCATTTATTACCAATATAGTATGAGTGCCGCACAAGTCTTTAACCGCAACTTGCTCAGTTGTAGTAGTTGTGAAGGTTAAAAAACGAGCACTAAAAAGCCCTATTATTAGGGCTTTTTTATTGCAATAATTTAACGCTATAAAGCCATTCTCAAGCAACACCGCGGTCAATTTTTTCAATCACTTTTAATTGGGCGATTGACGAAAATTAAAACAGAAAATGCGGAGCTACATTCAGATTTTACTCAAAAACCGCAGTCAAAAATTTAAACGTTTTTTGACCGCGGTTTGATAGGGATTAACGCGGAGAATGTTGCGTTGAACGCAAAATATCACCTAGATTAATTTCAAGCCAATTGACCAAACCGCTTACTCTTTCCGCCGCTTGCATACCAAATTCGGTCAACCGATAATCCACGTGAGGTGGAATGGTATGATACGACGTACGAATTAACATTCCGTCTTGTTCCAAATTTTGTAGGGTTTGTGCTAACATTCGCTCCGAAACCCCGTCAATCGCTCGGCGAATTTCGCTAAATCGTTTCGTGCCATCGGCTAACACCACTAAAACTAACATTGCCCAACGGCTTGTTAAGTGCAATAAAATTTGGCGTGACGGGCAAGATGCATCAAGTACATTCCCCCGTTGATTATCTAAATTTGTATCTTCCATTTTATCTTCTCTATTTTCAAAATGAATTATGATTGTGAGGTTAACGCTTGTTGCAAACGCCCTTGCTGTGTAGCTAATAGTTGTTCCGCTTGGGCTTTATCTTGATTGGTTAAAATCATCAAAATCGCTAATTTCGCTTGATTATTCGCTTTTTCTAATGCGATTTCAGCTTGTTGCTGATTGCATTCTGTGGCTTGCATCACAATGCGTAAAGCTCGTGCTCGCAATTTTTCATTACTCGCCTGAACGTCAACCATTAAATTTTGATAACATTTTCCCATTAACACCATTGATGCGGTGGTTAACATATTCAACACGAGTTTTTGTGCGGTCCCCGACTTCAAACGGCTTGAACCTGTAATCACTTCAGCCCCCACCAAGGTTTCAATCGCAATATCAGCAACTTGAGCCATTGGCGAATTTGGATTGCTAACTATCGCTACCGTAGTAGCACCAAGTTGTTTAGCATAACGCAATGCTCCAATTACATAGGGGGTGCGTCCACTCGCAGCAATCCCTACCAACACATCTTTTGCATTAAAATCAATGTGTTGCAAATCCACTTTCCCCATTTCTGAATTATCTTCCGCCCCTTCAATCGGATGACGCAAGGCTAGTTCGCCTCCCGCAATAATGCCTTTTACCATTTCGGGCGACACGCCAAATGTAGGCGGGCATTCTGACGCATCTAACACCCCTAAACGCCCACTCGTGCCAGCACCAATATAAATTAACCGCCCCCCTTGCTGAAAAGTGGACACAATATTTTCCACCGCTAACGCAATCTGCGGTAAACATTGTTCAATCGCCAACGGCACGGTTTTATCTTCATTATTCATCAGCGTCACAATTTCTTTAGCGGATAATTGGTCAATATGTTGACTATTGGGGTTACGCGCTTCCGTCAACATCGTAGATAAACTTTTCAATAAATTATTCATTATCAATCTCTTACATTATAATTTCGGATAAATTGCACCTAAACTTACCGCTTGGCTTGCGCCCGTTACACTTGGTAAATTGGACGGCAACTGATGGATACGCCGTTGAGCCAACCACGCAAACGCCGCAGCTTCAACATAGTCAATCGGCAAACCATAACGATCCGTTGTGGTTACCGACCATTCGGGCAATAAATCCGAAAGGCGTTGCATTAACAAACCATTTCTCGCACCGCCACCACAGACTAATAGCAATTTGCTTAACTTCACCGGCTTCGCTTGAGCATTCAGATCATTGGCAATACTTCGTGCGGTTAATTCCAACAAAGTTCGTTGTATATCCGCAGGCGAAAGTCTATTTTCCGGCAAAACCGCAGTCAATTTTTGCGTTATTTTTTCAAACCAACTCAAATTAAATAATTCTCGCCCCGTGCTTTTTGGGGCTGGTTGTTGAAAATAGGGTTCCGCCAATAACGTAGTTAATAATTGGTTATTTACCTTGCCTGAGCTTGCCCACTCGCCATTTTCATCATAATTTTTACCAAAATGTTGCTCGATCCAACTATCCATTAATGCGTTTCCAGGACCAATGTCATAGCCCGACACTGTTTGATTAGGTATCAACCAAGACACATTACTAATTCCGCCAATATTTAATACCGCGGTAATTCGGTTTGAGTCAAAAAAACACGATCGATGAAAAGCGGGCACCAACGGCGCCCCTTGTCCACCGTATGCCATATCTTTACGCCGAAAATCCGCCACCGTATCAATGCCCGTTTTAACCGCGATAATATTGGCATCGCCAATTTGCATAGTAAATGAATATGCTCCATTTGGTGAATGCCAAATGGTCTGCCCGTGGCAACCAATTGCACGAATATGTTCAGGTTTAAGTTGATGTTTAGCTAAAAAAGTATTGATACAATCGGCATAGAGTAACCCTAAACGATGATCTAATTCGCCTAACCGTTGCAAGCTAGAATGCCCTTGTTGCAAAAGTTGGGTCAACTCGGCACGCAGTTCGCTAGGCATTGGTGTGCAATCTGCGGCAATTAATTTAAGTTGGGGTTCAAACTGCATCAATGCAAGATCCACACCATCTAAACTGGTTCCCGACATCACACCTAGATAAAATGAGTTGTCCATTTTCAATCCTAAAAGATTTTATTACGCCCTATTATAAGATAAAATAGCCCTAATTTTCACTTAAGAGATTTGATTATGACAAAATTAAGCGTGGTCATTCTTGCCGCAGGCAAAGGCACGAGAATGTATTCGGATTTACCGAAAGTTTTGCACAATATCGCGGGTAAACCAATGGTAAAACACGTTATTGATACCGCAAAACATTTAAATGCACAGCAAATCCATCTAATCTATGGACACGGAGCGGAGTTACTAAAAAGTCGTTTAGCCAATGAGCCTGTCAATTGGGTTTTCCAAGCGGAACAGCTTGGCACAGGGCACGCAATGCAACAAGCTGCACCTTTTTTTGCCGATGATGAAAATATTGTGATGTTATATGGCGATGCACCGTTAATCGCGCCACAAACATTAGAAAAATTAATTGCAGCAAAACCTGAAAAAGGTATTGCTTTATTGACCGTTAATTTAGCCAATCCGACAGGATACGGACGAATTATCCGCGAGAATGGTTCAGTGGTTGCAATTGTGGAACAAAAAGATGCCACACCTGAACAACTCAACATAACCGAAGTCAATACGGGCGTAATGGTCTCTGACGGAGCTAGTTTCAAAAAATGGCTTGCACGTTTAACAAATAATAATGCACAAGGCGAATATTATATGACGGATGTAATTAGCCTAGCCAATCAAGATGGTTGCCAAGTCGTTGCGGTGCAAGCACAAGATATTATGGAAGTCGAAGGGGCAAATAATCGTCAACAACTTGCTGCATTAGAACGTTATTTACAACGCAAACAAGCTACTCAATTATTGCTAGCAGGCGTTACCTTATACGATCCTGAACGCTTTGATTTACGTGGCGAACTTCAACACGGTAAAGATGTAGAAATTGATATTAATGTGGTTATTGAAGGCAAAGTTACCCTAGGCGATCGGGTTAAAATTGGAGCAGGATGCATTTTAAAAAATTGCGATATTGGCGATGATGTTGAAATCAAACCTTATTCAGTATTAGAAAATGCAACGGTTGGAGTGCGAGCGGTTATCGGTCCATTCTCACGCTTACGTCCAGGGGCAGAATTAGCCGCAGAAACACATATCGGCAACTTTGTTGAAATCAAACAAGCACAAATAGGAAAAGGCTCTAAAGTTAATCACCTAACTTATGTTGGCGATGCGGAAATTGGCAGCGATTGCAACATTGGGGCAGGCGTTATTACTTGCAACTATGACGGAGCAAATAAATTTAAAACGATTATCGGTAACAATGTTTTTGTTGGTTCAGATAGTCAATTAGTTGCCCCTGTAACCATTGCAGATGGCGCAACGATTGGTGCTGGTGCAACTATCACCAAAGATGTTCACGCGGATGAATTAGTCATTAGCCGCGTGCCACAACGCCATATTCAAGGTTGGCAACGTCCAATGAAGAAAAAATAGAGCAAAAACCGCGGTCAAAAAACGCTCAAAATTTTGGCCGCGGTTAACCACAAATCCTCGTTTCAACCTCGCTTGCGCGAAGAATATCCATAATCGCAGCAGGTGGCGTATGATCGGTCACAAAAAACTCAACATCGGTAATCTGCCCCAGTTTAACAGTGGCTCGGCGGCTAAATTTTGAGTGATCGGCAACCAAAATGGTATTGCGTGAATTTTGCATTAATGCCCGTTTCACTTGCACTTCGTGATAATCATAATCTAATAATGAACCATCCATATCAATGCTACTAATCCCCAAAATGCCATAATCCAACCGAAATTGCTGAATAAACGAGATTGTCGCTTCGCCAATAATGCCACCATCTTGTCGCAATGAACCGCCAGCAATAGTAATTTTAAAGGTTTCATTTTGCATTAGCATATATGCAGCATTAAGATTATTCGTTACGATGCGTAATCGTTTATGATTATGCAATGCTCGTGCCACCGCTTCAGGTGTGGTGCCTATATCAATAAACAACGATGCTCCATCGGGAATTAATTTAGCCACTTGTTCCCCAATCACATTTTTTTCATTAGAGAAAAATTCTTTGCGATCAGCATAATCGCTGTTTTCTGAAGTCGATGGGCTAGCCGCACCGCCGTGATGACGGCGAATAAGATTATTTTGTGCTAATTCATTTAAATCACGCCGAATCGTCTGCGGACTAACGTCAAGTAATTGCACCAATTCTTCTGTGCTGACATAACCTTGCAGCATCACAAAATCAATAATCTTTTTATGTCTCAATGATTGTTTCATTTTTTATCCTATTGTAACCATTTCACCTGTACAACACCGAAAATCAATCCTAACATTAACCCTGCAATATGTGCCGCATTGCCCATTTCAACCCCCACTAACCAAGGGCTAACAAATCCAAGCAAAACGCCAACAACTAACATACTAAAAAAGCCCGCGGGTAAATCAAAATGGGTTTGTTTGCTAAACTTATCCACAACAAAAACAAACCCAAGCACCGCATACACAACACCAGATAAACCGAAGAAAGCAGGTCCAGAAAAAGCATTTTGGACAATGCCACTGATCACGCCCGCACTCAGATAAATGAGTAACAACCGATGTGTGCCAAACTGGCGTTCGATTGCCCCTGCAAAAATCCACCACCATACAACATTAAACAACAAATGCCACAGAGATAAATGGACTAACGTATGACTCAAATAACGCCAATATTGCGTGTTCTCAGCAACGCTATCGGGGTAATGGGCAAATTCAAAAATGCGATCTTGAAATCCTAAAATCTGACATAAATACACTATCACACAAACCGCGGTCAAAAATAGCGTTAATTTTCCGCTGTGTAAAAATGCATTTTTAACAGATAACGCCGTTTGTTTTATCTGCGTTCCCAAACCTGACTGCGTAAGAACATTGCCCGTTTGCCAACTGGCTTGTTGATATTTTTCATTGAACGGATCGGCTACAAAATTTCGCACTTCTTGTTTGATTTGCTCAACGAAAGGCGAGTTTTCATCAATATAAACCGCCACATTCGCAGAAATTGGGTCATTTTTTAAAACTAATTCCAACTTGTATTTTTGCCGAATATAATCACGAAAGGAAACGCAAAGACTGCCTATTTCACTTTCCATTAATTTAAACATTTGCTATATTCTCACTGTTTTTCAATAGAAGGGATCACAAAATGGACGAAAAAGACGACTTACCAGATATGCCTGAAGGATTTAGTGGGTTTAGTTGGGCGATTGCAGGATTTTGTATCCCGATTTTGTTATGGCCACTTGCGTTATTAATTTCCCCAAATCTGTTAAAAAACCCACACTTAACGGATTTCCAATCCTCCGCAATGTCTATTTTCTTATGGTTATATCCCTTTGTTATCGGTATCTGTGCTCGCATCGCCTATCGTTTACATCAAAAAAAGCGCAAAACCGCGAAACTGTTTTTAAGTTGCTGTACGCTAATTTTTTGGTTAAGCACATTCTACGTGGCGATTATAGGCTTTAATTAAGGTTGACTTTCAATCGGCAAGCCCGCTGCTTGCCATCCCATAAAACCGCCTTTTACGCTATATACTCGCTCATAGCCTTGTTGAATTAAATAAGCCGCGGTATTTAAACTGCTTACCCCGTGATAACAACTCACAATCACAGGTTCATCAAAATCTACATCGTCTTGAAACTGCCCATAGGAATGATTGGTTAAATGAAACGCCCCTTGTGGATGACTAGTTTGAAAACGCAACGCATCTCGAATATCCAACAAAACCGCTCCTTCATCCTGCATTAATTGCCAAGCTTGTTCAGGGGTAATTTCAATCACTTGTTCTTGCATAAATCGCTAACTCATTGTTTAAAATCAATTTAATAAATACAGGTTATTAACAACCTAACTTATCTATGTAACAATACCCCAATATACCGAGCTTTTTTCTCCGAGTAAACCCAATGCAACAGAATATCGTTAAATTTCTACAACAAAAACACATCGTTATCTTAGCAACTTTTGCTGATAACGATTATTGGTCAGCCATTTGCTATTATGCCTTTGACGAACAGCAACAACGTCTGCTCATTCGTAGCAACCTTGACACCCGCCACGCTCAGCTAATGCTAAAAAATCCGCACGTTACAGGCTCGATCATCCACGATACTCAAACAGTGGCGAAATTACAAGGTATTCAATTTAATGCTGAAGTCACCCTGCTCAATGGCGAGGAGAAAAAACAGGCTCTTGCTCTTTATCACTCGCGTTTTCCCTATGCTCGTGTAATGAAATCGCCCATTTGGCACATTTTACTCAATGAGGTGAAATTTACTGATAACACATTGGGCTTTGGGAAAAAAACATTGTGGCAACGTGAAAAAACCGCGGACAAAAATTCAAGCGTTTTTTAGACCGCGGTTTTTGATAACAGCAAACGATTAATAAATATCTCTGAATAATTGCCCGTTAGCAATAAGCTCCGCGATAATATTATTAAAATCATCAATATAAGGTTTATTGCCGATTTTCTGTGCAATTTCAATAAGCGTTTCATCAACGGCTTTGCTCATTGTTTTACTTCCGCACACATAAAAAATAGCCCCTTGCTGAATACGTTGCCAAACGTGTTCAGCTTGGTCTGCTAAGGCATTTTGCACATAATATTTTTCGGCTTGATCACGCGAAAATGCAGTAAATAAACCTGTTAACACGCCTTGCTGTTGAAATTGTTGTAATTCCGTTTGATACAGAAAATCTTTCGCTTGATAACGTTCACCAAAGAATAAATCACTTTCTACTTTATTCGGCAAACTCGCAAGGCGTTGCAAAAAGCCAATGTAAGGGGCGATACCCGTCCCCGCGCCGATCATCACAATCGGTGTGCTTGGATTTGTTGGCAAATGGAATGTTGGATTAGATTTTAAAAATACCGCAATTTTTGACCGCGGTTTTAATTGTGCTAAATAACCACTTGCTGTGCCTTGGTAGAGGCGATCATTAAGCTGATAACCGATATAACGCACACATAAATCCACATAATCAGGGTAGCATTCACTACAAGAACTAATAGAATATGCCCGTGCGGTTAAATTGGCGAGAATGTCGCTTAAATCGGTAAGAGAAACGCTTGTCTTCGGATCAAAATCTCGCAACACATCTAACACATCTCGCCCATACAAATATTGTTCCAAGGATTTTTTATTTGAAATTTTAGTGAGATCCTTTAATTCCGCATTTCCGCAGATTTTTTGAATATCACGTAACACATTTTTGCTCAACAAACGCAATTCTTTATGGCGTAATAACTCCGCAGCATTCGGATCATTAAACCATTGCACGTAATCTTGCAATAAGGCTTCAGGTTGCTGCACGCGAACATATAGCAAATCCCCTGCTTGATAAAAAATGCCACTGTCTTTTAGCGATAAGCGTATATGATAAACAGGCGGTTCAGAATTAGCTAGTTGCTTGATTTCTAACACTTCTGCATCATAGGTCGTTTGTTCATTATACACTTGTACTGATAATTGATGACTGATGGCTTGTTCTGGTAATGTTTCAATCGCCTGTTGCAATAGCGGTAACCATTGTTTAAAAATAGCTTGATAATTCAAATCCGCATCAACACGTTCAATCAATGGTTTTGCCCGTTTCGTTTGAAGTTGTTGCTCTACTGATTGGCTAAATCCGCAAAATTTGTCGTAAGTGGTATCGCCCAATCCAAACAGGCAATAACGGAACGAAACCGCGGTCAAATTTTCCATTTTTTCGCTAAAGGCATTAGCATTCGCTGGCGGTTCGCCATCGCCAAATGAACTGGTTAAAAGAATCAATAGGCTTTGCTGATCAAAGGTTGCAAAATCGGTATCGTTAATGGTCGCTAAAGTGGGCGAATAGGGTTGTAAAAAAGGTTGTTGAATAAGTTGCTGTGCGAGAGCTTCGGTATTGCCTGATTCAGAACCGTAAGCAATATGGATTCGCAGTTGGCTCATAATATGTCCTTAAAAAAGGGATAAAAGAAAGGAAAAAAGAAAAGCGTGCCGCAGCACGCCTAAAAAATTATTTGTCGTAATATTCGTCAAACATTTCTTTTGAAAATTCAACGGCATCAAAGTTTTGCATTAAATCATTGATTACACGGCGAACACTGATATAACCTGTGATTTTGCCATCTTCAAAAATTGGGTGAACAGTAGTATCAACAACATAAACCACACCACCTTTACCAATATTTGGCACGATACCTGCCCAGATTTTACCTGCTTGAATGGTATCCCACATATCTTTATATACTGCTTTTGGCACGGCAGGGTGACGAACTAAATTGTGCGGTTGGCCGATTAACTCTTCACGAGAATAACCTGTTAATGTACAAAAAAGGTCATTTGCGTAAGTAATAACACCTTGCAAATCCGTGGTTGAAATAACCAATGAGTCTTGAACTGCTTTAAGAATAACGTCATTTGAAGGAACGATTTGTTCAGCCATATAAACTCCATAATTTGTTGTTACATTAAATAAAATAATAATTTACAGCCTTATAAACATAACGGATAAAGAGATAGTTGTAAATAATTATCAATTAAACTTACTCTTATTAGTTACTTAAATACGCAATATATAGAAAAATGAATAAATTATTCCAATTAACAATTTATTAATATAATTTTTTTAAACATTATTCTCTATCAGCACGAACTACTGTCAGTTTTTCCATTTCAATATCCGCGTGAATGGGTTCTAAATTCGGCATTTGCTTATTTGCTTTCGCAGAAAGTGCTTTAAAACGTTCTACTTTTCCAATCAATCCTTGCCCCCCCACTAAAGCAGTTACCGTATTATTATAATGTTTACTCACTTTATTTAGGTTATCGCCTAAACTACTTAACCGTTCAACCACCAAACAAACTTGATTATAAATCTCTCCTGCTCGTTCGCTAATTTCTCTTGCTTCAAGATTACCTCGTTCAATCCGCCATAAATTCGCCACTGTGCGTAAAATAGGCATTAAGGTGGTGTGAGAAACCAAGATAACATTACGTTCATAACCATAATTAAACAAGTTTGTATCCGTTTTTAATGCTTCAATATATGCAGGTTCAATCGCTAAAAACATTAAAACAAAATCAGGGCTTCGCATACCAATAAGATTACTATAATCCTTATGACTTAAATCATTAATATGATTACGCAATGCTTTACAATGTTCTTTCAAAAAGTATTCTCTTTGCTCATCATCTTGTGAATTTACGGCTTGTTCATACGCCACTAATGACATTTTACTATCTATAATTAAATGCTTATTATCAGGTAAATTTAAAACAAAATCGGGATAATTATGTTGACCTTGCTCATTTTTAAAATGTGCTTGTGCATTATAATGTTCATTCTCAATCAACCCCGCTGACTGCAATGCTTTTTCAAGCTGAATTTCGCCCCAATTGCCTAAGGTTTTCTTCTCACCTTTTAAAGCAGAGGTAAGATTATCTGCCTGTTGCGACATTGAAAGCCCAATTTCTAATACTTTTTTAATTTCAGATTCAAGGTTCGCATTGCCTTTCACATTTTCAGAATGAATTTCATTTACCCGTTTTTGAAAACCTTCAATTTGTTCTCTAAATGGCTTTAACAAATTATCTAATGCACTTTGGTTAGTTTGATTAAAACGTTGTGTTTTTTCTTCTAAAATTTGATTGGCTAAATGTTGAAATTGTACACTTAATTGCTGTTTACTTTGTTCAATCATTTGTTGTTGTTCAATAAATTGTTTTTCTTTTTCAATAAGTTGCGTTTTTATCCCCGTTAATTGTTGGGCAAAATCCGTAAGTTGCCCGTTTAATTGCACTACCTCTTGTTCCTTACGTTGCATTTGTTGCTGCTGTTGTTGTAATTGCATTTGTAAACTTTTCGCTTGTGCAACCGCCGATCCATAATGTTGTTGTAATTGAGTGATTTGTCCGTTGATTTGCTGATTATTATCTTGTTCTTGATCTAATTCCGTTTGCAAATAATGAATTTTTTCATCACGTTCATTAATGCGAATTTGTAAACCATCAGCTTGGGTTTGCACACGAATAAGTTGTTGTTCAAGCTGATTTTTTTCATCACGTTGATGATTAAATTGTTCCACTAATTGATTGTATTCATCAATTAATTTTCGTTGCTGTTGTTTATGTTGATAGCAAAAAAATAATCCTAGCAATAATACAAAAATAAGCCCCAAAACCGCGGTCAAAAATTCTGGCGTTTGATAGATAGACATACACTCTCCTTAAATAAAATCGTGGCTAGTATAAACGAAAAAGCGTAAAATTAATGCCAATTTTATGTGATAACGATTAGCCATAACAAATGAACACCAAGCTATTTAAGCCGACTAAACAGATAGAATATTGCCCCCTTTGTGCAAATCCATTGCAAATAAAACAAGGGAAAAAAGGGCTTTTTTTAGGCTGTTCGGCATATCCTAATTGTGATTATATCAAACCCTTGCACACACATTCTCAAGAAAGTAATGTATTAAAGCAATTAGATGAAGTTTGCCCTGAATGTAATCACCCCTTACAATTACGCCAAGGCAGTTTTGGTATGTTTATAGTTTGCAGCCAATATCCCATTTGTCATTTTACTGTGCAAGATAATGTGGAAACAGAAACAGAACAATTTGTTGATTGCCCAGAATGCCAGCAAGGAAAACTCTTAGCTCGCCGTGGACGGCAAGGCAAAACCTTTTACGGTTGTAGCCAATATCCTCATTGTAAATTTACTCTCGCACAACGCCCGATTGCTCAAGTTTGCCCGCAATGCCATTTTTCCGTTTGTATTCTAAAAAAGCATAATCCGATGCAATATCAATGTGCAAATAAACATTGCCGTCATCTATTTACCCCCGATAATCACGAAGAAAATGAACCTAGATCAGATCATTAATTATCTTAAACAAAATCAGGTTGTTGCTTACCCCACTGAAGCCGTTTTTGGATTAGGTTGTAACCCAATGAGTGAGCAAGCAGTGCAACAACTATTAGCAATCAAAAAACGCTCAATAGAAAAAGGGTTAATTGTAATTGCACCCTCGATTGAGTTGTTACAACCCTTCATTGATGAAAAAAAAATGCAAGCAAAACATTGGCAACGCTTACAAAAACATTATTCACATCCAATCACTTGGGTTGTTCCCGCACATAAAGACGTACCAATGTGGCTAACAGGAAAGTTTGATTCCATTGCTGTACGCTTATGTGATCATCCAGCTGTGCAACAGCTTTGCCAAGGAACAGGTTTTGCCTTAACTTCAACGTCAGCAAATTTAAGTGGTTTTTCGCCTTGCATAACGGCACAACAAGTTTTAACACAATTCGGTGAGCATTTCCCTGTTTTAAACCAACCCGTCGGACAAGCAAGTAAACCGTCAGAAATTCGCGATATTTTTAGCCAACAAATTTTTAGACAAGGATAATTTATGGATCAATACGCTGTATGGGGGAATCCTATCGCACAAAGCAAATCCCCACAAATCCAACAATTTTTTGCCGAACAAACTCAACAAACAATGCAATATTCCGCCAAACTGGGTGACGAACAACGTTTTGAACAGCAACTCTTAGATTTTTTTAAACAAGGTGCAAAAGGTTGCAATATTACCGCACCATTTAAACAACGAGCATTTCAACTCGCTCAAAAACATAGCGAACGAGCCATTTTTGCTCAAGCCTGTAACACATTGAAAGTATTAGAAAATGGTGAATTATATGCTGACAATACTGACGGTTTAGGATTAGTCAGTGATTTACAACGTCTTAATTGGTTACAGCCACAGAAAAAGATTTTGATTTTAGGTGCAGGGGGGGCAACCCGTGGCGTGTTATTGCCTTTATTACAAGAAAATCAACAAGTTATCATTGCTAATCGTACGCTTACTAATGCACAACAACTTGCAGATAGCTTTGCACAATTTGGTAACATTCAAGCTGTTGAATTGGACGCAATTCCTTTGCAAACCTATGACATTATAATCAACGCCACATCGCTGGGGTTACAAGGCAAGGTTGCACAAATCAACCCGATAATTTATCAGCATTGCACCAATGCCTATGATATGCAATATGCTAAAGAATGTGATACGCCTTTTATTGCTCATTGTAGAGAACAAGGTATTCAACATCTAAGTGATGGCTTTGGTATGCTCGTTGCACAAGGGGCACATTCATTTTATCTTTGGCGTGGAATAATGCCTGATATAAATGCATTAATAAAAAAATAACCGAAAAAAGATCCGCGGTTTTATTAGATTAAATAAAAAGCCGAATAAACTTCGGCTTTTTCAATAATTAATAATTTATTTAACTCAGATTGGATACTCTTTAATTGAGAATGAACTTTTTCTAGATCGTCAGCACCCAAAGCATTAATACAATTTACTTCTGTTTTTTTTCAGTTCACCGTTAGAGCATTTGTCAACGTATTCCTTTCTTAAACTCTCATTTTCTCTAAATTCCTTAACAGGATAATTTTTCCAAAACACCCTGTCAAGATAACGTAAACGCTGGTTATTAAAAGTAGTTTTTTCATTGTGGTTCTCTCCTATTTGAATTTGAATTTGAATTATTACAATCTGTTTTTTAATTAAATAAAAGTTATATTTTAATAAATTTTAACGTTTTTTACTAATTATGTTATAATCTAGTTTAACCTTATAAAAAATGAAACAGTAGTGATATATGAGTTTACCGATCGAGCAATATCAATCCCTTTTACTCGCTAAACAGCAAAAGCTAACTTCTTTACTTGCCCTTTTTGATCCACCCAAATTAACCGTTTTTGCCTCACCAACACAACATTTTCGGATGCGTGCAGAATTTCGGATTTGGCATAAACAAGGCAATTTTTACCATATTATGTTCGATCAGCAAAATCACAAGCCTTATCGTGTTGATGATTTTCCAATAGCCAGTTTATTGATTAATCAAATGATGAAAGCTATTTTGCCTTTGCTCAAACAACGAAGCGTCTTATTCCACAAATTATTTCAAATTGATTATTTAAGCACATTAAGCGGCAAAATTATCGTAAGTTTGCTATACCATAAAACGCTTACATCCGAATGGCAAATTGCAGCAGAACAATTAAAACAACAATTACAACATCAAGGTTTTGATCTGCAATTAATTGGTCGAGCAAATAAACAAAAAATTTGCCTTGATCAAGATTATATTGATGAAGTGCTAACAATTAACGGGCAAGAATTTATCTACCGCCAAGTAGAAAACAGTTTTACCCAGCCGAATGCTCACATCAATTGCAAAATGTTAGAATGGGCATTGCAATGTACTGCCAATAGTCAAGACGATTTACTTGAACTCTATTGCGGTAACGGAAATTTTTCCATTGCGTTGGCACAAAACTTTCGCAAAGTGTTAGCCACAGAAATTGCAAAACCTTCTGTCAATGCAGCTCAATTTAATATTTCAGCAAATAATATCAACAACTTACAAATTATCAGAATGTCCGCAGAAGATTTTACCCAAGCAATCAATGGCGTGCGTCAATTCAACCGCTTGAAAGGCATTGAATTAAGCAACTATGATTGCCATACTATTTTTGTTGATCCTCCTAGGGCTGGGCTAGATCAAGCAACATTAGATCTGGTTCAACGTTATCCGCGGATTTTATATATTTCCTGTAATCCCCATTCTCTCTGTGATAATTTACAACAGCTTTGCCAAACTCATCGCATTGAAAAAGCGGCATTATTTGATCAATTCCCTTATACCGAGCATATGGAATCGGGCATATGGCTAGTGCGGAAATAGAGAAAAATGAACATAAAATTGATTAATGAAAGCGCACAAAAAACAATGGATTTTTGTTCCGCGGTTTTACATAATCGCGGTGAAAAAACAGATTCCAACGCAAATTTAGCGCTAGTCCAAACTGATAGCCGATTAGAATTGCGTAAATTAGATGAGCCTAAATTAAGCCCTATTTTCGTTGATTTTATCACTGGTGCAATGGCTCATCGCCGTAAATTTGGTGGCGGACGTGGCGAAGCTATTGCTAAAGCAGTTGGCATTAAAGGCGATTATTTGCCAAGCGTTATAGATGCAACAGCAGGGCTAGGACGTGATGCTTTTGTATTAGCCAGTTTAGGTTGCCAGGTTCGTCTTGTTGAACGTAACCCTGTGGTTTGGCTATTACTGCAAGATGGATTGCAACGAGCCTATGCTGATGCCGAGTTGGGTCAGTTTTTGCAACACCATTTAACCTTGCTAGAAATAACACATATTAATCAACTCAATCCAACAAAAGAGCGTGCCGATGTAGTTTATCTTGACCCAATGTTCCCGTACAAACAAAAATCAGCGTTAGTTAAAAAAGAAATGCGTGTATTTCAGCATTTAGTTGGTGCGGATTTAGATGCCGATGCTTTACTTGAGCCTGCAATGAAACTTGCAGAAAAACGTGTTGTGGTGAAACGCCCTGATTACGCACCTTTTATAGCCAACATATCACCACACTTTAGCCGAGAAACGAAAAATCATCGCTTTGATATTTATTCAAGTTTAGCGCAATAGAAAGGTATTTAAAGATTAGCGAAAAAACCGCGGTCAAAAAAATGCTTAAATTTCATAGCAAAAAAGCACCCTTAGGGTGCTTTTTATATTAACGACGATTTTTTACCAATTTTTCAGTCAATTCGTAGGCTCGTAATTTCGCCAACTCTCTAGACAATTTTGCGGTAAGTAAATCATAATCTGCATCATTGTGTTTATTCGTAATATTTTCTTCTGCTTTGCGTTTTGCATTTTGAATACGCTCAGCATCTAATTCTGTACCACGAATAGCCACATCAGCTAAGACGGTTACTATGCTCGGTTGAACTTCTAAAAATCCCCCTGAAACATAAATAACCTCTTCATCACCATTTTCCAAGGTTAATTTTACTATCCCTGGTTTAATCGCAGTTAATAATGGAGTATGCCCTGGTAAAATACCAATCTCACCTTCCACACCACTTGCTTGAATGGATTTTACGATGCCAGAAAAGATTTTTTTCTCTGCACTTACCACGGTTAAATTCAATGTTGCCATTATTTTCTCCTTCAAGATCAATCAATTACTTGAAGTGATTACATTTTTTGAGCTTTTTCAATAACTTCATCAATTGAACCAACCATATAGAACGCTTGTTCTGGAATATGATCATATTCGCCGTCTAAGATACCTTTAAAGCCACGAATGGTTTCTTTTAATGGTACATATTTACCTGGCGATCCCGTAAAGACTTCAGCAACGAAGAACGGTTGTGATAAGAAACGTTCAATTTTACGTGCACGTGCCACAACTAATTTATCATCTTCAGAAAGTTCATCCATACCTAGAATCGCAATAATATCTTTCAATTCTTTATAACGTTGTAAAATACCTTGCACGCCGCGTGCAACATTATAATGTTCTTCGCCGATCACTAGCGGATCTAATTGGCGTGATGTTGAATCAAGCGGATCCACCGCAGGATAAATCCCTAACGATGCAATTTGACGGCTTAATACAACTGTTGAATCTAAGTGAGCAAAGGTTGTTGCTGGAGATGGGTCAGTTAAGTCATCAGCAGGAACATAAACCGCCTGTACTGACGTAATAGAACCCGTTTTAGTTGAGGTAATACGTTCTTGCAATACGCCCATTTCCTCCGCTAATGTAGGTTGATAACCTACCGCAGACGGCATACGACCTAATAACGCTGAAACTTCTGTACCAGCAAGAGTATAACGATAAATGTTATCCACAAAGAATAATACATCACGACCTTCATCACGGAATTTTTCTGCCATTGTTAAGCCCGTTAATGCAACACGTAAACGGTTACCTGGCGGTTCATTCATTTGACCATAAACTAGTGATACTTTATCAAGTACGTTAGATTCCGTCATTTCGTGGTAGAAATCATTCCCTTCACGAGTACGTTCACCAACCCCGGCAAAAACAGAATAACCGCTGTGTTCAATCGCAATATTACGGATAAGCTCCATCATATTTACTGTTTTACCTACACCCGCACCACCAAATAGTCCGACTTTACCCCCTTTAGCAAACGGGCAAATTAAGTCAATAACTTTAATCCCTGTTTCTAATAGTTCTGTACTATTTGATTGTTCTTCATAACTTGGCGCAGCTCGATGAATAGACCAAGACTCTTCTGCACCAATCGGACCTTTTTCATCAATCGGATCGCCTAATACGTTCATAATTCGTCCCAACGTTTTTGTTCCCACAGGAACTTGAATTGGGTTACCCGTATTTTCAACTTTTAAGCCACGTTTCAAACCATCAGACGTACCTAATGCAATACAACGAACTACGCCACCGCCTAATTGTTGTTGCACTTCAAGCGTTAAACCTGTTTCAACTTTTAACGCATCATAAACTTTTGGTACTGCATCTTGTGGGAATTCAACGTCAATCACCGCACCAATGATTTGTACTATTTTTCCTGCTGCCATTACCGTTCCTCTAATTTTGACTAGATTGCTGCAGCGCCTGCAACAATTTCATTTAATTCATTTGTAATACTTGCTTGACGCGCTTTGTTATACACCAACTGCAAATCATTAATTAAATTACCTGCATTATCTGTTGCTGCTTTCATTGCGACCATTCTCGCTGCTTGCTCCGAAGCAAGATTATCAACCACTGCTTGATATACTTGAGATTCTAAATAACGAATTAACAAGCTGTCTAACAACACTTTTGGTTCGGGTTCATATAAATAATCCCAAACTTGCGTTTGTTCCAAATTATCATCTTTAATTGTCGGCAATGGAACTAACTGTTGGAACGTTGGTTTTTGTGACATTGTGTTTATAAACTTATTATAAGCGATATAAATAGCATCGATTTCGCCATTTTTATAAGCATCAAACATTGAATTTGCCACACCTATCAATTCTTCCACGGAAGGATTATCCCCTAAACCTGAAATTTGACCTTTTATTGCTAGACCAACTGAACGGAAAAAACCAATTCCTTTAGAACCAATTAATCCCAATTGCACTTCAATTTTTTGCTCTTTGCGTTGTTTGATTTCATTAAGGATTGTTTTAAATAAATTAATATTCAATCCTCCACACATTCCGCGATCCGTTGAAATCACTAAAATACCCACTTTTTTAATTTCACGTTCTGTCAAAAATGGGTGTTTATAACCAACACTGGCTTTGGACACATGACTAATAACCTTGCGAATCGTTTCAGAGTACGGGCGAGAAGCAACCATACGATCTTGCGTTTTACGCATTTTCGATGTTGCCACCATTTCCATTGCCTTAGTAATTTTTTGAGTACTTTGAACACTGGAAATTTTGGTTTTTATCTCTTTTGCACCTGCCATTTGATTTCTCCGTTATTACCAAGTATTGTTGGTTTTAAAATCATCTAAAATTGATTTTAATGTTGCTTTGATTTCATCATTATAGTTACCCGATTTTGTTAATTCTTGCATAAAATCAACATGTTGACGGTTTGCATAATCTAATAATGCTTTTTCAAAAGAACCAATCTTAGCAAGTTCTACATCTTCTAAATAACCAAATTCAACCGCAAATAACAATACTGATTGTTCAGCAACCGAAAGGGGAGCATATTGTTTTTGCTTTAATAATTCAGTAACTTTTTCACCGTGATCTAGTTGTTTACGTGTTGCATCATCTAAATCTGAAGCAAACTGAGCAAAGGCAGCCAATTCACGATATTGAGCTAATGCCGTACGAATTCCGCCCGCTAACTTTTTAATGACTTTAGTTTGAGCAGCGCCACCTACACGCGAAACAGAAATACCAGGGTTAACCGCAGGGCGAATACCTGAATTAAATAAATTAGATTCTAAGAAAATTTGTCCGTCAGTAATAGAAATAACGTTGGTTGGAACGAATGCTGAAACATCCCCAGCCTGAGTTTCAATAATAGGCAACGCTGTTAGTGAACCTGTTTGACCTTTTACTGCTCCTTGAGTGAATTTTTCAACATATTCTTCATTGACGCGAGCAGCTCTCTCAAGTAAACGAGAGTGTAAATAAAACACATCACCAGGATAAGCCTCACGACCAGGTGGACGACGTAATAACAATGAAATTTGACGATAAGCTACAGCTTGTTTTGATAAATCATCATAAACAATCAGTGCATCTTCACCACGGTCACGGAAATATTCACCCATTGCACAACCTGAATAAGGTGCAAGATACTGCAAAGCAGCAGATTCTGATGCCGATGCAGCCACCACAATAGTATTAGCTAATGCACCGTGTTCTTCTAATTTACGCACCACATTGGCAATAGTTGATGCTTTTTGACCAATCGCGACATAAATACATTTTATTCCTGAATCACGTTGGTTGATAATAGCATCAATCGCTAATGCTGTTTTACCAGTTTGACGGTCCCCGATAATCAACTCACGTTGACCGCGGCCAATTGGCACCATAGAGTCAACGGCTTTATAACCCGTTTGAACAGGCTGATCAACGGATTTACGTTCAATAACCCCTGGTGCAATGACTTCAACTGGAGAAAATCCATCATTTTCAATTTCTCCTTTTCCGTCAATAGGTTGACCCAAGGTATTTACTACACGACCTAACAAACCGCGTCCAACAGGAACTTCAAGAATACGTCCGGTACATTGAACTTCCATTCCTTCGGCTAAATCAGCATAAGGACCCATCACTACCGCACCTACAGAATCACGTTCTAAGTTCAATGCCATTGCATAGCGATTATCTGGTAATGCGATCATTTCCCCTTGCATAACTTCGCTTAAACCATGAATGCGGATAATTCCGTCACTCACAGAAACGATTGATCCTGTATTACGCGGTTCGCTTACCACATCAAATTGGGCAATTCGTTTTTTTATTAATTCACTGATTTCAGTTGAATTGAGTTGCATCTTTTATTCCTCTTATTATTGCAGTTCATCCGCTAAACGATGAAGTTGACCGCGGCTACTACCGTCAATCACAAAATCATCCGTACGAATGATGACACCCGCTAATAATGAATTATCCACACTGCAATTTAATTTGATTTTACGATTAAGTTTTCTTTCCATTGCCTCAACAATTTTCTGTTGTTGAATTTCATTTAATGGTTTTGCTGAAATAACCTGAACTTCAGCTATTGCTTGACGTTCTTCTACATAATGTTGGAATAATTGAAACACTGTAGGAATAACGGATAAACGCTTATTTTCAGCCATTAATCGAATTAAATTTTGTCCATAGACATCAAGTTGATTTTCACAAATAGATATCACTGTTTCAGCGACTTTTTCTGCTGAAAATGACCCTGTTAGAAAATGTTGTATTTGTGGATTTTTCACCACTTCTGCAACAAATGCTAACATTTCATTCCATTTTTTAACCGCGGTTTTATCTTGAGCTAATTGTTCTACAGCAAAATCAAATGCAGCCTTAGCATAAGGACGTGCGATTGTCGTAAGTTCTGACATAGTCCTAACCTTCCTACAATTCCGCAACTAATTTTTCAATAATGTCATTATTAGCTGCTTCATCAATAGTGCGTCCCACAATTTTTTCAGCACCAGCAATGGCAAGAGATGCGACTTTAACGCGTAACTCTTCTTGCACGCGTTTACGTTCAGCATCCACATCAGCATAACCTTGTTGCACTATTTTAGCTTTCAAACTTTCAGCTTCGGTTTTCACCTCTTCTAAAATTTCATTACGACGTTTATTTGCTAAATCAATAATTTCTTGCGCTTGAATTTTAGCTTGATTAATTTCTTGCTCAGCTAAAGCTTTATTGTCTGCTTGCTCTTTTTTAGCAGCTTCTGCAGAAGCTAAGGCATTCGCAATAGATTTTTGGCGTTCTTCAATCGCATTAATAATTGGTGGCCAAACAAACTTCATACAAAACCATACAAAGATAATAAAAGCAATTGTTTGACCAATTAATGTTGCATTAATGTTCACAACGGACCTCCTTTGATAAATTGGTTATACACTCTAATTATAGAGTAACCGTTTTAAGATCCCGCATTAACCCAATAATGATGCAAATGGATTTGCAAATGCAAAGTATAAACCAATACCAACCGCGATCATTGCGATAGCATCAAGTAAACCTGCCACGATAAACATTTTTGTTAATAATGAGTTAGCAAGTTCAGGTTGACGTGCAGCAGATTCTAGGTATTTACCACCAAGAATACCAAAGCCAATACCTGTGCCTAATGCCGCAAAAGCAAGCATAATAGCAGAAGCAATGATTGTTGCACTAATTACAGTTTCCATAGTTTTCTCCAGATTGGTTAAAATAAGCTTTTCAGCCGTAAGTTAAAAAATAAAATTAATGTTCTGATTTATTGTAAGCAATACCTAAATACACCACCGTTAGCATCATAAAGACAAAGGCTTGTAATACAATAACGAGAATGTGGAAAATAGCCCAAGCTAATTGCAAAGGTAATCCCAGTGTGGCTACAGCAATATTTGAACTATACATTACCGCAATCAGAATAAAAATAAGTTCGCCCGCATACATATTACCAAACAAACGCAGAGCTAATGAAATAGGTTTTGATATTAAGGTAACGCTTTCAAGCAATAAGTTAACAGGTATAAACGCAGGATGATTGAAAGGATGCATCGTATATTCATTTACCGTGCCTTTAATCCCTTTTGATTTAACGGTATAGAACAAAATTAAACAAAATACACCAATAGCCAAGCTAAATGTGATATTCATATCAGCAGAAGGCACGGCTCGTAGATGACTTACACCTAGCATTTGTGCAGTTTGCGGAAGATAATCAACAGGAACTAAGTCAATCAGGTTCATTAAAAAGACCCAAACGAAAATAGTTAATGCCAAAGGGGCAACTAAAGCTCTATTCCCGTGAAAATTTTCTTTTACTACTCCATCAATCCATTCTACAACCATTTCAATCAAACATTGTAATTTACCTGGTACCCCAGTTGTCATTTTTTTACTGATTTCATAAAAAATTGTAAGAAAAATAGCCCCAGTTATAAGAGTAAAAAACAAAGAATCTAAGTTGAAAGACCAAAAACCTTGACCTGAATGAAGGAAAGTAAGATGGTGTTGAATATATTCAATCGAAGTTTGAGAAACGCCTTCAGTAGCCATAAATATTCCTAGAAATTTGAAAATTAACTTATTTTATGTTTTCGATAAAGTAACATAGGAATGATACTATTAAAGAAAACAAACAAAAAATAACCACTAAAAAGTCCTAAAGGACTACTTTTAAACCATATAAGGATGAATGAAAACAATACTATGGTAAGTATGATTTTCAATCCTTCACTTTTGTACAAGATACCAATTTTATTGTTACCTTGTTTAAACAAAGCATAGGCAACAAATCCCATTTGTGGTAACAACGCAGTTAATGCACCTAGCACAAAAGCTAAAAATTGAGTAAAAAAAAAGTAAAATACGAATAAACTTATGAGCAATAAAAATGTTATTTCAAGTAAAAAAACCTTTTTATACAAATTTAATGTATTCGCCAATACTCGTGACATTATGAATAATCAATTTAAAACAATTTTTGGATTATACTCGCTCAGTTTATTTATGCAACCCTTAGCCCTACTCATAATGAGGGATAGATCACATTTCTAAACTTTTTTTTACAAGTTATTAAAATATCAGCAAAAATTTGCTACTTTTTGATTATTTACTAAGCTATTTTAACAATATCAAATGCCGTTCGCCGACCAGTTCAGGTACGTTTAATTGGATACAATCTTTCACCTGAAATTTCCCCGCTAACTCTACAATTTCTTGCTGATGATATTGCCCTTTTAAAGCATAAAATAACCCATTTTCATTCAATAAATGGCTACACCAATCCGTCATATCCTTTAAAGAGGCAAATGCTCGGCTTAGCACCCCATCCAAACGATGATCGGGTTGATATTTTTCTACCCGACTTAACACAGGAGTCACATTTGATAATCCCAATTCACGAACAGCATTACGAATAAAGCTAATGCGTTTGCCCAAGCTATCAAGCAAAACAAAATGTTTATCAGGATTAATAATCGCTAAAGGTAATCCTGGTAATCCTGGTCCTGTGCCCACATCAATGAACCGACCACCTTGTAAATAAGGACTCACAACAAGACTATCAAAAATATGTTTAACTAACATTTCTTCGGGATCTCGAACCGACGTTAAATTGTAGGTTTTATTCCATTTATCTAACAAAATAACTAGCTCTATTAGCTGTTTTTTTTGTGATTCAGTACATTTTACCGAGGTCAAAAAATCCGTCGTTTTTTCTAATTTTTGACTTAATATATTTGTTAAGTTAGTCATTATTCACCACGTTTTAACATCCCTTGCTTTTTTAAATTCACTAATAAAATGGAAATTGCCGCAGGTGTAATGCCAGAAATTCTGCTTGCTTGACCGATACTCACAGGGCGATGCTGTTCCAATTTAGCTCTAACTTCATTTGACAACCCTGCTACTAAACTATAATCAAATTTTTCTGGAATAGCAGTATTTTCGTGACGTTTTTGCTTTTCAATTTCTTCTTGCTGATGTTCAATATAGCCTTGGTATTTAATCGCAATTTCCACTTGTTCTACCGCTTCTTTATCACTCATCGCGGGCTGAAATGGCGTTAAATTAGTTAATATTTGATAATTGATTTCAGGTCGGCGTAATAAATCCTCACCATTCGCTTCACGCACCAATGGACTACTTAACACTTGGTTCGCTTGCTCTAAATATTCAGAACGCGGATGCAACCAAATTTGGCGTAAACGCTGACGTTCTTGCGCAATATTTTCCATTTTTTGATTAAAACGCGCCCAACGTTTATCATCAATAAGCCCTAATTCGTGCGCAATAGGAGTTAAACGGCTATCTGCATTATCTTCACGCAATAATAAGCGATATTCCGCCCGCGAAGTAAACACGCGATAAGGTTCTTTTGTTCCTAAAGTACAAAGATCATCAACTAATACGCCAATATAAGCTTGATCACGGCGTGGGTACCAACTTTCTTTTCCTTGAACATATAACCCTGCATTAATTCCTGCTAATAATCCTTGAGCTGCAGCTTCTTCATAACCCGTTGTCCCGTTGATTTGACCTGCAAAAAAGAGTCCTGCAATGGATTTCGTTTCTAAACTAGGTTTAAGATCCCTCGGATCAAAATAATCGTATTCGATCGCATAACCTGGTTTAATAATCCGTGCTTTTTCTAACCCTTGCATTGAATTGACAATACCCATTTGAACATCAAACGGCAAACTGGTAGAAATTCCGTTCGGGTAAATTTCATTACTAGTTAAGCCTTCAGGTTCTAAGTAGATTTGATGAGAATTTCGATCAGCAAAACGCATTACTTTATCTTCGATCGATGGGCAATAACGTGGTCCGATCCCTTCAATAATCCCCGTGTACATCGGGCTACGATCAAGATTACGGCGGATCACATCGTGCGTTTGATCATTTGTATGTGTAATATAACAAGGAATTTGACGTGGATGCTGTTCAACCGAACCCATAAAAGAGAATATAGGTAATTGTGCATCGCCATATTGTTTTGCTAAACGATCAAAATCAATGGTTCTTGCATCTAATCGTGGTGGTGTACCTGTTTTTAAGCGATCTACTCTCAATCCGAGATCTCGTAATCGATCTGCAAGCATTATGGATGCAGGATCACCTGCTCGTCCACCCGTATAATTTTCAAGACCTATATGGATCTTTCCTGCTAAAAATGTACCCGCGGTTAAAATTACGGATTTAGCCCGAAATTTCAGACCCATTTTGGTTACAACACCCGAAACTTTATCTTGCTCTAAGATAACATCCGTGACTTCTTGTTGAAATATATCTAAATTAGGTTGATTTTCTAATGCTACTCGTACTGCTTGACGATATAAAACGCGATCCGCTTGTGCACGCGTTGCACGTACAGCAGGGCCTTTACTGCTATTTAATGTACGAAATTGAATACCCGCTTGATCTGCTGCGGTTGCCATTAAACCGCCCATCGCATCAATTTCTTTTACTAAATGACCTTTACCTATTCCACCTATTGCGGGATTGCAAGACATCTGACCTAAAGTGTCAATGTTATGAGTAAGTAATAATGTTTTTAATCCCATTCGAGCTGGAGCAAGTGCCGCTTCTGTACCTGCGTGTCCACCACCGATGACAATAACATCATAGTTTTCAGTATAAAACATAAGATCCTTAATTAAACGATCGAGCGATTGATCAATAGTAAAAATTTTGTAGATTTTACCTAAAATAGCTTAGGGTTGAAAGTAAATTCTGTGTAGAAAAGACAGGAAAGGATCATTCTAGGATCAAATGATCCATTGCCTTATTAATAGAGATTTTTATATATAAAAGATCAATAATAGTAATAATAAAGATCCTTTTATGCTGTGATTAAGATCGTTTTTCTGTTTAAAATAAATGAGTTAGATCATTTTTTATCTTGTGAGGATCTTCCTTTTTTATGTCATAATTTCTGTGAATAGAAATGCAAGTTATCCACAGTTCTAAATTGAAAAAGTTTTATTCAGATCATAAAAACAGATTTTTTACAGTTTGATCATTATGTTATACACAGTCTGATCCGAAATGAATTGTTTAAAATCTCTTCATTTTAGGGTTACTGAATAAGGGTTAAAAGCAAGATTTTGAGAATATAATAGCTCAAAGAATGATGATAAAAAACCGCGGCTAAAATTTTGAATGAATTTTTGACCGCGGTTTATAGAAAAAAGTGATTTATAAACTAAAATTGCTAACGTAAGGTAACATACCTTTATCTAACATTTTGACGATGCCATTATGGTGATCATTGCCACCTAGCCCGCGTAATTCTACCGTAAAGCCAATGCTGTGATCATATAAAGTATCTTTATTTCCACTATATTTACGATTAGCACTCTCACTGACTAAATAACGACGAGCAGTTACGCCTACGGACCAACAGCAGCTGTTGTATTTCACGCCAACATATTGTTCTACTGCCTTATTTAAGGCAATATCGTGGTAATAACGCCCAACGACAGACCAATTATCGCTGACTTCCCAAGCGGCTGTTACACCTAGTTGTTTAATATCTTGGGCATAACGGTTTACGCTTGATGTTAAGTTTTGATCTATATAGGCTTGGCTTGCGTAACGGTAGTTAAGTTGTACCAAATTATTGCCCGATGGATTAAATTCTACACTGGTATTGGCTAAGGAAACTTGATTTAATCTAGTGTCATATTGATAACTTGCTCGCCATTTCCACATATCGTTGATACGCCAATTTGTTTCTGCCGCCCAAGACGAAGTATGCCCAGTGGTGTCAGTTGATTGGCTATCATCAACTTTTGATGGACTTAAGTAAACAATTTGTCCTGCAGAAAGATTAAAACGTTCATTTCCCTTTTTATCGTAAAAACGTGTTGTGCCACCCAGTGTAAACTGATTTGCGGATGCGATGCGGTCTAAGCCACTAAAACGACGATCACGGAAAAGGGAGAAATAATCTTCTTGCAGTAGGGTTGAATCATAGCCATAACCTAAGTAGTTATTATTTAAGGTAGAACCTATGTTACTTTGGTTACGATATGGGCGATATAAATATTGAAGATGGGGTTCAATCGTTTGGGTATAGCCATCAAAGATACTATCTTTTTTAGCGAGAACCGTTTGAAAATCTAATTTTATTTGTGGTAATACGCGATTAACACTTTTTTGAATATCTTGAGCATTCGATGCACTGCCTTTACGTTGTTGGTAATGGGTCGCGTAAAGTTTTGTTTCAATGTTAATGCTGCCGTAGCGTGAAGATAACGGCAAATTTAACCGCGGTTCTAAATGGAAACGCCATGCAGTAGGCATTTGGGCACTATCGTTATCAAAGCGGACAGCTTGTGCATAAAGTTTGAAATCGAGTTTATCCGCAATATTGTTTTTGTAATAATTAAAGTCAATTTGTGGTAATGCTCGGTATGGACCAATATCTACTTCATCAAAAATTTGGAATTGTTTTAATGATATAGCCACATTCCAATTAGGTTGATAGTAGGCTAAACGTGCGGTTTGATCAGCATAACCATCGGTGCTGCTTCCGTATTCTGAATCAAAATCAGAAAAATAACGTTTATCACTGACTTTGGTGTAATTAATATTTAAACGCCAATTATCAAGTAATTTAGCATTATGCGCCCAATAAAAAAGATGACGCTTTTTATTTTCGCCAGCATATTCGTTATAACGGTCTTTATTCAAATATTCCGAGGCTAATTTCCCCTCTCCCAAACTATTGAGATAGCGAAATTCGCCATTCATTTGCCAGCCCCGTTTTGACATATATTTTGGTGTGAATGTGGCATCATAATTTGGTGCAATATTCCAATAAATAGGCTGAGCATACCAATAACCATCGCGACTTGAGCTTCCAGCACTTGGAATCAATAAGCCTGAACGGCGGCGATCACCAATAGGTAATTGTAAATAAGGGGTATAAAAGATAGGCACGCCTGCTACTTTAAAACGTGCATGCCACATTTCAGCATATTCTTCTTGGATATGCTGTTTTATTTCACTTGCTTCAATTGACCAAGCATTATCATCAGGTAAGCAAGAAGTGAAGGTAGCATTTTTCAATAACCGATAGGTTTCACGCATTTCAGCACTTTGTGCCGTCCCACGACCTTGTCTCCCAACAAATTGATAATCGGCGTTGGTAATATCGGTATCTTTATTATTTAAATTAATATTCGCATCATCGCCACGCAAATTAATTTGCTCATCTTTGTAGTCAAATCCACCGCTGGTATAAGCGTGCCGTTCGGCATTTTCACCTTCTCCTGATTGAACCACTTTTGCTTTATTGGTTTGCAGTTGACGTGTGCCTTGACGAATATCAACATTGCCTTCATAGATTGCATTGGTTGGCTGATTAATTTCAGCCTTGTCCGCGTCAATATAAACAGGTAAATTATTCGGGTCATTTTTTACTAATTCACCTGTAAATTGCGGTACGCCTAATAGACATTGTTGATGTAAATTTGCTGCACTTTGCGCACTATACAAGACGGTTAGCAATGACAATGAAAGGAGTGTGTAAGAATGCTTTTTCATAAATTAACCATAGCTTGTCAAAATTAGTCCGATTATACAAGAAAATTGCAATAAGGGCGCAGCTTATTTCAATTTAAATGCACAATTATTATGATGATCATTTACCATTCCCACCGCTTGCATAAAAGCATAGCAAGTGGTTTCTCCAACAAAAACAAAACCTTGTTTTTTTAGCGCCTGAGATAATTTTTTTGAAATATCTGTCTTTGCTGGGGGATGTTGTTCATCATCAATAGAATTTATTTGGATACGATGTTCAACAAAATCCCACAAAAAATGACTAAAATTTTGACCGCGGTTTTTCATATTTAAGTAGGCTTTTGCATTGGTTACAATGGCTTGTAATTTTGCACGATGACGAATTAATCCTGAATTTTGCATCAAATTATCAATATCCTGATCGGACATCAATGCTATTTTTTCAGGATTAAACTGAAAAAATGCCGCACGATAATGTTCACGTTTTTTTAATACCGTGATCCAAGATAGTCCCGCCTGTTGACCTTCTAGGCAAAGTTGTTCAAATAATTTCCGATCATCATATTCTGGTTTTCCCCATTCTTGATCGTGATAATCTCGGTAAAGTTGGCTTGATTCACACCAATGGCAACGCATTTTTATTTCCTTAATTAAAATGAATAAAATTGTGATCTTTATCACAAATTCTTATATATAAATGAAATCTATCAATGATAAAGTTAAAACTCATTTAAAACTATGCTATTGTAACCGCAATATTTTAGTTATCAAAAAGAGGTTTTTATGACAACACAATTAGATACTTTACGTAGTATGACCGTCGTGGTTGCTGACACTGGAGATATTGAAGCAATTAAAAAATATCAGCCACAAGATGCGACTACCAACCCATCTTTAATCTTAAGTGCTTCTGCATTGCAACAATACGCACCATTGATTGATGAAGCTGTGGCTTATGCTAAACAGCAAAGCGATGACAAAAAACAGCAACTTATTGATGCTCAAGATAAATTAGCCGTGAATATCGGGCTTGAAATTTTAAAAATTGTACCAGGACGTATTTCAACCGAAGTTGATGCTCGTTTCTCTTATAATACGCAGGCGACAATTGAAAAAGCACGCAAATTAATTGCACTTTATAATCAAGCAGGGATTAGCAATGAACGTATTTTAATTAAAATTGCATCAACCTGGCAGGGTATCCGTGCTGCTGAAATTCTTGAAAAAGAAGGCATTAATTGTAATTTAACTCTATTATTTTCAGAAGCGCAAGCACGTGCCTGTGCCGAAGCAAATGTTTACTTAATTTCGCCATTTGTAGGACGTATTCTTGATTGGTATAAAGCCAATAATGGCGGTAAAGATTATGTTTCAAATGAAGATCCTGGTGTGATTTCTGTTACTAAAATTTACAACTATTACAAACAACACGGCTACAAAACTATTGTAATGGGAGCAAGTTTCCGTAATATCGGCGAAATTACAGAATTAGCAGGTTGCGATCGTTTGACTATCGCGCCAAATTTATTGAAAGAGTTACAAGAAAGCAATGCAAGTCTTGAACGTAAACTTGAATATAAAGGGCAAATTCAAGCAAAACCACAAGCATTAACTGAAAGTGAATTCTATTGGCAGCATAATAGTGATGCAATGGCAGTAGAAAAACTCGCAGAAGGCATCCGTAAATTTGCTGTTGACCAAGAAAAATTAGAAGCGATGTTGGTAAGTAAATTATAAATTTATCTATCTGTAAAAAAGCACAATAAATTTATTGTGCTTTTTTAATTATATAATAAAAATATTTTAAATGGAATAAGTAACAGTTTATTATTAGGTAATTATGAGTAAATTCAAATTTACCGCGGTCAAAAAATTTGAAAAATACTGATTTTATTTAAGTAAACCTGAATTAAAAAAATTGGTAGGTATAAGTTTACTTTAAAAATTTGATATTTATTATTTGTCAATAATAATAACATTAATTCCTTTTTTTATTAATCTATCTTGTGTTATTTTACCTATCCCTTTATCTGTTATAATTGTATTTATTTTTTCTAAAGGACAAACAACATTAGGACTGCGTCGATTAAATTTTGTTGAGTCTGCAAGAACAATGACTTCTCGAGCAGCGTTGCACATTGCTTTACTTACGCCATGAACTTCATTGAAAGTGGTAAGACCAAGTTCTAAATCAAATCCATCAGTACCAATAAATAACTTATCAAATGAAAATTTATCAAAAGTTGATTCTGCTAAGATTCCATGAAAGGAAGATGATTTAGGTCTATAAGTTCCTCCACAAATTAATAACTCATGATTTGAATTTAAATTTACTAATGCATTTATGATATGTAGGCTATTTGCCATAATAGTTAAATTATCTAAATTAGCAAGAAAAGGAACTAATTGTAATGCGGTGCTTCCTGTATCTATAATAATTGAATCACCATTGCTTATTAGATCTGCTGCTCTAGCGGCAATTTTCTTTTTTATTTCTATATTAATATTCGTTTTATTTATAATTGGTAAATCTATTTCGTTACTGTGAGTAACTAATACTACACTTCCATATGTACGTAGAACTCTTTCTTCTTTTTCTAGAGCTGTAAGATCTTTCCTAATAGTAGTGCTTGTTAAGTTAAAAAAACTAGCAAGTTTATCTACGGCTGTTTTCCCATTATGTTGTAAAAATTCTATGATTGCTTGTTGTCGTTCTTTAGGTTTCATTATTTATTCCATTTGAATCGCTTCAGACAATATTCTTTGTAAATCTTTATTACCTGGAAATATTTTTAGAGGATCTATATTTGAATAATGTAAGTTATTTAATATTGTTAATTTTTTTGGTCTGGCGAATACAGTATACCCTTTTATTATAAGCGTATCCACAACATTAAGATTATGATCAAATGCAATAGCTATAATGGTTTTGGGTTTAAAACGTCCTTTGGTTTTACCTATACCAACTTTTCCTTGTTTTGATAAAGATATAAATTCTTTATTAAACCGGTTAAGTTGTAACCAACCTAGTATAATTTGTAATAACCACGCGATTATAGCTATTAATATTAGTGCATTAATTTTATCTGTCATAATAATCTCTATATATAAAATAGTCTATCTTATTTTCTATTAAAAAAGTTGTTTTTTGTGAAATGTTGTAAACCAATCTTGATCAAATTGATCTATTGCGGAAAATACTGCGGGGTCTTTTAAAAATAATTCTGCTATTTCTGGTGGAACTGTAACCGCAGCACAACCTGTAAGCATACAGTCAAGAACTTGTCTGGGTGTTCGAAAACTTGCTGCTAAAATTTTTGATTTTGGCGAATGTAAATTTAGTAGAGTTTGTAGTTCTGATACAGTTTGTATTCCATTTCCATTTTGACTATCTATTCTGTTTACATATGGTGCTATATATATTGAACCTGATAATGCAGAAAGTAAACCTTGAGCTGCACCATAAACGGCGGTACCTAATGTAGGAATATTATTTTTGCTTAATGTTTTTATTGCTGCAATACCTTCGGGTATAACAGGGATTTTTACTATAATAGAAGGAAATTTTTCACGCAATTTCATTGCTTCTTCTACAATTTCATTCTCTGTATGCCCTAATACTTGAGCAAATAAGTTACCTTTATTTTCAAAAATATCTTGTAAGCTCTGTAAAACATCAACTAAATTCAAATTTTCTTTTGCTATAATACTCGGATTAGTCGTTACTCCAGATAAAGGTAAAATACGATAAAGTTTTTTTACTAATTTTATATTTGCTGTATCTAAGTAAAATTCCATATAAATTCCTTACTATATAAGTAAATAAAATCCCTTTTCTATATGAAAAGGGATTAATTATATCATTAAAACATTACTTGCCCACCAGTAATATTAATAGATTGTCCTGTGCAATAAGATGCTTTTTCACTCGCATAGAATAATAATACATTAAGAACATCTTGATATTCACAACCTCTTTTCAAAGGTACTTTATCAATATAAACCTGCTCAACTTCACTTTCTGGAATACCTAGTTTTTTTGCATATTGTGGAATAAGTGATTGAAACATTGGTGATTTTAGTAAATTACCTAACATTAATGAATTTACCGTAATGCCACTATCAGCTAAATCAAGAGCCAAAGATTGAGTTAAACCAACCCCTCCGAATTTTGCTGCACTATAGCCTGAATTATGTTTACTTCCCACTTTTCCTGATTTGGAGTTTATTTGAATTATTCGTCCTTTTATATTATCGCGGATCATTAATTTAGCAAATTCTCGTGCGCATAGAAAATAACCAGTTAAATTGACAGAAACAGATAATTCAAAATCTTTTAAAGGGAAACTAGTAATGGGTGAGGCTTTAGCTATTCCTGCACTATAAACAAGTAAATCAGAACGACCAAATGTAGAATCTACATCTTTAGCCAAATTTATTACACTATTTTCATTGGTTGCATCAACTTGAAATCCTTTTGCAATATTTTTGCCAAATTTTTGATTAATTTGTTCTGCTACTTTATTTGCATTGTGTTCATTTAAATCAGCTACTGCAACAAGGTAGCCATTATCTGCTAACCCTGAACATAAGAATGCACCAAGAGTTTGTCCTCCACCGATAACTACTGCCACTTTAGATACCATTTTTTATCTCCTATAAATTAATTAATAACGTTTTATTTTTAGACTATCACCTGCTTGTATATGAGTAGGTGTATTTCCTTTTATATGGATTGTTCCTGGATATTCAGCAATTTCAGAATTGTCAAAACGCCAAGTAACATGACCTAATTCTCTTAAATTTATGTTTGCAACTTCTCCTATTGCTGTAATGGTATAATCAATACCATTAAGTTCCATAACATCACCAACTAGTACATTATCGGAAAGCTCTCCATGATTATGGATAAAGCAATAATCTTCTAAATCTTCGGGTGCGCCTTGTTTGAAAGTAATCAACATATTTTCATCTAATGAATCTTTGGCAAAATTTCCTATTTTTGTGAATGTCGTTTGGTAAATAACTTTCATTGTACTTCCTTATTTAAGGGGGATTTACCCCCTGTAAATTTAATTATTGATAAATAAATGCAGATACGGCCCAAGCTATTAATACCGTTGGTGCACCTGTTAAAAAGCGACTAACTAAAACCGATGGCACACCTACACGAACAGTATCTTGTTTTGCTTCCGCCATAGATAAACCAACAGGAATAAAGTCACAAGCTGCTTGAGCATTAATAGCGAATAACGCAGGCAATGCCAAATGTGGTGGGATATTTCCTAACCCTATTTGTACACCAACTAATACTCCAATCACTTGCGCAATTACAGCTCCAGGCCCTAAGAAAGGAGAAAGTAATGGGAATGAACAGATTAAAGCTAAGATAACTAATCCTATTGGACTACTAGCTAAAGGTGTTAAACCGTGAGCAATCCAATCCCCTAATCCTGATGCAATGATGATGCCTATTAAAGCTGAAACAAATGCCATAAATGGTAAAATTGTTTTTAATACGGTATCTATCGTATCTCTTCCTGCTTGGAAAAATACGGCAACAACAGATCCCATTCCCATACCAATTTTGGCTAGAATTCCATCACTTTGCTCTGTTATTTTTTTAGAACTATCATAATCTTTTATTGTTTTTGAGTTATTTTGCTCAGCAACTTTTTCTGTTACGATTGAATTATCGTCAACTAATTTAATATTACTTTCTTTTACAGCTGAAACGTAGATATCTTCAACAATAAATTCAGCAAGTGGGCCTGACTTCCCTGTCGCATGAATATTAATTGTTGGAATTCGACGTTTTGGATATAAACCGCAACGTAATACGCCACCACAATCAATAATTGCAATCCCTATTTCTTCATTTGCAGGTTCTCCATTTTTAAATCCATCAATAGCTTCCCAACCTGTTAATTCGATTAAATGATCTACAATGCTTGGACGAGTTCCTGCAGTCATATAAAGAATCTTTTTATTTCCATCTACTGGAATAATTAAAGGACCGCCCCAGCCACCTTGACCTTTTTCAATATAAAGTTTTTTACTCATTTTTTATTCCTTATTAATTAAGATGAACTTCACGATCAAGTGTAATACCCATTCGTTTTTCAAAAAATGCTGTCGTATAGTCTGTTACCCAACCACGGAAAAAGTTGGTAAACATCCCTATCAGCAAATAACTAACAGCGAGCGGACCAAGTGGTAAACTTAATGTCGTTAGCCCTTGTGCTATACCTAAATAAACGAATAGTTCTCCTGGATTAATATGTGGGAATAAGCCATTCATAGAATGGCAACTATAAGATGCCGCAGCATAGTAGCTAGGTTTGTAACGTTCAGGAAGAAAACGACCTAAACTTAGCGTCATTGGATTACAGAATACAAATGTACCAATAATCGGTAGAATGAAGTAACGAGAGATAGGATTGCCCGCACTACGTTGTGCTAGACGTTCTATTTTATCTTGACCAATGAACTTAATTAGTGCATTCATTACAACTAATAAAGAAATAAGTAGGGGAAGAATTCCTGTTACCATACCAACGAATGTTTCACCACCTTTTTGGAATAGCCCAATAAACCATTCCGCTGCATGAGTTATATATTCCATACAGATCCTCATTAAAAATATTGAATTAAATGTATTGCAGTTTCTGAAAAATACTTAGCTTTCATTAGAGTAAATAGTATTTTATTTTGAAAACTTTAAATGTGATGTTTATCACAAAAATAGAAAAATATTTTAGTTTGAAATTAAAATGTTTTATTTTGATAGGGTTGAGTTGGGATAAAAGTGTTAATGCATAATAAAAAAGCCGAGCATTGCTCGGCTTTTTTGTGCTATTTTGTTGGGTAATCCCACCAAATATCAAAGAGTTGGCTTACTTCAATTTGTTGCAGTCCATTTTTTTCTAACCAAGATTTTACTAATTCGCGATGGTTGTCATTACATTTGCCCAGTTTTTCTAAGCAAACTAAACCTTCCCAATGTAAGTATCCACTACCTTCGTATGCTAATCCATTCTCGCGGATCACTTCATTAATAAAACGGTCAACGATTTCATCAACTTGTTCTACTGGTGTTCCTTCTGAAAATTGCCAATTAACTAAAAAACCAAGTTCTTGGAATTCCGCTAAGTGCATTTTTTTACGTTGTCTTTGGTTGCGTTTAATCGCCATTTTGTTCTCCTTATGAGATGGTTATTCTTTATTTAGGTTGATATTATTCCCATTCATCTGATTGGGTGCATTTTTCCACTTTTACTTGTAAAATGCGTGAATTTAAGGTTTCTAATACGGTGAAACGATAACCTTCAATTTCAATGCTATCATTGACTTTTACAACATCATCAAAACGATATAACAGTAAACCGCTTACGGTAAATTGCTCTGCATCTTCAAAGAGTTCTGGTTCATCAAGTTCCAGTTTAAGTTGCTCTAAACTTGCGGTGCCTTTCACTAGCCAAATATCGTCTTGTTTTACAATTTCAGCTTGTTCATCTTCATCGGGGAATTCGCCCGCGATAGCTTCAAGTAAGTCAAGTGGTGTGACCAATCCAACAACTTGTCCAAATTCATTTTCAACGATAGCTAAATTACCTTTGGCATTTTTTAGCATATTCAGCAATTTTAGATTATCAATCGTATCAGTAACATAGACAGGTTGATGACGAGCCAATAGTGGTTTTAGTGCTTGCAATAAGCGATCAGGATATTGATCTAAAATAGCCAGCATATCTTTAGCGCGCATTACGCCTAAAATACTATCAATGTTACCTTTACACACAGGGAATAAATTATGCGGGGTATCAAGCAATTGCTGGCGAATTTCAGCTGCATTGGCTTCAATATTAACCCAAGAAATTTCTGTCCGCGGTGTCATAATTGTTTGAATATTGCGTTCACCCAATGCTAATACGCCACTAATCATATAACGTTCTTCTTGAGCAAAAGGCATATTTTCTACCGATTGTTCTTCATTGGTTTCTTCGGTTTCTTGTTGTTCAGTATTGCGACCGCCAATTAATTTTAAAATGGCATCCGCGGTACGTTCACGTAAAGGTTGTTGATTTTCATATTTAACCCGATTGCGATTTGATATTTGATTAAAGCCTTCAATCGCAATAGAAAAGCCGATGGCAGCATATAAATAACCTTTAGGAATATGGAAACCTAAACCTTCCGCAATTAAACTGAAGCCGATCATCAATAAGAAACTTAAACATAAGATTACAATCGTTGGGTGATGATTCACGAAATCCGTTAGCCATTTAGACGCAAACATCATTAAAATCATCGCAATAATCACCGCCATCATCATAATTTCTAAATGTTTAATCATTCCGACCGCGGTAATCACCGCATCAAATGAGAACACTGCATCAAGAACGACAATTTGTATTACGACGGTATGCAAACTTGAATAAACTTTGCTGTCATCGTGGTTCAGCGGTTTATTTTCTAGGCGTTCGTGCAATTCTGTGGTTGCCTTAAACAGCAAGAATACCCCACCAATTAATAAAATAATGTCGCGAATAGATAAAGAAAATTGCTGATAGCTCACAACAGGCTCGGTTAAATTGATTAACAAAGACATCAAGGACAGCAGCCCTAAACGCATTAATAATGCTAAACTTAGCCCGATTATGCGTGCTTTACTACGGTGTTTTGGCGGCAATTTGTTGACTAAAATGGCGACAAAAACTAAGTTATCAATCCCGAGAATGATTTCAAGAATAACGAGAGTAATAAGGCCGATAAAGGCGGATAAGTCTGAAAAAATAGCTAACATAATACTTATATTGTTTGTTTAATGAAATAGAGATCCCACACGCCGTGACCTAACTTTTGACCGCGTTGTTCAAATTTGGTTAACGGGCGGAAATCAGGGCGTGAGATATAATCTTGTGTTGTTGATAAATTACTCAAACAAGGTTCGGCTTGTAGCACGCTTAACATTTGTTCGGCATAATTTTGCCAATCGGTAGCCATATGAATAAATCCTTCACTGTCTAGCTTTTGGCATATTTGTGCAACAAAGTGCGGTTGTACAATACGGCGTTTGTGGTGCTTTGCTTTGTGCCAAGGGTCTGGAAAGAACAGTTGTAATCCGCCTAAGGTATTGTCAGCAATACAATCGCGTAGAATTTCTGTTGCATCGTGACAAATTACGCGTAAGTTTGTGACTTGTTGTTCGATAGCATAGGCAATGCACGCACCAACACCAGGGGTATGCACTTCAATACCTAAATAGTTTTTGTTCGGATTGGCTTTTGCCATTTCAACTAAGGATTTGCCCATTCCGAAACCAATTTCTAAAATAACGGGATGAGTATTGCCATAAATTTTAGCAAAATCAAAAGGTTGGTTTTGATGTTCTAAACCGTAAAACGCCCAGTTTTGATTCATTGTTTGGCGTTGGTAATCACTCAACCGCCCTGTGCGTAACACAAAGCTACGCACTTTGCGTTTATAACGTCCATCAGCGGTAAATTCTGCTGTTTCCACGGTTTTACGTTTCTGATCAGCAAAGGTCATTGTCTGTTCTGACATAATTCCACTTAGAAAATAAAAGGGCGATTATAAGGTTTTTTGCTTAAAATGCCAACATTCACGGGGAATATTCCGCCGTAATTAATAAAAAGGCGTAAACGTGAAAAAAACGCGGTCAAAAATTTAAGCGTTTTTTTGACCGCGGTTGATTGGTTTTTTGAGCATATTTTTGATGTGAGAAAATAAAATTGTACTAGGCTAAAACCGCGATCAATATTACGAGAATTTTTGCGTAAAAATCTGCGGTAAATGATGCTTTTTAGTTGGTGATAAGCTATTCAACAGGTATAATGCCAGCAAATTTATATTCTCTTTTGTTTTTAGGATGTTGTTATGTTGAAAAAAACGGCACTTCTTGCTTTCGTCGCAATGCTTTCCGCTTGTTCTCTTTCTTCTTATGTACCATTTATGGGAAATAAAAAACCTGTTATCAATTTAGAACAAGAGAAAATCGATCAAAAATCCTACGCAGCGGGTTATGCCTCCACAACCCAAACATATCGCGAACCGATCAAATCCGATTATGATGTAAATTCATTTGCACAAGGCGTGAAAGATTGGAATGATGGGCGTATTTTGGTATCCATTGAACAAATTAAAGCCAAAATGGCACAGGGCATTGATAGCAATGTTCACGCCTATTATAGCGGTGTGGTGTTTGCATCCGAATTACAAACCAATTTTAATCGTTTGAGCAAAACGTGCTGGACGAATATTGATCGCAATAGCCTTACACAAGGTATTTATGATGCGATGTTAGATATAAAAAACGGCAAAGTGCGTAGTGAAAATGACGAGTATCTCGTTAAAGGCAATGACGCATTGCTCAAAGTATGTCAATAATCAATACCCAAAAACGTGGGCATTTTAGACCGCGGTTTTGGGTTTTTTATTTAAAATGACCTGAAAGGTTTTAGCTATTTTAATTTTAACCGAGAGGATAAAGAATGTTTAATTTACCCGAAAGTAACATTCATCTTTCTGCGCAAGCCGCAGATAAACAAGAAGCGATCCGCTTAGCTGCACAAGCTTTGGAGCAAGCTGGCTATGTTGAAGCAGGCTATTTACAAGGTATGCTTGATCGTGAGCTTCAAACTTCTACTTTTTTAGGCAATGGTATTGCGATTCCGCACGGCACCTTAGATACGCGAGCGATGGTAAAAAATACGGGCGTGCAAGTGTTTCAATTTCCACAAGGGGTTGAATGGGGCGAAGGCAACACGGCTTATGTAGTGATTGGTATTGCGGCACGTTCAGATGAGCATCTTGCTTTATTGCGTCAGCTTACTCACGTTTTAGGCGATGAAGAAACCGCAGCTAAATTAGCCTCGTTGCAAGATGTGAAAAAATTCCGTGCGATTTTAATGGGCGAAGACGATGACGTGAGTGTCAAAGCAGAAAACATTCAGTTAGATGTAGATACCAGCAGTTTATTAACCTTAGTTGCAGTAAATGCAGGTCAACTTCAAGCACAACAGGCAGTAGATAATCAATTTGTTGCCGATGTGATCGCAAGCCCCGCATTGCCATTATGTAAAGGGTTATGGGTAACGGATAGTCCATTAGGCAATATTAAAAATGCGATTGCGTTAAGTCGTGCTAAAACGGCTTTTGAAAATAATGGTAAAGCCGTGCAAGCGGTATTAACCATTGCGGCAAAAGATGATCAAATTCAATCAACATTAGCACGCTTGCTTGATGAGAAAGTGCAAAATATATTATTAAATGGTAATGCAGAACAAATTGTAGCTGCGTTGAATGGCGAACAGGTTGATGTGTCGGCAACAGGGCAAACGGCTGGCACAGTAACGGGGTATTTCACCATTCGTAATGAACACGGCTTGCACGCACGTCCAAGTGCGGTGCTAGTGAATGTGATTAAGCAGTTTGAATCTAAAATAAATGTTGAAAATTTAACCCGCGGTACAGCCCCTGTGAGCGGTAAAAGTTTAATGAAAATTGTGGCTTTAGGTGTAACGCACGGACACCGTTTGCGTATTACTGCGGAAGGTGATGATGCACAAACGGCGGTAGAGGCAATTGGCAAAGCGATTGCGGAAGGATTGGGCGAAAGCGTGTCATCTGTGCCACCGAGTGAACCTGATAGCATTGAAGTTTCTGCATCACAAACCGCGGTCAAAAATGAGCCTGTTTCTGAAAGTAAAGAAACGGAAGGGATTGAAGCGGTTTTTGTGGTGAAAAATGAACACGGTTTACACGCTCGTCCAAGTACTGTGTTAGTAAACGAAGTGAAAAAATATAATGCGTCAGTGGCGGTGCAAAATTTAGATCGTGATACCCAATTAGTTAGTGCTAAAAGCTTGATGAAAATTGTTGCATTAGGTGCTATAAAAGGTCATCGTTTACGTTTCGTAGCGAGTGGCGAAGAAGCACAGCAAGCCCTTGATGGTATTGGTAAAGCCATTGCTGATGGGTTAGGAGAATAAGATGGCAAATGTTGCAACTATTACGTTAAACACGGCTTATGATTTAGTTGGTCGCTTAAAACGTATTGAATTAGGTGAAGTAAATACCGTTGAAACCTTAGGTTTATTTCCTGCGGGGAAAGGGATTAATGTCGCAAAAGTCTTGAATGATCTCGGCGTGAACGTTGCGGTTGGGGGCTTTTTAGGCGAAGAAAACCAAGGCGATTTCAAATTAATGTTTGAACAACTTGGTTTAGATGATTGGTTTCAACGCGTTGCAGGTAGAACACGTATCAATGTGAAAATTACCGAAACTGAAGCCGATGTTACCGATTTAAATTTCTTAGGTTATCAAATTAGTGATGCGGATTGGCAGCGATTTGTAACCGAATCAATCACTTATTGCCAACAATTTGACATTGTTGCAGTTTGCGGTAGCTTACCGCGTGGTGTTAGCCCTGAGCAATTTACCCTTTGGTTACAACAGTTAGGTAACGCGAAGGTCAAGGTTGTGCTTGATAGTAGCAACGCGGCGTTAACTGCTGGGCTTAAAGCAAAACCTTGGTTGGTTAAACCTAATCATCGTGAATTGGAAGCTTGGGTAGGTCATCATTTAAATGGTATTGATGAGATTGTTGCTGCGGCGAAAAAATTGAAAAATGAAGGTATTGCAAATGTGATTGTTTCAATGGGCGCAGAAGGGTCTTTATGGCTAAGCGAACAGGCGATTGTTCAAGCTCAACCACCGAAATGTGAAAATGTGGTGAGTACGGTTGGTGCAGGCGATTCAATGGTCGCAGGGCTTATTTATGGTTTAATTAACGGTTTATCACAACAGGATACTTTGGCATTTGCAAGTGCGGTATCGGCGTTTGCGGTATCGCAAAGCAATGTGGGAGTCAGTGATGTGAAATTACTTGATCCGATTTTAGCCAAGGTCAACATTACATTAATTGAAGGATAATTTATGAATATTTTTCTTACTCAATCGCCAACGTTAGGCAATGCAAAAGCATTTTTAGCACGTCAAGTATTGAGTGCTGCGGCGAGTAAATATCGTCATCAAATCGTGACAGATGCAAGTGAAGCGGATTTAGCAATTGTATTAGGTCAAACTTTACCGAATTTACCTGCTCTTGTGGGTAAAAAGGTTTTTTTAGTTGATGCTGAACAAGCATTACAAGCACCAGAACAAACGTTATCAAATGCGTCAAATCGTGCGGAATATTATCAGCAACCAGCGCAAAGCTCAACGGGATTATCTGCATCGGGTGTTAAAAATATTGTGGCGGTAACTGCTTGCCCAACGGGCGTTGCCCACACCTTCATGTCAGCTGAAGCGATTGAAGCTTACGCGAAAAAACAAGGTTGGAATATTAGAGTGGAAACCCGCGGTCAAGTTGGGGCGGGAAATCCAATTACACCAGAAGAAGTGGCTGCGGCAGATTTAGTTTTCGTTGCTGCGGATATTGATGTAGATTTAAACAAATTTGCAGGCAAACCAATGTATCGTACGACAACGGGTTTAGCTTTGAAAAAAACAGCACAAGAGTTTGATAAAGCATTTAAAGAAGCAACCGTATTCCAAGCTGGTAGTGCAACTACGGCAAGTCAAACAGAAGCTAAAGCAGAGAAAAAAGGCATTTATAAGCACTTGATGACAGGTGTTTCTCATATGTTGCCTTTAGTAGTTGCGGGTGGATTGCTTATTGCCATTTCCTTTATGTTTGGTTTTGATGCATTCCAACACGAAGATATTGCTCACGGTTTGCCTAAAGCATTAATGGATATCGGTGGTGGTGCCGCGTTCCATTTAATGATTGCCGTTTTTGCGGGCTATGTTGCCTTTTCTATTGCCGATCGTCCAGGATTAGCGGTCGGGTTAATTGGCGGAATGTTAGCGACCACAGCGGGTGCGGGGATTCTTGGCGGTATTGTTGCGGGTTTCCTTGCAGGTTATGTTGTTCAGTTCCTGAATGGTATGATTAAATTACCAGCGAGTATGACATCGTTAAAACCTATTCTGATTCTACCACTTCTCGGTTCTGCAATTGTCGGATTGGCGATGATTTATTTGATTAACCCACCTGTAAAAGCATTAATGGATGCACTGGTAGATTGGTTAAATACAATGGGTCAAACTAATGCGTTAATTCTTGGCGCAGTATTAGGTGCGATGATGTGTACGGATATGGGCGGTCCAATTAATAAAGCCGCTTATACCTTTGGTGTGGGATTAATTGCATCACATTCTTATTTACCAATGGCTGCGGTAATGGCGGCAGGTATGGTACCACCAATTGGTGTTGCGATTGCAACGTGGATTGCTCGTTCTAAATTTAATCCAAATCAACGTGATGCAGGTAAAGCTTCATTTGTATTAGGACTATGTTTTATTTCAGAAGGGGCATTGCCATTTGTGGCGGCAGATCCTGTCCGTGTAATTATTTCATCTATTATTGGTGGAGCGACTACTGGTGCTATCTCAATGAGCTTAGGTATTACGTTACAAGCACCGCATGGTGGTTTATTTGTGATCCCATTTGTGTCTGAACCATTATTATATCTTGGTGCGATAGCGGTAGGTTCTATTTTAACGGGTGTGATTTACGCCGTTATTCGGCCAAAAACAGCACTAGAATAAAATCATTATAAAAAATCAGCGCCTAAATAAGGCGCTGATTTTTTATCCTTCAATACGCTGCAATCCCATTTGTGCGTCAAGTTTTAACTCTTCATCACCTAAGCATTTTTCATACCAATATTTTGCTTTAGATAAATTCTTTTTAATACCAAGGTGAAATTCATAATATTGCGCTAATTTTAAATAAGCTTTGCTGTAATTTTGTTGTGCCGCTTTTTCAAACCATAAAAAAGCATTTTGATAGTCTTGATTACCTTCAAGCACCAGAGCCAACGCATATTGTGCTTCAGGGTTTTTCTCAATACTCCCAGAATTTAATACATTGCTATATAATGGATCATTGGTTTGAGTTTTTGCCTGTAATGGAGCCTGTATAAACACAAAACTAAGTCCACCGAGTAGTCCAAAAGTAATAATCTTTTTAAATTTCATATGCTTTCTTTGAATTAGACAATATTATTAATCAATTCCTAACACTTTTCTACCATTAATACTGGCAATATTTACCATTGCTTCTAAATCAGGAAAACGACAACCCGCAGCTAATAAACTCAGTTCTTGCCACATATCCCCTTCGCATAACGGCACCATATAGTCGCAAATATTGTCGGTGCCAATTGCCACAGTAATGCCCTCAGGGATCATTTCATCAGCAGGCGTTAACGCATTATGAAATGGCATCAACTCTTCTTTACGGTTACTATCAATCCACGCCATCGGGCAAGCTATCATCATCATTTGAGCTTGACGCATTTTTTCATATAATTTATAGCGATATTCTTTAGGGTGAGAACCAATAGAAATCCCGTGGATTGCAACTACTCGCCCTTGCATACCGTGTTCAATGGTTTTATCGCAAAGTTGTTCGGTTTCTTTTTCGGTTGGGCTATTGAATTGGTCAACGTGAACGTGGCACATAATGCCGCGTGATTTTGCTGCATCCATTAAGATATCCATCGCTTCTAAACCGCGGCCAAAATCTAATTCATCACGATAAGGTAAACCGCCAATCATATCCACCATATCCGCACCAATATCAAACCATTTCCGTGCAGTAGGTTCAATTACGCCTTTCAAGGTTTGATTAGCAAACTTCAAAATAATATCGTTTTTATACACTTCGCGAGCTTTATGGGCTGCAATGATTGCACGGTCTTCACACACAGGATCAATATCCACAAAGGTGCCGAATGCAGTAACGCCTTGTGAAATCATTAATTCAATGGATTGACAAAAACGGGCGTAATAATCTTCTACGCTTGATGTGCGTTTCACTTCGTCCACTAAATCCCATTTTTGTTGTAAATTACAGTTTTGATAGATACTGATTTTATCGGGTGTCATTGTAAATGCACGATCGGCGTGAGCGTGAGCATTCACCCAGCCGCCTTTTTTGATAATTTCGTCACGAATATAGGTTTTAAAACTGCGAACGTGATTAGCCATAATTACTCCATAGTAAAGGGTAAATTTAAGGAAAAGCAGGGCTGAAGAACGAATGATAATGAAATGCGCCAACTGGCACGATAAGATGTTATAAAAAATTCACAGATTTTCATTAATAACATTATTTTTGAGTCCTGATATTGGGGCGACAGTATAAGAAAAAATGCCTTGAAATGCCAGTTTTTTGCTGCGATTTTGCCAAAATTCCTCAATATAATTGACATTGAATATACGCAATATCTTTGGTTTAATAGGGCGATTCGTGATTAAAATCCCATTTAAACCGCGGTCAAAAATTTATGCGTTTTTTGATCCTTGATATGAAATCAATCCGTTTTTAAAACGGGTATTGGTTTTTTGCTTAAATTTCTTTTATACTGCATAGCAGAGCAAAAATATGACTATCACAACGGGAGCAAAAAATGATCGGAGTATATGCAAGTTTTACCGTGAAAGAGGGTAAACAACAAGAAGTAGAAGCGTTGATTTCTCAGTTTGAGCAGGAATCTCGCACTCACGTGGGTTGCATTAGTTATCAATGCGGGAAAGTGTCGGGCAGCGAGCGTGATTATGCGTTTATTGAGCGTTGGGCGAGCCAACAGGATTTAGATGCACATTTAGCTCATCCTTTTTTTGTGGAAAATGCCCCAACTTTAGTGGCATTAACCGATGGTTTAGATATTAAAGTGGTTAATTTTGAGCGTTAATTATGGCAAAAACAATGCAACAAAAAGCCGCGGACGCACACAATATGTGCCGAATTAAAGGCGATTCAATGTTGGATAATGCCGACCGATCAATCGCCTTTGAAGCGGTATATGATACGCGTGAATTAGCTGAACAAGCTGAAAAATTTTTCACGCAAAAAGCACGCGAAGTGGAAACTGACCCCTGTCAGATAGATAGCAACATTCAAGCTATTGACGACGGTTTCTTGTTACAAATGCGTCTTGAGTTTAGTTGTCAAGCGGAAGTCGTGCTATTCCAAATGGCGATTCGTTAAAACAGTATAAAGCGATGAGTTGATCATCGCTTTATTTTGCTGTGCCTTTTGATATATCCATTCAAACTAGAAAAATCGTTGTGAGCCGAAATTGAACAAAACCGCGGTCAAAAAAACGCTTGAATTTTTGACTGCGGTTTGATCTGCGGAATACGATTGATTTTTCTATTTATGCGGCTAAATTCATTTAGGCGATGCAAGTTGTCATATTATGCGGTTTTCTGTCATAATGCGATGATGATTATTTGTTTAAGTGAAAATCCAGTTAATACCGAGTGGCAATGACGTTTGGTTTGGTTAGGAAGGAATGTTTATGAAAAAGTTAATGTTATTATGTGTGCTGATTGGTTTTTTAGTGAGTGCTTGTGGGGTAAAAGGGCCGTTGTATTTGCCTGCGGATAAACCGCAACAGGATCAAGTGCAGTCTCAGCAAGCTACCCAATCTGTTTCTACTCAAAAATCCGCAGTTAAATAGGGTTAAATATGGACTTTTTTCATTATCAAAATCAGCGTTTAATGGCTGAAGCATTGCCCGTGGCACAACTTGCAGAGCAATTTGGCACGCCATTATATGTGTATTCGCGTAAAACTTTGGAGCGTCATTGGCACGCCTTTGATCAGGCGTTTGGCGATTACCCACATTTGATTTGTTATGCGGTAAAAGCGAATTCCAATATTGCGATTTTAAATTTAATGGCACGTTTGGGATCGGGATTTGATATTGTGTCGCAAGGGGAGCTTGAGCGAGTCCTTGCAGCTGGAGGCGATGCGGCGAAGATTATTTTTTCGGGCGTGGCAAAAAATGAGCAAGAAATTGCCCGCGGTTTGGAAGTGGGTATCCGCTGTTTTAACGTGGAAAGCGTGGCGGAATTGTATCGCATTAATGAAATTGCGGGAAAAATGGGTAAAATTGCTCCGATTTCGTTGCGTGTGAATCCTGATGTTGATGCCCATACTCATCCTTATATTTCAACAGGTTTAAAAGAAAATAAATTTGGGATTAGTGTGCAACAAGCACGAGAAGTCTATCAACAAGCCGCAAAATTAGAGAATCTTCGTATTACGGGAATGGATTGCCATATTGGCTCGCAACTGACAGAATTACAACCTTTTTTAGACGCGGCAGATCGTTTAATTCGTTTAATTGAACAACTGAAACAAGACGGTATTAGCTTGCAACATTTAGATCTTGGTGGGGGATTAGGCGTTACTTATACCGATGAAACGCCACCACATCCGACAGATTATGCCAAAGCCTTGTTGCAGAAATTACAAGATTATCATTTAGAAATTATTCTTGAACCTGGGCGAGCGATTGCTGCCAATGCGGGGATTTTAGTGACGAAAGTGGAATATTTGAAAAGTAATGAAGATCGCCATTTTGCGATAGTTGATGCAGGAATGAACGATATGATCCGCCCTGCGTTGTATCAGGCTTATATGAATATCATTGAAGTTGACCGCGGTTTAGCCCGTGAAACGAACGTTTATGATGTGGTGGGACCGATTTGCGAAACGTCTGATTTCCTAGGTAAACAACGGGAACTCGCTATTGCACAGGGCGATTATATTGCTCAGCGTTCAGCAGGTGCTTATGGAGCGAGTATGTCGTCAAATTATAATTCTCGTCCGCGTACGGCAGAAGTGCTGGTTGATGGTAATCAGGCTTATTTAATTAAACGCCGTGAAACATTCGCTGAATTGTGGCAGTTAGAACAATTAATTCCTTAAAATACGCTTTTATTTTTAACAATTTTACAAGGCACAAGATGCAAAACTTAAAACCTTTTCATACTTTTGGTTTAACCGTACAAGCAAACAAGATTATTGCAATTACGTCCATTGAGCAATTAAAACAAGAATGGGATCACTGCCAAGCACGCAATGAGCCTGTGCTATTTTTGGGAATGGGAAGCAATGTTTTATTTACCGAAGATTTTCACGGCACAGTGATGTTAAATCGCTTAAAAGGTATTAACCAAACAGAAGATGAACAGCATTATTATTTGCACGTCAATGGTGGCGAGAACTGGCACGAATTGGTGGAATGGGCGGTTAATCAAGATATTGGTGGTTTGGAGAATTTAGCGTTGATCCCAGGTTGTGCGGGATCAGCACCTATTCAAAATATTGGTGCTTATGGCGTTGAATTTAAAGATGTGTGTGAATATGTTGATGTGCTGAATTTAGCGTCGGGAGAGGTTTTTCGCTTAAGCAATGATGAATGTGAATTTGGCTACCGTGAAAGCGTGTTTAAACACCGATTGGCTCAAGGATATGTGATTATTGCGGTGGGGTTAAAACTGGCTAAACAGTGGCAGCCGATTTTAAAATATGGCGAATTGTGCAAATTGGACAAAACCGCGGTCAAAAAACGCGATGTTTTTCAGATTATTTGTGAAACCCGTGGTGGCAAGTTGCCTGAGCCGTCAAAAATTGGTAATGCTGGCAGTTTTTTCAAAAATCCAGTTATTAATAAAAATCATTTTAATTTATTACAACAACAATATGAGACGATCCCACATTTCCCACAAGCTGATGGAACGATAAAATTAGCTGCAGGTTGGTTAATTGATCAATGTGGCTTAAAAGGGTTTAGCATTGGCACTGATGCTGCTGTGCATCAGCATCAAGCATTGGTATTAACAAATCAAGGTAATGCGAGCGCATTGGATTTGCTCGATTTAGCACAATATGTTCGTCAAGCTGTTGGAGAGAAGTTCAATGTTTGGTTACGCCCAGAAGTGCGTTTTATTGGTAGAACTGGGGAAATTGATGCATTACAAGCAATCACGCGAGTTGATAGTAATATGAACTTTAATTCCATTTTAGCCACATTGCCAACGATAGATCATCTTGCAGAATTACAAATTCGTAATCAAGATGGTGAGTTAATTCATACGATCCCTGCCATTGCTGGCAAGTTGGGATCTTTACGCGTTTATAATGCGTTAAGTGAACAATTTGACGGTATGTTAAACACCACCGCTGCGCAAAAAGGCTTACAACTTTTTGCTGAACACGTTATCGATGCAAAACAATATTCAGGTAAACATCCTAATATTGATTTACTGTTAAATGTGATTGCAAAGAATACGGAGTATTATCTTATCACTGTGGAGAAACATAATGGGAGAACAGAAACCGTTTCCTATTCCAGTTAATTATTTTAGTATTGTTTTAGGGCTATCAGCCCTTGGTGAAGCTTGGCGATTTGGTAGTGAGAAATTAGGTTTGCCAAGCATCATTGGTGATGTTTTATTGATTGCGAGTTCAATCATTTGGCTGATTTTTACGCTTGCTTATGTTTATAAATGGACTTCTTATCGTTCTCAAGCGAAAGATGAGTTACATAATATCATTCAATGTTGTTTTATTAGTTTACTACCAATTACAACGATATTAACAGGGTTAGCAATTAAACCTGATTTCTTATTTTTAGCACAAGTGTTAGTCGGGGTTGGGATTATTTCTCAGTTGGCTTTTGCTGCTTATCGTGCAGCAGGTTTATGGCGAGGTATTCACAAAGCGGAAGCGACAACCCCGATTATGTATTTACCAACTGTTGCGGCTAACTTTGTGAGTGCAACTGCCTTGAGTAGTTTCGGCTTAACAGATTGGGCTATATTGTTTTTTGGTGCGGGAATGTTTTCTTGGCTTAGCTTAGAAGCGGCTATTTTACAGCGTTTACGTTCACTAGGTCCCGTTGCACCACCACTTAGACCGATTATTGGTATTCAACTTGCACCTGCCTTTGTTGGGTGTTCAACCTATTTGTCTTTAAATGGCGGCGAGGTTGATCTTTTCGCGAAGTTAATGATTGGTTATGGGTTGTTACAGCTTTTATTCTTAATTAGATTGTTACCTTGGATTGCTGAAAATGGCTTCTCTCCTTCTTTTTGGGCATTTTCATTCGGATTAGCTTCAATGGCATCAGTTGGATTGCATTTAGAAGTCACAAGTGTAAATCACGGGTTGGGTATGATTGGAATACCAATGTTTTGGTTCTCGTCAATTTGTATTGGCATTTTAATTATTCTGACTTTAACTCTTCTTTTCCGCGGAAAATTTTTCGTAAAATCTTAAATTCCGTTCTTGCTTTGGCATTGGCAGCTATTAGCTGCCAATGACCGCGTGAGTGATTTGTTCAATCAAGCGTTTATAGATATTGCTACCATCGCTCGGTCCCACTTTAATTTCAATCAAAGTTGCTTCTTTGCGTAAATAAGCTTGTTTTAGGGCATTACTTAAATCTGCCCAAGTATAGGGGCGAGCAGAACGTAAATTAAACATTGAGGCTGCTTGAGAGAGTTCTAAATGGTGTGGCATACGATAGAACTGATTTTTCACTTCATTATCCACGGGAAGCATATCAAAAATTGCCCCACCATTATTATTAATCACAAATAAAATGAGCGGTTGGGTTACTTGTTTTAATAAAGCGAGAGAGTTGATATCGTGTAATGCCGAAATATCGCCGATTACCGCGACTAATGGGCGATTGCCACCAACACTTAATCCTGCGGCGGTTGCAATTAAACCGTCAATCCCACTTGCACCACGATTGGTATAAACGGGGTAGCTTTCAGGGAGTTTGGCAAGGGCGTCAACTAAACGGACAAATAAACTATTACCCACAAATAACATACCGTTATTATGTAATGTGCGTTCAATATGATGTGCAAGCGATGCTTCATTTAAATTTCCGCCCACTTGTTGCTCAATAAATTGAGCGCAGAATTTTGATAAGGCTAAGGCTTCAAGCAACCAAGGTTTTTGGCGAAGTGGTGGATGAGCACGTAACCAATGGTGTATTTTTGCGGTAAAACGGGTGTGAATATGGTGATAAGGATCAACACGCAATGGGCTGTTATCCACAATCCAATATTCACCTTTAAACATCGCAATAAATTGGTTAATACGTTTGCTGACAAAATGCGCACCAAATTGGAGCACAATATCCGCTTGCAATAATTTTTGGCGAACCGTTTGATTGGCAAGCCAAATATCAGCATAAGGGAAACCACTTTCAACCCCAGATTGAATATCGGTTAAAATTACCCAACCCATTGTGGCTGCCCAAGTGCTAATTCCCATTGATTGTTCTGGCGTTAAACGCCCAACTAAAATGACACCACGTTTAGTACGCCAACTGTCCCAATGTTCGTGCATTAACACATCTTGCTGATTTTCTAAATGATTGATCCATTTTTTCGGTTGAGATAGCCAACGTTGAATCCCAGCAAGCCATTGATGACGATCAATCTCTTCATCTTTGGCTTCATATAATGGTTCGGCAAACGGTAAGTTAATGTGTACCACGCCCGCTTGCACTTCTTGCTGATGCAAGGCTTGTTCAATGGTTGAAATTAACCAACTCGGTGCATAATGCTCACTGGGTTTTGGGAGATTTATACTCGCCACTGGGTAGTCGCCAAAAATGTGTTGTTGCAAAATAGCTTGGTTTGCACCGCATTCAATTAGTTCTTCTGGGCGATCTGCACTTAATACAATTAAGTTAACGCCAGTTTGACGAGCTTCTACAACGGCAGGGTATAAATTTGCTACCGCTGTGCCTGAGGTGACAATTAATGCCACGGGCGTTTGGCTAGATTTAGCTATACCAAGGGCGAAAAAGCCCAATCCGCGTTCATCAAAATGGGTGTGGCATTGTGCACGATTTAATTCTTGCAGACGAACGGCTTCTAAAACTAAAGGAGTAGAACGAGAACCTGGTGCGATACAAAAATGTTTCACACCATAACGTATGAGTGTTTCTAAAACGACTTTTGACCAACAACGATTAAAAGTACTGATTGACATAATATTCTCCGTTCTTTCTTATTTGATTTGTTGTAATAACGAAACAAGCCCTGCGGCTTTGCGTTCAATTTCTTGCCATTCTAACAGGGGAATTGAGCCTGCAACAATCCCTGCACCTGCAAAAACAGAAATTTTATCTGTATCAATGACGGCAGAGCGAATCGTCACACAAAATTCAGATTGCTCAGGTTGCATTATACCAAGTGTCCCTGCATACCAACCGCGGTCAAAATTTTCATTGTTTTTTAGAAAAGCCATTGCGGCTTCTCGTGGCAATCCTGATACAGCGGCACTAGGATGAATAGCATTTAAGCAATCTTGGTCTTGGCTGTTAGTATTGAGTTCAACCTGAATATCCCGTTGTAAATGTTGCACTTTCCGTTGTGGGCGTAGGTAAATTTCCCCGACTTGAATTTGCTGACTAAACGGGGCGAGATTTTGACAAATTCCCTTGGCAACGAGTTCATTTTCGTAAATGTTCTTTTGATCTTGCAATAACCATTTACCTTGCTGTTGGCATAGATTCAAATTATCTGAATGGTCATCGCCAATTAATACGGTGCCTGCGAGTGCTTCGGTATAAAGCTGGTTGTGATCGCGGGCAAATAATCGCTCAGGGGTTGACCCTACAAAAGCTTGATTAGGTTTTGTTGCCCATAAAAAATGGTAGCAATCGTGATGATAATCTTGGCTTTCTGCTAAGAAATCCTTGGCATTGATGGGGTTATCTGTGGCAAAAACCGTTTCATTTGCTAGCACTACTTTGCTAAATGTGCCTTGTTCAATCGCGTGCAATGCGTTGTTTACCCACTGGCACCATTGTGTTTGATCCGCTTTTTGTCCAAGCAAGCGAATACGTTGCGAAAGTGGTGTTACCGCGGTTGAAAATGGCAGCGTTTTTAAACAGGCTAAAACCGCGGTTTTTTCTGAATGCCAATCCGCGTGATTATCAATAAATAGCGAGGTGTATAATTTTCCTTGCCGTTGCTGTAGCAGTAAACGAGGGAGGATAAATTCACATTCACGATTAAAGGTTAGCCCACCAACCAACGGTAATTGCTGTTGCGAGCAGAATTGTTGTGCGGTAGCTAATGTGTCAAAACGGCGTACTTCGCCAATCGCAATAATCGTATTGCTGTTATCACGCAGGGTTAAATAGCATTGCGGATAATCTGTCTGTGCTTTCAACCAAGCCAAGCCATAGAAATCGTTTTCTGCGACCTGCGCTTGTAGTGCGGTAATAGCTTGAGTTGGGGGGCTGTGATGTGTATTAAGCAAAGCTAATAGCTGAGCTTGCAAGTCATACAGATTATCCATTGTTCCTGTTAAAGTTGAGTAAAAATAGGCGTTATTTTACAACAATTCAAAATAATTTTTTAGTAAATCTTTTATTCTCTCTAAAATAGGGGTAAAGTGTGGAATAACTTTTGCTACGCGAAAGCAAATTCACTCGACAATTTTATTTAGCAAGGACAATTTAATGGAACGCTTTCCGAAATCAGATAAATTAGAACACGTCTGTTACGATATTCGTGGACCTGTGCATAAAGAAGCTTTACGCCTCGAAGAAGAAGGGCATAAAATTCTGAAACTCAATATTGGTAACCCCGCCCCTTTCGGTTTTGAAGCACCTGATGAGATTTTAGTTGATGTGATCCGAAATTTGCCTTCGGCACAGGGTTATTGTGATTCAAAAGGGATTTATTCTGCACGTAAAGCGGTTGTGCAATATTATCAATCTAAAGGCATTCACGGTGCAACAGTTAATGATGTGTATATTGGTAACGGTGTATCAGAGCTGATTACCGCGTCAATGCAAGCCTTGTTAAATGATGGCGATGAAGTGTTAGTGCCGATGCCTGATTATCCATTATGGACTGCGGCAGTCACGCTTTCGGGTGGTAAAGCGGTGCATTATCTTTGCGATGAAGAGGCTGATTGGTTTCCGTCAATTGAAGATATTAAAGCAAAAGTAACTTCACGAACCAAAGGGATTGTGATTATTAACCCAAATAACCCAACGGGTGCGGTTTATAGTAAAGAGTTGCTTGAGCAAATTGTTGAGATTGCCCGTGAACATCAATTAATTATTTATGCTGATGAGATTTACGATAAAATTTTATATGATGATGCGGTTCATCATCATATCGCAGCACTTGCCCCTGATGTATTAACAGTGACGTTTAATGGGTTATCTAAGGCTTATCGTGTGTGTGGTTTCCGCCAAGGTTGGATGATTTTAACGGGGCCAAAAAATAAAGCAAAAGGCTATATTGAAGGCTTGGATATGTTGGCTTCAATGCGTTTATGTGCGAATCATCCGATGCAACACGCGATTCAAACCGCGTTAGGTGGCTATCAAAGCATTAATGAACTGATTTTGCCTGGTGGTCGTTTGCTTGAACAACGTAATAAAGCCTATGAATTATTAACTCAAATTCCAGGGATTAGTTGTGTGAAACCAAAAGGGGCGTTATATATGTTCCCTAAAATTGATATTAAACGTTTTAATATTCACAATGATGAAAAAATGGTCTTTGATTTATTGTTGCAAGAAAAAGTCTTACTTGTACATGGTCGCGGTTTTAACTGGCACGCACCAGACCATTTCCGTTTAGTTACATTGCCTTATGTGCATCAAATTGAAGAAGCATTAAATAAATTCTCGCGCTTCTTGCAAAATTATTCGCAATAAATATCAGGTAACAAGGTGGAATAATCATTCCACCTTGTTATTTGTGATTTATAACTCAAAACGATCAAGATTACGTTCTAAAGTCGCCTTCCCAATACCCTGTACTTCTAATAATTGTTCTGGTGCGGTAAATGCTCCGTGCTTCTCACGATATTGAATAATGGCTTCCGCTTTCTTCGCACCAATTCCAACTAAAGCTTGTTTTATTTCACTGGCATTAGCAGTATTGATATTGATTTTAGCGGAAAGGGCGTGAGTATCATTTGGTGAAGGTTTTGCTTGACTGATAACCACTGCATTGGCTTTGTCTGTTTGTGTTTGGTTTGGCTCTTGAGCAAACGCACTTGTATTGATTGCTAAACTACTTAATATTAGCCAACAAGCACCGAATATCTTGTTGCGTTTCATATTTTCTCCTATTTTTTTGTTTTAATAAACCCGTTGATTATTCAACAGGTCTATTATGGATTTGACAAAAAAACAGGCAAATTTTTGACCGCGGTTTTGGGATGATGATCGTAAAATTTCTGAGAAATTAATTCACTTCAGTGATGCGTAATTCGCGAGGCACTTCAAAAACCGTATTTTCTTCGCAGCCTTCCAATTCGGTTACTTCGGTAACGCCTAATTCTTTCAAACGGCTAATTACCGATTGAACCAACACTTCTGGGGCAGATGCGCCCGCGGTCATACCAATGGTGTTGACATTGTTAAGCCAACTAGGATCGATATCATCCGCATCATCGATAAGTTTTGCTAATACGCCCATTCTGGATGCTAATTCAGCTAAACGATTAGAATTTGACGAGTTTTTAGAACCCACCACTAAGACTAAATCTGATTGCTGTGCCAATTCGCGTACGGCGTGTTGACGATTGGTGGTGGCGTAGCAAATATCGTTTTTACGTGGACCTTGAATGGCAGGATATTTTTGTTTTAACGCTTCGATCACTTCGGCGGTATCATCAATGGATAAGGTCGTTTGAGTCATAAATGTTAACTCATCGTCGTCACGCAGAGGCAACTTTGCAATATCTGCCACATCTTCAACTAAGAAAATTCCCCCTTCTGCGTTATTATATTGTCCCATTGTGCCTTGTACTTCAGGATGCCCTTGATGCCCAATTAAAATTGCTTTAGTGCCTTTTTTACTGGCACGTGCAACTTGCATATGTACTTTGGTCACCAATGGACAAGTGGCATCAAACACTTTTAAATTGCGTGCTTTGGCTTCTTGACGTACGGCTTGGGATACGCCGTGTGCGGAGAAAATCACGATAGCACCATCAGGCACTTCGTCTAATTCTTCCACAAAAATGGCACCACGCTCACGTAAGCCATTGACGACAAAGCGATTATGTACCACTTCGTGACGCACATAAATTGGCGCACCGTGAATTTCCAAGGCTAATTCTACGATGCTAATCGCACGATCCACGCCTGCACAAAATCCGCGTGGATTGGCTAAAATAATCTTCATTATTAACTCTCTTTTTTGTTGCCATTTTTCACGGCATCTAACGCGAGCAATGCCGCACCCACACAAATGGCAATATCCGCCACATTAAAAACGGGATAATGATAAATATCCCAATAAAAATCAAAAAAATCCACTACCGCACCGTTGTAAGCTCGATCAACCATATTGGCTAACGCACCGCCAATAATGAAAGCATAAGCAGAATTTTGCAGCTTTTTCTCTACGGAATTAGTACGGAGTAAATTAACTAATAGCGCTGAAATGCCCAGTGCTAATACGATGAAAAAATACTTTTGCCATCCTGTGTTATCCGCCAGAAAACTAAATGCTGCCCCCGTGTTACGCACATAGGTAAGGTTAAATAGTGGCATTACGTTGATGCTTTCATACAGCTCAAAATGTTGTACCACTAAATATTTAGTGAATAAATCAAGCACAAAGGCGAAGGCACTTAACCATAAAAATATCAGCCCTGATTTTTGCTTGCTCATAAAATGTCCTTCAGAAATAGTGATAGGGTGAGATTTATCTCACCCTATGAATCGTATCAAATACCGCGGTCAAAATTTCAGTCGTTTTTTTGACCGCGGTTTTGGCATTATGCAAAGTGTCGGATTTCGCCGTTACCCACCACATTTTCAATACAACGTGCACATAAAGCTGGGTGAGCAGGATTTTGCCCAATGGTGTGAGAATAATGCCAGCAACGTGGGCATTTAGCACCAGTGGAACGAACCACTTTCACGGCTAATCCTTTGAGTTCACCTTCAGGCACATCCGCTTGTGCCAACGGTTTGACATCCACTTTTGACGTGATTAACACAAAGCGTAGCTCATCTTTTAGTTTATTTAATAAGTTCGCATAATGTTCATCAGCGTACAATGTTAATTCCGCTTCTAATGCAGCACCGATGGTTTTGTCGTTACGAGCTTGTTCAAGAACACGGTTGATTTCATTACGTGCCACCAGAATTTGTTGCCAATAGGCATCATCTAATTCTGCGTTAGCGTCAAGGGCAAATAATCCAGTGTAGAATTCTTCAGTAAAGACAAATTCGCCACGCTCGCCAGGAATATAGTGCCAAATTTCGTCCGCGGTAAAGGATAAAATTGGTGCAATCCAACGTACCAAGGCTTCAGAAATATTCCATAACGCTGTTTGACAGCTACGGCGTGCAAGGCTATCCGCTTTCGTAGTATATTGGCGGTCTTTGATGATATCTAAATAGAATGACCCCATTTCTACCGAACAGAATTTCATAATGCGTTGTACAACACTATGGAATTGGTAGTTATCATAGGCAACTTTGATTTCATTTTGTGCTTGCAATGCACAATCTACCGCCCAGCGATCAAGTGAAATCATCTCTTCTGGTTTAACCATATCACGCACAGGATCAAAACCATTTAGATTTGCTAATAGGAATCGTGCAGTGTTACGAATACGGCGATAAGAATCGGCAGCACGTTTTAAAATTTCATCAGAAACGGTCATCTCACCTGTGTAATCGGTGCTAGCCACCCATAAACGTAAAATATCTCCCCCAAATTTGTCCATCACTTCTTGTGGGGTCACAATGTTACCAATGGATTTAGACATTTTCCGCCCTTGACCATCAACGGTAAACCCGTGGGTTAATACTTGTTTATACGGGGCTTTATTATCCGTTGCCGTTGAAAGCATTAACGATGACATAAACCAACCGCGGTGTTGATCCGAACCTTCCAAATACATATCTGCGTCTTTGCCATTAAATTCAGGACGGGCTTTCACCACAGAATAATAGGTTGATCCAGAGTCAAACCACACATCAAGGGTGTCCGGCACTTTGGTATAATTGACCGCCTCATCGCCAAGCAAGGTTTTAGGATCAAGATCCCACCAAGCTTGGATACCATTTTTCTCAACCAATTTGGCAACTTCTTCCACTAATTCAACGGTACGTGGGTGTAATTGTTCGGTTTCTTTATGGATAAATAATGCCACAGGCACGCCCCACGTCCGTTGGCGAGAAATACACCAGTCTGGACGATTTTCTACCATTTTCTCAATACGAGCTTGTCCCCAATCAGGAATCCAACGAACTTGTTTGATTTCGTTTAAGGCATTTTGGCGTAAACCTTGGGTTTCCATTCCGATAAACCATTGTGGTGTAGCACGGAAAATAATCGGGGTTTTGTGTCGCCAGCAATGTGGATAACTATGGCGAATTTTTTCTACTTTGAGTAAATTCCCCACTTCTTTGAGTTTTTCTATTACTAAATCATTGCTTTCAAAGACGCCTTTGCCCGCAAAGAATGGCACATTGCTGTTAAATTTGCCGTCATTGCCGATAAGCCCTGCCATTTCAATATGGTATTTGCGTGAAACGATATAGTCGTCTTGACCGTGATCGGGTGCGGTATGCACTAAACCTGTTCCGCCATCGGTGGTAACGTGGTCGCCAAAAATAAACGGCACATCAAAATCATAGAACGGGTGATTAAAGCGTAGCAATTCTAATTTATCGCCTTTGTCCTGTGCTAACACTCGATAGTTTTCTACGCCAACGGCTTTGGCAACCGACTCAACTAAATCAGCAGCTAAAATTACACGTTCGTCGCCAAATTGCACTAATTGATAGTTTAATTCTGGATTGATGGCAATCGCACGGTTAGATGGAATAGTCCAAGGGGTGGTTGTCCAAATGACCGCGGAAATGTTGCCTGACCCTTCCCCATTTTCAAAAACAAAGGCTTTTTTGACCGCGGTTTCATCTACCGCAGGGAATTTGACATAGATTGATGGCGAGGTTTTATCTTCGTATTCCACTTCTGCTTCAGCCAATGATGATGCACAATCTAAGCACCAATGCACAGGTTTTGAACCCTTGTATAAATGCCCGTTTTCAACGGCTTTACCAAAAGCACGAATAATGTTCGCTTCGGTATCAAAATCCATGGTCAAATAGGGGTGATCCCAATCGCCTAACACACCTAAACGGATAAAATCTTTTTTTTGCCCCTCAACTTGTTGTTGAGCATAGTTGCGACATTCTTGGCGGAATTCTGCCGCACTGATTTTTTGATTGGGTTTGCCGACTAAACCCTCTACTTTTAATTCAATCGGTAAGCCGTGGCAATCCCAGCCAGGAATATATGGGCTGTCAAATCCCAACGCCGTTTTGGATTTAATAATAATGTCTTTGAGAATTTTGTTGACTGCGTGTCCAATATGAATCGAGCCGTTTGCGTAAGGAGGCCCATCGTGTAAAATAAAGGATTTCTTACCCTTGGCAAATTGACGAATTTTTTGGTAAAGCTGTTTATCGTACCAATTTTTTAACATCGCAGGTTCGCGTTTCGCCAGATCGCCACGCATTGGGAAACCTGTTTCAGGCAGATTAAGAGTATTTTTGTAATCAACAGTTTCTGACATTGTATTATTCCATCTTATATAAAATTTAAAATCGATTAGTTATAGCTTGTTTTGGGGATAATTTAAAGGAAAAGTTATCCTTTTTGTTGAAAAAAGAAACGTGCATCTTGTGCATCTTGTGCAATTTGCGCTTTTAATGCCTCAAGTGAAGGAAATTTCATTTCATCACGCAGTTTATGGCAAAAAATCACACTTAGATTTTGCCCGTATAAATGGCGTTCAAAATCAAATAAATGCACTTCTAATAATTGTTTTACCCCGTTTACTGTCGGGCGTTTGCCGACATTCGCCACTCCATTGACAAGCTCACCCGTTGGCAGTTGTACCTTAACGGCATATACGCCTTGAATCGGATTAACTTGACGTTGCAAACGAATATTTGCGGTGGGAAAACCGATTGTCCGCCCAAGTTTATTGCCGTGTATCACTTTACCGATGATTGAATAAGGATGCCCAAGTAATTGCTCTGCTTGGGTTAAATTGCCATCGGCTAATGCTTGGCGGATAGCAGTGCTACTCACACGCAAGGCGTTTTGGCAAAAGGAATGGTTGTCTTCCACGGTAAAGCCATATTGTTTGCCAAATTGTTGTAACATAGCAAAATCGCCTTGGCGTTCAGCGCCAAAACGGAAATCATCGCCAATGCTTAAGAATTTAATGTGCAGTTTATTCACTAAGCCATTGAGAATAAATTGCTCAGCACGTTGTGTGGAAAAGGCTTGATTAAAGCGGATGCAAATCAAATAATCTACGCCGAATTGGGAAAATAATTCAAATTTATCGCGTAATCGCATTAAACGAGCGGGGGCGTTTTGCCCTTGAAAAAATTCGCGAGGTTGCGGTTCAAACAGTAATACCGCCATTGGTAAACCTAATTCATCTGCTTTGGCTCGTAGATGTAGTAAAATTGCTTGATGTCCTAAATGTACCCCATCAAAATTGCCGATTGTGAGTGCACAACCGCTGAAATTGGGGGGAATATTTTTCCAACCGCGAATGAGTTGCATAAAAAATCCGTTAATCAACAAAGAATGGGGCTATTATACGCATAAATTGCTTGAGATTAAAGGTATCAAACCGCGGTCAAAAAAATCGCTGAATTTGACCGCGGTACGCTCATTCTTTTAGGCTAGTGATTAAGGCTTGAAAAATGGGCAAATCGGCACGACGGCTTGGGTAATATAAATGATAGCCGTCATAGCAGATTGCCCAATCGGTTAACACCTCAATCAGCGAGCCTGTGTTGAGTTCCTGCTCTACCATTGCACGTGGTAACCAAGCTAAACCTAATCCGCCTAATGCGTAATTCAATGGGTGGCGACTAGCATTACAAATGAATTGTCCGTGTGGTGCTATTTTGATGACTTTTCGGCTCACGGGATCGCGAAAGTCCCAATTTAATAATCCACCCGACGTGGGCAAACGCACCGCAGCCATTGAATGGGATTCTAATTCAAAGGGAGTTTTGGGCGTACCCTGGCGTGAGAGATAATCGGGGCTGGTAATAACGCACATTTGCATATCTGGCGAAATACGCATTGCAATCATATCTTTTTCTACATCATCGCCTAAACGAATGCCCGCATCGTATTTTTCGCTCACAATATCGGTAAAACGTGTTTCAGAAATCAATTCTAACTGCACATCTGGATAATGCTGCATAAAATGTTGAAATTTATGCCATAACCACAAAAATGCATGTTCTGTACCATTAATTTTAAGTTGCCCTTTGAGTTTGCCACTAAATTGCCCTAGGGCGTTTAGCTCATCATTTAATTGAGTAAAAAGTGGTTGCAATCGTTGAAACAGCTGTTCGCCCGCTTCCGTGGTGGAAATGCTTCTTGTGGTGCGTTGCAATAATTTTATGCCTAAACTCGTTTCTAGCCCCTTAATACTATGGCTTAGGGCAGATTGCGACACGCCTAATTGTGCACCCGCTTTAGTAAAGCTGCCTGTTTGGGCGACTAACAAAAAGCCGCGTAAATCATTTAAATTTTCCGCCATAATCCGCTCCATTGTTGTGCTAAGGGTTACCACTCAAAGCGGCAAAACCGCGGTCAAAAATCAGCGTATTTTTTTATTGATGAAATTTTCTCATAAGGTTAAAGAGTTTTACTCCGATAATCAAGCGTAAATTTTATTGCTATACTTGCCACACATTTTCAGGCATAAAGACAAAAAATGAAAAATATCATCTTAAATAATGGCATTGAAATGCCAATTGCTGGGTTTGGCGTGTTCCAAATGACAGATAAAGCAGAATGTGAACAGTCGGTGCGTGATGCCATTGAAGTGGGCTATCGCTTGATTGATACCGCGGCAAGTTATCAAAATGAAACCGAAGTGGGCAATGCCATTCGTCAAACGGGCATTGCACGCAGTGAACTTTTTGTTACCACTAAATTGTGGGTGCAAGATGCCAGTTATACGGGAGCAAAAGCACAATTTGAACGCTCTCTTAATCGCTTGCAAATGGATTATGTGGATTTATATTTAATTCATCAACCTTACGGTGATGTCCACGGGGCGTGGCGAGCAATGGAAGAGTTGGTTGCTGAAGGTAAAATTCGTGCGATTGGGGTGAGAAATTTTCATCCCGATCGTGTGGCGGATTTAATCGCATTTAATCAGATTATCCCCGTGGTCAACCAAATTGAAGTGAATCCCTTTCATCAACAGGGCAATTCGGTTGAATGGTTACAATCTAAAGGCGTGCAGCCTGAAGCTTGGGCACCTTTTGCGGAAGGAAAAAATGGTTTATTTACTCATCCTGTTTTAACGGAAATCGGCACTAAATATGGTAAATCTGTGGGACAAGTCGTATTGCGTTGGTTAGCACAGCGTAATATCGTGAGTTTAGCGAAAACCGTTCGCAAAGTCAGAATGCAAGAGAATTTTGCCATTTTTGATTTTGAATTAACCGTAGAAGAAATGGCACAAATTGCGGCATTAGATACTGCCACTAGCCAATTTTTCTCACACCGTGATCCCAATATGGTGGAATGGATTGTGGGGCGTAAATTAGATATTTAGAATTTTTTAATAATTAATATAAGGAAAGCAAAATGCAATATGTGAAATTAGGAAACAGTGGGTTAGATGTATCTCGTATCTGTTTGGGTATGATGAGTTTTGATGCTTCAGGGGAAAATAACGGATTGTTTCCATGGGCGGTTGGATTAGAGCAAGCTAAACCGTCATTTAAAAAAGCAATTGAGTTAGGCATTAATTATTTTGATACCGCTAATGTTTATCAAATGGGAATGAGCGAAGAAGTCACCGGGCAGTTAATTAAGCATTTTGGCTTAAATCGTGATGAAATTGTGGTTGCAACGAAAGTACATTTTCCAATGCGTCCTGATCGTCCAAATGGTGGTGGATTATCGCGTAAAAATATTATGGCTGAAATTGATCACAGCTTGAAACGCTTACAAATGGATTATGTGGATGTGTATCAAATTCATCGTTTGGATCATAGCACGCCAATGGAAGAGATAATGGAAGCTTTGCACGATGTCGTGAAAAGTGGCAAGGCACGTTATATTGGTGCTAGCTCAATGTATGCGTGGGAATTTGAACGTTTGCAAAATATTGCAGAAAAGCATAACTGAACAAAATTTATTTCTATGCAAAATCACTATTCATTAATTCATCGTGAAGAAGAAAGGGAAATGTTGCCATTGTGTCAAGATCGCAATGTTGCCGTCGTTCCGTGGTCGCCTTTGGCTGGTGGACGCTTGACTCGTCCTTGGGGTGAGCAGACTAATCGCAGTAAGATTGACCAAGTTTCACCTATGGTGTGGGGAAATACGGAAGCCGCGGATAAATTGGTTGTTGATAATTTGCAGAAATTAGCAAATGAAAAAGGTTTACCGATGGCACAAGTTGCATTGGCTTGGTTGTTGTCTAAGCCTGCGGTAACTTCACTAATCGTTGGTACAACAGCGGTGAAACACGTGGAAGATGCTGTAGCTGCTTTATCAGTAAAATTAACTGATGAAGAGATAGCGATGCTTGAATTGCCTTATGTTCCACATCCCGTTTTAAGCGTATTTTAGTAGAAATGCGATTGAGCGGACTATGTCAAATATTGCTTGATCGCCCGATACCGCGGTCAAAAAATGGTTCAATTTTAGATTGACTTAATTTAGTGAGTATTATTGTTTTAAATAAGGATATCAAATGAAATTATCTCGCAGAAATTTACTTAAGATTGATGGTTCAGCATTAGCCACCTTGTTACCACTTTCCGCAAATGCCGAAAAATTACCGAATGTTGCGACTTCATCGCCATTAGGCGTAAGAAAAATGGCGGATTTGAGTGTGTCAGCATTGGGATTAGGTTGCCAAAGTTTAGGGCAAGATATGTATGGCGTTGCACAGCCGACAAGACACCAGGCGGTCAATGTGGTGCGGAAAGCAGTAGATTTCGGCGTAACATTGTTTGATACCGCGGAAGCTTATGGTCCTTTTGAAAGTGAGCTTGTGCTTGGTGAAGGGCTTAAGGGCGTGCGTGATCGCGTGAAGATTGCGAGCAAATTTGGTTGGGATATTGATCCCAAAACGGGTAAACGCACGGGCAAATTAAATAGTCGTCCTGAACATATTAAGCAAGTGGTTGATGCAATGTTGCAACGTTTGCAAACTGATCATATTGATTTACTTTATCAACACCGTCTTGATCCTGCTGTGCCGATAGAGGAAGTCGCGGGCGCGGTTGGTGATTTGATTAAAGCGGGAAAAGTGTTGCATTGGGGGTTGTGTGAAGTGGGCGAGAAAACTATTCGTACAGCTCACGCGATTCAGCCGTTAACTGCTATTCAAAGTGAATATTCTTTGTTTTTTCGTAATCGCGAACGTGATGTGATTCCATTATGTGAAGAATTGGGTATTGGTTTTGTGCCTTGGTCGCCATTAGCAATGGGCCTGTTGGCGGGGTATGTTAAAGCTGATACCAAGTTTAACGCTGATCCGAGCAAGGATTTTCGTTCACTCGTGCCTGCATTTAGTACGAAGGCAATGCAACATAATATTCAGTTAGTGGAATTAGTGAAGCGTTGGGCGGAGCAAAAACAATGTACGCCAGCACAACTTTCTTTGGCGTGGTTATTGGCTCAGAAAGCATTTATTGTTCCTATTGTGGGAACAAGCAAAATTTACCATTTATTAGAAAATCTTGGGGCGAGTGGCTTGGTTTTAGACAAAAATGAATGGGCACAATTTCAGCGTGAAGTTAATGAAATACACATTATTGGTGAGCGTTTACCTCAACCGTTATTGTCGCTATCAGAAGTTGAATAATATTGAAAGGGAAAGTAAGTATTAATTCTTATACCGCGCTCAAAAAATCATTTAAATTTTAGTGAGAAAGGACCATAATGAAAATTTTAATTTTAGGGGCTACGGGGGGATTAGCACAGGTTGTTATTCCCGTTTTATTGGAAAATCCCGATAATCATCTTACGTTATTTGCCCGCGATACACGGCGTTTATCGTCATTTTGTCACGCTAATGTGCAACTGGTGCAAGGCGATGCGTTGAATTTAGCTGATGTGCAACAGGCAATGAGCGGGCAGGATTTGGTCTATATCAATTTGTCTGGTGATTTGGCAACGATGACGCGTAATGTGGTGCAAGCGATGCAAACCGCGGACGTAAAACGCGTTATTTTAGTGAGTAGTATGGGGATTTATGGTGAAACGCCCGAAGATCACGGGGCAATTTTAGATCCTTATCGCCATTCAGCGAAAATTATTGAGCAATCGGGATTGGATTATACGATTTTACGCCCTGCTTGGTTTACCAATGACGCGAGTATCAATTATCAACTCACTCGTAAAGGTGAAGCTTTTATCGGCAATCGGGTTTCCAGACGAAGTATTGCTGATTTAGTGGCAAAAATTGTCGCTCAGCCAAATTTATACCTTGGCTAAAGCCTTGGCATTGCTAAAAGATAAAGATAATGAAGAGAAGGAAAAACAGATGCAAGATTTACACACTTATTTTGCCTTAAAAGCTATCGTTGATGAGTTTTCATTTTTAGCTGATGAATGGAAAATTCACGAGCAAATGGCGTTATTTACCCCGATGCGAATGTGATTACTTATATGGGAGGCGAGTTATTTGCTGACTTAAAGGGGACGGCACAAATTGAACACGTGTTTACCGAATTTACGCAACAATTTAGCCAAATGGCACATATTAATGGGCAATTTATGCTGACACAACTTAGCGATAATGCTGCAGCCGCGACCCATTATTGCACGGTAAAATTGGTGCGTGTGGAAAAGGGGAAAACCCAACTTCAAGAACATATTGTTCGGTATCAAGATGAATATCAAAAACAGCAAGGTAAATGGCGAATTAGCAAGCGAGTCGCTCATTTTATGTTGAGTGAGCAACGAGAGTTAGTTGGGTAATAAGATTTTATGAAAATTTTTTCGGTTATTTTAGGCATTTTGACGTTACTTGTTTTGAGTGTTTATGGATTTGTACATAGTGAGAAATTTGGGGCGTTGCCGAGTGGGGAACGATTAGCACGGATTCAAAAATCCGTGAATTATCAAAAAGGGGCTTTTCAGAATCTGCAACAGACAGATCAGTTTACTAGTGAAGATAACCCGCTATTGACGATGTTAAAAGGACTTTTCCAAAAAGATCCGAATATTGCCCCTAAAAATCGTATTCCCGTGGTGAAAACAGAGCTATCGCAGTTGCCGATGGATAAGAATTTATATGTGTGGTTTGGGCATTCGGGCTACTTATTGATAGTAGATGGTAAACGCTATTTAATTGATCCAACATTGGTGTCGGCATCGCCAGTGTGGTTTTTTGGTAAAGCATTTGCGGGTTCAGATTATTTTAAACCTGAACATATTCCGCCTGTTGATGTACTTATTATCAGCCACGATCATTGGGATCATTTAGATTTTGAGACCGTGCAAGCAATCAAAGAACGTTTGGGAAAAGTGGTGATGCCCCTTGGCGTGGGTGCCCATTTTGAACGTTGGGGATGGGATTCAACTAAACTGGCGGAATTAGATTGGCATGACACCTTATCTCTTTCTGAGGGTGTGAGCATTACCGCATTACCCGCTCGTCATTTTTCTGGACGTGGGCTAACGAGCAACCAATCTTTATGGGCATCCTTTATGTTACAAACCCCAAGTAAGACGATTTATATTGGCGGCGACAGTGGCTATGGCGACTTTTATGCCGATATTGCAGAACAGTTTCCAAAAATTGATTTCGCGATTTTAGAAAATGGACAATACAGTGAAAATTGGGTGCAAATCCACGATTTGCCTAACCAATTACCGCGGGTTGTAAACACATTAAAACCGCAAAAATTCGTGACGGTTCATAATAGTAAATATATTCTAGCGAACCACGCGTGGAATGAACCGATGGCACTTATTGCACAACATTCGTTACGCGAAAAATTGCCACTTTATACGCCTAAAATTGGTGAGATTATGGATTTAGATGCAGATAGTGCGGAAAAATTTGAACATTGGTGGGAAAAGGTTAATTAATATGAATAATAGTGAGGAAAGTAAAATGAAAAAAATGTGATGGTTATTTTAGGTTCTGGCGGTTTAGCGCAAGCGATTGCATGTCGTGTAGGCAATGGTATGCATATTATTTGTGCGGATTTGCATTTAGCCAATGCTGAAAAAGCCTCAATGACATTACGTGATGCGGGGTTTGATTGTTCAACTGCACAAGTGAATGTGACCGATCGCCAATCATTGACGGCATTAGCGCAGCGTGCTGTAGAAATGGGGGAGGTAAAATATGTGGTAAATTCCGCAGGCGTATCGCCTTCGCAAGCGCCCGTTGATGTTATTTTAAAAGTGGATTTATATGGAACCGCCTTATTTCTTGAAATTTTTGGTTCAGTCATTGCCGAAGGTGGTTGTGGGATTGTTATTGGTTCACAATCAGGTCATCGCTTGCCAGCGTTAACGGCAGAGCAAGATCGTCAATTAGCCACTACGCCAAGTGAAGCATTATTGGCATTGCCTTTTGTACAAGTGGTCAACGATACCTTATTGGCTTATCAAGTGTCAAAACGCGGCAATAGCTTACGCGTACAAGCGGAAGCTGTACGTTGGGCTGAGCGTGGTGCGCGAATGAATTGTATTAGCCCTGGGATTATCCATACTCCATTGGCAAATGATGAACTAAATGGCGAACGTAAAGATTTTTATCGCAATATGCTTGCCAATCAACCAGCTAAGCGTGGCGGCACACCTGACGAAGTTGCTGCACTTGCTGCGTTAATTATGGGACCAGAAGGCGGATATATCACAGGTTCAGATTTCCTGATTGACGGCGGTGCAACCGCGAAGTTTTTTTATGGTAATTAAATAAGTAAAAATGATTATACTTACATTGATGTAAGTACTTGTTTTAGCTTTTATTCCGAATATAATTCTCCACTATTTTAACTTAAATAGTGATATTTAACATTTTTATTAGGAAAGCAAATAATGAAGAAACTTATTTTAGCGATGTTATTAGGAGCTGCAGCCTTTAATGTGCAAGCGAAAAAATCTGCAACACAACATACTGAAAAAGCAAATATGGCATTGGTGCAAAAAGCTATGGATAGTGCATTTAATAAACACGATATTCAGTCTATTAAACATTATTTTGCCGAAAACTATATTCAACATAATCCAACAGTTGCTAACGGACGTGATGCCTTCATTGAATTAATTCAGTCGTTACCTGAAAATTATAAATATGAGCAAGGCTTTATCACCGCGAATAATGATATTGTGATTATCTATGGACGTGGTTTGGATGGAAAAAATGCACCTGAACTAGCGGCAGATATTTTCCGAGTGAAGCAAGGTAAAATTGTGGAACATTGGGATGTGTTGCAAAATTCAGTACCCACAAGCCAAACAAAATCTGGCAATCCAATGTTTATAAAATAAATAGTCTGATTTAGATAAAAACCTCAAAGAAATAAGATTCTTTGAGTTTTTTTTTATTTGAGATAGTAATTTGTATTACTTTTCAAAGGTGATGGTATTACCTTCTTTAATTAAGAATTGATGAATCACTTCAATAAATGGTTTCCACAATGAAAAGATTTGTAATGCTAGACTACCATCATTTATACCTTTCCATGTTTGAACATTCCAATTACGTAAATTGTTTTCTGCATATTTCCATTTTATCCAATACTTACTAGATTTAAGATTTGTAAATCTATTATTAAAGAATGATTGAAGTTTATCGTAGTCTGTTTGTTCAAATTCGTCTTTTGTTGCCCATATTCCATAGTAAGTATTTTCAAAAAAACCATCAGTACATTCTAATCCTATCCCTAGGCAATCATTTTCTTGATTATTAAAGCCTATTCCGACATATTTACTTCTATAACCTCCCCATTCATTAACAATCCAACCTTGATCACATAATTTAGTAAATTCTTTTTTACACATTTCTTGTAATTGAGAAATAAGAATTACTATTAAATGATCATATAACGGGAGCGCATTATTGCAGATTTCTAATACTGTTTCTAATAACTCATTATCAGATGTAATTTTTTTTACTAATTCATCTGAATTTTCTGTTATACCCATAAGCTCTTCCTTAATAAAATTCTTAAAATCATTGATAAAAAATTGCATTTTAGGTGCAATTATTGGCATTTGTTCTAACCAATTGACTAGACACTTAGAATCAATAATACAAGCTTGATTATTCCTTTTTAGATCTTCCCATTCTTCTTTTCTTATTGATTCTTCTGTAGGATCAATATGGTAATTAGGTAAATAAACGAAATAAAAAGGCACACCAAGATCTTTCAAATCTTTTATATAATCTGAAACTTGTTCTATTTGATCCCCTGCTCCGTGTAATTTATTCTCAATAGATATTACCCAGACTCTTTTATTTTTTATCCAGCCCTCTAATAATATGTCATGACGTCTATTATTAGAAGTAAGTTTTTCGGTATGAACAATTACATTATCGTAGGCAAGAAATTGATAAAGTTTAAGATGTTTTAGGAAACTGTTTAGCAATAAATCACCTTGTCCATGTTCTTCCTCAGGGGTTAATAAAAAAGCTAGAATACGCGATAGCCCCATTTCATCTGTGCGTAGAAAACGAAATGGGCTAAATCTATTTGCATCATAAAGCTCTGTTTTCCGGTGTTTTGAATCTTGCTCTTTAAGATACTGATTTAATTCTCTAAGATTGCTAAATAATTTGTCTAAGTTACTCATATTCTTTATGAGATGGTAGAGTTAGAATAGGTAAGATTATAATGACTAGTATTGGCAAAGTGAAATTGATTTTGAATAATATTAGAGAAAAATTTGTTAATTCTTAATCATATCTTAAAAATCAGATTTTAAACCGTGGTCAAAAATTTAATCGTTTTTTTGACCGCGGTTTTGGATGGTTTTAGTAGCCAGCTAATTGTAAATTAGGCAAAAATTCGACGTGTTGAATACGTTTCACTTGTGTTTCAATTCGTCCATCAGAATGTAGCTCAATTTCTCGCCAACCTGGTTGTAAGAGATCTAAGCAGAAGTCATTATTATCAGGCTTAAATTGCACGCAGGTTGAAGGGGTTGCCATAATAGGATAACCATTCCAAATATCATCAACTTGTTGATGAATATGTCCATGCAAAATGCCTTTCACATTTTTAAACGGGGCTAATAGATCGGCAAGCTGCTCTGCATTGCGTAAATTGTGTTGATCAAGCCAAGCTGAGTGCGTTGATAAGAGATGATGGTGTAACACAATTAGGCTGTGTCGATCGGGGTATTCAGCGAGTTTCATTTGCAACCAATCAAGTTGATATTGCCCTAGCTCGCCGTGTGGAACACCATAGACTTGGCTATCAAGCAGTAAAATTTGCCAATATTTCCCTGCTAGAATGTGTTTTTTCGGACTGAGATTGGCTTGCTTTTCATTGAGCCATTCGTCCATACAAGGTTGGAAATCGTGATTGCCTGCAATCCAAAAGGTCATTTTGTCTAAGGTATTGATTCCTTGGCAGAAACGGGAGTAGCCTTCGGGGCTGCTATCTTGCACAAGATCGCCTGTGGCTAAAATAAATTCATAATTAAATGGGCTACTTTGAATTTCTGTTAGCACTTGTTCAAAGCTACGCTGTGTATTAATGCCCAATAATTCTTCTGTTGCGTGTTTAAACAGGTGTGAATCGGTGAGTTGAATGAAGCGTACTGTTTCGCTTTCATTATTAAAGACAAATGTGTTTATCACGGAGCCCCCTAAATAGTCCTATTGCTGTCACCTCATTATTTCATTGAACGACAATGTTATAAGGATAACAACTTGCCACACTTTTTCATTATGCAAACAACAAAATTGCTACAAAGATCAAATTTTAATTCAATTTTTGTATGAAAAATGATTGGTTTATCTCATTTCTCTATTTAGTTAGCCACTGTGTATGCAAGTTCAGATAGTTCAACTGTAACCATTGCAGTCCCATAACAGCAATACTATTATCAATTTTGCCTTCGCATAACCATTGATAAGCTTGCTCCCTGCTCACCACCTGTACTCGAATATCCTCGTGTTCACTGGCTAAACCGTGGATCCCTTTAGCCTGCGTGCTGTCCACTTGTCCAACAAATAAATGAATGCGTTCTAAGACGCTCCCTGGGCTATCCCATACACTCAATGCGTGTTGTAAATTGTGAATTTGTACGCCAGCTTCCTCAACACTTTCGCGTAACGCGACTTCTTCAGGTGTTTCCCCTTGTTCTACCATACCAGCTATCAGTTCTAACAACCAAGGCGAATTGGGTAAGGTTGGATCATAAGCTCCAATTCTTACTTGTTCGACTAAAATTACACTGTCCCGATGGGGATCATAAGCTATTACGGCAGCAGCTGCACCTTTGATTAATAACTCGCGTGTAACGGTATCACTCCAACCGCCTGCAAATAGTTTATGGCGAAATTGGATTTTTTGCATAGTAAAGAACCCTTGATAAAGGTTCTCTTTATTTAAAATTTCGATACCCTGTTGTGTAAATTGCTGAATCTCTGACATTGTTATATTCCCTTATTTTTTACCTATAATTTTTATTATAGGTGCTAATAGATTTGATAAAACCTATCAGCTTTTAAACGCATTCAAGCATACTCTTAATGAGTAAGAAAAAGAACTTATTCTACAAAAATTTTGTAAAAATGCGAACTAGCTCACAAAATAATATAAGAATTAGATTAGGTTTTACTCAAACGGTCAGAACTGACGACAAATAATGCGAGAACCATTAATAGAATTGCTCCAGCAAAAATGATATTGTGAAATGGATCGGAATGATCAACGATGATCAATCGGATCATTGCGGTAATGCCGATATACAGGAAATAGCGTAATGGAAAATGGTAGTGAGTTTTAAAGTATTTCACGATTAATGCTAAAAATTCAAAATATAAGAAATATTCAACAATTTGCTCAAGAAATAAATAAGATTTGTCTTCTGCATTAGAAATGATTAATGAAAATAATGCATAGGTTTCTTTGCCGAGAAACACAACTAAGATTAAGGCGATAATAAGTAAGGAAATATTTAATACCCATTGCAAACTGCTTGCAATAAGTTGTCCAAATTCATTGTGGCGTTGTTCCGTATTTGATTTTTGCATTATGAATTTACCTGATAGTGATCGGCATTGAGTAAACGAGTAGGTTGTAAAAGTTGTCCATTCCAATTGAAATAATGAGTGCTATTCTCGGATGAAGACGCGATAAAAAGGGCAAGATAAAACGGAAATTCGCGAGTAAAAAGGAGTTGCCCTTGAGAGCAATGGGGTGATTGTAAAATAAATTGTTCGGGATAATGCTTAACATCGCCTAATTTGCCAATTCCTACACCTTGTGCTTTAAGAATGGCTTCACGAATGCACCAACAACGGTAAAATGCACTTTCTGCATTGGCTTGTTGAGCGAACCAGTGTTGTTCATTTGGGTTTGCAAAATGAGCCAGTAAATCGCCAAAGTGGCGTTTCTTGGGATATTCAATATCAATGCCTAATTCCGCATTTTCACTGATTGTTAAGGCGACAGCGACCCAATCTCCTGAATGGCTGATATTAAAATCAAGATTTTTTATTGGAAAAAAAGGACGCCCTGTTGCACTATATTGCATTGCAGGCAAAACCGCGGGCAAAAAATCACGTGTTTTTTGAATAAGCTCAAACAATAAAAAATGGGCAACCCAACGACAACGCTGACGTTGGTGTTTGGTTGGATTATCTGTTTTTAACGCATTAAGCTTGGGGTGTTGTAAAAAAGCGGGGAGTTCAATGCTTGGATAAGTTTGTTGAATATTTCCCCACGCGACATAAGTTGCCATTTAATAGATATTAATTTAACTGCCTGATTATACTTTACATTTTTGTGCTAAGTCTTGACGAGCAGGTTTACAAATTTGAATTTGTTGCTCATCGGTCGCATTAGATTTTTTCACTTTAGCTTGAAAATCGCTGATACTGGCACGGAATGCTTTGCGTTGTTTTGCATCAGCAATGAGAGCAGAACATTTATTTGCTAAATTAATGTAGCTGGCACATTCTGAATGAATTTTGGCTGCTTGAGTTGAAAAAGACAACGTACTTAAGGCAATCAATAAGCTTGATAGTAATACTTTTTTCATCATAATTCTCTATTGGATATAAGTAAAAGAGAACGCATTTTAGGCACAAAATAAGAAAGAGTAAATCTTTTTATGATTTACTCTTTCATTTTTATTGTTTAAGCCAATAAACGATTTACGCGTTTAATGAAGTCCGTAGGATTTTCTAAGGCTCCTTTCTCAGCAAGCATCGCTTGTTCGAGCAATAACTCAATCCAATCTGCAAAAGCCTGTTCATCAGCCATATCTGCGACTTTTTTCACTAAATGATGCTCAGGATTAAGCTCAAAAGTGTATTTGACTTCAGGCATTGCTTGCCCTGCTGCCGCAAATAATTTTGCCATTTGCGTCGTCATTTGGTCATTATCGGTGGTAACGATTGCAGGCGTATCGGTTAAACGATGCGTTAAACGCACATCTTTTACTCGTTCACCAAGCAATGATTTCACCCGTTCAATAAATGAAGCAAAGGATTTATCTTGTTCTTTTTGCTCTTCCGCTTCTTCGTCCGCTAAATCGCCTAAATCCAAATCTGCTTTTGTGATAGTTTGTAATTTTTTACCATCAAATTCAGTGAGATAGCTCAACATCCATTCGTCAATGCGATCGGATAGCAACAACACTTCAATCCCTTTTTTGTTAAATAACTCTAAATGAGGGCTATTTTTGGCCGCGGTATAGCTATCTGCGGTAATGTAGTAAATATCTTTTTGCCCTTCTTTCATCCGAGAAATGTAATCATCTAGGGATACATTTTGTTCACTGCTATCATTGTGCGTACTTGCAAAACGCAATAATTTCGCAATTTGCTCTTTGTTCGCGTAATCTTCCGCAGGACCTTCTTTTAACACTAACCCAAATTCTTTCCAAAATGCTAAATAGTTTTCTTTGTCATCTTGGGCTAATTTTTCTAATAATTGTAATGAACGTTTGGTTAGGGCTTTACGCAATGCTGCCGTAACTTTGTTATCTTGTAAAATTTCACGCGAAACATTCAATGGCAAATCATTGCTATCAATTAAACCACGCATAAAACGCAAGTAATTTGGCATAAACTGTTCCGCATCGTCCATAATAAAGACGCGTTGCACATAGAGTTTTAATCCGTGTTTATGATCGCGGTTGAATAAATCCCAAGGGGCTTTTGATGGCACATACAGTAAACTAGTGTATTCTTGATTGCCTTCTACTTTATTGTGTGCCCAAATTAATGGATCTGCAAAATCGTGGGTCAGGTGTTTATAAAACTCTTTGTATTCTTCATCGCTAATTTCACCTTTTGAACGTGTCCATAAGGCTTGTGCTTTATTAATTTTTTCCCATTTTACGCCCGTTTCTTTTCCTTCATCATCATATTCTTTGGTGAGAATTTCAACAGGTAAGCCGATATGATCGGAATATTTGCTGATAATTTCGCGTAAACGCCAATCATCTAAAAATTCTTTTTCATCATCACGTAAGTGTAAAATAATCTCGGTACCGCGGTCTTTTTTCTCAATATTTTCAACGGTATATTCGCCTTCTCCTGCAGAAACCCAAAGCACACCTTGATCGGCATTATCGCCTGCTGCACGGGTTTTTACGCTCACTTTGTCCGCCACAATAAAGGCAGAGTAGAAACCCACCCCAAATTGACCAATTAATTGGCTATCTTTTGCCTGATCGCCACCGAGCGAGCTTAAAAATTCTTTAGTGCCAGATTTTGCGATAGTACCAAGGTGATCAATCACTTGCTCACGGTTCATACCGATACCGTTATCTTTGATGGTTAAGGTGCCTTTATCTTTATCCGCACTAATCTGCACTTTTAAATCGCCATCTCCTTCGTATAATTCAGGCGCAGAAAGGGCTTTAAAGCGTAATTTATCCGCGGCATCAGAGGCATTTGAAATAAGTTCGCGTAAAAAAATCTCTTTATTTGAATAAAGCGAGTGAATCATTAATTGTAATAACTGTTTAACTTCTGATTGGAACCCGCGTGTTTCTTGATTTTGATTCATTGTGATTTCCTTATTATGCAATAAAATAAATACGTTCTGTTATTTGGCGATGAAAAGTGAAATTTCAAGGCGTTTTGGCAATAAAAAACCGCGGATCAAAAAATGCTTGAATTTTGATCCGCGGTTTAGGTATTTTTAATTAGAAATCGTAACGGACACCCGCTTTTGCACCATATTGATTAATGTCGCTGTCATTAGCTTTGCCTAAACGATTATATTCCACGCCACCATTTAATGACCAGTTTGGATTCAATTTATATTGCGCACCAGCCATTGCACCGTAACCGAATTTGTATGTATCGGTGGTTTTGATGGTTGTTGTATTACCGTGTGTTTTCACCGTTTTGGATTCAATATCATTGGTTGATAAACGGACACCAACGTAAGGTTTGATTGGCGATCCCATTTCAATATCATAAATTGCAGAAACACCAAAACCCTGTGCTTTTAAGCTAGAATTGGCATTATGTGCACTTCTGTAATGGGTGTAATCTGCTGCGAAACGGATATCACCCGTGTCGTAACCGACTGCTATGCTTGGGCTAAAACCACGTTTGCTGACATCATTGCTTTTCACTTTTGAATAACCGACATTACCTTCGGTATACCAACCAGCTTGAGCGGTTGATACTATTGCTACTGCACCTAAAATTGCGAGTAAAACTTTTTTCATAATAAGTTTTCCTTGTTGTTGTTTTGAGTAAAATTTGATTGAATATAACACAACCCTTACCTCATTTCACGAAAATTTTCAAAAAGGCTACGATTTTGCTTTGTGCTTTTGTAGCTGATTGCCGTCCGTATGATGAAGGCGGCTTAAAATAGCAATTAATATGATCGCAAAACAGGCAATGCTGATATAAGTATAACTAAATGCATTGGCGAGATCTTGCTCACCAAAATAATTGCGATAACCCGTAAGAATTAAAGCAGCTACCACAATACCAATTCCAATACCCACTTGTTGCACGACACTTAACATTGTTGTTCCTGCACTTGCGGTTTGTTGTTCAAGATCGCAGATGGTAAGCGTGTTGATTGCGGTAAACACCGTTGATAGACATCCGCCATAGCAAATAAGTAGCACCACATAGCACCATAATGGGCTATGTTGTTGTAAAAATGCCATCGCAAAAATAGAGAGTCCCATTCCTAAGGTACTTGCAATTAAGGTTTGTTTGTAGCTGTATTTATTTAAGATTTTTTCAATCAGTGATTTGGATAAAATTGAACTCAGTGCGGTTGGCACAATAACAAATCCTGCTATATCCGCCCCGTAATGAAAGGCAACTTGAAGCATTAAGGGAATAAGAAAGGGAATGCCGGATCCGCACAGGCGAACAAAAATGTTGGCGATGATCCCAATACGGAATGTGCGAATTTGGAATAAGGATAAGGGAATAAGCGGGTTTGCAGCACGTAGGGCATAAAAATAATAGGCAAGGATAAATAGAAATCCGCAGACTAAAATGCTCACTGATTGCCACGCTGAAAAGAGATGCTCATTAAGTAAATCTAATCCTAATGTTACGCCAACTAAGCCAATTCCAAAGAGAAAAAAGCCTGTCCAATCTAATTTGCGTTGTTCGCCTTTGACGTTTTGCATATAGATAGTTGCGAGAGCAATGCCGATTGCCCCAATGGGAATATTAATCAAAAAAATCCAATGCCAATGGGCATAGGTTACTAACCAACCGCCTAAAATAGGTCCCACAATGGGACCAACTAAGCCCATCATTGCCATTAGATTCCAAATAGGCAATAGCTCAACTTTGGGAACTACACGGATAATGGCTAAACGGGCAACAGGCATCATCATTGAACCGCCAACCCCTTGTAAAATTCTTGAGATAACAAGTGAATTCAAATTAGTGGAACAAGCACAGGCGATTGAACCGATAACGAAGAGGAATACTGAGATGCGAAATGTGGTAAGTGTGCCATATTTATCGGCGATCCAACCGCTCAACGGAATAAATAAAGCAACGGTTAGGGCATAGCTGATAATCGTCATTTGCATTTCTAATGGCGATTGGTGCAAGTCCGCGGCGATACTCGGTAAGGCGGTATTCAAAATGGTCGCGTCCAACGATTGCATAAATAATGCACTGGCTGCAATCCAAGCTAACGGTTTATGATTTGATTGTACTTTCGGCATAATAGATATTCCTTCTATTGTTTATCTGTGTCTGAGCAAAAAACAACAATATTTTTGACCGCGGTTTTTATTGATACCAGTTTTGAATAAAATCTGCAATGTCAGAGATGCAATTCAAATCCAATACAGGTAGTGAATTTGCCAATGGGTAATCTGTGGCTAAGGCAATCACATTGCTATCAATATCGGGTAAGGGCTTAGACATTGCTTGCCGATGCAAAAGAATTTTGGGAATCGGTTCTTGTTTGAATCCCTCTACCAAGATTAAATCAACCAAGGTTGGATCACATTGTTGAGCTAAATAAGCTAATGAAACCGCTTGCGGTGTTTCGGTCATTAATGCCCAGCGTTGATCGCAGGCCATAATGACCTGTGCAGCCCCCACTTGTGTCATTCTCCAACTGTCTTTGCCCGTTTTATCCACTTGTGCATTGTGGTGGCTATGTTTAATTACCGCAACACGCATTCCACGTTTTTGTAATTCGGGCAACAATTTTTCTAATAATGTTGTTTTTCCGCTACCGCTGTATCCCGTTATGCCAAGCATTTTTAACATATCGATTCCTTTATTTACCAAGGCAAAATGATTTCTATCAATGTTTTATTTTTTTTGATAGATATCAAAAATTGATTTCAATCAATGTATTGTTAAATTCTATTGATTTGATACATTGCTTAATTTTTTGATCTAACTATAATAGAAGCGTTTAGATTGATTATACGTTTAATTTACCTTAATTTTTTATTTTTATTTGGAGAATTGAAAATGAGCAAATGTCCATTTGATCATGGATCAAGTACATTAACAAATGCAGCTGGTGCGCCAATTGCTGATAATGACAATACTATGAGTGCAGGTGCTAGAGGACCATTATTATTGCAAGATGTTTGGTATCAAGAAAAGCTAGCCCATTTCGCTCGTGAGCGTATCCCCGAACGTGTGGTTCACGCGAAAGGTTCTGCTGCATTTGGTACTTTCACTGTTACGAATGATATCACAAAATATACTAAAGCGGCATTATTTAGCGAAATTGGAAAACAAACTGACGTTTTATTACGTTTCTCAACGGTTGCGGGTGAGCGTGGTGCAGCTGATGCAGAACGTGATGTGCGTGGTTTCTCATTAAAATTTTATACCGAACAAGGTAACTGGGATTTAGTAGGAAATAATACGCCTGTTTTCTTTGTCCGTGATCCGCTAAAATTCCCGGATTTTATTCATACGCAAAAACGCAACCCACAAACTAATTTGCGTGATGCGAATGCTATGTGGGACTTTTGGTCATTACACCCTGAATCAATGCACCAAATTATGACTTTATTTTCTGATCGCGGTATTCCAGCTTCTTTACGCCATATGAATGGTTACGGTAGTCACACATACAGCTTTATCAATGCTAATAATGAACGTTTTTGGGTGAAATTTCATTTTAAAACTCAACAAGGGCATAAATTCTTCACGAATGAAGAAGCAGCGAAAGTGATTGGAAACAATCGCGAATCAAGTCAACAAGATCTCTATGAATCAATTGCAAAAGGGGATTTCCCTCGTTGGACTGTGCAGGTGCAAATTATGCCAGAACAAGATGCACATAAACACAATTATAGCTTTGATTTAACTAAAGTGTGGCCGCATAAAGATTATCCTGTAATTGAAGTGGGTGTTCTTGAATTAAATCGTAACCCAACCAACTATTTTGCTGAAGTTGAGCAAGCCGCTTTTGCACCGAGTAATAATGTGCCAGGCATTGGTTTCTCACCAGATCGGATGTTGCAAGGTCGTTTGTTCTCTTATCAAGATGCACAACGTTATCGTTTAGGGGTGAATCATCATCAAATCCCTGTGAATGCACCAAAATGCCCGTATCACAATACGCATCGTGATGGTGCAATGCGGGTGGATAATAACGGCGGTACGCATCCAAATTATGCACCAAACAGTTATAACACTTATATCCCAACACATGATCAAGGTCCTGCATTACAATTAGAACGTGAAGCGGCACATTTTGATTTCCGTGAATATGACAACGATTATTACTCACAACCTGCCGCATTGTATGCTATTTTCAGTGCTGAAGAGAAAGATCGTTTAGCGGGAAATTTTGCCGCGGGTCTTGCCGGTGTGACTGTGCCTGAAATTGTGGAACGTCAAATGGGGCATTTTGAACGTGTCAATCCGGAATTAGCGGCAACAATCCGAGCGAAACTTGCGGAGTTAAAAAAATAGTTATCTAAATTAAATAAAAACGCCAAGGTTTACTTGGCGTTTTTAATTTTCAATATTGAATATAATTATGAATGATTACCACTCATAATTAGGTGAATCATCATCAAATCCCTGTGAATGCACCAAAATGCCCGTATCACAATACGCATCGTGATGGTGCAATGCGGGTGGATAATAACGGCGGTACGCATCCAAATTATGCACCAAACAGTTATAACACTTATATCCCAACACATGATCAAGGTCCTGCATTACAATTAGAACGTGAAGCGGCACATTTTGATTTCCGTGAATATGACAACGATTATTACTCACAACCTGCCGCATTGTATGCTATTTTCAGTGCTGAAGAGAAAGATCGTTTAGCGGGAAATTTTGCCGCGGGTCTTGCCGGTGTGACTGTGCCTGAAATTGTGGAACGTCAAATGGGGCATTTTGAACGTGTCAATCCGGAATTAGCGGCAACAATCCGAGCGAAACTTGCGGAGTTAAAAAAATAGTTATCTAAATTAAATAAAAACGCCAAGGTTTACTTGGCGTTTTTAATTTTCAATATTGAATATAATTATGAATGATTACCACTCATAATTAATTGCTGCGTTATAACTTGCATTTTTAGTATCTCTTGTACTTGTCGCAATGCCTGCTTTTACTGCTACAGATTGATTAAAGCGATAACCCGTACCCACAGCGATAGCAGTTTCAGAACCATAACCACCAACGGATGCAGTAACGTTAAATTTACCTACATTATAAGGTTGGAATAATCCACTTAAAGCAGCTTGTTGAGCAAAGCCTTTTCTCATATCTTTTTTCACTGATTTAATGCTTTGTTCTACGTTATCAACACGTTGATTAATGGTTTTGATTGTTTGGGTATTATTATTTACCGTAGTTGTTAACGTATTCACTCTCTCAGTTGTTTCAGAAACTACATTCTGTACTTTAGTGATACGTTGTTCATTACTTTTAGCTTTTTTGTGTAAATATTTAATTGGGGGCTGTACTAGATAACTAGAATAAATTCTGCTTTACTAATTGTTTTAAAATGG
>JAUNAB010000001.1:134855-314713 GCA_030527795.1 Pasteurellaceae bacterium | reverse complement strand
ATGTTGCTAATGCTTCAGGTGATGCTGTTCAAATTAGTGGTGTAGCAAATGGTACAAATGCAACTGATGCAGTGAACTTGTCGCAATTAAATGCAAGCAAATCGTATGTCGCTGCAGGTAACAATGTTAATGTAACAAATACAACTAATGCTGATGGTAGTACGACTTATACTGTTAACGCGAATGCAACAACCGTAAATAGTACTGATGGCACTGTTTCAATAAAATCAATCTACAATGCTAATACCAGCACAACAAACTATGATTTATCAGTAAATACAACATCTATTGCGAATTCTATTGCTAATAATAGTTCAGGTTCTGTTACTGTTACTAATGGTACTGCAAGTTCAGTTACAAATGGTTTAGTAAATACTTCAACGTTAATTGCAGTAGTTAACAATATTTCTTGGGGTGTTGCTAGCAATGGTAATGTAACTGGTAATGTATCTGCAGGTAATACGGTTGACTTTGTGAATGGTAACGGTACAACTGCTACTGTAACTTCAGCTAATGGTACAACAACTATTAGCTATAACGTAAATAGTACGAGCGGTTCTGTTAATTCAAATGGTACAGTATCTGTTGCTGATGGTAATAGTTACTTAAATGCGTCTACTGTGGCTAACTTGATCAGTAATTCATCATTTAACACTGCGGTAAGTAATGTAAGCGGTTCAAGTGGTGTGTCTACTGATACAGGAGCTAATGGTAGTGTTACAGCAGGTAGTACTGTAAGTCTTATCGCTGGTAATAATACAGTGATTGCTAAAGACGGTTTAAGCTACACAATTTCTGTGAGTGATACACCAACCTTTACGAGTGTGACTACTAAAGATCTAACCGCAACAGGTAATGTAACTCTTGGTGGCGGTGAAGGTACGACGGTAAGTATTGCTAATGGTACCACTGTTGATATGGGCGGAAACCAAATCCATAATGTGAGTGCAGGTACAGCCGATACTGATGCAGTGAATGTAAGTCAATTGAAAGGTGCAATTACTAATATCAATGGTAATATGAACCGCATGAATAAAGATTTACGCGCAGGTATTGCGGGTGCGAATGCAGCTGCAGGCTTACCACAAGTTTACATTCCTGGTAAATCTATGGTTGCCGCAGCAGCGGGTACATTCAAAGGTCAAAATGCGGTTGCAGTTGGCTATTCTCGTGCAAGCGATAATGGTAGACTTATCTTGAAATTACAAGGTAATGCAAACAGCCGTGGCGACGTCGGTGGATCTGTTGGTGTAGGTTACCAGTGGTAATGCATTGGTAATGTAACCAATCCTAATTTTAAGCACCCTTCGGGGTGCTTTTTTATGAAACTGCGGTCAAAATTTGAAATATTTTTTGACCGCGATTTTTTTGTTTAGATGGTATTTTTATAGGCTTAAATATGAAAATAATGGTTAAACCGCGATTAAAAATAGAAGGTTTTCTGACCGCGGTTTTGGGGAAAATGGTGATGTTATGTTACGGATCATATTAAAATTTCGTTCAATATTTTTTGGGTAAGCTGAGTGTAGAGTTTTTGTGAATGCCCAAAACGGTAACTTAAATTGATTAAATAATAGAACCAATAAATGCGTTTGCGTTGTTCAAACCCTGCTGAAAGCGGATAATGTTGTTGGTAGGCTTGATAAAATGTAGGCGGAAAAGGTTCAAATAATTGGCTAAAAGCAAGATCGATCTCGTGATCGCCGTAATAGCAAGCAGGATCAAATGCAAAAATCTTGTCTTGAGCTTGGGCGATATTTTCGATCCAAAGATTGCCGTGCAGTAGTGATGGCTTGGGTTGATGTTTGGCGAGTTTGTGATAAATACAGTCAATAATCTGTTCTATATCGCCAAAAATTAACGCTTTTTCTTTGCATAATTGCAGTTGCCAACCGATACGCTGTTCAGCAAAAAAACTCGCCCAATCTTGTTGCCAACGGTTTGGTTGATAAATTGGACCGAGCCAAGTGTCAAAGCTAAAACCAAATTGATCCGTTTGATTTGTTAAATGCAGTTGGGCAAGTTGATAGCCAAATTGTTGCCATAAATTGCTATCGGTGGTTGAAATTGCACTGAAAGGAAGTCCTTGTAAGGCGAGAAAGCTGTGGCTTTGAGAAAGCCCAACGCCGTAAGCCTGTGGCACAGGAATGGTATGGGTTTTTGCTAATAATGTGAGCTGATCCGCTTCGGCACGGAATTGAGAACGGATGTTTTTGTCATTGACCTTGATAAAGACAGGTTGAATGCCGTCATCTAAATACCAGGCTTCGTGGATCTCGCCACGATGAACCGCTTCACGCGTTTTGATGTTATAATAAGCACCAAATTGATCTGCAAGCAGTTGAGAAACGGATTTCCACATAATCTCCCCCTGATTTTATCGGTTGTGTAGGCGATAATAAAGCTATTTGGGTCAGGAAACTGTGATGGAGTTCAAAGTTTTAGTTTGATAACAGCAAAATAGTGATATATTAGCAATTTATTTGATTCGTATTAAGGATAAAGAAAAATGATGAAGTTATATGTGTATGATCATTGCCCATTTTGCGTGCGTGCACGAATGATATTTGGTCTAAAAAATTTGCCCTTTGAAAAAATTGTGTTAGCAAATGATGATGAAAAAACGCCAATTGATTTGGTTGGGAAAAAGGTTGTGCCAATCCTGATTAAAGAAGATAGTACGGCAATGCCTGAAAGTTTAGACATTGTGGCGTATGTTGACGCGAGCAATAGCGAAAAGGTGCTATCAGACGGTGAAATTCGCTCTGCATTGCAAGATTGGATGCAACAAGTTGGGGCGTATTATAATCACTTATTATCGCCTCGTTTTGTGAAACTCGGTTTAGCGGAATTTAAGCAACAATCCGCAGTTGACTATTTTGTCAGTAAGAAAACTGAATATGTGGGCGATTTTGCACAGAATATTGCAAATAGTGGGCAATATATCACAAAAATAAATGCAGATTTGTGTGATTTGGAAGCGTTGATTGTCAGTGATAATGCGGTATCTGGGCAATTATCTTTAGAAGACATTTGTTTATTCCCAATGCTTCGCAATTTAACTTGCGTAAAAGGCGTGCAATTCCCTGCGAAAGTGCTGGGTTATCTTGAGAAAATGGCACAATTAAGTCAAATTGATCTTTTTACGGATCGTGCAATTTAATTTCTGACGCAAAAAATTTATGCTAAAATGACCGCGGTTTTGATTGTACAATAGTGAGTATAAGAAAACCGCGGATCAAAATCCAATCTTTTCTATTTTAATTTAACAAGTAGCCTTGCGTATGGGTTACCACTGTATAAGGATTAACAATGCCAATTATTACTTTACCAGACGGTTCTAAACGTGAATTTGACCGTCCAGTTTCTGTTCTCGATGTCGCACAAGATATTGGTGCAGGTCTTGCCAAAGCAACGATCGCAGGGCGGGTAAACGGTGTTCGCCGTGATGCTTGCGATATGATTAATGAAGATGCGAATTTAGAAATTATTACCGCTAAAGATGAAGAGGGTTTAGAGATTATTCGCCATTCAACCGCACATTTATTAGGACATGCGATTAAGCAATTATTCCCCGATGTTAAAATGGCAATCGGGCCAACGATTGATAACGGCTTTTATTATGATGTTGATTTAGATCGTTCACTCACTCAAGATGATTTAGATGCGTTAGAAAAACGGATGCTTGAGTTAGCGAAAACTAATTATGATGTCGTGAAAGTAACAGGTTCTTGGCAAGATGCACACGATGCATTTGAACAACGTAATGAACCATATAAATTGGCGATTTTAGAAGAAAATATTGACCGCGATGCAACACCAGCACTTTATCATCATCAAGAATATATTGATATGTGTCGTGGTCCACACGTACCAAATATGCGTTTTTGTCATCATTTCAAATTAATGAAAATGGCTGGGGCGTACTGGCGTGGTGACAGCAAAAATAAAATGTTACAGCGTATCTACGGCACCGCTTGGGCGGATAAAAAGCAATTAGCGGATTATTTGCACCGTTTGGAAGAAGCAGCAAAACGCGATCACCGCAAAATTGGTAAAGCGTTAGATTTATATCATATGCAAGAAGAAGCACCGGGAATGGTGTTCTGGCATAACGATGGTTGGACAATTTTCCGCGAACTTGAAACGTTTGTGCGTACTAAATTGAAAGAGTACGATTATCAAGAAGTGAAAGGGCCATTTATGATGGATCGCGTATTGTGGGAACGTACGGGTCATTGGCAAAACTATGCGGATTTAATGTTTACCACTCAATCTGAAAACCGTGAATATGCCATCAAGCCAATGAACTGCCCTGGGCACGTTCAGATTTTTAACCAAGGATTAAAATCTTATCGTGATTTACCGATTCGTATGGCGGAATTTGGCTCGTGCCATCGCAATGAACCTTCTGGTTCATTGCACGGCTTAATGCGAGTGCGTGGCTTTACACAAGATGATGCACATATTTTCTGTACTGAAGAACAAATTGAAAGTGAAGTAACCTCTTGTATTAAAATGGTGTACGACATTTATAGTACCTTTGGCTTTACCAATATTTTTGTCAAACTCTCAACACGTCCAGAAAAACGGATTGGTGCCGATGAAATGTGGGATCGTGCCGAAGCAGGTTTAGCCAATGCGTTACGCCATAATGGGTTAGAGTATGAAATCCAAGAAGGCGAAGGCGCATTCTACGGACCAAAAATTGAGTTTGCTTTGCGTGATTGCTTAGATCGTGAATGGCAATGTGGAACAATCCAGTTAGATTTCGCACTTCCAGGGCGTTTAAATGCGTCTTATGTGGCAGAAGATAATGATCGCCGCACGCCAGTGATGATCCACCGTGCAATTTTGGGATCAATTGAGCGTTTTATTGGTATCATTACCGAAGATTATGCAGGTTTCTTCCCACCTTGGCTTGCTCCTGTTCAAGCCGTGGTGATGAATATTACCGATAGTCAAGCGGATTATGTGCAGAATGTGGTAAAACAACTTTCTGATGCAGGTTTACGTGCTAAAGCGGATTTACGTAATGAAAAAATTGGTTTTAAAATCCGCGAACATACCTTACGCCGTGTGCCGTATATGTTAGTCTGTGGCGATAAAGAAATCGAGCAAGGCAAAGTGGCCGTGCGTACTCGCAAAGGTCAAGATTTAGGTTCTTATGATATCGCTGAATTTGTTGAAATTCTGAAAAAACAAGTTAGAGCAAGAGAACTGAAGTTGATTAGGGAAGAGTAATTTATTTTAAAATAATTAAAAATGCGGTCTAGTTGACCGCATTTTTATTGCGAGTTATAAGAGCTTACTTTTATTTTTCTCATTTTTCTAATGCCATTAAAATATTTAATTGCTAAAATACTGAGTAAAAATAAGATTTGAACAAAAACCGCGGTCAAATTTATGCGAAATTTTTAAAATTAAACGTAATTTTGACCGCGGTTTTTATTCTGAAGTATTGAATATCTCTTGCATCAACCCTAAAAATCCATTAAAATTTCGTCCGTTTTTCGCCCAAAAGGGCTTGTGTTTCGGCATCTTCTGCTTTGTTGTAGTGGATATCAATTAGATAACTAGAGGAATAAGATTATTAAAACCGTAAAAAAAGCACCCGTTGCTAATCGTCCTAATCGTATTAATGATGAGATTAGAGTGAAAGAAGTTCGCTTGATTGATCAAGATGGTGAACAAGCAGGCATCGTATCAATTCAACAAGCATTAGAAATGGCTGAACAAGCTAGTTTAGATCTTGTAGAAATTAGTCCGAATGCGGAACCGCCGGTGTGTCGCATTATGAATTATGGTAAATTCCTTTACGAGAAAAGCAAAACAGCCAAAGAGCAGAAGAAGAAGCAAAAGATTGTACAAGTGAAGGAAGTTAAATTCCGTCCAGGTACAGACGAAGGCGACTATCAGGTAAAACTACGCAGCCTGATTCGCTTTTTAGAAGATGGGGATAAAGCCAAAATCACATTGCGTTTTCGCGGTCGTGAAATGGCTCACCAAGAAATCGGTTTGGACGTGTTAGAGCGGATCAAAACTGATTTAGCAGAGATTGCCGTTGTTGAATCAGCACCTGGCAAACTCGAAGGGCGCCAAGTTGTAATGGTGCTTGCCCCGAAAAAGAAATAATTAGTGCTAACAAGTAATAAACCGCGGTCAAAAATGCGTGCATTTTTTATCGCCTTATTCGCCTAATTATTGGTTATTAACATAAACAATGCGGAGTTATTTTAACAATGCCTAAAATTAAAACAGTACGTGGTGCTGCTAAACGTTTCAAAAAAACAGCGTCTGGCGGTTTCAAACGTAAACAATCTCACTTACGTCATATTTTGACTAAGAAAACCACAAAGCGTAAACGTCATCTACGTCATAAATCAATGGTTGCGAAAGCAGACCAAGTTTTAGTTGTAGCTTGCTTACCATACGCATAAGCAACGTACGTTTAGTGAATTTTAGTTAATTATAGAGTAGGAGATTAAATAATGGCTCGTGTAAAACGTGGTGTTATTGCAAGAGCACGCCATAAGAAAGTTCTTAAGGCTGCTAAAGGTTATTATGGTGCGCGTTCACGTGTTTATCGTGTTGCGTTCCAAGCTGTAATTAAAGCTGGTCAATATGCTTACCGTGACCGTCGTCAACGTAAACGTCAATTCCGTCAATTATGGATTGCACGTATCAACGCTGCGGCACGTCAAAATGGTTTATCTTATAGCAAATTCATCAATGGCTTGAAAAAAGCTTCAGTTGAAATTGATCGTAAGATTCTTGCAGATATCGCAGTATTTGACAAAGTGGCATTTGCCGCTTTAGTTGAAAAAGCAAAATCAGCACTTTAATTTTAATGCTAAATAATGAGGACACCTTTGGGTGTCCTTTTTTGTATTGAGGATGATATAGATGGCAAAGCGAAGTGATAATTTGGAAAGTACGTTGCTTATTTTGGAATTATTGCGTCATATTCCTAAAAAGCGTTTTATTTCGGCAAAAGAACTGTATGAAGAATTGAACCAATCTGGATTTAAACGTGATTTACGCACTATTCAACGCAACTTAAATACATTAAGTCAGCATTTTGATATTGAATGTGATATGCGGACTAAACCCTATGGCTATCGTTGGAAAGAGAAATCTGTAGGCTTATCTTTACCAATGCTAACAGAGGCTCAATCATTGGTACTGATGCTAGCAAAACAGCAGTTAAAGAATTTATTGCCAAGTAATGTTATGGCATCTATGAAACCGTTTTTTGAACAAGCTGAACGTAAACTTATTTATGATCAGAAAGATAATGCCGAGAATGAATGGCTTGATAAAGTTTGTTCTGTGCCGACAAGTCAACCGTTATTGCCTGCCGAAATCAATAAAAGTATCTTTACAGAAATCAGCCAAGCCCTGTTTTATAATAAATATTTAGCTATTGAATATATTAACCAGACAGGAAAATCCATTAAAGGTCGAATTATGCCATTGGCGTTAGCACAACAAGGTGCAAGTCTTTATTTAGTTGCACGTTTTGATGGGCATGATAATGAACGCCATTTAGCATTACACCGTTTCAAATCTGCTGAAATGAGTACAATGAGCTTTGTTCGCCCAAAAGAGTTTGATTTAAAAAAATATCAAGCTGATGCGAGATTTGGCTTTGGTGCGGGTAAAAAAATAAAATTGAGATTTTATATTTCTCATTGGGCAGGTTTTCATTTGACTGAAACAAAATTGAGTAAAGATCAAAAGATTTTAGAAGAAACAGACGAGTATTATCGCTTTGAAGCAACGGTTATTGAATCAGAAATGTTAGATTGGTGGTTATTAAAATTTGGTGATGAAGTTTGGGAAATTGATAAAATTTATTTAGATTAGGTCTATCCGTCATATTTTGTCGCATCAGAATATATCATTCTATTTATTTCATTAGGGTAACAATATGCAACGATTACACCTGATATATGCAGATATTACAAAGATTCGCGTGGATGCCATAGTTAATTCGGCTAATAGATCTTTACTAGTTGGTTGTGGTATTAGCTCGCTTATCAATAGAAAAGCTGGTCCTATCGTTAAAGATGCTTGTGCTAAATTAAATAGGGAAAAGGGAGGATGTCGGGTAGGTCAAGTAGAGGTTACACCTGCTGGTGAATTGCCTGCTCAATATATTATTCATGCTGTTGCACCAAAGTGGTTTGGAGGAATTGAAAATGAGCACCAATTGTTAGCAAGTGCTTATCGTAATTCATTAATTCGAGCAAATGAACTTACGCTTGAATCCATCTCTTTTCCAAATATTAGTACTGGAATTTATAAGTTTCCTAAACAACAAACCGCAGAAATTGCGATTAACTCTGTTTTATCCACATTAAAAGAATGTGATAAAGTTAAGGATGTTATTTTTTCTTGTCGTGATTTAGAGAATTATTCTCTATACGATACTATATTATCCCAAGGTAAATATAATCTAGAAAAAATAGAAGATTATGATGCAATGAGAAGGTGTTCATATAAAATAGGATGTAATAAATGAATAAGAAGTTTTATTTTGGTTTAGGTTTTCTATTTACTTTATCAATTAGTTTATTTATTTTTGATACGATTTATCAAGGAAGCTTACCAAAAATAGTAGAAGAGATTAACAATAGTTCAATTGGTGCTATTCTCACGGCAATTGTAACGGTTTTACTACTTTCTAAACAGTCCTCTAGCGAGGAAATTAAGGAGCGTAATGTAAGGGTTTTGAGGAAAAATCAAATCGATTTAAAATATTTATTGATCAGTTATGGGATATTTGGGAAGATCGAGTTGTTACTCTTGAGGAGTTAAATGAATTAATAAAAATTGTTTCAAAAGATATTGTGCTATATACAAAAACTGAAACAGTAAGCAAAATGTTTGCTTATTGAAGACTAGATTGTTATTTGATTCCTATATAATAAAAGTTGAAAATAATACAAATAGTGATAATAAAAGAGACGTTAAAGAAAAATGGCTTCTGAAGATGATAAAGATAGAAGAAAATAAAAATGGTTCTAGATTACATTTAGTTAATTCTTTTAGTTCTGATAGTAATAATATTCAAGAGAATTTAGTTTTATCTATGTTACATGTTTCATTTAACACAAAGATATATAAAGAATGGCTATATCACACTTTATTATTTTTGTATAATAATTGTAACAATGAGTTAGGTCTGATAAGAGGAGATATGTATTTCAAAAAATTAGAAATCATAGCAAATAAGCTGTATTTAAAACAAGTGGAAAAAGATGGTTTTCCAGAGAAATCAGGTACATCTACACCACATTATTTATTTAATTATATTGATTTTCTATTATGGAAGGAGAAGGATAATGCTATTAAAAAATTTACTAAAATAGTTGAACTATATATTGAACTTAAAAGTTTTAGTTTTTCTACAAGTAGAAATTCTGTTGAGCATTATCTCGCTAAAAATCTAGAGAATAGAACGAGTGCTAATAATTTTGAAAACAAAGTGAGTAATATTGATTGTCTTGATAATTTAGGTAATCTTTGCTTAATTTCTAACAATCAAAATTCAGCACTAAGTGATGCTACGCCAAAAGAAAAAAGAGAACGATACCTAAGAAAGAATATTAACAATAAGAATTATTTGAAATGTCATAGTTTGAAACAAGCTTTAATGTTTAGCTATGAGAATTGGAATTATTGCACTATTAAAGAACATTATGAAGAAATAAAACTACTGTTAACTACTGTTAAATGATGTGACCACATAAAAATTTAAAATACCTAGAATGATTCAGTTAATTTGTATGGTATAGAAAGAATCAAAAGTCTAGGAAAAAGAGGGTGATTAGGAAAACTCGAATGACTAGAAAAAATCGCCTGACTAAGCATTATAGTTTTTATCAAAGATAAATTGAACAAAACACTCGCATTTTAACACAATTATGTGTATAATCTTGCGACCCTGTAATGTAACGCATTCCCAGCGTGCATTTTTTGTCGAGATCGCACTCGAAGGGGTGGCTGATTGAGATCAATGGTTGTGTCAGATTTGGCACAGGGTATTAATATTTTATATTGGTAAATTAATTAATGAAAACTTTTGTAGCAAAACCAGAGACGGTTAAACGTGACTGGTATGTAGTTGATGCGACAGGTAAAACTTTAGGTCGTTTAGCGACTGAATTAGCTCGTCGTCTTCGTGGTAAACATAAAGCTGAATATACTCCGCACGTTGATACTGGCGATTATATCGTTGTGATTAATGCGGAAAAAGTTGCGGTAACAGGTAACAAAGAAAGCGATAAAATTTACTACTGGCACACTGGCTATGTAGGCGGGATTAAACAAGCGACTTTCAAAGAAATGATCGAGCGTCGTCCTGAAGCAGTGATTGAAATTGCGGTGAAAGGTATGTTGCCAAAAGGTCCATTAGGCCGCGCAATGTTCCGTAAATTAAAAGTGTATGCAGGTTCTAAACACGAACACGCTGCGCAACAACCACAAGTATTAGATATTTAATCACGAGGTCAAGACTATGGCAGAAAATCAAAACTACGGTACAGGTCGCCGCAAAAGCTCTTCAGCTCGTGTATTTATTAAACCGGGCAGTGGTAAAATCACTATCAATCAACGTGAATTAGACGTTTATTTCGGTCGCGAGACTTCTCGTATGATCGTGCGTCAGCCGTTAGAATTGGTTGAAATGACTGAAAAATTAGACTTATACGTTACTGTTAAAGGTGGCGGTATTTCAGGTCAAGCGGGTGCAATCCGTCACGGTATCACTCGTGCATTAATTGAATACGATGAGAGCTTACGCTCAGTGCTTCGTGCAGCTGGTTTCGTTACCCGTGATGCACGTCGTGTTGAACGTAAAAAAGTGGGTTTACACAAAGCACGTCGTCGTCCACAATACTCAAAACGTTAATTCTATATTTTCGTTCGATTCAGAAATTGCAAGCCAAATGGCTTGCAATTTTTTTATGTGTAAAATGTGTTAAATAATAAAAAAACGCGGTCAAAAAAACGATTGAAATTTTGACCGCGGTTTTGGTTAAAGACTAAAAGTATTTCAAAAACTTTAGTGAGAATATTATTCTACTTTTACGATCCAGCCGGCAGGAGCGGGTTTATCGCCGAATTGAATGCCGACTAATTCATCATAAAGTTGGCGTGTAATTGGACCAACATCAGTTTCTGAATAGAATACGTGGAAATTATCACGGTATTGAATACCACCGATTGGCGTAATCACTGCCGCTGTACCACAAGCTCCCGCTTCTTTGAACTGTGCGAGTTCATCAATATACACATCGCCTTCTATTGTTTCCATTCCTAAGCGTTCTTTGGCTAAGTATAATAAGGAATATTTGGTGATACTTGGTAAAATTGATGGAGATAATGGAGTGATAAATTTATTATCGTGTGTAATGCCAAAGAAGTTCGCCGAACCCACTTCTTCAATTTTTGTATGTGTTGCGGGATCAAGATAGATACAATCAGCAAAACCGCTCGCTTTGGCTTTTTTACCTGGATATAAACTGGCTGCATAATTGCCACCGACTTTGGCAGCACCTGTTCCGTATGGTGCCGCACGGTCAAACTCTGATGAAACAAGGAAATTTGTGGGTTTTAATCCACCTTTGAAGTAGGCACCCACCGGGCAACAAAAAATTGAGAAAATGTATTCGGGGGCAGGGCTTACGCCAATATTGTCGCCGACACCAATTAAAAATGGGCGTAAATAAAGTGTTGCACCTGAGCCGTAAGGTCCAACCCATTCTTCGTTGGCTTTCACTACTTGTTTACACGCGTCCACGAACATTTCCGTCGGCACTTCTGGCATTAACAATCGTTGACAGCTTGATTGCATTCGTTTGGCATTTTCATCAGGGCGGAATAAATTGATTGATCCGTCCTTGGTGCGATAAGCTTTTAAGCCTTCAAAACATTGTTGCCCATAGTGCAGGGCGGTTGACCCTTCGCTGATGTGTAGAACGTTATCTTGGGTTAATTCCCCTTTGGACCATTTGCCGTCTTTCCAATAGGCGATATAACGATAGTCTGTTTTGATGTAACTAAATCCGAGATTATTCCAATCTAAGTCTTTCATTGTGTTTCCTTTTTCATTGTTATTTGTAAAGCAATGGTCATAAATCTACACCATAATACGGCGCTTGAAAACCATTTTTTATGAAAAATCAGCGAATAAAATTGGATTTTATGCTAAACTGCGTCCATAAAAAAACACCGCCAAATTGGAAAGATGGCGGTGTCATACCTAAATAGGTCAAATAACAGGAAGTAAAGGGTAGCCAAATTGACTACCTATGCAAACACAACATAATACTTAATCAAAAGTACAAACTCTCAATCACAAGGATTATCAATTTATTAAGTATGGTGCGAATTATAACGAGACAAGATTGGCGTAACAAACGAGAAAATTTATTGTTTGCATTAATAAAACTAATGCGAAATGATTTTCCAAATTATAAACTAAAATAAGAATAATGGAAAGAAATATGTGCAAACGTTTGCCTCCCTTGAATTCACTGCGAGTTTTTGAAAGTGCGGCACGTCATTTGAGTTTTACCAAAGCTGCTACAGAGTTATATGTCACGCAAGCAGCAATCAGTCATCAAATTAAATCTTTAGAACAGTTTTTAGGTTTTTCGTTATTTAAACGTAAAAACCGCACCTTAGAATTAACTGAATTAGGCATACAGTATTATCAAGAGATCGCGATTATCTTGCATAAACTTGCTGAAATTACGAACAATATTCGCTCACAGGGGGTGCAACCATTAACCATTAGTGTGCCACAAAGTTTTGGTATTCATTGGTTAGTACCACGTTTAAATCAGTTTAATTTATTACATCCCGAAATTGATGTTAGAATTACGGGCGTTGATCAGGATGAAGAGTTACTTGATGATGACGTGGATATTGCTATCTATTACGGACGGGGAAATTGGGAAAATTTGCAAGTTGAACCTTTATTACAAGGGAACTTATTAATTTTAGCTGCACCAATATGGTTAGAAAAACATCCTATTTTACAAAAGCAAGATTTAGCCAAACAAACCTTACTTCATATTCACAATCGTGAGAATTGGCAAAGAATGGCAAAATTCTTGCAACTGAATGAGTTGGATATTCAGCACGGCCCATTGTTTAGCCATACCTTTATGGCATTGCAAGCGGCAATATTGGGGCAAGGCGTGGTATTAGCCAATGCGGTATTGGCAGAACAGGAAATAGCCAATGGTACATTGCAACTCGCATGGCAAGCCCAATTACCTGATCCAAAAGGGTTTTATTTAGTTAATCCAATCAAGAAAGCACAAGATTCGCGTATCCAAGCATTCCGCGATTGGATTTTGCACCAAATACATAATGAAAAGGAAACAACTTAAATGAAAAATGGGATTTTATCGCTTGCCGCAATAAGTGGTTTCATTGCGGTAACCTTTGGGGCATTTGCTGCTCACGGGTTACAAGATCAGCTCACGCTAAAACAATTAGATTGGATTGCAAAAGGTTGGCAATATCAGGTTTTTCATACCCTTGCATTATTAGGGCTAGGCTTTTTTACTGCTTTAACGGGTAAATCGGCTCAAACCGCGGCCAAAATTATCGCTATTTTTTGGACGATAGGCATTATTGGATTCAGCTTTGGTTTATACGCGATGGCTGTCACCAATAATACCGCTTTCGCTTGGATTGTGCCTGTGGGCGGCATAGCATTTTTAATTGGCTGGGGCGTACTTATTTGGTCCAGCTTTTCTCGTTATAACAAATTATAATAATATGAATAAGTTAGTATTATATTGCCGTTCAGGTTTTGAAAAAGAAGTTGCCGCAGAAATCAATGATAAAGCAGCAGAATTCGGCATTTTTGGCTTTGCGAGAGTGTTAGAAAATAGTGGTTATGTGATTTTTGAATGTTATCAACAGGGCGATGCGGATCGTCTTGCACGCGAATTGCGTTTTAACCAATTTATCTTTGCTCGCCAAATGATCGTGGTGTCTGATTTATTAGATAACCTTGATCCTAGTGATCGCATTACGCCAATCGTACAACAATATCAGCAAATCAGTGCAGAGATCCCCTTGCAACAAAGCACGGAATTGTGGGTAGAAACTGCGGATACGAATGATGCTAAAGCACTTTCTAGGTTTTGCCGTAAATTCACTGTGCCGCTGCGTCAGGCATTAAAAAAGCAAGGTTGGTTAACCGCCACAAGCAAACGCAATGGCATCACTTTGCATATATTGTTTGTGCAGTCTAATGCCTGCTATGTGGGCTATTCGTACAATAACAATCATTCGCCTTATTTTATGGGCATTCCCCGCTTAAAATTCCCAATGGATGCACCAAGTCGTTCAACCTTGAAATTAGAAGAAGCGATTTTAGCCTTTATTCCACGCGAACAAGAGGAGAAACGACTTAATGAGAATATGCTTGGCGTGGACTTAGGGGCTTGCCCTGGGGGATGGACTTATCAGTTAGTGCGACTTGGGTTATTTGTCTATGCGGTCGATCACGGCAAAATGGCAGACAGTTTGCACGACACAGGACGGATTGAACATTGTGCGGAAGATGGGTTTAAATTTCAGCCGCCAAAGCGTAAACAAATTGATTGGCTCGTCTGCGATATGGTTGAGCAACCCCGCCGAATTACAGCATTAATCGGCAAATGGTTGATTAACGGTTGGTGTCGTGAGAGTATTTTCAATCTAAAATTGCCGATGAAAAAGCGTTATCAAGAAGTGGTATTGTGTTTGCAACAACTTGAACAAACACTGACTCAAGCAGGATTAGATTATCGTATCCAAGCAAAACACTTGTATCACGATCGTGAAGAAATTACCGTGCATATTCAGCGAAAAACCGCGGTCTAAAATAAGAGAATTTTATGAAAATAGCATTAGGCATTGAATATAACGGCAAGTATTATTTCGGTTGGCAACGTCAAGAAAAAGTGCAAAGCGTACAAGCTGAATTAGAACGGGCGTTATCCGTGGTCGCCAATCACCCCATTCAAGTCTTTTGTGCTGGACGAACCGATTCAGGCGTACACGCCACAGGACAAGTTGTACATTTTGAAACTGATGCAATTCGCCCCGACAAAGCTTGGGCATTTGGGACGAATGCTAATCTTCCCGATGATATTGCGGTGAAATGGGCAAGCGTCGTTGATGATGAATTTCACGCCCGTTTTAGTGCGACAGCACGCCGTTATCGCTATATTTTGTATAGTCATCCACTGCGTTCGGCAATTTTGCCTTATGGCGTAACGCACACGCATCTCCAATTAAATCACGAGCTTATGCAACAAGCGGGGCAAGCCTTATTAGGAGAAAATGATTTTTCTTCTTTTCGTGCGTCACAATGTCAATCCAATAGCCCTTGGCGAAATGTGCATCATTTACGCGTCACGCGGCAAGGACATTACGTAATTGTGGATATCCAAGCTAATGCGTTTGTGCATCATATGGTGCGCAATATTGTGGGTAGTTTGCTTGAAGTGGGATGTGGAAATCAACCTGTTGACTGGCTTGCGTGGCTATTGGCTCAACGCAACCGCCAACTCGCTGCCCCGACGGCTAAACCTGATGGATTGTATTTGGTGAACGTCAGCTATCCTACCAAATTTGCGTTACCGCAAACTGCGTTAGGTCCGTTATTTTTAAGCGAATAACGTTTAACGGCTCCAAAAATGCGAATAAACCGCGGTCAAATTTTCACTCGGATTTTTGACCGCGGTTTTGGTGCATTATTAGACAAGTAAATTAAGCAGGTTTATAATTAGCCGACCCAATAAGGTAAATTAGGAGTAATGATAATGTTTAATATTTCTAAAGAACAAGTTTTAGCAGCGATGAAATATCGCCGTGCAACCAGAGCTTATGATCCCAATAAAAAGATCAGTGCTGATGATTTCAATTATATTTTGGAAATGGCTCGTTTATCGCCAAGTTCGGTTGGTTCTGAGCCTTGGCAATTTTTGGTTATTCAAAACCCCGTAATTCGCCAACAATTAAAAGCGGTAGGTTGGGGAATGGTTACCCAACTAGATGATGCAAGTCATTTAGTTGTGATATTAGCAAAGAAAAATGCACGCTATGACTCAGCTTATCTTTATTCGTTATTAGAAAAACGTAATTTAACACAACCACAAATTGAACAAGCACTCGCGCGTTATAAGAGCTTCCAACTTGAAGATACTCGCATTGCAGAAAATGAGCATAGCCTGTTTGATTGGACGAGTAAGCAAACCTATATTGCCTTAGCAAATATGATGACAGGGGCTGCATTAATCGGGATTGACAGTTGCCCGATTGAAGGGTTTGATTATGCAAAAGTTAATCAAATCTTAGCAGATCACCAACTATTTGATCCGCAAGAATGGGGCGTTTCTGTGATTGCAACCTTTGGCTATCGTGCGAAAGACATTGCACCAAAATCACGTAAATCAATGGATGAAATCGTGCATTGGGTTGAATAATTTCCCTATCTTGCAAAACCGCGGTCAAAAATTCATATGTTTTTTTGACCGCGTTTTTTGTTGATTAGGCTAAAAATTGTTGAATTTTTTGTTCAATGCCAAGGGCGTCTAAGCCTAATTCAGCCAGCATTTCTTGTTGAGTGCCTTGTGGAATAAAATAATCAGGGTAGCCTAGCTGTAATAAACGCACAGGATATTGCTCAGCATGTAAAAACTCACCAACCGCACTGCCTGCACCGCCTTGAATGGCATTTTCTTCCAGTGTGACCCAAATCGGGTAATCTTGTGCTAATTGGCGTAGCAAATCTTGATCCAATGGTTTAACAAAACGCATATCCACTAACGTGGCATTGAATTTTTCAGCAACGCTTTTTGCATTCGGGAGCAAGGTGCCAAAGTTCAAGATAGCGATTTTTTCACCGTTGCGTAATAAACGTGCTTTACCGATTGGGAGCGATTGCAAAGGCTCAATTGTCACGCCGATAGAATTGCCACGCGGATAGCGAACCGCAGCAGGTTTGCTACAATGATAGCCCGTGTAGAGCATTTGGCGGCATTCATTCTCATCGCTTGGGGTCATAATTATTAAGTTTGGAATACAGCGTAAGAAGCTAATGTCAAAGGCACCTTGATGCGTTTGTCCGTCCGCACCGACAATGCCCGCACGGTCAATGGCAAATAAAACGGGTAAATCCTGAATAGCGACATCGTGGATTATTTGATCGTAAGCTCGTTGTAAGAAGGTGGAATAAATCGCAACAATGGGGCGATAGCCACCTATTGCAAAGCCTGCAGCAAGGGTAACCGCGTGCTGTTCGGCAATGGCAACATCAAAATATTGTTCAGGGAAACGGGTTGAAAATTCAACCATTCCAGACCCTTCACGCATTGCGGGGGTAATGGCGATCAATTTGGGATCATTTTCTGCCATTTCGCATAGCCATTGTCCGAAAATTTGTGAGTAGGTTGGAGTAGCGTTGGATTTTGGCAATTGTCCGCTTTGTGGATCAAACTTGGGGACACCGTGAAAACCAATGGGATCTTTTTCCGCGGGTTCATAACCTTTGCCTTTTTTAGTCATCACGTGCAGAAATTGCGGACCTTTTAGTGTACGCATATTGCTGAGCGTACTGATTAATTCATCAATGTTATGCCCGTCAATGGGGCCAATATAGTTAAAGCCTAATTCTTCAAATAATGTTCCGCCAGGAGAAACGAATCCTTTAACGTGTTCTTCAGTTTTTTTCACAAATTCTTTGATTGGTGGCATGCCAGAGAGAATTTTTTTACCACCTTCACGAATTGATGAATAAAATGAACCTGATAATAAGCGTGCTAAATGGTTATTTAATGCACCGACATTCTCTGAAATAGACATTTCATTGTCGTTTAGAATGACGAGCATATCCGTATGCAATGCACCTGCGTGGTTTAGAGCTTCAAATGCCATTCCTGCGGTAATTGCACCATCGCCAATGACACAAACGGTTTTGCGTCCTGCATTTTCTTTTTGTGCGGCAATGGCTATGCCTAAGCCTGCACTGATTGAAGTTGATGAATGCCCTACACTTAATACATCAAATTCACTTTCGCCACGCCAAGGAAATGGGTGAATTCCGCCTTTTTGACGAATAGTAGACATTTGATCGCGTCGCCCCGTTAAAATTTTGTGGGGATAGGCTTGATGCCCAACGTCCCAAATTAATTGATCGAAAGGCGTGTGATATACATAGTGCAATGCAACTGTCAGTTCCACTGTCCCTAAGCCTGATGCTAAATGCCCACTACTTTGGCTAACACTTTCTAATAGATAGTCACGTAATTCTTGGCATAATTGTGGCAATTTGTCTTTGCTCAATAAGCGTAGATCATCGGGGGAATTAATTAAGGGTAAAAGAGAGTATTGCTGCATTGTAATCAACTCAGTTTAGTTTTTTCGTAAAATAATAAAATTAGCCAGTTCACGCAAGGGTTGCGTATCAAAAGGCAAATCAATTAGTGCTGATTTTGCACTATCAATCAATTCTTGTGCTTTTTGCTGTGCACCATCTAGCCCTAATAATTTGGGATAAGTGCTTTTATCCGCAAGTAAATCCGATCCCGCGGTTTTTCCGAGTTCAGCACTTGAGCCTGTAATATCCAAAATATCATCTTGAACTTGAAATGCTAGGCCGATCGCGTGGGAATACTGAGCTAGTTGCTGTTGCAAATGGGTATTTTCAAATTGTGGTGAACATAAAAAGCCCATTGTGAGTGCCGCATCAAGCAATGCCCCCGTTTTATTGCGATGAATACGTTCTAATTCGGGTAAGCTAATTTGTTTATGCTCGGCGAGTAAATCAAGACTTTGCCCTAAACACATCCCTTGCACGCCCGATGCTTGTGCTAAAACTTGCACTAAGCGAATACGTTGCTCAGCAGAAAGTGCGGTGCATTGTGCCAATAATTCAAAAGCAAAAGATTGCAATGCATCGCCTGCTAAAATGGCGGTAGCTTCATCAAAGGCAATATGGCACGTAGGTTGACCGCGGCGTAAATCATCGTTATCCATTGCAGGTAAATCATCGTGTATTAACGAATAAGTGTGAATACATTCAATCGCTGCGGCAGCATAATCAAGTTGCTCTTCATTTGCACCTAGCATTCTTCCTGTGGCATAAACTAAAAATGGACGGATACGTTTACCGCCAAGCAAAACCGCGTATTTCATCGCAGCAAGCAATGGCGAGTCTTGTTCATCATATAAAGCAAAACGCGTGCTAAGGAAGTGATGAACACGTTGTTGGGCTTGCTGTAAATCTTGAGAGAATTGATAGTGCATTGAATTAGTCATCAGTTTGATAATCAGAAAGTGCAGCCGTATCGCTTTTTTGTAATAAAATTTGAATACGCTGTTCTGCTTGTTGCAAACGTGCTTGCCCTTGTTTAGCCAGTTGGATACCTGTTTCAAAGACTTTTAAGGCGTCTTCAAGGGCTAAATCGCCCCGTTCTAATTGATTAACGATGTTTTCTAATTGGCTTAAGGTGCTTTCAAAATCCAATTCTTGCACTGTGCTTGCTTTATTCGCCATAGGATAGTCCTGTGTCTTGATAAATCAATAAATGCGTTATTGTACTTTATTTTTGCCTGAATGTTTAAATTTTCCTGTATAATGCGGCAAATTTTTCTAAACCTATAGATTGAAGTATGAAATTTATTATTAAACTTTTTCCTGAAATAATGATTAAAAGCGAAAGCGTGCGTAAACGTTTTGTGAAAATTTTAACCAGTAACATTCGCAATATTTTAAGCAAACAAGATGAAACTGTCGCGGTTGTGCGTCATTGGGACTATATTGAAGTTCGCTCAAAAAATGAAGCAAATCGGCCATTGTTGATTGAGCAATTACAGCGAATCCCAGGTATTCATCATTTTTTAGAAGTAGATGAACAACCTTTTGAAACAATGCACGATATTTTTGAATTAACCTTAGCACGTGTGCGTGAACAACTTGAACAGAAAACCTTTTGTGTGCGTGTAAAACGTAAAGGTAAGCACTATTTTCGTTCCCTTGATGTTGAGAGTTATGTTGGTGGTGGATTAAATCAAGCCATTGAAAGTGCTAAAGTGAAGTTAATCCGTCCTGATGTGACAGTACGAATTGACATTGAAAATGACAAAATGATGTTGATAAAAGCACGTCACGCAGGAATCGGCGGTTATCCGATTGGCACACAAGAAGATGTCTTATCATTGATTTCGGGTGGTTTTGATTCTGGCGTGTCAAGTTATATGCTTATTCGTCGTGGTTCACGTACCCATTATTGCTTTTTCAATTTAGGCGGTGCTGCCCACGAGATTGGAGTAAAACAAATGGCATACCATATTTGGCAACGTTATAGTAGTTCACATAAAGTGCGGTTTATTGCGATTAATTTTGAAAATGTGGTCGGCGAAATTTTAGAGAAAATTGATAATGGGCAAATGGGCGTGGTGCTAAAAAGAATGATGGTGCGTGCGGCAAGCAAAATTGCTGAACGGTTTGACATTCAATCCATTGTTACGGGCGAAGCCTTGGGGCAAGTATCCAGCCAAACATTGACAAATTTACGCCTGATTGACGAAGCAGCAGACTGCTTGGTGCTGCGTCCTTTAATTAGTCACGACAAAGAGCAAATTATTGCAATGGCGAAGGACATCGGCACAGACGATATCGCCAAATCAATGCCTGAATTTTGTGGCGTGATTTCTAAAAATCCGACGGTTAAAGCGGTACGCAGTAAAATTGAAAGCGAAGAACAACAGTTTGATTTCTCGGTACTCAATAATGCGGTGGAAAATGCACAATTTTTAGATATTCGTCAGATTGCTGAGCAAACCGAACGAGAAGTGGTTTCGGTGGATACGATTTCTGTGCTAGATGAAAATGACATTATTTTAGATATTCGTAGCCCTGAAGAAGTGGAAGAAAAACCATTTTCTTTGGCTGATCAACAAGTTATTCCATTACCATTTTATAAATTGGGTAGCCAATTTGCCTCGCTCGATCAAGGTAAAACCTATGTGTTATATTGCGAGCGTGGTGTGATGAGCAAATTGCAAGCTTTATATTTAAAAGAAAATGGCTTTGAAAATGTGAAGGTTTTCAAAAAATCTTAACTGAATAAATTGCGTTTCCTTCCTAAACCGCGGTCAAAAATTCAAGCGTTTTTTTGACCGCGGTTTTTGTTGAGATTACGCTATATAATTTACTATATAGACTATTTGGACGAAAAGTGAAATTTCGCCATTTCTCCGCGAAATTACCTCTTTTGTGGGTTGTATATACCTTGCATTATCCCTACAATACTCACCACAATATTATTAACGCATAACTCCGAGCTTGTGTGCCTACGTTTATTTTGCTAATGCAAATAAATAAGGTAGCAATGCCAGCGACTTTATCGCTCAGGGATTGACGGGAAACGGTCTGTCCTCTCCATTTTAGAAAGGTGTATAATGCAATCTATTCCAATTAGAAATGTGATCGGGCAACTTGTCGATCCTTTTCAACGTCAATACTATTATTTGCGAATGTCCATTACCGATGTTTGCAACTTTCGTTGTAACTATTGTTTGCCCAATGGTTATCAACCCAATCCTGAGCGTGATAAATTTCTCAGTGTGGCGGAAATTGAGCGTACTGTGCGTGCATTTGCAGCAATGGGAACGGAGAAAGTCCGAATTACAGGCGGTGAACCAACCTTACGCAAAGATTTTATTCAAATTGCTGAAACCATTAGCCACATTCAAGGTATCCAACAAATCGCACTGACAACCAATGGTTATCGAATGGAGCAAGATGTTGAAAAATGGCGTGAAGCAGGAATCACTTCAATTAATGTGAGCGTAGATAGCCTTGATCCGCGGATGTTTCAGAGTATCACGGGTGAAAACAAATTTTTTAGCATTATGCGTGGCATTGATCGTGCTTTTGAGTGCGGTTATCAAAAAATTAAAGTCAATGCGGTACTGATGAAAGATTTGAACGACAAAGAATTAACACAATTTTTAGCGTGGATCAAAGATAAACCCATTCAAATGCGTTTTATTGAGCTAATGCAAACAGGCGATATGGATCACTTTTTCACGCGTCATCATTTATCTGGGCAAATTCTAGCGGATAATTTATTGCGTAACGGGTGGCAATTACAGGCAAAATCCCGTTCTGACGGGCCAGCTAAAGTGTTTAAGCACCCTGATTATGTGGGCGAAATCGGGCTAATTATGCCTTACGAAAAAGATTTTTGTGCGAGTTGTAACCGTTTACGAGTGTCAGCAAAAGGGAAATTACACTTGTGTTTGTTTGGTGAAGAAGGTATTGATTTACGCCATTTGTTACAGTCTGATGAGCAACAATTATTGCTACAAACAATGATCTACGATGCGTTACAGGGTAAACGTGAACATCATTTTTTGCATAATGGCGATAGTGGTGTAAGAAATCATCTAGCAAGTATTGGCGGTTAGAGAACAATACCGCGGTCAAAAAAATGATGGAAATTTTGACCGCGGATAAAACGAATTTAGGACGAAATATGACAGAATTTACCCATATTAATCAGCAAGGCGAAGCCAATATGGTGGATGTTTCCGCAAAAGCGGAAACCGTTCGTGAAGCCCGTGCGGAAGTTTTTGTGACAATGTCACCAGAAACATTGCAGATGATTTTAGCAGGGCAACACCACAAAGGCGATGTGTTTGCAACGGCACGCATTGCGGGCATCCAAGCGGCAAAACGGACGTGGGAGCTGATTCCATTATGTCACCCTTTGCTATTATCAAAAGTGGAAGTAAGCTTAACGGCATTGCCCGAAACTAATCAAGTTCGCATTGAAAGCCTGTGTAAATTAACGGGCAAAACGGGCGTTGAAATGGAAGCTTTAACCGCCGCCAGTGTCGCGGCATTAACGATTTATGATATGTGTAAAGCCGTGCAGAAAGATATGCTCATTACTGATTTACGTTTATTGGAAAAATCAGGCGGCAAATCAGGGCATTTTTTAGCAAAATAAGGAATTTAATGATTAAAGTATTATTTTTTGCCCAAACCCGTGAGCTAATCGGGCTTGATCAGATTGAAGTTGATGGCGTTTTTGCTAATGCGGAACAACTGCGTCAAACCCTTGCACAGCGTGGCGATAATTGGGCGTTAGCCTTAAATGCGAATAATTTGTTGGTCGCAATTAATCAAACTTTGATGAGTTTAGATAGTCCAATTCAGTCGGGTGATGAAGTAGCTTTTTTCCCACCTGTAACGGGAGGATAAGATGACTCAGGACACTGTTCAAATTTTTGTGCAAGAGCAACCTTTTGATCAGAATGCTGTGTATCGTTGGTTAAGTGAGCCACATTCTGTGGGAGCAACGGTGATTTTTGTTGGCAAAGTGCGAGATTTGAATTTAGGTAAGCAAGTATCCAGCTTATTGTTAGAGCATTATCCCGCAATGACGGAAAAGGCTTTGCGTGACATTGTCACACAAGCCCAAACCCGTTGGCAGATTCAGCGTGTTACATTAATTCACCGTGTCGGTTTACTGCAAACAGGCGATGAAATTGTGCTCGTTGGTGTGAGTTCCGTTCATCGTGATGATGCTTATCAAGCTAATCAATTTATTATGGATTATTTGAAAACCCAAGCGCCATTTTGGAAAAAGGAACAAACTCAAGCGGGAGAGCATTGGGTTGAAAGCCGTGATTCAGATCAGCGAGCGTTGGAAAAATGGAAAAAGTAAAAGATTGAGTAATACCGCGGACAAAAATTAAAGCGTTTTTTAGCGAATATCTCAGCAAATTAATGAATGATTATTCTGTTCGAGTGTAACATAATCAAAAGCAATGCAATTTGGCGATTTCTATGCTAGAATTCGCCCGATTTTTTATGCAAAAATGATAGGAAACAATATGAAAATTTTTGAAGGTTCATTGGTTGCGCCGAATGCACGCGTAGCGGTTGTGGTTGCACGTTTTAATAGTTTTATTAATGATAGTTTAGTGGACGGTGCGATTGATGCACTAAAACGGGTAGGGCAAGTTAAGGATGAAAATATTACCTTAGTTAAAGCACCTGGTGCGTATGAGTTGCCACTAGTGGCTCGTCGTTTAGCGGCAAGCAAAAAATTTGATGCGATTGTGGCATTAGGTACAGTTATTCGTGGCGGTACGGCACATTTTGAATATGTTGCAGGCGAAGCGAGCAGTGGATTAGGCCAAGTAGCAATGCAAGCGGAAATTCCTGTTGCATTTGGTGTATTGACAACGGAAAATATTGAACAAGCGATTGAACGTGCGGGAACAAAAGCGGGCAATAAAGGGGCGGAAGCCGCATTAGTTGCACTTGAAATGGTTAATTTGTTAGATCAAATTCAAACAGCATAATGGAATGATAATAAATCATGACTGAACCCGTTAAAAAAGTGTCTGCTCGCCGTCGTGCGCGTGAATGTGCAGTACAAGCCTTATATTCGTGGCAAATTTCTCAAAATTCACCTGAAATCGTTGAATTAACTTTTCTTACCGATCAAGATGTGAAAGGGGCTGATTTACCGTATTTTCGTAAGTTATTTCGCCAAACTGTAGAAAATGTTCGCTCAGTTGATGGCACAATGGCGCCATTTTTAGATCGTCAAGCGGAAGAACTTGACCCTATTGAAAAAGCGATTTTGCGTTTAGCGGTGTATGAATTGAAATATGAATTAGATGTGCCTTACAAAGTGGCAATTAATGAAGCCATTGAAGTGGCAAAAACATTTGGTGCGGAAGAAAGTCATAAGTATATTAATGGCGTTCTAGACAAGGTCGCTCCCGCCCTAATGCGTAAATAGGTGTAAAGGACGTAATACTACGTCCTTTTTCTTTAAAGAAATTGATAGTTTATTGAAATAAAATGGATCTTTTAAAAAAGCTTTCACTTAAAAATCCCGTGCATTTGCTCGCGTTAGGTTTTGGTTCTGGATTAATTCACCCTGCACCAGGGACTTGGGGCAGTGCCGTTGGCGTGCTATTCGGTGCATTGCTCTTAGCATTCTTGCCTTTTACGTTTTTTGCTATATTAACCGTGTTGATGTTTATCGCGGGTTGCTATTTATGTCAAAAAACCTCACAGGATATGGGCGTACACGATCACGGTTCTATTGTGTGGGATGAAATTGTCGGCATTTTCATCGTGTTGTTCGCATTGCCTAACATAACCCCTTTATGGTTGTTGGTGGCTTTTTTACTTTTTCGTTTTTTTGATATTTTAAAACCCATTCCCATTCGCTATTTTGATCAAAAATTAGAAAGCGGCTTTGGGATTATGATTGATGATGTTTTGGCAGCCATTTATGCTGTGATTGCTGTAGGATTAATAAGATGTTTAATTTAATGCTTATCCATTTTATCGGCTTGCTTACCCCTGGTCCTGATTTCTTTTACATTATTCGAATGTCGGCACGTAGCTCAAGGCGTAATGCGATTTGTGCGGTGATTGGCATTTGCCTTGGCGTTGCCGTTTGGGCTGGCTTATCTATTTTGGGGCTCGCAATTTTGTTCCAAACTTTCCCGATACTTCACGCTTTAATAATGTTGCTTGGTGGAAGTTATTTGTTTTATCTTGGGATAATTATGCTTAAAGTTCATGAAAATATTCATTTTGATCCCGATGCCGAAAAACAGATCAATCAAAACAGTAGTATCAAGCAAGAAATAATGAAGGGGCTATTTGTTAATCTTTCCAATGCTAAAGCGATTTTATATTTTGCTAGCGTAATGTCGTTGGTGCTAGTTAATCTCAGTAGCCTGTGGCAAATGTGGCTTGCTTTTGGTTTAATTTTTATTGAAACACTTTTGTATTTTTATACCTTATCTGTGCTATTTTCTCGCCCTGTGGCTAAACGTTTTTATAGTCAATATAGCCGTTATATTGATAATGGTGCGGGGGCTATTTTTGCGTTATTCGGCTTATATTTGATCTATTCCAGTGTGATTGAAGAAATGAGCCAATTTAGTTAAATTCTGATATCGTTAAAAAGTGAAATCACAGATAGCCATTTGACGAAAATCGATGATGTTACCGCGGTCAAAAAACGTTTAAATTTTTGAGCGCGGTTTTTTATTGGCTGGATAATGGCTTTTTTATCGCTAAAGATCGTTTTTTCCGTACTAAAATAATTCCGAAAAAGCAAAAGAATTTTTGATTGCGGTAAATTAATTGCGTTTTATTTTCATTTGAAATAAAATTAAGAACAATTTTTATTTTAATTTGTTAAAAGGAGATAATATGCAAATAGGGAATATTTGTTATTTTAATAAAACCCTTCTCACAATTTGTATCAGTTGCGCAATGACTAGCACAGCTAATGCACAAGCTAATCAAACCGATGCCAATAATCAACTTAAAGAAATTGTTGTGTATGCGGATCAAAATAAATCACTTTCATCGGTAAAATCAGTTACTCAAGATCAAATGCAGAAATCGCCAAGTAACAATGGTAATATTTCAGATTATTTATATGATAACGTGCATGTACGTTACGAAAAAAGTAATCAAGACGGTTTACAACGTGGCGAGATTAAACCTGAAAATATTTCTATTAATGGTGCGGATGCAAATCAAACCGCTTATTTTGTTGATAATATAAATATAAACAATGATTTAGGTGTAGATAGCTCGGTATTTGATGGAGCGATTCAAACTGTGCCAGGGATAACCAGCACGCAAGCGTATTTCTTTGATGCAAAAATGCTCTCAAAGGTAGAAGTACAAGATAGCGATATTTCGGCAAGCCTTGGCGGGTTTTTGGGCGGGGCTGTTATTGCAAAAACAAAGCAATATAGCGGAAAAGATGGCGTTCAACTCAGCTATCGCACAACGAATTCATCTTGGGCGAAAATGCGAGCAGACAGTTCAGCAAGTAGTATTTTAGCTCAAGTTCGCCCAGATGCGAGTGGTGTTGCATTATTACAACCTGATTATGAAAAGCACTTTTTCTCAGTTATGGCAGAAAAAAGTTTAGGCGATAAAGCGGGAATGGTGATTGGTTATAGTCGTCGTTATTCAACTATTGGGCAGTACCGTTTGATTGGGGTAGGTGAACAAGCGAATTTTGACAAAGAAAATCATCAACGATTATCTGAGAATTTTTTAACGAACTTTAATTTCTCGCCTGATGAAAATAACCGCTTTGAATTGGGTTTACGTTATTCAAATTATAAAGAGTTAAAATATTTTGCAAATAATATTAATAATAATGTAAAAGACTATCATCAGGCTTATGGTGCCACTTTAGCTTGGATTCGTGCATTTGATAATGGGGTTTGGACTAATACGTTGGCGGTTGATGAATTTTGTGATAAACGCCAATCTGCCTCGGCTAATGTGAGCACAATCTCTGTGGTAAATGATGATTTTGATCCATTATATGATTACGAACAAGGGGGCTATGGTAACAGTAAATTAACTCAGAGAAATATCCATTTTTCTACTGAATACGCCTTTAATCCTTTTGATTTACTAAAAACGCATCATTCTATTTCGCTTGGCGGTATTTATCAGGGAACAACATACCGTTTTAATCGTCCACAAGATGTGAATAGCCACATTGTAACTCAAGATACAACGGGAATTGTGTTTGCCGATATTGCTAGTACAACAAGAAAAGGAACGATTAGAACAAGCTATCAAAATGCAGTATTGTACGGGGAAGATTTAATAAAGTGGAAAAATCTTGAATTTCGCCCAGGACTGCGTGTTGAACGTGATGATTATTTAAAAAATACTAATATCTCGCCACGTTTTGTTATGCATTATCATCCATGGCAAGAAACGATTCTTAATTTTGGTTTAAATCGTTATTATGGGCGTTCTTTTGCATCGTTTAAGCTAGCTAATCAGATTTTACGTTTAAATGATGATAACTCTCGTAAAGATTCTGCTTCATTAAAAACACCACATTCAGATGAACTGAGTTTAGGATTGCAACAAAATTGGCAAAATCTAACCTTTAAATTGAATTATATTCACCGTAGAAATAAAGATCGCATAGTGTTAAAACGTGATGAACAAGATCGTAAAAAATACTATGCTAATGGCAGTGATTTTAGTGTAGATGTATATAGTTTAGAAGTTGAAAACCAACAACCTTGGCAATTCGGTAAAACCTACTGGAATAGTTCATTCGGATTTGACTGGTTACATACCAAACGTGCGGATCTTGGATTGGATTATGATTTGCAAGAACCCGTTTATCTTGATGGCAAGCTGATGACGCGTGCCGAAATGCAACGCAAGGTAAATAGCAATACGGAAGATTGGATTTTGCGAATGGGGTTAGATATGCAAATTCCTGATTATTCTCTCACTTGGTCAAATAAACTATATTGGAAAGCGCCGATTAAAGGCTACAATGATGTTGACGGCAATTTTGCCGATAATATTAGCCGTTACCGTAGCTTTGATTATGGGAAAGATTTCAAATGGGATACCAGTATTCGTTGGCAACCTGCCATTATGGGATCAAATCATAGTATTTATTTACAGCTTGATATACTTAATGTGCTAAATAAAACGCGTAAATCAGCTTATCGTTCCATTTCATCAAGCAGTGAATATGCAATCTATACACCTGGGCGTGAATATTGGCTTGAGGTCGGTTATCAATTTTAAACAACTTAACTAAAATCTACGCCATAGATAAAAATGGCGTAGATTTTTTTATTGATTATGATGAAAAAATTTTTGTTATCTTTGAGTATGGTGGTGAGTGCATTTTTATTATTAATCGCTTGCCAAACTTCTGTTTATTTCCCTGATTTACGCTTACCCTTTGATCCACAAATTCATAAAGGGCAATTAGCCAATGGGCTAAAATACTATATTATGCCAAATAAAGATCCAGTAGATCGCGTTTATATCCGATTAGTCGTTAATGCGGGCTCGATGAATGAAGATGATGATCAAAAAGGCGTTGCACATATTGTTGAGCATATGGCATTCAATGGTACACAAAAATATCCTGAAAATCAGATTATTGATGTGCTTGAACAATTAGGAATGAAATTTGCCCGCGATATTAATGCGTTTACTGATTTTGAAAATACCGTTTATACATTAAATTTAGCCAAAAATGATACGCCAAGTTTAGCACTAGCATTAGATGTCGTTGATCAATGGATGAACCATTTAACGATTTTAGATAAAGATTTGAATGCTGAACGTGGCGTGGTATTAGAGGAATGGCGAGCGAGATTAAGCCCAATGCTTCGTTTGGGCGATCGTAAAAGTGAAATTGAAATGACAAGTTCACGTTATGTTTTACGCGATCCAATAGGCGATGTGAATATTATTAAAAACGTGAGCCAACGGCGTGTTAATGATTTTTACAAGCGTTGGTATCGTCCCGATAATATGTCGTTAATTGTGGTCGGCGATATTCAAGCCGATCAAATTGAGACGTTGATTCAACAGAAATTTTCATTTATTGAGAAACCGACTACCACTTTACCAAGTATTGATTTTCATATCCCGATCATCGAAAAATGGCGTGTGGCAAGTTTAGCCGAAAAAGAATTACATACACCGAGCATTGAATTGAGTTTCTTTCAAAATGCACCAACGAAAAACAATGTTGCGGAATATAAACAGGATTTTTTGCAGCAGATGGTTGTACATTTGCTAAATGTACGCTTACAGCAGTGGGAAAAACAGCATACTCAAGTTGATTCAGCTAATTTTTATCATAGCTATTTAGGCAAGCAAACAATGCAAAGTATTTTTTCTTTGCAACTTAATAGTACGGACTATGATACACAGATTAAAGAATTATTTCACTTTATCGCACAAATCACTCAGCAAGGTTTTAGAAAAGAAGAATTTGATGCTGAAATTAAACGATTGAGTCAATTAAATCAGCGACAACTGGAAATTAATGCAGGGAGTTTGAAATTATCTAATGATCTTATTGCGATTGCGGCAAATGACAATATCAGCTTAGGTAAGCAAGATAGATTTCAGTTAAATCAACAATTATTAGCTCAAATTACATTATCTGATGCGAATGACGCATTTAATCAGATGATTGAACAAAAAGCACGTCTATTGCTTGTTGTTCAGCCTTACCCAGCAAAAGCATTGGACATTAATGAAAATAAAGTTGAAAAATGGTGGAATGAGGTGCTTAATTCAGCCCAAACAGTTTGGCAACAAGCGCAAAATCCAGTGAAATTGCCCGATTTGAACTTGACCGCGGACAAAATTCAGCGAGAAAAAACGTGGCAAAATGCAATGACGAATTTACAGGTTACAGAGTATCAGTTGGCTAATGGGAGTAAACTTATTTACCATTACAACGATAAAAGCCCGAACCAAATTTATTTTAAAGCGTTGACCCGTGGTGGACTGCGTTCTATTCCAGAAAGCGACTATCAATTATTGCGTAGTGCGATTAATGTTGTTGATGAAACGGGTGTTGGTGTTGTTCCGCAAGAAAATATTGAACGGATATTTAGTAATAATCCCATTGCGTTTACGACTTTTATTGATGATGATTGGCAAGGCTTTACCGCGGGTGGAAAAACTGCTGAATTAGGGAATCTATTGAAGTTATTTCGTTTAAAATTGCAACATAGCCCTGTTTCACCAGAAAAACTGGCTAAGTATAAACGAGAAATGCGGCAAGATTTTATTGATATGGATGCGGAAACTAAATTTATTCGGCAAATCTATCAGTTACGTTTTCCACTGCAACAAACCGTATATAGCCGAACAAATAAGCAAGTACAGGCTTTTCAACAAACGCAGTTAGAACAAGCATATCAATATTATATTAATGGTAAAACTGATTTTACTTATTTTATTGTTGGCGATATTCCACAAGCACAAGTAGAAAAGTTAGCGAAATTATATTTGGCTTCGGTGGATGTGAAAACACAGCAGCGTGAAACTCAAGATATTATCGCACAATCTCCAGTGACGCCTTTGCTAATGAAAGGATTAAAAGAACCGCGGGCAGAAGTTGAAATTTATTTGACAGGTAATTTACAATGGCAATCGCAAAATGAATATCAACTTGATGTTATTGCTGATGTGTTACAAGAAAAATTACGTCTTGCTTTACGAGAGAAAGCATCGGGTGTTTATTCAGTGAATACGTGGTTTGAACAGGACGCGAAGAAGGAGCAAGTTGTTGGGCATATTGGCTTTAGCTGTGCGCCTGAACGGGTAAATGAGCTTATCGCATTGAGTGAGAAAGTGCTGAATGAAGTGAAACAAAATGGCATTGAACCAAAATTATTAGCGAAAAAAATTAGTGAAAAACATACTCAAATTCAGCAAAGTTTTGATTCATTATTAGTGATTTTGGGAATGTTAGAGCAGAGTTATCAACTGGAAAATAGCCCTGAGTTAATCTGGCAAGCATGGCAATTTGAACAGCAAGTTGATCCAATAAAGCTCAATCAAATGGCACAGCAGTTGTTAAGTCAGATGAAAGAATTTCACGCGGTATTAGCTCCTTAGATTAGATATGGAAAATATATTTGGAACCTGAAAAGAGATTCTAAGAACAATTATAGAGTATAAAAGCTATCTACCATTGGGTCGCATAAACCTTTACTAGAAAGCAATTAGATTAATATTTAAACCTAAATTAAGTTCAATATTATTACTGAGCCAACTTTGTGCTTGTGCACAACCCTCTATCAGTAAAAAGGAGTCAACAACCATAAGCCAGTCCCCTTTCCCAGAATTAGATGACTTTGTATGCACCTATGCACCAGAATATGGCCACAATGGTAAAGACAATGAAATGCTGTATAACTATGTTTATTGGCATGAACTACATCATCGCTGGAAAGATGAAGATGCTGAATATTTAAATCAAAACCTACGCTACTTTAGAATTGCAGCGGCCAATGGTGATGTGATTGCTAATGTACGGTTACAAAGCTATTTGGTTGGTGGAGAATTATCTAAAGAAGCCGCACCAGATAAGCTAAATGAAACACTAGATTTAAATGATCTCTTATTGGCTCAAAATCTTCCTCTTGCTTATTATCGTAAAGGTACATTTATTCTTTATGGCTATTATAAAGGCAGTAGAGACGATGCTTGGGCTTATATTAGAAAAGCCGCTGATATGGGCGATAAAGATGCGCAATTTGATATAGGCAGAACAGTAGCGATTAATACCAGTATTCCAGCTATTAAACGTTGGCCATATTTAGCTAAACTATGGGAATGTGCGGCTATGCAAGGACATGCTGAGGCAGCTTTTGCTTTAGAAGCATGGGGGGATGATGGGTTTTCAAATCTGAAAGACTATCTGGCAGCATTTCATAATGGGGCTAAAGGTGGGGAGCCTATGCTATTTGCAATGATTGAAGGGTTTAATTATATTATTCCAATAACAAATAAAACAAGATTAGGTCTTACCGCTGCAGAATTAGATCCTGAACGAGCAGAAAGATATCATGCATTATCACATTTATTGACTAAATACTCGTATTTAGGGTCAAAATTAAAGATACCTGATTTAGATAAGATTGTACTCTTGCCGCCAGCAAAATTACCAGAATGGGATGGTAAAACAGCGTTTATACGTTGGTATTTAGGTGCGGAGCCTCCTAAGCCATCTGAAGAATTAATGCAGCAATTAGCAGAAAAACATCATTTAGATCCTGCTACTGGGTTACCATTAAACAAAAAGAAAAGATAGACAAATAATCATTGAGTAGCTTTTAATTTATATAAAATCTACTCAATTTATTATTAATATCTTGCCAAACTTTTATTTATTCCCTGATTCACATTTACCCCTGAACTACAAATTCATCAAGGGCAATTAGCTGTGCGCCTGAACGGGTAAATGAGCTTATCGCATTGAGTGAGAAAGTGCTGAATGAAGTGAAACAAAATGGCATTGAACCAAAATTATTAGCGAAAAAAATTAGTGAAAAACATACTCAAATTCAGCAAAGTTTTGATTCATTATTAGTGATTTTGGGAATGTTAGAGCAGAGTTATCAACTGGAAAATAGCCCTGAGTTAGTCTGGCAAGCGTGGCAATTTGAACAACAATTTGATCCAATAAAGCTCAATCAAATGGCACAGCAGTTGTTAAGCCAGATGAAAGAATTTCACGCGGTATTAGCCCCTTAGATTCGTTTACAGTTTAAAATCACAATAATAAGTTGATTATTGTGATTTTTTTTTATAAATTCATCGCACAAATTATCTTACAGAGGAAAACGAAATGGCGTTAAAAATTGGAATTGTGGGCGCGGGCGGACGAATGGGACGTCAGCTTATTCAAGCAGTACAAAATGCTGATGGTGTTGAGTTGGGGGCAGCATTTGAACGATCTGGCTCAAGTTTAATTGGAGCGGATGCTGGGGAATTAGCGGGCATTGGGGCATTGGGCATTGTTGTATCACAAGATGTGGCGGAGCAAACGGATAAATTTGATGTATTAATTGATTTTACCCGCCCTGAAGGCACGATTGAACATTTGCAAATTTGTGTTACGCATAATAAAGCGATGATTATCGGCACCACAGGATTTGATGACCGCGGAAAAGCCGCAATTGCTGAGGCGGCGAAACATATTCCTATCGTGTTTGCGTCAAATTATAGTGTCGGCGTGAATTTGGTGTTTAAGTTATTAGAAAAAGCGGCTAAAGTGATGGGCGACAGTTGTGATATTGAAATTATTGAAGCACATCATCGTCATAAGGTTGATGCACCATCAGGCACGGCACTTTCAATGGGCGAGCATATTGCGAAAGCCCTTGGGCGTGATTTGAAAAAAAATGGCGTCTTCACACGTGAAGGGATTACAGGTGAACGTAAGCAAGAGGATATTGGCTTTGCGACCATTCGTGCGGGCGATGTGATTGGTGAGCATACAGTCTGGTTTGCCGATATTGGCGAACGGGTTGAAATTGCACATAAAGCAAGTAGCCGAATGACCTTTGCAAATGGGGCAGTGCGTGCGGCAAAATGGATTGCGGATAAAAAAAGCGGTCTTTTTGATATGACAGATGTATTGGATTTAAATAATCTGTAGTTCAGTTTAAAATAGCAAAAACCGCGGTTTAAAATTCAAGTGATTTTTGACCGCGGTTTTTTATTCAAGAATGCTAATTTTATCCCCTAATTTGATAACACCCGTACTCAATGGAAGTAAATTAATGCCAAAGACGGGTTCGCCCTTTTCATTGACATTGAGTTTTTTCAGTGTTCGGAACGGTTCAGCTCGTGGATCAAGCTGATTGGTATCGGGATCTCGCGTAGTGAGAATACAACGAGTTGACGGTTTGAGATGCAAAAATTGAACTGTACCAATTTGAATTTTTCGCCATTGCTGTTCACTAAAAGCGTTTACATTATCACAGACAATATTGGGGCGAAATTGGCTCATTTTAATCGGGCTGGCACAATGCTGTTGCAATTTATTAAGTGAACCTAAGCTTGTGAGCAAAATCGGCGCACCATCGGCAAAGGAAAGACGCTGATCGGGAAAACGTTTTAATGGGCGTTGACTTTGTTGCCCTAACCAACGTAATTGAACAGGTAGCCCAATAAATTGGCTAAACCATTGATTAATTTCATCATTTGCAACAAAGCTTGCAAATTCTGTTCCCCAAACCTCGCAAGATTGCATTTGGCTAAAATCACTGAAATTAATGTGTAATTGTGCGCCTGTTTTGTGTTGTACAAATAAGCCATTTGGTAGGGGATAAGCGGATAAATGATATAACTGTCCTTCTTTGCGTGCAGTAATAAATTTACCGTTTGGATCAGTTAACATAAATTGACGATCAAAATTTAATCCCGTTGGTAGTACGACGGCTTGTTGAACATCATAGGATAACGTGGACTTAATTGGATAAAGATGAAGGCTGATAATATTCATTGCATTCTGCTTCCGTTATATTTGAGCTTAATATTTGGAGACAAAAAAACCGCATAATTGCGGGAAATAAGGTAAATTAAAATGAGTTTATGTTTTATTTACCAAAAATTAAGTTCTATTATCAAAAATTTAGCCCTATAATAAGGGTGTCGGGAGGTTCGAGAGCCTATAGATAGGGAGATTAGGCTGGAGTTATTTCCTTTACGGTATCATATTCCTCGCCCTCCCGACATTGTCAGGTTTTACAGATATAATAAAACTCGCGTTATATCTGCCTATCTAAAAAGGTCACGACACCTTATAAGAATAATATTATTTTCAAATTTAATTGTCAACCGAGAAAATTAGATTGTTATAATATTTTTGTAAAAGTAACACAGTTTTAATAAATAAAGCACAATAAAATATATTGTGCTTTAAATTTATAGATAATTACTATTCAATTAATAAATAAAAATTACTATTACCACGCAGAATATTCAATGCGATAGCCGATGGTTTGCTATCTAATGCTTTGTGGAGATCACTAACATTTTCAATTTGTTGCAAATTTATGCCGACAATAATGTCGCCTGCTTTGAGTCCACGCATTGCAGCAGGAGAATTGGCACTGACTTTGCTGATTTCAACCCCTTTTATACCACGGCTATTGTAATTATTTAATTGCGCACCTTCTAGAGCTTTGATTTCATCGCCTTTAGTCTGCGTATTTGCACTGGTTTTACTTGCGTCGTCAGATTGCAAGGTTACTTTCACGTTTTCGGTTTTGCCTGCACGTAAAATAGTTAATTCAAGAGTTTTCCCTGCTCCTGCAGTGGCCACTTTAGCTCGCAATTCTGCGAAACTTGCAATTTTTTGTCCATCCATTGCGGTAATTACATCGCCAGCTTTGATGCCAGCACTTTCTGCCGCCGATTTTGGCAACACTTCGCTGACGAAAGCACCTTGTTGCGTATCCATATTGAAGGCTTTAGCTAAATCTGCATTCAATTCGCCACCTTTGATGCCGAGCATACCGCGGTGAACTTCGCCAAATTCAATAATTTGTTTGACTAAATTATTCGCCATATTAGAAGGAATGGCGAATGCTACACCTGCATTGCCACCACTTGGCGAGATGATTGCTGTATTGATCCCGATTAATTCGCCATTGAGATTGAGCAATGGACCGCCAGAATTACCGCGGTTTACTGCGGCATCAGTTTGGATATAATTTTCATAGGTGCCACTATCTGAATCGGTAGAGCGTCCAAGTGCAGAAACAATACCTGATGTAACGGTTTGCCCTAAACCAAATGGGTTACCTACTGCGACAGTAAAGTCGCCGACGCGTAATTTATCGCTATCTGCAAATTTAATTTCAGTGAGATTTTTTGGGTTTTCAACTTGGACTAACGCCACATCTGACATATCATCTTTACCGACAACTTTGGCTTTAAATTCACGTCCATCTTCAAGTTTTACGGTGATTTTATCTGCATCATTAATAACGTGATTATTAGTTAATACATAACCTTTTTCTGCATTGATAATCACCCCTGATCCCATTCCTTTAAAACTACGTGGCGTGGCTTGACGATTATTAAACATATCATCGCCAAAGAAAAAGCGGAATTCTTCAGGCAAATCATCAAATTGTTGACCGCGGTTTTTGATTTTTTGTTTGCCTTCTACTGAAATAGAGACTACCGCAGGAAGCACCCGTTCAAGCATCGGTGCAAGGCTTGGTAAGGCTTGGCCTTCAACGGTAGTTGGAATATCGGCTAGCGTTGTCATCGGCGTGCTAAATAAACTTAAACCAAGAGCAAGAGAACTAAGTGTAAAAATAGTTTTTTTCATTATTGCTTTTTTCCTCATTAAAATGGATGAAGTTGAATGTAATCAATTTGACAAAGAAAATGGTTTTTTGTTCGCAAATTTCAAGGGGGCGCTGGAAAAAAGTAAAACGATAAAAAACCGCGGATCAAAAAATGAATGAATTTTGATCCGCGGTTTAAAGAAAGTTTGAACGCTATTTTTCAGCTTTTAAAATACCTGATGATCCTTCGGAATAATCACGCGGTGGATTGTCTTCACTTTGTGCTGGTTCACTGGGTTGTTGTTCAATTAATTTATTTGGAAACAAAGGTTTACTTTCAAGTTCTGGCAAGAGCGTTGCCGATGCATTGGCTAAATGATGATAGAGTTTTTGATAATCTTGCGCCATTGTTTTAAGCAATTCGGCACTTTGTCCAAAATGTTGCTCAAGCTGCTGTTTTTGATTAGCTAATTCCGCTTTAACTTGTTGCAATTCGGCTTCAGTTTTGGCTTGTTTTTTAACAGAGCCTTTAGTAAAACGGATAAAAAGGTAGGCGAGCAACGCCCCAATAATCACGCCGATTATTGCTGATTGCCACATTTCAGTTGTCCACACTTGCATAATTCACTCCTTAATGAAATAGATAAAACGGATTTTGACCGTTGAACGTTTCAATCATAACGCTAAATAGCGTGTTTGTCTTGTGTTGTCGGAGAAAAATTGATGAGAATAGCGAAAAACCGCGGTCAAAATTTCATTCGTTTTTTTGACCGCGGTTTTGGTTATTTTTGAATTAAATAGCGTAGCATTGCCCCATCTTGTTCAATGCTTAATAGGGTATAGCCGTGATTTTTTGCATCAATCGGAATATTATTGATTGATTGCGCACAATCACTTAGCACTTCTAATACTTCGCCATTTTTCAAGGTTGGCATAATTTCTAGTGTGGCGATTGCGGGATAAGGGCAAGGTTCGCCGAGCATATCCAAGGTGTAATCAGGTTGAATTTCACTGGGATCGCGGTCTTGTTTTTCAATTACGATAAATGTCATAACATTCCTTAGCCGCTAGGCTGATTGTGAAAGTTGATTTTGCTGACGCGCTTTTCGTAGGAAACGTTTTTCCCACCAAATTACCGCAATCAGTGAAATGATGAGTAACGCGTAGTTGATGAGTAACCCATTAACCGCACCAAAAGAACTCAATAAATTGATTTTTTGGTAGTCTAATGCAAGCCAAGGTGCGAGATTGTCCCACCAATAAGCTAATAAAGTTGAACCTGCGACGTTGCCAATACCCACCCACCAAAAATGGACTTGTCCTTCTACGGAACGGTACATCCAGCCTGTTTCACATCCACCAGCAAGGACAATACCAAAACCAAATAATAAACCACCAATAATGGCATTAGGACCAGCCCACATTGTTTTCGGTGTCATACCTAATTGAATATAGCTGAAAATGCCGATTGCCGAAATAATAACGCCATAGATGATTGCTTTTGTCATATAAGAACGCCCTGTGAGCCATAGATCACGGAAAGCTGACGTGAAACAAATCTGAGCACGTTCAATAATTAACCCAAAGCCTAATCCTGCGAGCATTGCAAATCCGAGCTTTAATGAGTTTTGCATCACATACAGTGATAAAAATAAATAGGCAAGGAAGATAACAATACCTAAACGAAAACGGAATTTAGCTTGTTTTGGGTTGGATTGCTGCACTTTCGCTGCACCTTTATTCAATTTTAGCGGTAAGCGGAACATCGGTAAAAGGCTAAATTTTGCACCAAAATACGTGCCGATTGCGGTTGCAATCGTGAAATACCACGCGTGAACAGAGAATTGTGGAATGCCTGTAAAAAAAGACGCTAAGTTACATCCCATTGCTAAACGCGCACCAAAGCCTGCTAATGCACCACCAATCAATGCTTGTGCAATACGAATTTTGCTTTGAGGGAAGCGTAATTTCACATTATTCGCCCATAGTGCAGCCGCAATACAACCTGCGAACATGCCAATAATCATTAAGCCGTCGACTCGTGTAAAGACGTTACCTTCTAATCCGATAATTTTATAATAGCCCCAGTTGGAGAGATCAACGCCAAAAAACTGTAAAACGTGCCCACCCCAACGGGTAAATTCGCCCGTCACTGCCCAATAGGTGCCCGTTATACCAAAATAGTAAGTTGAAAGTAATCCTGCTGCCATAAGTGCGAACATCGGATTCCAAAATTTAATTAAATAATTTTGCTTGAACTGCTGCCAGATTTCTTGCATAAAATTTCCTAACTCTATGTTAAATAAAAGAATTAGCAAGTGGTATAACGATGAGAAAAGGGATCTTGTCATTTCCTATACACAAAACTTGCGATATAAAAAACGCACCAATTTGAATGGTGCGCGTTTATTTTACTTAGGATGATAATTTTTGCAATCAATTACTTTAGATGAAGTTCTCGAAATGTCATCGTCATTCCATCAATTAATAGCAAACGTCCTGAGAGCGTTTTACCTATGTTTAAATGCACTTTAATGGCTTCTAGTGCTTGAATTGAACCCACAATGCCAACGATTGGTGCAAGCACGCCAGATTCAACACAGCTGAGTTGATGATTGCCTAACAGTTGACTAATGGAATGATAAGTGGGCATATTTTCTGTATAGGTAAAAACTGAAACTTGTCCTTCCATTCTAATTGCGGCACCTGAAATTAGGGGAATACGGTGCTGTTGGCAACTAATATCTAATTGATTTCGGGTCTGCACATTATCCGTACAATCTAAAACTAGATCAACTTGGGCGATTAAATCTGTTAATTCGCTTTGCTCAAGTAAGCGGTTAATGCTATTGATCTGAATATGGGGGTTAAGCTGCTGCAAACTGATCTTTGCTGATTCTACTTTCGGCATTGCTAAACGTTCATCATTATGCAACACTTGGCGTTGCAAATTGGAAAGCGATACGGAATCAAAATCGAGCAGTGTCAGATGCCCAACACCCGCGCAAGCAAGATATTGTGCCGCGGCACAACCTAAGCCACCTAAGCCAACGATCAGCATTCGAGCATCTTTTAGCTTTTCTTGCCCATCAAAATCAATGGCTTTTAGCACAATTTGGCGGTTATAGCGTTGTTCTTCCGTGGATGATAATTCACTCATAATTAACGTAATAAATAATTAAAGGGTTCAATAGTAACACGTTCACCTGAATTGACATTGCCTCGTTCACGTTCTAGCACGATAAAGCAGTTGCTGTGAACAAATGAACTAAACATATGCGAACCTTGAAAGCCCACAGGCTTAACTTCTAATTGCCCATTTTCATTTAGCCAATAAAAACCGCGTTGAAAATCTAAGCGACCTTCTGCTTTTTTTAGGCTACAAGCTGCAATGGCATTGTAACGGGCTGGAGCATTGTATTGTGCAAGTCCACTTAATTTTGCAATAGCAGGTTGAACTAATTGGTAAAAGGTCACAAGTGCAGAAACGGGATTGCCTGGTAATCCACAAAACCATGCATTTTCTAATTTACCAAAGGCAAAAGGTTTACCAGGTTTGATCGCCAATTTCCAAAAGTTCACTTGGCCCATTTGTTCCAAAACGACTTTGGTAAAGTCTGCTTCGCCGACTGATACACCGCCACTTGTAATCACAAGATCTGCTTGCTGTTGAGCTTGCATAAACACGGCTTTAAATTCATCAATTTGATCAGGTAAAATACCGAAATCTAGGATTTCACAGTTTAATTTTTGCAACATTAATTGAATCGCAAAACGATTGGTATCGTAAATTTGCCCTTCTTTCAGGGGTTGCCCAACGGGGACTAATTCATCGCCAGTAGAAAGCAACGCAATTTTTAACCGCGGGAAAACTTGCACTTGTGCAATGCCAAGAGAAGCCAACAACGGTAAAGATACGCCATTTAATAACTCACCCGTTTTTAAAACAATCTCCCCTTGTTTAACATCTTCACCTTGGCGGCGAATGTTTTGTTGAAGTTTTGGAATGGAGCTGAACGTAACAGAGCCATCGTCATTTAAAATAACATCTTCTTGCATAACGACCGCATCAGCGCCTATCGGCAACATTGCCCCAGTCATAATCCGTACGCAACTGCCTGCTTGCCATTGGTTATCAGGATAAGAAAAGGGGTTGCCTGCAAAAGATTTTCCAGCTACGAGTAAGGTCATTGATTGCTCTAAATCGGCAAGACGGACAGCATAACCGTCCATTGCGGAATTATCAAAGGCAGGCACATTAATTGGTGAGATAATATCCTGTGCACAAACACGTTGGCTTGCTTCATTCAAATTGATAGTTTCAATATGAGTTAAATCGGGTTGTGGCAAGGCTGATAACATTTGCTCAAGGGCTTGTTCAATAGAAAGCATCGGCTATCCTTAATAGAAATGATAGATAAGTTGCTTTATCATAGCACTTTTAAACTAAAAAATATCAAGTAACGAGAAAAGTTTTCATCGTTAGATTTAATTATTCTCATTTTGTAATCGCTTAAATATTTGTTAGAATACGCGCCATTCTTAATTTGGGCTATTTTGGAACTTGTAATGACAGTAATCTCAACAGAAGCAAAGAAAGTTCGCGATGCATTGCGAGCCAAGGGGATAGAAACCCCAATGATTGAGCCTTTGCAAAATAAGAATGAGCGTCGTTTAGCTATCGCAGATAAAATGCGGGATGTATTAACCTTAATTGGTTTGGATTTGAGCGATGATAGTATTGAAGAAACGCCAAATCGTTTAGCTAAAATGTTCGTTGATGAAATTTTTAGCGGATTGGATTACGCCAATTTCCCGAAGATTACGAACATTGAAAATCGAATGAAAGTGAGCGAAATGGTCTTGGTCAATGATGTCACTTTAACGAGCACCTGTGAGCATCATTTTGTGACGATTGACGGCAAGGTTTCAGTGGCGTACTACCCGAAAAAATGGGTAATTGGCTTGTCTAAGATTAATCGTGTCGTAGCATTTTTCGCACAACGACCACAAGTGCAAGAGCGTTTAACGGAACAAATTTTGCTTGCTTTTCAAACAATTTTGGAAACCGAAGATGTGGCGGTTTATGTGAAAGCCACGCATTTTTGTGTCAAATGTCGTGGTATTAAGGATAGTAATAGTTACACCGTCACGTCAGCGTTTGGTGGCGTATTCCTTGATGATCGTGAAACTCGCAAAGAATTTTTAACCTTAATTAATAAGTAATGCAATAGAAAAACCGCGGTCAAAAAACGATTGAATTTTTGACCGCGGTTTTTATGTATTTTTAGAAATTCGCGTTGCGTGGCGAACGTGGGAATGGAATGACATCACGGATATTTTGCACCCCTGTGACATACACAATCAAACGTTCAAAACCTAAGCCAAAACCTGAGTGTGGCACGGTGCCGTATTTACGCAAATCACGATACCACCAATAATCATCAGGATTTAATCCCATTTCTTGCATACGTTTATCTAATACGTCTAAACGTTCTTCACGTTGAGAACCGCCGATAATCTCGCCAATGCCAGGGGCTAGTACATCCATCGCAGCAACTGTCTTGCCATCATCATTTAAACGCATATAGAACGCTTTAATATCTTTCGGGTAATTTTTCACGACAACAGGCGATTTAAAGTGTTCTTCGGCTAAATAACGTTCGTGTTCTGAGGACAAATCAATGCCCCAAGAAACAGGGAATTCAAATTTTTTGCCTGATTTTAATAACACATCAATCGCATCGGTATAATCAATTTGGGCGAAATCAGAATTAACAAATTTTTCTAAACGATTGATAACATCATTATCAACGTGTTTTGCAAAGAAAGCTAAATCGTCTTTGCGTTCCGCTAAAACAGCACGGAAAACGTATTTCAACATCTCTTCTGCGAGTTTTGCATTATCGGCAAGGGTTGCGAATGCAACTTCAGGCTCAACCATCCAAAATTCTGCTAAATGGCGAGTGGTATTGGAATTTTCCGCACGGAAAGTAGGACCAAAGGTATAAACTTTACTTAACGCACAAGCATAGGTTTCACCATTTAATTGACCTGATACGGTTAAAAATGATTCTTTCCCAAAGAAATCTTGGCTAAAATCAATTTCCCCTTTTTCATCGCGTGGCAAATTTTCTAAATCTAGGGTAGATACGCGGAACATTTCTCCCGCACCTTCAGTATCTGACGCGGTAATCAGCGGTGTCGCAACCCAATAAAAGCCCTGTTCGTGGAAAAAACGGTGAATAGCTTGTGCTAAGCAATGACGTACGCGAGCTACCGCACCAATGATATTGGTACGTGGACGTAAGTGAGCCACTTCGCGTAAATATTCAATAGAATGGCGTTTAGCTGCCATAGGATAAGTGTCTGGATCTTCAACCCAACCAGCCACTTCAACTTTGCTAGCTAATAGCTCAACCGCTTGCCCTTCAGCTGGCGACTCAACTACTTTGCCTGTGACAATGACTGAACAACCTGTGGTTAAGCGTAGAATTTCACTTTCATAATTCGGTAAATTATTTTCTGCAATTGCTTGAATGGGATCAAAACAGGAACCGTCGTAAACGGCTAAAAAAGAAAGCCCTGCTTTAGAGTCACGGCGTGTGCGAATCCAGCCACGAACTGTTACGCTTTCGCCTATCGCAATGTTTCCTTGTAGTACGTCAGCAACTGCTGCAATTTTTGTCATATAGTTTTCCTTTCACTAGAGAAAAAAGTGCGTCTAGTTTACCCTAAGTCTGCATTTTTTCCAAAGATTGTTAGCTAAAATCATCGGTATTTTATTGGATTATCGTCAAATGGTAGGAATACCGTAGATTAAGCTTTTTCAGTCAGCATTTTGTTGCTGAATTTATCAGTAGTATCATATATGAATAAAAAATGGCATTAAAATTGACCGCGGTTTTGAGTAAAATACATTATTGATTTATTAATTAATATTAGCTAGCAATAAGAAAAATAAAATAATATTTATTTTTTTTTGTGATCTAGGTTCAAATTTGAATAATTTCTAATTGCCTTTTCTTTAAATTTAAAAGAGAATTAACCACGTCGTAAGGAGTTAGGTTATATCCTTGTTTTATTTTGTAATAAATACTTGTCTTAAAAGGACGAAAATTAGAGGTAAAAGAGTATGGAAATTGGTGTAGTTAAATGGTTCAATAATGCTAAAGGATTCGGATTTATTAATGCTGACGGTAAAGATATGGATATCTTTGCTCATTACTCCGTCATTGAAATGGATGGATATCGTTCCTTAAAGGCGGGTCAGAAAGTAAATTTCGAAGTCGTACATGGTGACAAAGGTTCACACGCAACAAAAATCGTCCCAGTCGTCGAAGCAAATTAATTATTCTGTTAATTCAAAATAAAAAGGATTGGCTGAAAAGCTATCCTTTTTTATTTTAAAAATAGAACTGAAAGGTTTTAGCTTTTTGTTTAAAATAAAAGATTTTATTTATTATCTAAATTTTTTAATTTAACTAGAGTTATTCTAATAAATATCTAATTAAACATTGTTTTATTGTAAAGTAAAAGGCTATTATTAAATAGCCTTTTTTATTTTACGTTGTTTTACTTAGCTGAATAATAGCCAGCCATTGCACTGTAAACTGCGTTCTCATTTTGTAACATCGCATATTTTGCGTTTAAAATGGACACTTGCGAAGATTTTTCTGTGTTCGCTGCCGTTAGCCATTCTCTCAACTCTGATACGCCTGCATCGTAACGGTTTTTGTAGTATTGCGTGATACGTTTATCATAATCATACTTTTTCTGTAAGTTGGTAAAGTTTTGTTTGGATTGCGTATAGGCAAAATAGTTTGCATCTACTTCATTTAATGCTGTTGTAATGCCTTGTTCATAGTTGAGTTTTGCTGTTTCATAAGCGGCTTCCGAAATTTTGACATTCCATTTCACGTGGTTCCAATCCAAAAATGGTAAGCTAATGCCTAAGGTTCCCGCCGCGATAGGATTAGTTAAGCTACTGCCAACGGTTGTTGCGGTTGAAGATAAACTCGCACCCAATGTAATGCTTGGAAACCAGCTTTTTTCCATTGCTTTTGCACTGTTAAAGGCACTGCTTAAACGATATAAATAGGCTCGAATATCAGGACGGTTTGCAATGGTTTCAACGGGTACATTTAAATTTATTCCTACGGTTTTAACTGCCAAAATATGTGGATACACAATATTGAGCGGATCACTCGGTTTTAAATTGAGCAAATTGCGTAAAGTTTGTTCCGCGGTTTTCTTTTGGGTTTGATAGGTCAACAGTGAATTACGTGCAGTTAAGACTGCTTGCTGTGCTTGATCGGTGCTAGCACTATCGGCAACGCCTTGTGCTAAACGATTTTGCATAATGCTGTTGATTTTGGTGTAATAATTAATGCTATCTTGCGTGGCAGAAATAGCATCATTTAAATATGCAATTTGATAATAGGTTGTTACAACCGAATTGATTAAGGTTAATTTTGTGGCTTCTAAATCTTGTTGCGTTGCTGCGTGCGTCCATTCGGCAGCAGAAGCAGTATCGGCTAAGCGATGCCATAAATCGAGGGTATAACTCAAACTTAATGCACCGCCGTGGCTGATGGTGGAATTACCACCGTCTTTAATGTTTTTACTTGCACTTGAGGTTGTTGAACCACTGAAACTTGGTACCAGATCAGCTCCAACTAAATTCGCATTATATAACGCACTATTTACCGAAACGGCAGCTTTGGCTAAATCTTTATTATTGAGTAAGGCTTGTTCAACTACACGGTTTAATTGTGCATCGTTGTATAGCGTCCACCAATTTTCGTGTACATTGGCTAATTTGGTGATATTTTCATATTGTTGATAGTCTTGCTGTGCATTTTGGTAGCTATTTTCCATCGCTTGATTTGTACAACCTGCTAAAGCGGTTGCCATTAACAGACTGGCTGCAATTTTATTGAGTTTTAACATAGTTACGTCCTTTAATTTAAAGGGTAAAACACAAAACCGCGGTCAAAATTTTCATCGTTTTTTGACGGATTTGGCGTTTTACCTTGATTGATAGATAGATTATAGCAGAAATTTATTCTCTCGCTAAAGCGGTAATCGGATTTAATTGCGATGCATTTTTAGCTGGCATATAACCAAAGACCACGCCAATTAAGGTTGAACAGAGTACCGCGGATATAATTGAAAAAGTTGAAAATATCATTGTAAAATCTTTCATAAATAGGTTGAATAATCCGCCAAGCAACACAGAGAGCAGAATACCAGTCAATCCACCAATTAAGCAAATCAATACCGCTTCAATCAAGAATTGTTGCAAAATATTGGATTGCCGTGCGCCAATCGCCATTCTTACACCGATTTCTTTTGTTCGCTCTGTCACCGAAACGAGCATAATATTCATTACACCAATGCCTCCCACGACTAACGAGATCAAGGCGATTGATGAAATTAATAGTTTCATCGTATTCGTAGTAGCTTGAATGGTTTGTTTAATAGTATCCGTATTCATCACAAAAAAGTCTTTTTTAGTATGACGAACGGTTAGCAAATGGGTTAAATCTTTTTCAGCAACGCTTGAATTGACATTATCTTTAATTTTGACCGTAATGGAGTCAATTTTTTGATTGCCTGATAATTTATGCATTGCGGTGGTGTAGGGAATATAAATATTTAGGCTACTATTGCCGCCCATTGTATTTTGCGGTTTTGCTATGCCAATTACGCGTAGAGGCTTTTTGTTAAGCATAATGATTTTGCCGAGTGGCGATTCATTCGGGAATATTTGCTTTTGTGTATTATCATCAATAACCGTGACTTGCTCGCTTAACTTAACATCTTCTGCACTGAAGAAGTTACCTTGTAACAGATTTAAACCTTTTACATCAAAATATTGTTCGCCGACACCTTTAACGGCAGCAGTAAAACTGTTGCTGCCATAAGTTAATGTGCCACTTACCGCACTTAATGGTGTTGAACTGACGATATAACTTTGCTTCGCCAAAATATCCGAGTCGTTAACGCTTAAATTTTGATTTTTATCAGCGTGGCGATCGCCAAAACCTGTGCCGTTAAAAATGTCCATCGTGTTGGTTCCCATTGCATTAATATTGGACAAAATGCGTTGTTGAGAACCATTTCCCAGCGCCACCACACACACCACTGAAGTGATACCAATGATAATCCCTAGCATTGTCAATAATGACCGCAGTTTATGTGCAACGATCGCGTTGACCGACATTTTAAAGGATTCTAAGAATTGATCTTTATAAAATGAAAAACGGCTTTTATTGATTTTTGGTATTTCTGCTTTTTCAGCGATAAATTCGGATTTACGCCGATCTTCAATAATTCTGCCATCTTTAATTTCAATAATACGGTTAGCAAATTCGGCAACTTGTTTATCGTGGGTAACTAAAATAATGGTATGCCCTTCGCTGTGCAGTTGTTGCAAAATTTGCATTACAGTTTCGCCGCTTTTACTGTCCAATGCCCCTGTTGGTTCATCGGCTAAAATAATTTCGCCACCATTCATTAACGCACGGGCAATACTCACACGTTGCTGTTGACCGCCTGAAAGTTGACTTGGGCGGTTTTGTATTCGATCCGCCAACCCTAATTTATCGAGCAATTCTGCCGCACGTTCTAAACGCGTTTTTTGATCAACGCCTGCGTAGATTGCTGGAAGTGCAACGTTTTCTAATGCACTTAGCGTAGAAAGTAGGTTATAACGTTGGAAAATAAAGCCAAATTTCTTTTGACGTAAATCAGAAAGTTGATCGCGACTCAGTTCGCTTACTTCCGTTTGTCCGATTTTATAAGAACCCGAAGTGGCATTATCCAGGCAACCAATAATATTCATTAAGGTTGACTTTCCCGAGCCCGATTGTCCAATAATGGCAATAAAATCGCCTTTTTTGATCTCAAGGTTAATGTCTTTTAGGATTTGTGTCCGATTTTCACCTTCGCCAAAAAATTTATTTATCTGCTTAATCTCAATAATATTCATTTTGCCCCCAATTTTGCACTAAAAATCAGCGTGATTTTGATCCGCGGTTTAGAACATTCTTGGACCGCGGTCAGAATTTCCAACGGATTCGCCTTGCGTGACTTGGCTTGAAATGACTTTCTCGCCTTCATTTAAGCCAGATAAAATCTGGGTATTCATATCATCACTTAACCCTGTGCTGACTTCGCGTTGTTCCACATGATTGTTGGCATTAAGCACATTCACAATGGTTTTATCGCCTTGCTTTTGCAAGGTGAGAGTTGGGACTAATAACGTATTTTGAGCATCGGCAATCGTAATGGTATTTTGTGTGGTCATTCCGATATGCAGTTTGTTATCGTTATTATCCACGATAACATTTGCATAGTAATAAACGGCATTGGTATCGGTAACACTTTCGCTGTATTCGTTATCCGTTAAGGTGGTCATTGCAGGATCAACTGAAGCAATCGTGCCGTGATATTTAGTATCAGGATCGGATAGAGTAGAGAATTCTACTGCCATACCTTGTTTTACTTTAGTGACATCGCCTTCGGAAATTTCAGGTTTAATCAACATTTTGCTTAAATCCGCTACTTGCACAATGGTTGGCGTGGTTTGGTTCGCATTGACAGTTTGCCCTTCCGAAACAGGAATGGAAATTATCGTGCCATTGATCGGCGAAATGATTCGCGTATAGCCTAAATTAGTTTTAGCTGTACTGACTTCAATTTCAGATTGCTGAATAGATGCCTCAATTTCTTCAATAGCCGCTTCGGCAGTTGCGAGTGTATTTTTGGCAGTATTGAGTTCATCAAGAGTGCCAGATTTTTGTGCGTATAACTTTGCCGTACGCTCATAGGCTGATTTGGCGACATCATAAGCGACTTTCTTTGCTTTTAATTGTGCTTGATAAGAAGCTAATTTAGCTTGGGCGGTATTTAATGTGTTGACTTGCGTTTTTGAGTCAATTTCGGCAATTAAATCGCCTTCCTTCACCGTTTGACCTAATTGCACATGAATTTTTTCTATTTTCCCCGAAACTTGAGCACCGACTTCAACACGGTTGTAACTGCGAACGGTACCTGATGCGATAACTGATTTTTGTAAATTACCACGTGTTACGGTTTCGGTTAGGTAGGTAATTTGCTGTTGTTTACTGCCTGCGAAATAATAGCTACCGCCTGCAATTAAACCTAATAATGCAATGGCGAGAATGGTTTTTTTCATAAATTCACTATAACCCGATAAATAATAAAATCTAAAATAACTGCGATATGCCAAAGTATGACAATAAAATTGAATGAACGTTCATTCATTAATTGGCTGATTTTAGCAATTTATAATAAAAACATAATGATTTTTCAGTGGAGAATAGGGGAAATCATTTCTCATTGGTAAGTTATGATGAGATCGAGCAACATTGGATTATCTTTTTATTTTATTATCTGTGCAAAACCTTGTAGAATAAGGGCGATTTTAACCTATTTACATAATAAGTCAGTATAAGAGAGAGAAATGAGCCATAACGAACTAACTGAACATAACGATGGAGCCAATGCCCGTCCGACCAACTTTATTCGTCAAATTATTGATGAAGATTTAGCATCGGGTAAAGTAAATAATGTTTATACCCGTTTTCCGCCTGAGCCAAATGGCTATTTGCATATTGGTCACGCGAAATCAATTTGTTTAAACTTTGGTATTGCACAGGATTATCAAGGGTTATGTAATTTGCGTTTTGATGATACTAATCCAACCAAAGAAGATGTGGAATACGTTGATTCAATTAAACAAGATGTTGAATGGCTTGGATTTCATTGGCACGGCGAGCCACGCTATGCTTCAGATTATTTTGATCAGCTTTATGGCTATGCGATTGAATTAATTGAAAAAGGGCTAGCCTATGTGGATGAGCTTTCACCAGAACAAATGCGGGAATACCGCGGTACATTAACCGAAGTGGGTAAAAATAGCCCTTATCGCGATCGTTCCATTGCTGAAAATCTTGCTTTATTTGAAAAAATGAAAAATGGTGAAGTAGAAGAAGGCAAAATGAGCTTGCGTGCGAAAATTGATATGGCATCGCCATTTATGGTAATGCGCGATCCTGTGTTGTACCGCATTAAATTTGCAAGCCATCACCAAACGGGTGATAAATGGTGCATTTATCCAATGTACGATTTTACGCATTGTATTTCTGATGCAATAGAGCGTATCACTCATTCACTTTGCACCTTAGAATTCCAAGATAACCGCCGTTTATACGATTGGGTGCTAGAGCATATTTCAATTGAACGCCCATTGCCACATCAATATGAATTCTCACGTTTAAATTTGGAAAGCACGTTAACCTCTAAACGTAAATTATTGAAATTAGTCAGTGAAGGCGTGGTAGACGGTTGGGACGACCCACGGATGCCAACGATTTCGGGTTTACGCCGCCGTGGCTATACGCCTGCTGCATTGCGTGAATTTTGCCGTCGCATTGGGGTAACAAAACAGGACAATGTGGTTGAATACAGTGCCTTAGAAAGCTGTATTCGTGACGATCTAAATACCAATGCACCACGAGCAATGGCGGTGATTAACCCATTGCGTATTGTGATTGAAAACTTAAATGAAAGCGAAATTTTAACCGCACCAAATCACCCAAATCGTCCTGAATTAGGTGAACGCCAATTACCTTTTACGCAAGAATTATATATTGATCAAGCAGATTTTCGTGAAGAAGCGAATAAACAATACAAACGTTTAGTACTAGGGAAAGAAGTGCGTTTGCGTAATGCTTATGTGATTAAAGCAGAACGTGTGGAAAAAGATGCACAAGGCAATATTACCACTGTTTATTGTAGCTATGATCCTGATACCCTTGGTAAAAATCCTGCGGATGGTCGCAAAGTAAAAGGTGTGATCCATTGGGTATCCGCAACAGATAATTTACCTGCTGAATTTCGTCAATACGGGCGTCTTTTCACAATGGCAAATCCAGGTGCTGAAGAGGATATTATCGCAGCGATTAACCCTGAGTCATTAATTGTAAAACACGGTTTTGTGGAAAAAAGTTTACACAATGCCCAGCCTGAACAAGCTTATCAATTCGAGCGTGAAGGCTATTATTGTGCAGATAACAAAGACAGCCATGCAGAACATTTAATCTTTAATTTAACCGTTAGCCTGAAAGAAAGTTTCTAATTAATCCAACCTCTACCGCGGTCAAAAAAACGTTTGAATTTTTGACCGCGGTTTTGCTATGTGAACAGAGTTAATGATGTCGTTACAGCCTGAATTTTGGAAACAAAAATCCCTTGTTGAAATGAATGAACAAGAATGGGAAGCCCTATGTGATGGCTGCGGAAAATGTTGTTATCGCAAATATATTGAAGGGCGAGAGAAACGCCAAAAGCTCTATTTTACGCGGATCGCTTGTAATTTGTTGGATTTAGACAGTGGAAAATGTAGCGATTATTGTCATCGTTTTAAATTGGAAGCCGATTGCACAAAATTAACCAAAAAGAATTTAGCCGATTTCACTTGGTTGCCTAGCACCTGTGCTTATCGTTTATTATATGAAAATAAACCTTTATTTGATTGGCATCCTTTAATTAGTGGTGATCCCAATTCAGTTAAAAATGCCGATATTTTAATTAAAAATGGTATTCACGAACGGGATGTGATTGATTGGTTTGATTTTATTGTTGACGAAGATCACTAATTTGAAAAAAAGTCGTTGAGTTTGCCTTTGCCCTAGCTACAATGAAATTATCTTATTTAGCTGGAGCAGTTTATGCATACGCAACCCCTATTCTCAGCGTTACAGCAGCAACAAGCGGAACAGTTAGGCATCGATGTTTCCTATTATGATATTGATGGGCATTTATTTTATGCAAATCCCGATACATTAGATTATTTTGTCCATTTGCTTCAACCCACAGGTGAGCGACTAGATGGGGAATTTGATGATGTTGTGGTGATAAATGAAAATGAACCCCAAATATATAATTTTTCTTCCTTGTTCGATACAACGGCTCACAGCCTATTGCCTATCCGTTATCAACTTTTTGATCAACAGCATCAGCTTATTCAAACTTCACATTCCACGCAACTTTCGGTAGTAAATTTACCTGCATTAGCTTATGGTTATTATGAATTAATTTTCACAGGCGAGCACTCTTGGCGTGTTCGTTTATTGGTTCAACCGAAAACAAGCTATCGCTCTCCTGTACTGAATAATAAAAAAGCTTGGGGTATCAATGTTCAACTTTATAGCTTACGTTCAGCACAAAATTGGGGAATCGGTGATTTTGGCGATTTACGATTTTTAATTGAACAAAGTGTGCGTTTAGGGGCTGATTTTATTGGCATTAATCCGTTACATTTACTTTATCCGGCAGAACCTGAATGGGCGAGTCCTTATAGTTCATCATCACGCCGTTGGATTAATCCTATTTATTTAGCCATTCCCTTATTGCCTGAATTTAAGTTGTGTAAATCTGTTCAGCATTGGTTTACGCAGCAACAAGATAGACTTGCTCAGTTGCGATCAGAGGAATGGGTTGATTATCAAACTGTAAATCAATTAAAGCTCGAAGCATTGCGTCAGCTTTACGCATATTTTAAACGTAGCAAGGCAAAAGTGATGTTACAACGGCAACAAGCCTTTGAGCAATTTGTGAATAAAGAAGGTAATGAATTGTTATATCAGGGATTATTCAATGTATTAGATAGTCAAGCCAATCATCCCAAAATTGAGAAAGAAAGTAAAGTTGGTTGGCTTGGTTGGGATAATCGCCTTCAAAAACTTAATCCGCCGCAATGTGAAGCACTGATTTTAGAGCATTATGATGACGTTTTATTTTATGCTTGGTTGCAATGGTTATGTAATGAACAGTTATCAGCGTTGCAACAATATTGTATTGAACAACATATGCCACTTGGCATTTATGGTGATTTAGCTGTAAATAGTTCTCGTGGCGGTGCTGATGTTTGGAGCGATCAAGCATTGTATTTAACGCAAAGTTCTATTGGTGCACCGCCTGATCCCCTTGGTCCGATTGGACAGAACTGGAATTTGCCCCCCTATAATCCAACGGTGTTAAAAAACCGCGGTTTTCAGCCATTTATTGACATTTTGCGTGCCAATATGAAGCACTACGGTGTGTTGCGTATTGATCATATTATGGGGTTGTTTCGCTTATGGCTTATTCCAGAAAATAAAACGGCATCTGATGGGGTTTATGTTCATTACCCATTTGAGCAGTTAATGGCGATTTTAGCGATAGAAAGCCAACGTAATCATTGTGTTATCGTGGGTGAAGATCTTGGCACTGTGCCAAATGAAGTACGTGATAAATTAGCAACATTGCAAATTTTCTCTTATTTTGTGTTGTATTTTGCACAGAAGAATCAGCAATACCCCGCAGTGCAAGATTTCCCTTACAATGCCTTTGCCACAATAGGTACTCACGATGTAGTCTCTTTAGCGAGTTTTTGGCATTGTCGCGATTTAGAATTAATGGCACAGTTAGGCATTTTAGAAAATGAATCGCTCCAGCAGAAATATACTCAACGTGTGGTAGATAAACAGGCATTGCTTGATCGTTTACATTTGGATAATTATTTGCCCGCGGACTATCAAGGCGATGCACTGACTATGGCAATGCACGATCATCTCAATCAAATGATTCACCAATATTTAGCACATAGTCAAAGTCAGTTGATTGGCGTGCAATTAGAAAATTTACTGGGGCAAGAATTGTCGTTTAATTTGCCAGGCACCGCAAATGAATACCCCAATTGGCGTAAGAAGTTGTCATTAACCTTGCAACAAATTTTTTCTGAACCTTATTTTATTCAATTTCTCACGCAAATTAACCAAGCACGTCAACAATAAGGATATGTTATGTCAAATCTCATTTCTCAATCGGTTATTAATACTTTCTTTGATGGCATACAAAATGATCCCTTCTCCATTTTAGGAATGCACGAAACGGATTTAGGGATTGAAATTCGTGCGTTATTGCCTGATGCAAACAAGGTTATTGTTATTGATAAAGCAACGCAAAATTCCCTCGGTGAGCTTGAAATACAAGATAACCGCGGTTTTTTTTGCGGTCGTTTTTTAGATTTTCATCATTTTTTTGCTTATCAATTACAAGTGTATTGGGGAAATGAGAGTCAAATTATTGAAGATCCTTATCGTTATCATCCTATGCTAAATGATTTGGACAATTGGCTACTCGCTGAAGGATCACATTTACGCCCTTATGAGATTTTAGGGACGCATTTTATGCAATGTGATGGGGTCGCTGGGGTCAATTTTCGCTTATGGGCACCGAATGCCAAACGAGTTTCAGTAATTGGGGATTTTAATTATTGGGATGGTCGTCGCCATCCGATGCGTTTTCATCAAGCAAGTGGTGTATGGGAGCTTTTTATTCCCAAAGTGAGTTTAGGGCAATTATATAAATTTGAATTATTAGATTGTAATTATCATTTGCGGTTGAAAGCCGATCCTTATGCCTTTTCAGCCCAATTACGCCCAGATACTGCTTCGCAAGTGAGCGTTTTGCCTGAATTGGTTGCGATGACAGAGCTGCGGAAAAAAGCAAACCAAATTAATCAACCGATTTCAATTTATGAAGTGCATCTAGGTTCGTGGAGACGCAATGTAGAAAATAATTATTGGTTGAATTACCAACAAATTGGTGATGAATTAATTCCTTATGTGAAAGAAATGGGATTTACTCATATTGAATTTTTGCCCTTGTCGGAATTTCCTTTTGACGGCTCTTGGGGGTATCAACCCTTGGGACTTTATGCACCAACTAGCCGTTTTGGGTGTGCAGAAGACTTTAAATTATTAATTGAACGTGCACATCAAGCAGGTATTAACGTGATTCTTGACTGGGTGCCAGGGCATTTTCCTAATGATACTCACGGATTGGCTGCATTTGATGGTACGGCATTATATGAACACGCCGATCCGAAAGAAGGTTATCACCAAGATTGGAATACCTTGATTTATAACTATGGGCGTAATGAAGTAAAAAACTTTTTATCAAGCAATGCATTATATTGGCTAGAACGTTTTGGTTTAGATGGGCTGCGTGTTGATGCCGTGGCATCAATGATTTATCGTGATTATAGCCGTGCAGAAGGGCAGTGGATACCTAATCAATATGGTGGACGCGAAAATTTAGAAGCGATTGAGTTTTTAAAACATACTAATTGGAAAATAAAAACGGAAATGGACGGTGCAATCACGATTGCAGAAGAATCCACATCATTCCCAATGGTTACCAAACCAACTCAAGATGGTGGGCTAGGCTTTAACTTTAAATGGAATATGGGCTGGATGAATGACACCTTATTTTATATGCGTCTTGATCCCATTTATCGTCAATATCATCATGACAAAATGACATTTGGTTTACTGTATCAATATAGTGAGAATTTTGTGCTGCCACTTTCGCACGATGAAGTCGTGCATGGAAAATCATCTTTACTCGGTAAAATGCCGGGCGATACCTGGCAACAATTTGCTAACTTACGGGCTTATTACGGTTATATGTGGGGTTATCCAGGTAAAAAACTGTTATTTATGGGTAATGAATTTGCCCAAGGTCGGGAATGGAATTATCAAGAAAGTTTGGATTGGTATTTACTTTATGAAAATATTGGCGGACATTGGCATAAAGGCGTACAACAATTAGTTAAAGATTTGAATGGACTATATCGGCAAGAAGATGCGTTATATCAGCTAGATAATGATCCAAAAGGGTTTAATTGGTTAGTTGTTGATGATAGTCAGCATTCTATTTTCGTTTTTGAACGACAAGGCTTAGATGGTAATCCATTGATTGTTATCAGTAATTTTACGCCAGTTCCACATTATCATTATCGCATTGGTGTGAATTTCTCTGGGTGTTATCAAGAAATATTAAATACTGATTCTGTTTATTACGGCGGCTCTAATTTGGGAAATTTAGGCGAAATTAATACGCAACCCATTGGAAGTCACAATAAGGCACAATCCATTGAAGTTACCGTGCCACCACTTGCAACCATTTATTTAAAACTGAAATAAAAATGAAAACGGCAATCGGTCAAGCAACCCCTTTAGGCTATTCCTATTTATCTGTAAATGGTGAATTGGGTCTTAATTTTGTGCTTTTTTCAAATCAAGCAGAGCGTGTTGAACTTTGTTTATTTGATCAAAATGGCACAGAACAGCGTGTTGCAATGTATAAAACCATTCAGCGTAATGCTCAAAACCAAGAAGAATGCTATTGGCATTGCTGGGTTGAATGGTTGCCCTTTGGTACGCAATATGCTTATCGCTTGTCAGATTCTAAGGGGCGATGCAATCCAGCTAAATTAATGCTTGATCCTTATGCCAAAGCGGTGGTGGGTAAGCCAAATTTATCAAGTGATGAGCAATGTGCGTGGTTTTTATTATCTGATCCACGGGATAATGCACATTTAGCACCAAAAGCCTTGATTATTAATCAAGACTTTGATTGGCAAGATGAACAAAAACCTCATACGCCTTGGCAGCACACGATTATTTACGAATTACACATTAAAGGATTTAGTCAATTACGCCAAGATTTGCCTCAATCAATCAGAGGCAGCTATACCGCCCTGGCACAACCGGAATCTCTTCATTATCTACAAGAATTGGGCATTACCGCGGTTGAAATTTTGCCGATAAATTATTTTATAAGCGAACCACACTTGCAACAAAAAGGGCTCACGAATTACTGGGGTTATAACCCTCTCGCAATGTTTGCACCAGAATCACGTTACGCGGTAACGGATAATCCCTTGTTAGAAGTGAAACAAATGGTAAAAGCCTTACATCAAGCAGGAATTGAAGTGATTTTAGATGTGGTGTTTAACCATAGTGCAGAATCAGAGCAAGATTTCCCAACCTTTAGTTTTCGTGGAATTGATGATCGGACGTATTATTGGCATAACGCACAAGATGAATATTTAAATTGGACAGGTTGTGGCAACTTGCTGAATTTAAGCCATAACGTGACTCGCCGTTGGCTTATTGATTGTTTAGTTTATTGGGCTAGGGATTATCACATTAATGGTTTCCGCTTTGACTTAGGCACGGTTCTTGGGCGTGAGCCTTATTTTAATCCTTGTGCCCAACTGTTTGCAGATATTGCAAATGAACCAGTCTTACAAGATTGCAAATTTATCGTAGAACCTTGGGATATTGGTGAATATGGTTATCAACTGGGGAATTTCCCCGCAGATTTTGCCGAATGGAATGATCGTTTTCGTGATGATGTAACACGTTTTTGGTTATGGAAAAGCGGTGAATTAGGGGCGTTCGCACAACGTTTTTCAGGTTCAAGTGATCTTCTTCAGCAGAATGGTCAGCCCCATAAAAGCATTAATTTTATTACTGCCCATGATGGATTTACCTTGCGAGATTTAGTGAGTTATAACCATAAACATAATGAGGCAAATGGCGAACAAAATCGTGATGGACGTAATCAAAATTACAGTTATAACCACGGCATTGAAGGACAAATTACCCAAATAGATAATGATTCGTTAAAAACCGAGGTCAAAAATTCGCGTATTTTTTCAACTCAAGCCTTATTAGCGAGTTTACTTCTCGCACACGGCACTCCGATGCTGTTGGCTGGTGATGAGTTTGGGCATACTCAACAAGGCAACAACAATGCTTATTGCCAAGATAATCCTATTAGCTGGCTAAATTGGGATGGGTTTGAAGAAGATTTATTTCAATACGCCAAACAAATTATTGCATTAAGAAAGCAAATTTATTGTTTAAATAACGATAAATGGTGGACAGATAAACAAGTTGACTGGCTAAACTGCGACGGTTTAGCGATGACAATACCGGATTGGCATAATCCGCACAGCAAGGCATTCCAAGTATTACTTGATGGGCGTTGGTTATGTTTAATAAATGCGAAAGCAGAACGGCAACATTTTGTTTTACCGCAAGGGAAGTGGCAAAGGTTGGATAATCATCAAACACTGCAAAATCAGGTGGTAATGGAGGATTTAGCATTTAAGGTGTTACAACAAATCAGATAAATCTGAAAAGATTTTAATTTTGATGAGTACTTGGAGGCTCTATGAGTAGTAGCATTGCAAATTTACCTAGTAAATACGATCTTGTAAAAGATACATTGGTTTTGATTTTAGCGGGCGGACGTGGTTCGCGACTATATGAATTAACCGATAAACGTGCAAAACCCGCACTTTATTTTGGTGGCAATCGGCGTATTATTGATTTTGCCTTATCAAACTGTATTAATTCGGGGCTAAACCGCATCGGCGTAGTTACCCAATATGCCGCCCATTCCTTATTACGCCATTTACAAACAGGTTGGTCGTTCTTGCCACAAGAGCGTGGCGAGTTTGTGGATATGTTGCCAGCCCGTCAACAAATTGATGATAATACGTGGTATCGCGGTACTGCGGATGCCGTCTATCAAAATATGGCAATTATTCGTGATCATTATAAACCTAAATATGTGCTTATTTTGGCGGGCGATCATATTTATAAAATGGATTATAGCCAGATGTTGCTTGATCACGTTTACAGCGGTGCAAAATGTACGGTGGGGTGTATTGAAGTTGAACGTAAAAAAGCCTCTGAATTTGGCGTAATGGCAGTCAACGAAAACTTGAAAGTCAAAGCCTTTGTTGAAAAGCCTAAAAATCCGCCCGCAATGATCGGCAAACCCGAATCCTCTTTAGCGTCAATGGGGATCTACGTTTTTGATGCAGATTATCTTTATGAAGCCTTAAAACGCACCGTTGAAACGCCACATACTTCACACGATTTTGGTAAAGATGTGTTACCGATGGCATTAGAAGATGAGGTGCTTTATGCACATCCATTTGAACGTTCTTGTATGGGACGTAATACCGATGGGGCGATTTACTGGCGTGATGTGGGGACATTAGACAGTTTTTGGCAATCAAATATTGATTTGGTATCAGATGAGCCACAGTTAGATATTTACGATCAAACTTGGCCAATTCGAGGCAATCCAAGCCAAACTTACCCATCAAAATTCTTTTATGATTGCGATATGAAAGGGGTAGATAATTCCTTAATCGGTGGGGGTTGTATGATTAAAAATGCCACCATTAGCTATTCTGTTTTATTTGATCGCATTAAGGTTTGTAGCGATTCTACTATCGATCACTCTGTTATTTTGCCACAAGTGACCATTGGTAAAAATTGTGTTTTACGCCGTTGTATCGTTGATCGCCAATCCATTATTCCAGATGGAATGCAAATTGGGGTTGATTTAGAACGTGATCGCCAGCGTTTTCGTGTGAGTTCTGGTGGGGTGGTGTTGGTCACTGCCAGTATGTTGCGGAAATTACAAGGCGAAACAGTGGATAGTGAAAAAGAATTAGACTAGGAAAAACCGCGGTCAAAAATCCTGTCATTTTTTTAGCCGCGGTTTTGTTATTTTGCTGAATTTTGATAATTTTATGACTTAAGGAAAAGAAAATGAAAGTATTACACGTGTGTTCCGAGCTCTATCCCTTGCTGAAAACGGGTGGGTTAGCCGATGTGATGGGGGCATTGCCCTTTGCACAGCAGCAGATTGGGATTGATGCAAGAATATTATTGCCAGCGTATCCTGCGATAAAATCGGGTGTTCAAAATACAACCGTTGTTGCCGAAATAGATAATTTTGCAGGGCATATGGTGTTGCGTTATGGTGTTTATCAGGGCGTTGGCGTATATTTAATTGATGCCCCTCATTTGTATGATCGTCAAGGCAATCCTTATCACGATCAACACTATAATGATTATGCTGATAATTATAAACGTTTTGCCTTGTTGGCGTGGGTTGGGGCAGAATTAAGCACAGGATTGGATAGTTGGTGGCGAGCGGAGATCATACATTGTCACGATTGGCACGCCGGGCTAACAAGTGCTTATTTAGAGCATAAAGGGCGTCCTGCCAAATCGGTGTTTACCATTCATAATTTAGCTTACCAAGGGCAATTTTCTCATTACCATTTATCTGAAATAGGCTTGCCCGAAACGATGTTTGATATTAATGGATTGGAATTACACGGGCAGATTTCCTATTTGAAAGCAGGGCTTTACTATTCTGATGCTGTTACCGCGGTCAGCCCAACCTATGCAAATGAAATTACACAAGCCGAGTTTGGATATGGCTTACAAGGGTTACTCTCAGGCTTAAAACAACAAGGGAAATTAAGTGGCATTTTGAATGGGGTTGATGGGCAAATTTGGCACTCAAAAAATGATCCCTATTTACAATATCATTACAGCCTAACGAGTTTAACGGGTAAAAAGAAAAATAAACAGGCACTGCAAGCCTATTTTCAATTACCACAAAATGAATCCGCTTTGCTATTTGTTATGGTAACACGCTTAACGGAACAAAAAGGGGTGGATTTGTTGCTTGAGAGTGCAGATGAAATCATTGCACAGGGCGGGCAATTAATGGTGTTAGGCTCAGGTGCGCCATATTTAGAGCAAGGTTTGCAGCAATTAAAAGACCAATATTCAGACAATGTCGGCATTAAATTGGGCTATGATGAAAAATTATCGCATTTGATGGTGGCTGGTGGCGATGTGATTTTAGTGCCGAGCCGTTTTGAGCCTTGTGGACTAACACAATTATACGGTTTGCAATATGGCACATTGCCATTAGTGCGTGCAACAGGTGGGCTTACGGATACGGTGGTGGATAGCCATTCTGAAAATATTGAGCAAGGGTTGGCGACAGGATTTGTATTTCAGCAAGCAGAAAGCCAAGCCCTACGTCAATGTATTAAACACGCCTTTGCATTGTGGCACAAACCAAGAAGTTGGGCGAAAGTCCGTAAAAATGCAATGAAACAGGATTTCAGCTGGCAACTTGCCGCACAACGTTATCAACAACTCTATACGAAAATTTTAGATAATTAACTTGAAAAATAAATTAATAAGAATAAAATTTAGACGAATTTTGTTTAATTTTTAATGAGGTTTGACCGATCCATGACTGAATTACAATTTCCCTATAATGAACCTGAAAAGAACATCGAATCCTTCAAAAAATCAATTGTTTATAAACTTATTTTTATTATTGGTCGCTCACCTGAAGATGCCAGTCAACGTGATTGGCTTAATGCGACATTATATGCCGTGCGTGATCTTGTGACGGAAGGGTGGATTTCCACCGCGGATTATTCCCGTCAGAATAAAGTTCGCCGAGTCTATTATCTTTCAATGGAATTTTTAATCGGGCGGACATTGTCCAATGCTTTATTGGCTGAGAATGTATATAACTTAGCGAAAGGTGCATTATTGCAATTAAACGTCAATTTAGAAGATATTATAGAAAAAGAATTAGATCCAGGTTTAGGCAATGGCGGACTTGGGCGTTTGGCAGCCTGTTTTATGGATTCTATTGCTACTTTAGATTTACCAGGGATGGGCTATGGTATTCGTTATGAATATGGTATGTTTCAACAAAAAATTAAACAGGGGCAACAAGTTGAACAACCTGATACTTGGCTTGAAAAAGGCGTGCCTTGGGAGTTTATTCGCCCAGCTAAGCGTTATCATATTCGATTTGGTGGGCATATCTATTTTGAAGGAAAAAAATGCCAATGGCAGCCTGATGAAGAAATTACCGCTCTCGCTTATGACCAAATGATCCCAGGTTATGAAACAAATTCTGCCACCACTTTGCGTTTATGGAGTGCGCACGCAAGTGATATGTTCAACTTAGCAAACTTTAATAAAGGGGACTATTTTGGGGCAATAGAAGAACGAGCAGAGATTGAGAATGTATCTCGCGTATTATATCCCGATGATTCAACGTGGGCAGGGCGGGAATTGCGTTTACGACAAGAATATTTTCTCGTTTCCGCATCATTGCAAGATATTATTAGCCGACATAAATGGATAAATGGCACGGTTGAGAATTTAGCCGATAAAGTCGCCATTCATTTGAATGATACGCACCCCTCACTTGCAATTCCTGAATTAATGTACATTTTAGTTGATCAAGAAGGGTTTGAATGGGAAAAAGCTTGGGAAATGACGTGCCGCATTTTTTCCTATACTTGCCATACCTTAATGTCAGAAGCATTAGAAACTTGGCCCGTGGATATGATGGGAAAAATTTTACCTCGTCATCTACAAATGATTTTAGAAATTAACGAATATTTCCTTGATTACGTGCGTTGCCATATTACTGATGATGTAGATTTTATCCGCCGAGTGTCCTTAATTCAAGAAGGCGATGGTGCGAATCGTAAAGTGAGAATGGGGTGGTTATCCGTTGTGGGTTCTCATAAAATCAACGGGGTTGCGGAAATTCATTCAGAATTGATGGTTACGTCCACATTTGCTGATTTTGCTCGCATTTATCCTGAACGCTTTACCAATGTGACAAATGGCATTACACCACGGCGTTGGGTCGGTGTGGCAAACCCCGAATTAGCCGAATTATTTACCCAATATATTGGCAAAGATTGGTGCAAAGACTTAACGCAATTAAGCCAATTACAACAACATATTCATAATCCTGAGTTAAAACAAGCCATTGCCAAAATTAAATACGATAATAAACAGCGACTTGCCCGTTATATTCAGCAAGAATTGGGCATTGATGTTGATCCGAACGCTTTATTTGATGTTCAAGTAAAACGCATTCACGAATACAAACGTCAAATTCTTAATGTGTTACATATCATCACACGCTATAACCAAATGTTAGCTCATCCTGAAAAAAATTGGGTGCCACGTGTCTTTATTTTGGCGGGGAAAGCCGCTTCAGCGTATTGTGCGGCAAAACAAACCATTAATTTAATCAATGATGTAGCGAAGATGATTAATCAGGATCAACGTTTGCAAGGGCGTTTAAAAGTGGTGTTTATTCCAAATTATAGCGTCAGTTTAGCCGAAATGATTATTCCAGCCGCGGATATTTCTGAGCAAATTTCATTGGCGGGAACGGAAGCGTCAGGCACGAGCAATATGAAATTTGCGTTAAATGGTGCATTGACGTTAGGCACGCTAGATGGTGCTAATGTAGAAATTTTGCAACAGGTTGGGAAAGAGAATATTTTTATTTTCGGCAATACCGTTGAACAGGTTGAAGCCCTACGCCGTAACGGATATCACCCCTTTGATTATTATCAAAATGATGCTGAGTTGCGAGCGGTAGTGGATCAAATTACGTCAGGCTTCTTTTCGCCTAAAGACCCAAACCGTTATCAACAATTATTGCAATCGCTACAATATCACGATTATTATCAAGCCTTTGCCGATTATCGCAGTTATGTAGAAATGCAAACATCTGTTGATGAAAAATACCAAAATCAATCGGCTTGGATTGATAGTGCATTGCAAAATATTAGTCATATGGGCTTTTTCTCATCGGATCGGGCGATTCGTGAATACGCTGAACGGATTTGGCATATTCACCCACTCAATTTGGATTAAACTGCTTTAAAACCGCGGTCAAAAAAACGCTTGAAATTTTGACCGCGATTTCTATTAATTAACGAAAATATGCTTACCATTTATAATGGCTTAGTATTTTATTAAGAAAGGAAAGAAAAATTATGCCAAGATTATCTCCAGAACGCCTTGCAAAAGCCCTTGAGCAAGAAAAAACCATTTCGGCTGAAGACTATGAAAAAGTGAAAGGTTTAGCAAATATCGTTCGCCCTTTACGCAGTTTCATTTTTAAAACCCCCGATGAATATGGAATGAGCTATCAAGAGCTGACGATTCCTTCTGATGATGGTGTGCCATTATAAGCCTGGTACATTCCTGCAAAAGAAAAAAGTAATAAACTCATTATTTTTAACCACGCCTTGCCAATGTGTCGTGCAGGTTACCCTGGACATTATGGTTTACCTTGGTCTGGCTTTGATGCGGTTGAAATTGATTTTGTCATTCAATACAAACACTTAACCGACGCAGGCTATAATGTCTTAACTTATGATATTCGCAATCATGGAAACAGTGGCGCAGCGAATAATGGCTTAAGCGGAATTGGTAACTGGGAATGGCGTGATTGCGTCGGCGTGAAAAAATGGGTTGATGCACATCCTGAATTAAGCAAAATGGATGTTGGTTTATATAGTCAATGTATGGGCGGCAATTCACAATATCGTGCAATTTATGAAAGACCAGAGCTTTTTGCTAATGTGAAATGTATGGTTAGCCCAATGGTCGTATCAATGAGTGCCATTTTTGATGCGTTTAGTGAATTGCAAGGCATTCAACAATACCAAGAATTGATTGATTTAGAATTGTTGAAAATGGGGGCATTTACCGCGGCTGAAATGACCCCGCAACGTTGGGCGTCAGCGGTAACAATGCCAACGATGATTGTTCAAGTGAAAGATGATGCGTGGACGCGTAATCCTGAAGATGGGCAAAAAACCTTTGATATACTTGGTGCAAAAGAGAAAGAAATCTTTTGGATTGAAGGCACTACTCGTCGTTTTAAAGACGGCTATAACTGGTTTGGGCGTCATCCTGAAACCGCGCTAGGCTTCTTAGCGAAATATATGTAATGCCATAAAAACCGCGGAAAAAATTGACCGCGGTTTTTATTGATACATATCGCGGTCAAAAATCTTAATGAATTTTAACGCAAAAAATTGTAACATAGCTCAGTTAAAATGAATGAGTGATTATAATATGCCTGCAGAGAAACTCACCAAAAAACGTGTTATCCAGCTAATGATTGCTTTGATTATTTTGTTGGGATTATTTTTTTATAAAACGTACCAGTATTATCGTTAAATTGGATAAATAAAAAGCCCTATATTTAGGGCTTTTCATTGGTTTTATAATACCTTAACAATGCTTTCACACAAATAGCGAATATTCTCTTCGGTAATGCCCGCTACGTTGATTCTGCCTGAACGTACCGCATAAATAGCAAATTCGTCTTTTAAGCGATCAACTTGTTCAGCACTTAAACCACTAAAAGAGAACATTCCGTTTTGTTCAATAATGAAGCTAAAGTCTTGTTTTGCCCCGAATTCTTTTAGTAGCTCAACTAATTTGTGACGCATTGCCTTAATCCGATTACGCATTTCGGTCAATTCATTTTCCCATTCTTGACGTAATGTGTTATCGCCTAATACTAATGACACGGTTGCAGCACCGTGTGATGCGGGGTTAGAGTAGAGTGTACGGATAATGCTTTTTACTTGGGTTAACGCAGTTTGTGCAATTTCTTCGTTTTCTGCCACTAAGGTAAATGCCCCTACGCGTTCATTGTATAAGCCAAAGTTTTTAGAGTAAGAACTTGAAATTAACAATTCTTTATGTTGTTTCGCGAAGGTGCGTAAACCTAATGCGTCTTCTTCTAAGCCATTGGCTAGCCCTTGATAAGCGAAATCAAATAAAGGTAACCAACCATTTTTAATAGACAGATCGGCAAGTGCTTGCCATTGTTCAGGTGTTGGGTCAATCCCTGTTGGGTTATGGCAGCAACCGTGTAATAACACGACATCGCCTTCACTTGCGTTGCTTAAATCAGCTAATAGATTATCCCAATCTAATGCTTTGCTTTGTGCATCATAATAGCGATATTCACGAATCGTCATTCCTACTGCATTAAAAATTGCGTTATGATTTGGCCAAGTTGGATTGCTGATCCAAACATTTTGTGCTTTAGTTTGGCGTTTAATGAATTCAGCAGCAATGCGTAATGCCCCTGTTCCGCCAAGGCTTTGTACTGTTTTCGCACGATTGTGTTTAATAATGTCCGAATTTGCCCCAAACAATAATGCTTTGGTTTGTGCGTTAAATTCTGCTACTCCGTCAATCGCAAGATAATTTTTGCTGATTTCTTGCTCATATAGACGTCCTTCTGCTTTTTTCACCGCTTGCATAATTGGGGTATCGCCATTGGCATCTTTATAGACACCAATACCTAAATTGATTTTTGGTGAACGGGTTTCGGTTTTAAAGGCTTCGCCTAGCCCCAAAATGGGATCCGCTGGTGCGGCTTTAATTTGTTCAAACATACTTATTATCCTTGTGATTTAAAATACTTCGTATTTATATACGTTATAATGTAAATTGTTAGCAAGCTTTATTTTATAAATTCTACATTTTTCTGATTAAATTTATGTTTTATACAAATATAACAGTTAATTTTTAAAAAAATATCAAATTTATTAGCTGATTAATTGATTTTTTGCCCAATCCAATCCAGATTGATAATCTGCGGGCAAAAATTCGTTTAAATTTTGCAAAATTATTTGCAATTCATTTGTGTTTTGATGCGTAATATTCAAATGCCCTAATTTTCGCCCTTCTCGCACCGCTTTGCCATACCAATGCAATTGCGAATATGGCACATTTAGCCATTCGGGATTTGGCTCACAGCCGATTAAATTTACCATTACTGTTGGCGAAAGCAAATGGAGTGATGGAGTAGGCAAATCAAGTAACGCACGTAAATGGAGTTCAAATTGGCTAATGGTACAACCTAATTGTGTCCAATGCCCACTATTATGAACACGTGGGGCTAATTCATTAATCAATAATTTATCGCCAATCACAAAGCATTCCATCGCCATAACACCAACATAATCAAGATATTGCATAATTTTACTAAGCATTGCTTCCGCTTGTTGTTGCAACATTTGACGTTGTGTTGAATGGGGATTGACAACCGAATAACGCAAAATGCCATTCTGTTGTAAATTATGCGTAATCGGATAAAAACGTGTATCGCCTTGACGAAAACGTGCACCAACTAATGAAATTTCGTAATCAAAGGGAATAAATTTTTCTGCTATCACGTTTTGATATAAATCATCGCTAATTTGTGATGTATTTTGTGGTTGAATAATCCATTGACCACGCCCATCATAACCGCCTGTGCGACGCTTTACCACCACTTTGTCGCCAAGTTGTTTAAATAGCGATTGCCACTCTGATGGTGTTTCAAGTAATTGCCAAGGTGATGTGGCTAATCCGAGCAGATCTAGCATTTGCTTTTGTGTTAAGCGATCCGCTAATAAACCAAAGACTTTTTGATTAATAAAATTATGGTGTTGGCTAAGTTGCTCTGTTAATGCTGTTTCTGGCCAACGTTCAATTTCAGCAGTAATTAAGCTATTGTTTTCAATTGGAAAAGTTGGCGCATCAAATGCTAAGGGTTCAACACAAATATCAAGTGGCGCACCTGCATAGCGTAACATTCGTCCAAGTTGACCATTGCCGAGAACATAAATAGTCGGGTAGAGAGCACTTTTTTGCATAATTTTCCTTAAAAATAAGATAAATTTTGACCGCGGTTTTTATTGCTCACGTGGATCAGGATGATCTAACACCGTTTGCGTTTGGTGCTGGCGAAATTTTTGCAAGCGTTCAAAGAGCGTATTATCTTGCAGGGCTAAAATTTGGCTTGCTAATAATGCCGCATTGGCTGCGCCTGCTTGCCCAATAGCTAATGTTCCAACGGGAATGCCTTTTGGCATTTGCACGATTGAATATAAACTATCAACGCCACTGAGTGTTGCACTTTTAACGGGAACGCCTAGCACGGGAACAAGCGTTTTAGCAGCTAACATACCAGGCAAATGTGCTGCACCGCCCGCACCTGCGATAATCACTGCAAAACCACGTTCTTTCGCTTTTTCTGCAAATTCAAAGAGTTTATCAGGCGTGCGGTGTGCTGAAACGATTTCAACCTGATAATCTACCTGTAATTGATCTAAAATAATGGCAGCTTCTTGCATCGTTGCCCAGTCACTTTTTGACCCCATTACGATCGCTATTTTTTGGTGATTGAAATTATTTGCCATTCTCATTCCCTAAAAAGATAATAAATCTTTGTTAGAATAGCACAATCAGCAAACGTTTGCGATGATATTTTTCCATTGACTTATTTAAAAACGTGGCGATTTTTGACCGCGGTTTTTGTGTAAAATGACTTGCAAGGAAAAGCATAACCTTTTATTCTTAACGCAATTTTTTAGCCATCAAATAATGGATATTTTTTATGCAAGCTAAAGCCAAATACCGCAAAGACTATCGCACGCCTGATTTCACCGTAACGGACATTTTTCTTGATTTTCAACTTGACCCACAACATACGCAAGTGACTGCCAAGCTGCAGGTTAAACGTTTAAATCCAACCGCAACGGAATTACGTCTTGACGGGCATAGTTTTCAATTTATTTCGCTCGCATCAAATGGCGAACCTTTTTCTCAATTTCATCAAACGGCAGAAAGTTTAATTCTCGATCTAAGCCAACAGCAAGCGGAGCAATTTGAACTTGATATTGTTACCCAGTTAGAGCCTGCTAAAAATACGTCATTACAAGGGCTTTATCAGTCGGGGGAAGGAATTTGTACTCAATGTGAAGCGGAAGGGTTTCGTCAAATCACTTATATGTTAGATCGCCCTGATGTATTGGCACGTTATCGTACAAAAATTACAGCCAATAAACAGCATTATCCGTATTTATTATCTAATGGTAACCGTGTGGCTCAGGGCGAGCTTGATGATGGTCGCCATTGGGTTGAATGGCAAGATCCGTTTCCAAAACCAAGTTATCTATTCGCATTAGTTGCTGGTGATTTTGATTTGTTACAGGATCACTTTATAACAGCATCAGGGCGTGATGTCCTGCTTGAGCTTTATGTTGACCGCGGTAATTTAGATCGTGCAAGTTGGGCAATGGAAAGTCTGAAAAAAGCGATGAAATGGGATGAACAACGTTTTAATTTAGAATATGATTTAGATATTTATATGATCGTTGCTGTTGATTTCTTTAATATGGGGGCAATGGAAAATAAAGGGCTGAATATTTTCAATTCTAAATATGTGTTGGCTAATCCACAAACCGCAACAGATGATGATTATCTTGCGATTGAAAGTGTGATTGCACACGAATATTTCCATAACTGGACGGGTAACCGTGTAACTTGTCGTGATTGGTTTCAGTTGAGTTTGAAAGAAGGCTTAACCGTATTCCGCGATCAAGAATTTTCGTCTGATACGGGATCTCGAGCAGTCAACCGTATTAATAACGTAAAATTTTTACGCACAGCACAATTTGCCGAAGATGCTAGCCCAATGTCGCATCCAATTCGCCCTGAAAAAGTGATTGAAATGAATAACTTTTATACAATGACGGTGTATGAAAAAGGGGCTGAAGTGATTAGAATGTTGCACACACTGTTGGGGGAAAAACGTTTCCAACAGGGGATGCAGCTTTACATTGCAGAAAATGATGGAAAAGCCGCGACTTGTGAAGATTTTGTTTCAGCAATGGAACGTGCTTCTGGTGTTGATTTGGAACAATTCCGTCGTTGGTATAGTCAGTCTGGCACACCTGAATTAAGTGTGATCGATCATTATGACGAAAAGAAACACATTTATCAATTATCAGTATCGCAAATGACACCGCCTACCGCGGATCAAATGGTTAAAGTGAATTTACATATTCCATTGAAAATTGCGTTATATGATGAAAAGGGGTTACCACAGACATTATTACATAATGGGCAGCCTGTGCATAATGTGCTAGATGTGAAATTATCCGAGCAAGTTTTTGAATTCCATAATGTATTTAGTCGCCCTATTCCTGCTTTATTATGTGATTTTTCTGCACCAGTAAAATTGGATTATGATTACACAACCGAGCAATTATTAGTTCTGTTGCAATTCGCTGAAAATGAATTTGTGCGTTGGGATGCGATGCAAATGCTGTTAACGGCAGAGTTACGCCGTAACTTAACAGCTTATCAACAAGGGGAAGGCTTGGTATTTTCGTCGTCAATTTTGGCCGCGGTTTCACAGCTTCTGAGTGCATATCAAACGGATATTGAACTCACGACATTGTTAGTCACCTTGCCAAAAGAAACTGAATTTGCAGAGCAATTTTCAATTATTGATCCTGATGGCATTACTGTGGTGCGTGATTTTATGTTGCGTAGCCTTGCTCAAGGTCTAAAAGAACAATGGTTAGCGATTTACCGTCAAATTGAATTAAACGGTTATTATTTAACCCGTGAAGATATTGCATTACGTGCATTACGCAACCAATGTTTATCCTATCTTGCTTTCACTGAGTTTGGCAATAGTGTGGTACAAGCACATTATGAAAATGCAAATAATATGACTGACACTCTTGCCGCGTTAAATGCGGCGACGAAAGCACAATTGGCTTGCCGTGATAGTTTATTAACAGATTTTGAACAAAAATGGGCAAGTGATGGTTTAGTGATGGATAAATGGTTTGCTTTACAAGCGACACGACCAGATGAAAATGTGTTAGATATTGTTCAACAGCTGATGACACATCCAAGTTTTAATTTTAATAATCCAAATCGCTTGCGTTCATTAGTTGGTAGTTTTGCAAACCAAAATTTACGTGCTTTTCACGCCATTGATGGGTCAGGCTACCGTTTTTTAACCGATGTCTTAATTCGGTTAAATTCAAGCAATCCACAAGTTGCGGCACGTTTAGTTGAACCACTCATTCGCTTTGCTCGCTTTGATAGTCAGCGTCAACCGTTAATGAAATGTGCTTTAGAACGCTTAAGTGAAGTAGATAATTTATCAAATGACTTATTTGAGAAAATTGAGAAAGCATTGAAATAATCATCAAATACGGCGTAAAAACGCCGTATTTTTTATCACAATAAAAGTAGGACATTATGTTATATTCGCTTATTCGTAAGGGGATTTTTGCTTTAGACCCTGAACACGCCCACGAATTAACCATCAATATACTGAAATTCGTCGGTAATTCGCCACTTAATAGACTATTAAAACCTCTTCTAGCTTGTCCGCAAGGATCAGCTAAAACGGTAATGGGACTAAATTTCCGCAATCCGATTGGTTTAGCGGCGGGTGCAGATAAAAATGGCGAAGCCATTGATGGATTTGCGGCAATGGGGTTTGGGTTTATTGAAGTGGGAACTGTCACGCCTTTGGCACAAGAAGGCAATCCTAAACCCCGTCAATTTCGCTTGATTGAAGCTGAAGGGATTATTAATCGTAATGGATTTAATAACTACGGCATTGATTATTTAATTGAAAACATTAAAAAATCTCGCTATCGCAGCCAAGGTGGTATTTTAGGAATCAATATTGGCAAAAATAAAGTCACCCCGATTGAACAAGGCAAAGATGATTATTTAATTTGTTTAAACAAAGCCTATCAATATGCCGATTACATTACGGTCAATATCTCATCGCCAAATACCCCAGACTTACGCCAGCTACAATATGGCGAAGCACTTGATGATTTATTAAAGAGTATCAAAGCGAAGCAGCAGCAATTAGCTCAACAATACCAACATAATGTGCCAATCGTTGTAAAAATTGCACCAGATTTGACAGAACAGGAAGTGGTGCAAATTGCTGATAGTTTAGTACGTTATCAAATTGATGGTATTATTGCGACCAATACCACCATTTCTCGTGACAATGTTACTCATTTTGCTCAAGCCGAACAAATTGGCGGATTAAGTGGTAAGCCATTACAAACACGGAGTACTCAAATTGTGCGACGGTTACAGCAAGAACTACAAGGTAAATTGCCTATTATTGGTTGCGGTGGGATTGATAGTTTAGCTAGCGCAGAACAAAAAATAGACGCGGGCGCACAATTATTACAAGTGTATTCTGGTCTTATTTATCAAGGTCCTTATTTAGTAAAAGAATTGGTTAAAGGAATTAAATAGATAATCACTATGCAAAAAGGTTTTGATCTCCATAGCCATAGCACCGCATCAGATGGTGTGCTAACGCCTACCGAGTTATTACAACGTGCGCAACAGCAAGGTGTTGACGTATTGGCACTGACGGATCACGATTGTATTACTGGCTTAGATGAAGCTCAGCGTCAAGCTGATAAATTAGGTATTCGCTTGATTAATGGTGTAGAAATTTCAACAAATTGGGAAAACCGTGCAATTCATATTGTTGGACTCAATTTTGATAAAAACCATTCGGGATTAAATACCTTATTGCAAAATCAAGCTCAACTCCGTTTGCAAAGAGCAATAGAAATCGGTGAGAAATTAGCAAAGGTTGGGGTGCAAGGTGCGTTTATGGGGGCGAAATCGCTAACCGATGGCGAAGTTACACGGGCGCATTATGCACGTTATTTAGTTCAGATAGGAAAGGTAGCAAATATTGAACAAGCATTTAAAAAGTTTCTTGCTCAAGGAAAATCTTGTTACGTCAAAGCCCAATGGACGGATATTCCTAATGCTATAGCAACCATTCAACAAGCAGGTGGTATTGCGATTTTAGCCCATCCATTACGTTATAATATGACTGCCCGTTGGATTCGGCGGTTACTTACAGATTTTAAACAATGGGGCGGACAAGGGATTGAAGTTGCTGGATGTGGACAAACGCCCGATCAACGTCAATTACTCGCACGTTGGGCAACGGAATTTGAACTAGTTGGCTCAGTGGGATCGGACTTTCATTTTCCTTGTCAATGGATTGAATTAGGGAAATCTTTGTGGCTACCTGACAGCGTAAAACCTGTGTGGTCAATGTTTGATTATGCTTAAAGCAAATAATAATGTAATTCATTGATCATATTTTTAGGTTTTACGTTATAATCAGCAACAATTTACTCGCTATTATCAAACATAAAGGCATATTATGAGCCAATTTTTCTATATTCACCCCGATAATCCGCAATCACGTTTGATTAATCAAGCGGTTGATATTTTGCGTAAAGGCGGTGTCATTATTTATCCAACGGATTCTGGCTATGCACTTGGTTGTATGATGGGTGATAAGCACGCAATGGAACGAATTGTCAAAATTCGGCACTTGCCCGAAGGGCATAATTTTACATTAGTCTGCAGTGATCTATCCGAATTGTCACATTATGCGACCGTTGATAATACCGCTTATCGTTTAATGAAAAATAATACACCAGGTCGCTATACCTTTATTTTAACGGCAACTAAAGAGCTTCCACGCCGTTTGATGACATCAAAACGCAAAACCATTGGTTTACGCGTGCCTGATAATCAAATTGCATTAGATTTATTACAGGCATTAGGCGAGCCGATTTTGTCTTGTTCGCTAATGTTGCCAAATGATGAGCATTTTACGCAATCCGATCCTGAAGACATTCGTGATCGCCTTGAACATCAAGTTGATTTAATTATCCACGGTGGCTACTTAGGGCAAGAACCCACTACTGTGGTGGATTTAACAGAACAAAGTCCGATTATTTTACGCCAAGGCAGCGGTTCAATTGAGCCATTTATTTAATTTATAATGAAAAGACGCTTGTGAAAGCGACAAAGGAACATATATGAAATTTCAATCCCATTCAGCAACTAAACGAACAGATAACAAAAGCACGGCTAAACGGCTATCTCGTTCAAATAGCTCGTCAAAATCATCGCGAACTCAGCAAACCGCGGTCAAAAATTCAAATGATTTTAAATCAACGCAATCGGTGCAGAAAAAAGCCCTAAAAGCCACGGGATTAAAAACGGCTAGAAATATCGCGGGCGAAAAATTGCAAAAAGTTTTAGCCCGAGCAGGACAAGGATCACGTCGAGAAATTGAAGCAATGATCAGTGCGAATCGTGTGAGCGTTGATGGCAAAATTGCGACTTTGGGCGATCGTATTGATGTGCATTCAGGCGTAAAAGTTCGCATTGATGGACATATTGTGAATTTAACTCAAGCACAAAAAGAAGTGTGTCGTGTGTTGATGTATTACAAACCCGAAGGGGAACTTTGTACTCGCAATGATCCTGAAGGGCGAGCAACAGTATTTGATCGCTTACCCCGTTTGACTGGTTCTCGTTGGATTGCGGTGGGGCGTTTAGATATTAATACGTCAGGCTTATTGCTTTTTACCACTGACGGTGAATTAGCGAATCGTTTAATGCACCCAAGCCGTGAAGTTGAACGTGAGTATTCCGTGCGTGTATTTGGGCAAGTGGATGATGCAATGTTGCATCGTTTGCGTAAAGGAGTGCAGTTAGAAGATGGCCCTGCAAATTTTAAAAGTATTAAATCCGTAGGTGGAACAGGCTTAAATCAGTGGTTTGATGTTACCCTAATGGAAGGACGCAATCGTGAAGTTCGTCGTTTGTGGGAGAGCCAAAATATTCAAGTAAGCCGTTTAATTCGTATTCGCTATGGTAACATTAAATTAATGAAATCCTTACCACGTGGCGGTTGGCAAGAAATGGATTTAGAAAATGTGAATTATTTGCGTGAATTAGTGGGGCTTGAACCTGAAACGGAAACTAAACTTGATCTCACACGCCCACAACGTCGTGCTAAAACAAGTAAAATTCGCAAAGCGGTAAAACAATATTCTCAACAGGGACAACGTTATAAAAAATAAGGGGCGCGATGAAAATCCAACAATTACGCTATATTGTCGAAATCGTTAATCAGAATTTGAATGTGACCGAAGCTGCTAATGCACTTTATACTTCGCAACCTGGAATCAGTAAGCAAGTACGCTTACTGGAAGATGAATTGGATTTAGAAATTTTTGAACGTAATGGCAAGCATATTAAGGGCTTAACGCCCGCGGGTAAAAAAATTGTTGCCATTGCACGTGAATTATTAGTTAAAACGCAGAGTATTAAGGCGATAGCTAATGAATATACCAACCCTGAACACGGCATTTTGCGTATCGCAACAACCAATACCCAAGCTCGTTATGCCTTACCTTCGGTAATTGAACGGTTTTCTAAACGTTATCCTGATGTCAGTTTACACGTGCATCAAGGTTCGCCCAATCAAATTTATGATGCATTATTATCGGGAGAAGTGGATTTAGCCATCACGACCGAAGCACAATACTTATTTGATGATGTCGTCTTATTGCCTTGCTATATGTGGAATCGTTCTATTGTGGTGAAGCGAGATCATCCTTTAGCCAGTTGCCAACAGCTAACAATTCAAGAATTAGGCAATTATCCGCTTGTTACCTATACTTTTGGTTTTACAGGCGTTTCTGATTTAGATTACGCCTTTAATCGAGCGGGAATTTTACCTAATATTGTTTTCACCGCAACCGATGCCGATGTGCTAAAAACCTATGTTCGCCTTGGTTTAGGGGTGGGAATTATGGCATCAATGGCTTATACCGAAGACGATAAGGATCTCGTTGCACTTGATGCTAGCCACTTATTTCAATCCAGTATGACGCAGATTGCGTTTAAGCATAGCACTTTTTTGCGTAATTATATGTATGATTTCATCCAATTCTTTGCGCCCCATTTAACCCGTAGCCGAGTTGAGCAAGCCGAGAAATTACGCGATAATAAAGCGGTTCAAAAACTGTTTGATGAGATTGAATTGACGCAACGCTAAATAAAAACCGCGGTCAAAAAATGCTTAAATTTTTGACCGCGGTTTTATTCTCAGAAATCCATTCTTTAATCTTTACATTGCTTTCGCTTTTTTCATCATTTTAGATTTCATCATTTTCCCTTGCTTCATTGTTTTCATTGAATGCATTTTTTCTGATTTCATCATTTTCTCTTGTTCCATTTTTCCTTGTTCCATTGATTTGGATTCCATTTCTGTTTTTTGCATCGTTTCTTGTTGCATCATCTTATCAGATGATGCCATTTTTTCATTTTGCATTGGTTGACTTGAACAAGCTGCCACTGAGAAAAGTGCAACAAGGCTAAGTGCAGAGATTTTAATCATATTTTTCATTTGATTTTTCCTTTTTTAAATGTGATAAAATAATGTTTTCGTGAAAGAACTTGTCTTTCAGTAGATTAGTCGTTGTTGCACGAATTTTCTGACAAAAATAATCAAGGATATGAATATGAAATTAGAAATGCCGATTAGCAACGAACAAATTGGCGAAATTCGTGAACAAATGTTGAAATTTGCCGAATTACAATTACGCAACCCACATTTAGCAGAAGATTTGGTTCAAGAAGCATTATTAAGTGCATTAAAAAATCTTGGGCAATTTAAACGGCAAGCTGCCTTAAAAACGTGGATGTTTGCCATTTTAAAAAATAAGATTATTGATTTTTTACGTCAAAAAGATCGCTTGGTGCTTGAAACGGATTTATCCGATGAAAACGAACCTAATTCATTCTTTGATCAATCAGGTCATTGGAAAGCGGAATATTATCCACGCGATTTACCCAATGATAATGAAGTTTATAGCGTGCAATTTTGGCTTATTTTTGAAACCTGTTTAACGCATTTACCTGCACAACAAGGGCGTGTATTTATGATGAAAGAATATTTGGAATTATCAAGCGATGAAATCTGTCAAAATGCCGAGATTAGTCGTGATAATTTACATACTTTGCTTTATCGTGCACGTTTGCAATTACAACGTTGCCTATCAACGAAGTTAGTAGGGGAGTAACATAATGAAATGTATTCAAGTGACAAAACTGATTTCTGATTCACACGAACGTGATTTATTCTATCACGAAAAAATTGGCGTTCAATTGCATTTATTTATCTGTCCCCATTGCCGTAAGTTCAAACAACAATGTATTCAATTAAGTAAACTTACCAAGCAGTTTGCCAGTGGGGATAAAATATAATGTGATTAATTGAGCAACGGATTAAAAGTCCGCTGCTCACAAGGTTTGAGATTATTTTTTCCAAATAACGTGAAATTCGCGATTTTCTTCCGCGTGTGAAATTAAAAATTTTGCAAAAATATCATCCATTTCATCTTGTTCATTGACTAAACCGATCCAAACTTCAGCAAATGCATCGGGATCAATTAATACCCCAATTTCTTGCTCCCAATCGTCCGCGGTTTCAACAAATTCAACCGCACCACGCTCTTCAAATTGCAAATTAAACAACAAAATATCTGCGGGATCGAGATTTTCGCCTGCCATTTCTAGAAAAATATCATAAGCAATATCAATAGCACGATCGGGGTCGAGGGGAGAAATGTGAGTTTCTGTCATTATGTATTCCTGTCAAAATAAAAGGCATCATAATACAAAACCGCGGAAAAAAATGAAAGGATTTTTGACCGCGGTTTTGAGCAAAGAAAATCTAACCTGTATTACGCATTCCTGCTGCAATACCTGTAATTGTAATCATCAATGCCTGTTCTACATCAGGATTTGGATTGTCGGGATTTTCGCGGAAACGGTGCAGTAATTCCACTTGCAATAAATTGAGTGGGTCAGTATAAATATTCCGTAAGGTAATTGAATCAGCGATCCAAGGTAAATCGGACATCAATTTGTCACCTTTATTTGATAAGGTCAGTACAGTTTTAATATCCGCATTGAGCTGTTCACGTAGCGATTGCCCCAAATACCATAGGGATTTTTTTACTAAACGTTGATCATAGTATTCCGATAGCCAAGTATCTGTTTTACTATATACCATTTCTAGCATACCAATACGAGCAGAGAAAAATGGCCATTGGGTACACATTTCTTCAATCACATCACCCTTGCCGTTTTCAATTGCCAAACGTAAAGATGCACCTGCACCAAGCCAAGCAGGGAGCATAAGGCGGTTTTGCATCCAAGCAAAAATCCACGGGATAGCACGCAAACTTTCTACGCCCCCATTTGGGTTACGTTTCGCTGGACGTGAACCAAGTGGCAGTTTGGATAATTCCTGTTCAGGTGTTGCACTTCGGAAATACGGCACAAAATCTTTATCGCCACGCACAACTTGACGATAGATCTCACAAGAAGAATCAGACAATTCATCCATAATATCACGCCAGCAATCCTTCGGTTCTGGCGGCGGAAGCAAATTAGCTTCTAAAATCGCACTGGCGTAAATATCAAGGCTTTCCACCGCTACTGCTGGTAAACCAAATTTGAAACGAATCATTTCACCTTGCTCAGTTACGCGTAGCCCATTTTTTAATGAACGCGGCGGTTGAGAGAGCAGTGCGGCGTGGGCGGGTGCACCACCACGACCAACGGTGCCACCACGTCCATGGAATAAGGTTAATTCAATCCCCAATTTTTCGCATAATTTGATTAGGCTTTCTTGTGAGCGATATTGCGCCCACGCGGCTGCCATTGTGCCAGCATCTTTTGCGCTATCAGAATAACCGATCATTACCATTTGTTTATTATCAATCATTCCACGATAGCTACCGATATTAAATAGCTGTTCCATTACACTTTCCGATGCGTTTAAGTCATCAAGAGTCTCAAATAATGGCACGACAGGCAAATGATACGGCACGCCTGCTTCTTTCAATAGTAAATGCACCCCTAAGACATCCGATGCAGTCCGTGCCATTGAAATGATATAGCACGAAATCACGCCTTGTGGTTGTTCGGCAATCACTTGGCAAGTGTCTAATATTTCTTTCGTTTCTGCTGATGGTGTCCAATCTCGTGGCAATAGAGGACGACGCGAATTTAATTCACGGATCAAAAAGGCTTGTTTATCACTTTCTGTCCATTGCGAATAATCGCCAAGTCCAATATAACGCGTAATTTCAGCAATCGCATCAGTATGACGAGTGCTTTCTTGGCGAATATCTAAGCGTGACAATGTCACGCCAAAACAACGAATACGGCGTAAAACATCAAGTAACAACCCGTTAGCAATAATACGCATTCCACAAGCAACAAGGGATTGATAGCAGTCATTTAGCGGCTGCCAAAGTTGATCATCGTGAGTAATGATTTCTTCTGGGCTAATTAATGGCGTGCGGTTGGCAAGCAGATCATTATAATGAGCGAGAGTATTATTTAATTTACGGCGAACTTCTTTTACCACAACCCGATAAGGTTCAACGTGATCACCATATTTTTCGCGAAATTCCTGAGTACATTGTACCATTGATAATTCATCGGTTAATGTTTGAATATCCCCTAAAAATAAGTCAGCACCTTTCCAACGAGCGAGTTGTAAAACTTGACGAGTAATATTGGCTGTTACAAACGGGTTTCCATCACGATCACCTCCCATCCAAGATGAAAAACGAACAGGAGCAAGGTCAAGCGGTAAAGAATAGCCTAAATATTCTACGGCATGATCATTTAATTGGCGTAAAAACTCAGGTACGGCTTGCCATAAACTTTTCTCAATGACCGCAAATCCCCACTTCGCTTCTTCAAATGGCGTTGGGCGAGCCGTGCGAATTTCATTGGTATGCCAAGCCTGAGCAATTAATTGTAGCAAACGACGTTTGATGTGTTGGCGTTCATTCTCAGTGAGATCGTCGTGTTCTAGTTTACTTAAACAATGATTAATTTCAATTTGCTTATGTACAATAGAGCGACGAGTGACTTCTGTTGGATGGGCGGTTAAAACCAGTTCAATCAGCAATTTTTCAATGGTTTTAATCACTTGTTCTTTCGGAATATTTTGCTGTTTTAGCCGTTTAAAAAAAGCAACCGTAGAACGTGCGCTAAGAATTTCATCGTGGTGATGACGTGAAATCGTTTGATATTGTTCTGCGACATTGGTTAAATTGAGAAATTGGCTAAATGCACGTGCCACAGGGATAATATTATCATTGGAAATGGTTGATAATGTTTTAAGTAATTGACTACGTGCGGCATCATTGCCATTGCGAGAATCCCGTGATAAACGGCGAATATTTTCAATTAACTCTAAAATATCACTGCCTTGTGCATCACTAATGGTTTCCCCTAAAAAGCGTCCCAACATATTGATATTGTTACGCATCATTTCGTATTCTTGCGTCATAGAACCTCTCATCTATCAAATCCAAATTAAACCGATTTCGCAAAACGATATTGCAGAATATGGGCTAGATATAACAAAATTTGGCTGAAAAGCAAATTGTAATTTAACAAAAGATGATAAAATATTGATATATGTTAAGTGTTATACCTTGTTCTAGAAAAAATTTAATAGAAGCTAAATCTTATTAGATTTTTTATAGTTAGTTTATTGGAATTTTATGGTCTTAAAAAAAGAAATGCCGCTATAAAAGCATATAGCGGCAAAGATTTCAAAATAAGAATCTCAATATGAAAAAATATGAACTGCCTAAGCAGTGCACTAGCATTTACTCAGACCAAAATACTTGGGGATAGTTCAATCTTTGTTAAAATTTTTTCTAAAAAAATAGCCCAAACAACGTTTAGGCTAGAATTTTATTGCATTCTCAGCTCATTTACTGTGCAACATTTTTAATTTTATCAAATGTTGATTTAGTTGAATCTTTAGCACTGGTTACATTTTCTTTTGTTATACTTGCTTTTTCAACGACATTGCTTTTCACGGTATCCGCTTTGCTTTCAACATTGGATAATTTTTCCGTCGCACTATTTTTCATATTATCCTTTGCATTTTTAGCCGATGATTTTGCTGACTCTAATTTTGTTTCCGCTTTAGATTGTGCCTTGTTTAGTTTCTCACTCGCAGCAGATTTGCTTTCCTTTGCACTATCTTTTGTATTGTTGCCTAATTTTTGTGCTTTTTGATACGCAGGGCAACTTTGGCTTGAACCGCTGATTGATTTATCTTTACACACAAATTTTTCGCCTGAGCAATGATCAATCCCACCTTTGCTACCTGAGCAAGGGGAATTTGCCGCAAAACTACTACTAGAAACGAACGCAAAACCAGCTAATACAGCGATGGCTAATTTTTTCATAAATACTCCATTAAGGGTTGTTGTTAAATCTGATGTGTAAGACATAAAGAATGGATAAGAGTTCAATGCTTTTTTACTATTCTGTAGGGATTTAATCGAGATGTCTGAATTTGCAACAAAACCGCGGTCAAAATTTGATGAATTTTTTGACCGCGGTTTGTGATTAATAAGATGATTAGGGCTTATTTTACTTCTTTGAATGTGATTAATTCGCCTTCAAATTCACGCTCATCTTGTTCTTCTGCCCAAATTGGCGTGCTAGGCAAGTCTTCTTTATCAAATGCAATATCGCCGTCCACCCCGTCAAGACGTTGCCCGTGTTTGATATTCTTAAAATCAAACAGATTAGCATCACATAGATGGGATGGTACAATATTTTGAATTGCACTAAACATCGTTTCAATGCGTCCAGGGTATTGGCGATCCCATTTTTGTAGCATTTCTTTAACGACTTGACGCTGTAAATTCGGTTGCGAACCACATAAATTACAAGGAATGATTGGGAATTGTTTTGCTTGTGCGTATTTTTCAATATCTTTTTCTTTGCAATATGCTAGTGGACGAATGACGATTTGTTTGCCATCATCGCTAATCAATTTAGGGGGCATTGCTTTTAATTTACCGCCGTAAAACATATTCAAAAACAAGGTTTCTAGCATATCATCACGATGATGACCGAGAGCAATTTTGGTCGCCCCTAATTCAGTTGCCGTACGGTATAAAATCCCACGGCGTAAGCGAGAGCAGAGCGAACAAGTGGTTTTACCTTCAGGGATTTTCTCTTTAACGATACCGTAGGTATTTTCTTCTACAATGCGGTATTCTACGCCAATTTCTGCAAGATACTGAGGTAAAATATGTTCAGGAAACCCGGGTTGTTTTTGATCTAAATTTACCGCCACTATATCAAAATGAATGGGGGCATTAAGCCGTAAGTTAAGTAAAATATCTAATAAGGTATAACTATCTTTCCCACCAGATAGACAAACCATCACTTTATCGCCATTCTCAATCATATTAAAATCGGCAATCGCATTACCAACGTTACGGCGTAAACGCTTTTGCAGCTTATTAAAATTATATGTTTGTTTTTTCTCATTTTTTTGAGTTAATTCTGCCATTAAATCATCCTAAATCGTACAATGATGTCAAAAATTGTTGCGTATAGTAAATTTTTTAGCATTAAAATGCTATTAAAATTGTGATTTCGCCATACAATCTAAAAACCGCGGTCAAAATAATGGGCGTTTTTTATTGGTGTTAAATACGAATTTATGATGAAAAACAAGGGTTTTGACAATTATTCAGCTGAAAATTACGAGAAAATACGCTATAATCGCCCTAATTTTATCTTTTATTTTGAGAAAGTTGAATGTCTGACACATCGCAAACTATCCCCGAATTAGTCGCGTGGGCGCGTGAACGTGAATTTTCGCTGAGTTTATCAACGGATCGATTAGCCTTTTTGCTTGCGATAGCCATTTATAATAACGAGCGTTTTGATGGTGAAATGCTTGAATCCGATTTAGTGGATTTATTCCGTTTAGTGTCCGCTGAATTTGAACAATCAAACGAAACCATTGCCACTCGTGCGAATAATGCGATTAATGAATTAGTCAAACAGCGTTTTTTAAACCGCTTTAGCAGTGAATTTACCGAAGGATTAGCGATCTACCGTTTAACGCCATTAGGAGTAGGCGTGTCGGATTATTATATTCGTCAACGTGAATTTTCTGCATTGCGTCTTTCTGTGCAGTTAGCGATTGTGGCGGAAGAAATTCAACGTGCATCGGAAGCAGCAGAAGAAGGTCAACACACACAACAAGATGAATTTTATTGGCGGCGTAATGTGTTTGCCCCGCTGAAATATTCTGTGGCAGAGATTTTTGATAGCATTGATTTATCCCAACGCATAATGGATGAAAATCAACAAAGTATCAAAGAAGAAATTGCGGATCTTTTAACCAAAGATTGGCAAGCCGCAATCGCTAGTTGCGAACATTTATTAGATGAAACCTCAGGTAATTTACGCGAATTACAAGATACACTCAATGCAGCAGGCGATAAGTTGCAAGCACAATTATTGCGTATTCAAGATTGTGTTATGGGCAATCAGGCATTGTATTTTATTGACCAATTAATCACAGATTTACAAAGTAAATTAGATCGCATTATTAGTTGGGGACAACAGGCGATTGATTTGTGGATTGGCTATGATCGCCACGTGCATAAATTTATTCGTACGGCGATTGATATGGATAAAAATCGGGTATTTTCGCAACGCCTACGCCAATCTATTCATCATTATTTTGATGCTCCTTGGTTCTTATGGATTGCTCAAGCCGAACGTTTGGTTGATTTGCGTGATGAGGAAGTGGAATTACGTGATGAAGATGCCTTAGGTGAATTGCCAGAAGAATTGCAATATGAGCAATTAGCCGATTTACAAGAACAAATTGTTGAACAAATGCAACGGCTATTGATTAAACAACGTGAACAAAATCAACCTATTGATTTAAGTTTATTATTAAAACAACAGTTAGAACAATATCCATTAACTCGCCATTTTGATGTGGCCCGTGTGATTGTTGATCAAGCGGTGCGGTTGGGAGTGGCAAGTGCTGATGTGTTGGGTGTATATCCTGTGTGGCAGCCTGTTAATCCGAAAGGGGCTGAAGTGCAAGCCAATGTGATCGACGAATTTAATTAAACCGCGGTCAAAATTTAACTCATTTTTCTCACGAGAAAAAAGGAAACATAATGAAATTAACTCGAACATTGTTTTTACTCCCCATAGCATTGATGATAAATACATCTTATGCGGATACGAATTTCGCACCGAAAGAAACCACATTTACCTTTTCAACGGAAGTGACACGTTCAATTGATAAAGATTTAATGCAAGTGCAATTAAATAGCCAGAAAACAGGCAAAAAATTATCAGAATTAAAGCAACAAGTATCAGCAAATTTAAACAAAGTGCTTGAATTAGTTAAACAACAAAAAGGCATTCAAATTCAAAGTAATGGCGTCAATAGTTATGCGAATTATGATCCTAAAGGCAAAGTCAGTGCGTGGGTGGTTGAAGGTTCCATTCAATTAGAAAGCCAAGATATTGAAGCATTAGCTAAGATTTTGGATAATTTAGGGGATGACATTGGCATTAGCTATGTTGATTTTAGTGTTTCACAACAGAAATTAGCCTCATTAGAAGATGAAATGACCCTAGATGCGATCAAGCAATTTCAACATAAAGCCGAGATAATTCAAAAAGGATTAAATGCCAAAGGTTATCATATTAAAGACGTGCAACTAAATTCGCCAGGTGATTTTTCATCTCAGCAAAATTATGCCGCGGTGTCATTAATGGCTAAATCAGAAAAAGAAAATGTGCCGTTAGTGGCAGGAAAAGCTAGTATTTCTGCTAATGCGACAGGCTCTATTGTCATAGAACAATAAATCATCGTTAATTCGTTTGCAACAAGCACAACAGTATCGTTAGGACAAGCAATCAAATGATAGACAACCCACAAGATCTTATTCCAATTAAATTAGCGGCAGCGATTGCAAGTCCGTTATTCCCTGAGATTGATAGCCAATTACGTTCAGGTATGCATATTAGTCAAGAACATTTGGATTCTTATGCGTTTTTGGCAGATTTTCAATCTGAATTAGACCAATTTTACCGCCGTTACAATGTAGAATTGATCCGTGCACCTGAAGGTTTTTTCTATTTACGCCCAAAATCCAACACCTTAATTCTACGGACAGTATTAACTGAATTAGAGATGTTAGTGGGAAAAGTCTTGTGCTATTTATACCTTAGCCCTGAACGTTTGGCACAACAAGGTATTTTTAGCACTCAAGAAGTGTATGACGAATTGCTCAATCTTGCGGATGAAAGTAAATTGCTCAAGGCGGTTAATCCACGTTCTAGCGGTTCAGATTTAGATAAGCAGAAATTAGCAGAAAAAGTGCGTACAGCTATCAATCGTCTGCGAAAAGTCGGTATGATTTATCAAGTGGGCGATCAATATAGTGGTAAATTTACCATTTCCGAATCTGTTTTCCGTTTTGGTGCAGAAGTGCGCTCTGGTGATGATCCACGTGAAGCACAATTACGCTTAATTCGTGATGGTGAAGCGGCTACCCCTGAAAGTTTAGCCATAGATAAAACCGCGGACAAAAATAGCGATGTTTTAGATGATGATGTAGATGAGCAAGGTGAAGAATAATGTCAGATAAAGAACTTGAAATAAATGAAACAATTGCTGATGAATTAACATTAGCCGAGTCTGTGCCTGAAAATAATAATGCCGATTTTTTACCGCATTTAACTCATATTCAATCTCATTCAACTAACCACATTGAACGTGGAAAATTCCGTTCTTTAACCTTGATTAACTGGAATGGTTTTTTTGCACGCACATTTGATTTAGACGAATTAGTTACCACATTATCAGGCGGTAACGGTGCGGGAAAATCCACCACAATGGCTGGATTTGTGACGGCGTTAATTCCTGATTTAACCTTATTACATTTCCGCAATACCACGGAAGCAGGTTCAACAGGGGGTTCGCGTGATAAAGGGTTACACGGTAAATTACGCCCTGGCGTTTGTTACGCGGTATTAGATTGTATCAATTCACGCCATCAACGAATTTTAGTCGGTGCCCGTTTGCAACAAATTGCTGGGCGAGATAAAAAAGTTGATATTAAAACCTTTTCCTTGCAAGGCGTAGAATTAAGCCTAAATCCGACCGCGGTTTTCACTGATGTCGTGGGCGAACGCCAAGCAAGAGTGCTTAATCTTAATGAATTAAAAGATAAAATTGAAAATCTCGGGGCACAATTTAAGCAATATCATTCAATTACTGACTATCACGCGATGATGTTTGAATTGGGTATTATCCCACGCCGTTTACGTTCTCCGTCAGATCGAAGCAAATTTTATAAACTCATTGAAGCCTCTTTGTATGGGGGGATTTCAAGTGCGATCACCAAATCCTTGCGTGATTATTTATTGCCAGAGAACCTTGGCGTACGCAAAGCCTTTCAGGATATGGAAAGTGCATTGCGTGAAAACCGTATGACCTTAGAAGCGATTAAACAAACGCAATCCGATCGTGACTTATTTAAACATTTAATCACTGAAACGACCAACTATGTCGCATCTGACTTTATGCGCAATGTTAATGAGCGACAAGGCAATATTGAAAGTGCGTTGAATTTCCGCCAAGAATGGTATAAAGCTAAATCAGAGCAACATTTATCTCAGCATCGTTTAATTGATTTAAGCCGTGAAGTCGCAGAACTTAACGAAAGTGAAAAATTACTTGAAGTGGATCATCAAAGTGCGGTTGATCACTTAAATTTAGTGATGAATGCGTTACGCCATCAAGAAAAAATCAATCTTTATCAACAAGATGTATTAAGTATTGATTCACGTTTAGAAGAACAAAAATTAGTAGTTGAAAGTGCCAATGAACATTTATTGGAAGTGCAATTTGAGAGCGAACAATTTGAGCAAGAAGTTGATCAAATTCGTTCTCAATTAGCTGACTATCAACAGGCGTTAGATGCTCAACAAACACGTGCGTTACAATATCAACAAGCGATTCAAGCCCTAGAAAAAGCGAAACAATTATGTGGTTTAGCCGATTTATCGGTCAAAAATGTGGAGGCTTATCAACAGGAATTTGCATTACAAGCAGAAACCTTGACAGAGAAAGTGCTTGAACTTGAACAAAAAATGGCAATTTCTGAAGCAGCAAAAAGCCAATTTGATAAAGCATATCAACTCGTTTGTAAAATTGCGGGTGAAATGCCACGTTCTGCCGCTTGGGAAAGCGCAAAAGAATTATTACGCGAATACCCTAGCCAAAAAGTACAAGCACAGCAAACACCACAATTACGAGCGAAATTAAATGAATTAGAACAGCGTTACAATCAGCAACAAAATGCAATTCGTACCCTTAATGAATTCAACCATCGTGCAGATTTAACATTGCAAGATGCGGATGAATTAGAAGAATATCAAGCAGAGCAAGAAAATTTAGTTGAAGATTTAACCGCACAATTATCTGAACAAGTTGAAACCCGTTCGGTATTACGTCAAAAACGTGAGCAACTCAACCAACAATATGAAGATAATGCACGTAAAGCACCCGCGTGGTTAACGGCTCAATCTGCTTTAGAACGTTTGCAAGAGCAAAGTGGTGAACAATTTAGCGATAGCCAAGATGTCACCAATTTTATGCAAACGCAGTTGGAAAAAGAGCGTGAATTGACGATGCAACGCGATCAACTTGAACGCCACCGTCAACAATTAGATGAGCAAATTACGCGTTTAAGCCAACCTGATGGTTCCGAAGATCCTCGTTTAAATCAACTGGCGGAGCGTTTAGGTGGTGTTTTATTATCGGAATTATACGATGACGTGCCACTAGATGATGCCCCTTATTTTTCCGCATTATATGGGCCAGCTCGTCACGCGATTGTGGTGCGGGATTTGACCGCGGTCAAAAATCAATTAGAAAATTTAGAAGATTGCCCTGATGATTTATATTTAATTGAAGGTGATCCAGCAGAATTTGATGATAATGTTTTTTCGGCACAAGAATTGTCGCACGGCGTGGTTGTTCAAGTTTCGGAACGTGAATTGCGTTATTCAAAATTCCCTGAAATTCCATTATTTGGGCGTGCTGCACGTGAAAAACATTTAGAACAGTTGCAAATTCAACGTGAAGAGATCGCTGAGCAATATGCTCAACGTGCATTTGATGTGCAAAAATGCCAACGCTTGCATCAACAATTTAGTCAATTTATTGGTTTGCATCTTGCGTTAGCCTTTTTGCCTAACCCTGAACAAACCATGCGTGAGCTAAATGCTGAGCGAAATGAAATTGAACGTGAATTGAATCAATTTATTTCCAGTGAACAGCAATTACGTGCCAAATTAGAAAATGCGAAAGAACGTCTGCAACAATTGAATAAATTGATGCCGAAATTAAATTTAATTGCCGATGAAAGTTTACTTGATCGAATTGATGAATGCCGTGAACAATTAGATCTCGCCGAGCAAGATGAAATCTTTATTCGTCAGCACGGCGTGACATTGTCACAATTAGAACCCATTGCGTCAACCTTGCAAAGCGATCCTGAAAATTATGAACGCTTGAAAGAAGATTTAACTCAATCAATTACACAACAAAAACAAATTCAACAACGTTTATTTGCGTTATCTGATGTTATTCAGCGTAAAGCCCATTTTAGCTATACGGACACGGTTTCAAATGAAAGCAATGAGTTAAATGCACAGTTACGTGCAAGATTAGAGCAAAGCCAAGCTATTCGTGATCAAAAACGTGAATTATTAAAACAGGCTCAAGCACAATTTAGTCAATACAACAATGTGCTGATCCAATTGCAAAGTTCATATGACAGTAAAAAACAAATGCTTGATGAACTATTCCAGGAAGCAAGCCAGTTAGGCGTACGAGTCGACGAAGGTGCAGAAGAACGTTCTCGTGCACGCCGTGATGAATTGTATCAACAACTGTCCACCAGTCGTCAACGCCGTAGCTATTTAGAAAAGCAATTAACGTTAATTGAAAGCGAAAGTGAAAATCTTGCTCGTCGTATTAGTAAAGCTGAACGCGCCTATAAAACACAGCGTGAATTAGTGGTGGAGGCAAAAATCAGTTGGTGTGCGGTGCTACGCTTATCACGCAATAGCGATGTAGAAAAACGCTTAAATCGCCGTGAATTAGCTTATTTATCCGCAGATGAATTGCGTTCAATGTCGGATAAAGCTTTAGGTTCATTACGCACTGCGGTCGCGGATAACGAATATTTACGCGATAGCTTACGTTTATCGGAAGATAACCGCAAACCTGAAAATAAAGTCCGCTTCTTTATTGCTGTTTATCAACATTTACGCGAGCGGATTCGCCAAGATATTATTAAAACGGATGATCCCATTGATGCGATTGAGCAAATGGAAATTGAATTATCACGTTTAACCGATGAACTAACTAACCGTGAACAAAAATTGGCAATTAGTTCGGAAAGTGTGGCGAACATTATGCGTAAAACGATTCAGCGTGAGCAAAATCGTATTCGCTTACTCAACCAAGGACTACAAAATATCGCATTTGGTCAAGTCAAATCAGTGCGTTTAGTGGTCAATATCCGCGATACGCACGCGATTTTGCTTGATGCTTTATCAGGCAATCAAAATGAATATCAAGACTTGTTCAATGATAATAGAATGACGTTTTCTGAAGCGATTGCGAAATTGTATCAACGCATTAATCCACATATTGATATGGGGCAACGTACCGCTCAAACTATTGGGGAAGAATTGTTAGATTATCGCAATTATTTAGATCTTGAAGTTGAAGTGTATCGTGGTGCAGATGGTTGGCTACGCGCAGAAAGCGGGGCGTTATCAACAGGGGAAGCCATTGGTACGGGGATGTCTATTCTCTTAATGGTGGTGCAAAGTTGGGAAGAAGAAAGCCGTCGTATCCGTGGCAAAGACATCATTCCTTGTCGTTTGCTCTTCTTAGATGAAGCGGCACGGTTAGATGCGCAATCCATTTCAACCCTGTTTGAATTATGTGCTCGCTTGGATATGCAATTATTAATTGCCGCACCAGAAAATATTAGCCCTGAAAAAGGCACAACCTATAAATTGGTGCGTAAAATTTCAGGTAATCAAGAGCAAGTTCACGTGGTAGGATTGCGTGGATTTGGCGTAACAGAGTAGAGATAAATAAAAAAACCGCGGTCAAAAAAACGATTGAATTTTTGACCGCGGTTTTTATTTTATTAGAATTTCAATTCTACTGATGCCATAACATAGCGTTTTGCTCCGCGGAATCGTTCAATACCTTCTCCTTTCTCGCCGATGGAATTACTTTCTGCTCCTGAATTGATCAAGGTGCGTAAGCTATCCCAGGAGTAGTATTGCTTATTGAAAAGATTATATACGCCAAGGCTGATACTCGCATGTTTGCCAAAATTTTTGCGTCCGACTAAATCAAAGATTGTGTAAGACGGGCTAAGATGTGCAGCTGGCATTAACACATCTTCATAAGCATCAGGATCAAAGCCAAGATGAATTGTGTCTTTTGCTTTCTTCGCATGATGATATTGCCCTAAGAATGCTACTGACCAATCATCATTTGGTGCAATATATTCAACACCAAAGAGTGCACGTAGTGGCTGAACAGAAAGCAAACTTTGCTTTCCTTTAGAACCATGTGCAACACCTAGCCCACCAGTTAAATTAAGCCCTTCAGGTAACTGCGGAATAAAGTAAGCTAATCTCAATTTACCCGTAATATCAACACCGTACACTTTGGCAGTTGGTGTGTTGGTATATTGGGAATAGGACTCTTCAGAATCTTTGTTATAATCAACAAATTCAATGAGATCTTTATATTTAGTGTAGTAACCCGTTACAAATAAATTTCCCCAATCCCCATTACCTTTTAGCAAGACTTGATGTGTATCACTGTATTCAGGTTTTAAATTTGGATTAAGTTTAATATTTGCCACTACGCCATGTATATTGAGATCGCCACCAAATCGCATTTCAGAATCATTTGGCGCACGGAAACCTCGGTTATAACTATATCCCAAACTCCAATCACGCATAAGTGGGAAATCAATTCCTGCACCACCACTTAGAACGGATAAATGTGTTGTTTGTAATTCACTTTTTGAATCGGTCTTATAGCGATCGTAATGTAAGGATCGTAATGTAAGGATGCATAAGCTGAAATGCCATTATTAAAACTCATTCTATCGCTAAAAGAGAGATTAAATCGGTTGGTTTTTACTGGGGTTTGCTGTTCAGTATATTCATTATCTCTATGACGGATCCGATGGGTTTTAAAATCATGTTTATTATAAAGCGAACTTATATTGAAATTATGTTCACTACGATAAATCGTAATCGGACTGAAGTTAAATTGCCCATTAATTTGATTTAACTTGGTAGAATAAACATTATTACTCTCATTGTCAGCGATTTGCCCATAAGTATTATTCCCTTCAAAAAGGGTTTGTTGATGAGTAAATCCAATTTTAGCGAGATTAAACCATTTATTTACTGGCATATAGCTATAATTTATTGTATAACTTTTCCGTTCTTGTAAATCGGCGATTTTGTTATAAGGCAATGATTCTTGGGTTAATTCATAACCATTCGTTTTGTTGTGCTGTTTATCTAATTTTAAATCAATGCGATTTTCTGGATTTAAGTTAAAGCCCAATTTTGCTAAATAATTATATTGTCTTTGTTCATAAGGGTTCGGTAAAGAACGTTCAGGACCAATATGAGAGCCATTATCATAGCGTTCAATTTGAGTTTCATGACCTTGTCGGTGGCTATATAACATTAACCCATCAACATATCGAGTTGCAAACGCACCGCCTGCGGTGTTGATCCATTGTTTGTATTTTCCGTTATAGGTATTTTTCAAATATACGCCAACAGGATGCCTATCTAACAAAAGATCATCGGCATTTTTCGTTTTATAACTGACTAATCCACCCAAGCCACTATTTGCACTAAAGGGATTACCGCCTTTATTAATATCTACTGTTCGCATTAATTCGGTATCAATATCTACACGGGAGTTATTATGAAAATCGTACGCAGGATAAATATTGGATTGTTCTTGTTCTATGCCATCAACTTCAATTGCGACACGGTTACCCTCAACACCACGGATATTAAATCCTTGGCTACCATAACGACCAATTTCAGGAATACCAAGATCAGTGCTATTGTGAACAAGATCGTGATTATTGGTAATTAAATTTTTATTGCTCGTAATTATCTTACGTTCATCAGTCACTAATCCACTATATTCATAACCAACTTCTTGGTTTGAAATCACATTGATTGGGGCGAGTTGCTCCGTAGGTTGCTTTAGCTCGTTATTTTCTTGAGCAAAGGTATGTGTGGAAAGCAACATTAGAGCAGATGTTTGAAAAAGTACAGAAAATCGGGTTTAATCTGTATTTTCTTTTTTGAGGAAGGGTTGAATGTAAATCATTGCAGTGCATTGATAAATCTCCTTAGAAGTCCATAAATAAGATGCAAAAAGATACAGCATAATTTGCGGAAAATTGAGAATAAGATGTCGTATTTTTATAAGGCATATACTTTGATAACAAACACATTTTCTGTTTAAATGAAAAGGGAATGTGATTTCTTATTCTTGTGCATTAGTTTAACATATCGATAACCATATTCAATATTGATAATTATTTTTATTTGCGATATAAGTGGCGTTCAATGGAATGTTTAGCACAAGAAACATTCTATTTAACTATAAATTTATGGTATTTTCTGCCATAATAAAGTTGAAATAAAATGGAAAATCAATTCCATTTTATATAAGAAAACCATTTTATATAAGAAAACATTAAGGAAATTCAATGTACAATCTTATTTTAGCTATTTTGTTTAGTGTTTGTGTTTCTGTATTACTCAAACTTGCACCGAAATTTAAAATTGCAGTAAACCAAGCCGTTGCCGTAAACTATATTGTTGCAATAGGGTTATGCTATGGGTTACTGCAACCGAATTTTAATGGATTAAGTTTTACCGATTTCTTTATTACAAGCCCCGCAATGCCTATCTTTGTCAGTTTGGGCATTTTATTGCCCGCGGTTTTTATATTTATGTCAAAAGCCGTTGATTATGCAGGAATTGTGCGAGCCGATGCTGCTCAACGTCTTGCATTATTTTTACAAATTATTGCCGCGGTCTTTTTATTTGGTGAAAATTTAACTCAAATCAGAATAATTGGCGTGGTATTTGCTTTTGTTGCACTATTTTGTTTGTTATTAAAACCGAGCAGAGTAGTAGATGAAAAATCAACGATGCTCAAAGGTTTTCTCTTTTTAATCTTGGTTTGGTTTGGTTACGGCACGATCGGTATTTTATTTAAGATTATCGCCAAAATGGGCGGTGCATTTCCAACCACGCTGTTCATTTCTTTCGTCTTAGCTTGCGTGATTATGTTTATTTATTTAATGATAAAACGCACGGTTTGGACTGTTCCGAGCTTTGTCGGCGGCGTGATTTTAGGTTGCTTAAATTTCTTTAATATTCTTTTTTATATCAAAGCACACCAATTCTTCCACGATAGTCCAACGGTTGTTTTTGCCGGTATGGATCTAGGGGTTATTTGCCTTGGTGCAATTATTGGGGCATTTATTTTCAAAGAGCAACTCAGCAAAGTCAACATTGTTGGGGTTCTATTGAGCTTAGTGGCAATCATATTATTATACGCAGAAAAATTATTCGCTTAGGAAGGAATAGCAATGCAAAATTGGCAAGACGATTTGAGTTTTTTTATTTATGATTATGAAAGTTTCGGCGTAAGCCCAGCGAAAGATCGTCCTGCCCAATTTGCAGGCATTCGAACCGATAAAGACTTTAATATCATTGGTGAGCCTGTCATGCTGTACTGCAAGCAAACCAATGATTATTTGCCATCGCCTGAAGCCGTATTGGTCACGGGGATTACCCCCCAAGAATGTAATAAAAAAGGTGTTTCGGAGCCTGAATTTGCTCAACGTATTTTACAAGAATTTAGCCAACCTAATATCTGTATAATGGGCTTTAATAATATCCGTTATGATGATGAAATGACCCGTTATACCTTTTATCGCAATTTTATCGATCCCTACGAATACAGTTGGAAAAATGGCAATTCCCGTTGGGATTTACTGGACTTGGTTCGAGCTTGTTACGCTTTACGCCCAGAAGGCATTAATTGGGCATTTGATGATGACGGAATGCCTAGCTTTCGCTTAGAAAAATTGACCGCGGTAAATGGCATCGAACACAGCAATGCACATGATGCAATGGCTGATGTGTATGCGACCATTGAAATGGCAAAATTAATTAAACAAAAACAGCCGAAACTGTTCCAGTATTTCTTTGAGTTACGTCATAAAAAGGAAGTGGAAAAACTCATTGATGTAGGCGGATTAACACCACTAGTTCACGTTTCTGGTATGTTAGGCAACTACCGTGGCAATACCAGTTGGGTGGTGCCATTAGCTTGGCATCCGACCAATCAAAATGCCGTGATTGTATGCGATTTAATGGGCAATATTGACGATTTATTACATAAAACCGCGGATCAATTACGTGTCAATCTTTATACCAAAAAAGCCGAATTAGAGCAAAATGATATTCTGCCTGTTCCCTTAAAATTAGTGCATATTAATAAATGCCCAATTTTAGCCCCCGCTAACACCTTGCTACCTGAAACGGCACAACGTCTAGGCATCGATCGAAATGCCTGTTTATCAAATTTGAAATTATTACGCAATTCAACGGATATTCGTGAAAAAGTTATTCAAATTTTCACAGATGAACGCGAATTTGAGCCAAGTGAAAACGTTGAAACTGAATTATACAACGGCTTTTTTGATAATGCTGATAAAAAAAATATGGCTATTTTACGCCAATTACCGCCTGAGAAATTAGCAGAAAACAATTTAACCTTTAAAGATAAACGTATTCCTGAATTATTATTTCATTACCGTGCCCGCCATTTCTATAAAACGTTAAGTCGAGCAGAGCAAATCCGCTGGCAAAAATATCGTCACAAAAAATTAGAACAAACCGCGGAAGATTTTGGCCGCGGTTTACAGCAACTAATAGAAGAAAATTCAAATGACGCAGAAAAATTAGCACTGCTAAATCAAGTTTATGAGTATGGTAAAATTTTATTGAGTTAGAAGGAAATCGATTAAAAATAGTAATAATAGATTGCTGGTTCTATTTTAAACCGATTTTAATTCCTATATAGATGACTAAAAAAATCAGTAAAGCACCTGTTGCTAAAGTTATAGTTTTTCCTCAGAAATATTAAAAATATGTAATACGCCTATTTACTGCATATTATCCAGTACAACCTACGTAGTTCTAAAGCATTGAACAGTCATTGTCAACTCTTTTTCAAATGGATTCTTATCTAAGAATCCATTTACCGCGTTAGCATTCCGTCATTATCAAACGCCCAATCTTAATCTTCATAAGACGAAGATATATAGATAATCTACTTTTACAAATCACTGACATTTATCCCTAATAACGAATAACCTCCCAAAAAATCGTTTTAAAACCTTTCCTATATCTTGATTTTGTCTTGTTTCGCTAGTCAGACGAAGCTGTTTATAAGTCTGTGATTTTACTAACCCGTAGTTTTTACTTACCTTGTTACCAATTTCGCATAATGTGTATTATGTTAAATAATATAGTAGCGCGTCACTTTTTGCTCGTTATAAGAAATCATTCCTTTATGATTAAATCGGATTAATATATCAATCTAATAAAAATAAAGTCTAAGTGACGTCGTCATAATGAAAATTGCTCAATAAATGATAGATGTTACATTTAGAAATTTTTAAAATTGATTGTCAGATTTATTGGATTAGTTCGACTAACCAACATAACGCATTAATTTGTCTGCGTTGTGATAGGATTAAATTTGGAGAATGAAATGAGACGTTATAAACTATTTTTTGTATCAATGACTGCTCTGTCAGTTTTCTCAATAACTGATTTTGCAATGGCAACAACTGCTTTAAGTTCAACAACAACTGGGAGTAATACTAATATGACTAAGGATAATTCAAATAAATCGCAAGATATTCGGGAGATTTATCTCGCTGGAGGCTGTTTTTGGGGAGTCGAAGGCTATATGGAAAAAATCTATGGTGTAAAAGATGCTATTTCGGGCTATGCAAATGGGAAAACTTCAACAACAAATTATCAATTAATTCACGGTACAGATCATGCTGAAACTGTACGTGTAATTTATGATGCCAACCAAGTTTCATTAGATAAATTATTGCAATATTATTTTAAAGTAATTGATCCAACGAGTATTAATCAGCAAGGTAATGATCGCGGTCGTCAATATCGTACGGGGATTTATTATCAAAATGAAAAAGATAAGGACATTATTTTACACGCAATTCAGATTCAACAACAAAAATATAAGGATAAAATTCAAGTTGAAGTTGAGCCATTACGCAATTATATTGTTGCGGAAGATTATCACCAAGATTATTTGAAAAAAAATCCAAATGGCTATTGCCATATTGATTTAACTCAAGCGAATCAAATTATTATTGATCCTAAAGATTATCCAAAACCAACCGATGCCGAGTTAAAGGCAAAACTAACACCGCTTCAATATAGTGTTACTCAAAATAAGAATACGGAACATTCTTTTAGTAACGAATATTGGGATAATTTTAACCCCGGGATTTATGTTGATATTACCACGGGTGAACCGCTCTTTTCATCTAAAGATAAATTTCAGTCTGGTTGTGGCTGGCCGAGCTTTACTCAACCTATCATTAAAGATGTTGTTACTTACAGTGAAGACCATAGCTTCAATATGACACGTACTGAAGTTATTAGTCGCAGTGGGCAAGCACATTTAGGTCATGTTTTTGATGATGGTCCGAAAGATAAAGGCGGATTGCGTTATTGTATCAATAGTGCGTCAATTAAATTTATTCCTCTTGAGCAAATGGAAGCTCAACATTATGGCTATTTGATTAATTTAGTTAAGTAAGGAAATAGAATGAAGAAAGTTATTATTACTCTACTCGCATTATTCTTTAATATTGGAGCTTCAGCTATGGATATTCATTTAAATGATATTGAATTAAAAGATATCAATAATCACCAAGTTACCTTAGAACAATATAAGGGAAAACCCATTTATATTAAGATGTGGGCATCTTGGTGCCCTATTTGTTTAGCTGGTTTGTATGATATCAACACATTGAGTGCGGATAAAGCCAAAGGTTTTACTATATTGACAGTTGTTTCACCAAGTCATCAGAATGAAAAACCAACAGATAAATTCATTGAGTGGTATAAAGGGTTAGATTATAAACATATTGTTGTGTTATTGGATGAAAAAGGCGAACTGTTGAAACGAGCCAATGTACAAGGCTACCCGTCTAGTTTGATTGTAGATAAAAATTTGCAGTTAAAAGAAACGATTGCTGGACATCTAACTAACGAACAAATCATACAAGCAATGAAACCCTAATCATCAAAGACCGAGTTTACTCGGTCTTTCTTTTATATTGAAGACGATTATTCTAGCAATTTCACTGTAAAACAGGCAAAATACACAAGTTGATTTATCCCTCATCCATAGGAATAGGAATGGAGTTTTTGATTAGTTTTTTTACAGATTACGGCTATTGGGCTGTGCTTTTTGTATTGATTATTTGTGGGTTTGGTGTGCCGATTCCCGAAGACATTACGCTCGTTTCTGGTGGCATCATTGCGGGGTTAAATGATGATGTTAACGTTCATTTAATGTTAGTTGTCAGTTTAATCGGTGTACTTGCTGGGGATAGTACTATGTATTGGCTCGGACGTATTTATGGTGTCAAAATTTTACGTTTCCGCCCTATCCGCAAAATTTTAACCTTAAAACGCTTGCGAATGGTACGTGCAAAGTTTGATCAATATGGTAACCGTGTTTTATTTATTGCTCGCTTTTTACCAGGATTACGTGCGCCAATTTATATGGTTTCAGGGATTACACGTCGTGTCAGCTATATGAGATTCGTTCTACTCGACTTTCTCGCCGCGATTATTTCTGTGCCTATTTGGGTTTATTTAGGTTATCACGGTGCACATAATATTCACTGGTTAAAAGAACAAGTACATAAAGGGCAAATGGGTATCTATGCTATTTTAGCTATTGTAGTGTTATTTGTAGGTTGGAAAATTTATAAAAGTAAAAAACAAAAAAAATTATAACAATATTTTAACATTTTAATAAAATATAAACCGCGGTCAAAAATTTAATCGTTTTTTTGACCGCGGTTTTACATTAGAAAATGAAATAATCACAATCTTTTTTATATTAAGCCAGTATATTTTATGTTAATATATTTATAACTCTTTAAATACATTCGTTTTATTGATGTTTTTAATTATTAAAACCAATTGGATTTTTAAGTAAAAACAACTATAACATATTATAAACATTAGACATTTTAGGACGAAATGAATATTTTAACTACGGATACCAAATTTGGACGTCGTGTTCAATCAGGTGGGTGTGCGATTCATTGTCAAGATTGTAGTATTAGTCAGCTTTGTATCCCATTTACACTCAACGAGCACGAATTAGATCAACTTGATAACATTATTGAGCGTAAAAAGCCTATCCAAAAATCACAAATTTTGTTTAAAGCTGGCGATATGCTCACTTCTATTTACGCCATTCGTTCAGGCACCTTTAAAACTTATACCATTAGTGAAACAGGGGAAGAACAAATTACCGCGTTTCATTTACCAGGTGATTTAGTGGGATTTGATGCAATTATGGAAATGCAGCACCCCAGTTTTGCACAAGCACTTGAAACCGCGATGGTCTGTGAGATTCCATTTGATGTACTCGATGATTTATCGGGTAAAATGCCGAAATTACGCCAACAAATTATGCGTTTAATGAGTAATGAAATTAAAAGTGATCAAGAAATGATTTTATTGCTTTCAAAAATGAATGCAGAAGAACGTTTAGCCGCATTTATCCATAACCTTTCACGTCGTTACTCTGCTCGTGGTTTCTCCGCACGTGAATTTCGTTTAACGATGACACGTGGCGACATTGGTAATTATTTAGGCTTAACCGTTGAAACGATTAGCCGTTTGCTTGGGCGTTTTCAAAAAACAGGAATGCTGTCAGTGCAAGGAAAATATATTACAATTAATGATATGTCTGCATTAATTGAGCTTTCTGGTTCAGCGAAAACATCAATCAAATTGACCGAAAAATAAAGTATATTGATCTAAATTCATAAAATTATGGAGGTTGTATGAAATTTAATAATATTTTAGTTGTACTTAATCCTGAAAACGATAAACAATATGCATTGGCTCGTGCGGTTCGTTTGGTACAAGAACAAAAAAATGAGAATATTGTTAACATTACGCTATTCTTAGCAACCTACGATTTATCTTATGAAATGTCAGCCTTGCTATCTTCAGAAGAACGTTCAGAGATGCACCAAAAGGTTATAGAACAACGCCTACTGGATATTCAACCTTACATAGAGAAATATGCCCATCCGCAAATCCATTATAATTCTGTCGTTGTTTGGAATAGTAACGAAGCCGATGCTATCTGCCAAGAATTAGCACAAAAGAATTATGATCTAGTGGTGAAATACACCAAAGAACAAGAAAGTATCACCTCCTTAATTTTTACTCCAATGGATTGGCAATTATTGCGCAAATGCGATACCCCAATGCTAATGGTACGTGATGGTGATTGGAAACATCAACGCCGAATTTTGGTCGCTGTTAATGTGTCAGGTGATGTGGATTATCATAACGAATTTAACCACATTCTCGTGTCTTTAGGCATTGATTTAGCCGATAGTTTAGAACGCGGTAATATCCATTTGGTCAGTGCTTATCCGCCAACGCCAATTAATATGGCGATTGAATTAGCTGAATTTCATACCAGTGATTACACCAATAGCGTGCGTGGACAACAGTTAGTCAATATGAAAGCCTTGCGTCAACAATTTGGTATTGATGAAGATCACACTCACGTGCGAGAAGGTTTCCCCGAAGAAGTGATTCCAGAAGTAGCAAAAGAATTACAAGCTGAATTAGTCGTCTTAGGCACGGTAGGGCGAACAGGTTTGTCCGCTGCGTTATTAGGCAATACGGCAGAACACGTGATAAGTCATTTAAAATGTAATCTGCTTGCTATCAAACCGCCTAAAACAGAAAATTAGTTCGCAAAAACCGCGGTTAAAAATTTACACGTTTTTTAGACCGCGGTAAAGCCAGAATATACTAATCTTAACTTAATGTATTACAACTAAAAACCAATCTCATCTATTTAGCTTCAGAAAATAAATCCGCGGACTTATTTTTCCATGGATTTATTGCTTTCTTAATGACTAAATTCGTCTAGCTTGCCAATAGGTTCGTTTCCAAAATGGGCTTTCTAATGAAGAATAAATGACGCCACCTTTCGTTGATGCATGCAAGAACTTATCTTCTTTCACATAAATCCCAACATGGTAACCATTTGGCCCACGTCCTGTTTTAAAGAAGACTAAATCACCTGTTTGAATATCCTCTTTGTCAACAAATTTGCCTTCCTTGACTTGATCAACGGTCATTCGTGGTAATTCTATATTAAATCGCTCAAGAAATGTGGTTTGCACAAACCCAGAACAATCCGCACCATCACGAGAATTACCGCCAAGCACATAAGGCACGCCAGCCCAGCTATGTTGCTGTTCGCTTAATAAGGTAATCGCCATAATAGAATCATTAATTTGACCTTTATAATTAATGCCATAATGCCCTCCTTTGCGTCCCCCCTTCTGCTGACTATTGCTTGAGCAAGCAGATAACAACCCTAATAAGATCGCAAATACCGTTAGTTTTATATTAAAACGCATATCTTACCTAAAACTGCCTTTCAATAAGCAATTTTCACTCCATTACCCCTTTGATTTCGCTTTCTCTACTCGAGTACGTAATTTCTGTCCAGGACGGAACACAACAACACGGCGAGCCGATACAGGCACACTCTCTTGTGTCTTTGGATTACGTCCTGGTCTTGCCGATTTTTCACGTAGTTCAAAATTACCAAAACCTGACAATTTGACATCATCTCCCTGCTCTAAAGCAACACGAATTTGTTCAAAAAAGTCTTCCACGATACTTTTTGCATCGTTTTTGTTTAGCCCTTGTTTTTCAATCAGGCTATTTGCTAATTCAACTTTCGTTAGAGTCATAAGTTTAATCTCTCAAGTAAGCATTAAAACGTTGTTTTAATTCGGTTAATACTACAGAAATTACTGCGTTGATATCTTCATCACTCAGGGTTTTCTCGTTATCTTGAATAACTAAACTTATTGCTAAGCTTTTATGCCCTTCTGGCACTCCTTGTCCTTGATATACATCAAATAAATTAACACTTGTGACCTTGTCACTTGAATATTGACGACATACTTCAAGAATATCTTCCGCAGCGACATTATCAGCCACCACTAAAGCTAAATCACGGCGGTTAGCTGGAAATTTTGAAATCTCTTTGGCATTGGTAACTTGGCGTTCAGCAATTTTATCTACTAAGATTTCACAAGCAAAGGTTTTACTATTTAAACCTAATTTTTGGGCAATAGTTGGATGAATTTGACCGATAAAGCCAATTTGCTCGCCGTTGAGTTCAATACTTGCTGATTGCCCTGGATGAAACGCAGGTAAGTCTTTAGCAACAAATTTTACCTCTTTTGCTACTTTAGTTAATCCTAATAAATTTTCTAAATAGCCTTTTAAATCAAAGAAATCAGACTGCTCCGTTTTGCTATTCCAATGTTCATCAAAACGTACGCCCGTCATCACTGCACCAAAAACCATTTCTTGACGAACACCAAACTCTGCTGAAGCGTCTGGCACAAAACGTAAACCCGTTTCAAATAAGCGAATTCGGTTTTGTTGGCGATTTTGGTTATAGACTACCGCACCTAACAGACCCGTTAATAACGACAAACGCATTGCGGACATTTCCGTTGAAATTGGATTCGGTAGAATCAATGCAGGTTGATTTGGATGTAACAATGTTTGGATTTTAGGATCTACAAAGCTATAAGTAATAGCTTCATAAAAATCATTGCTAATTAATGCATTTTTCAAACGAGAAAGTTCAAGATCTGCTTCACGATGCTTACGCATTGTTAAATGTGCCAATGGTGCATTATTTGGAATACTGTTATAACCATAAATACGTGCCACTTCTTCAATCAAATCTTCTTCAATTTCAATATCAAAGCGCCAACTTGGAGATACAACAGTCCAAATATCATTATCATAATTAACCGTAAAACCTAAACGTTGGAATATGTCAGTCACAATTTCAGTAGGAATGTGATGTCCTAGCAAACTGTCTAATTTGTTACGACGTAACGAAACTTGTTTGGTTGTTGGCAGAAATGCATCATCTTTGATTTCACAAATTTCGCCCGCTTCGCCACCACAAATTTCAAGCAGTAATACAGTTGCTCGTTCCATTGCCACACGTTGTAATTCAAAATCAACACCACGCTCAAAACGATGGGAACTATCAGTATGTAAACCATATTGACGCGCACGCCCCGTAATTGCCAACGGTGCAAAAAATGCCGATTCTAAAATGACATCTTTTGTATGTGCATTGACACCGCTTTCTTGACCGCCAAAAATACCAGCCATCGCTAAAGGTTTATTTTTATCCGCGATAATTAAGGTATTTGATTGTAACTTAACCGTATTCCCATCCAGTAGAACTAAAGATTCGCCATCTTTTGCCATTCTGACTTGAATAGGTTGCTCAACATTCGATAAATCAAATGCATGCATCGGTTGACCAAGTTCAAGCAAAATAAAATTGGTAATATCAACAACGGGATCAATCGAACGTAAACCACAACGACGTAGTTTTTCTTTCATCCAAATAGGTGTTGTAGCGTTAACATTAATGTTTTTTATCACTCTAGCAAGATAACGTGGACAAGCCTGCGGTGCATCAAGTTGTACCTGCACTTTTTCATTAATTGTTGCAGGAATAGGCTCAATATTTAACTGAGCGACAGGCGTCTGATTAACTACGCCAATTTCACGTGCAACACCTAAAATACTTAAGCAATCTGCTCGATTAGGAGTTAAACTAATTTCAATAGCCTGATCGTCTAATTGCAAATATTGACGCAAATCCATTGCGATTGGTGCATCAACAGGCAATTCAATGATGCCATTATGATCATCGTCAATACCTAATTCGGAGAATGAGCAAAGCATACCTTCCGATGGCTGACCGCGGAGTTTAGTTTTTTTAATTTTAAAATCACCTGGTAATACTGCACCTTCAACTGCACAAGCAACTTTTAACCCCTGACGGCAATTTGGCGCTCCGCAAACGATATCAAGCAATTGCTCGCCACCAACGCTAACTTTAGTCACTCGCAATTTATTCGCATCGGGATGTTGTGCACATTCTACAACTTCACCAACAACTACGCCCGAAAATGCTCCCGCTACGGGCTCAACATCATCCACTTCCAAACCTAGCATTGTGATCTGTTCGCATAATTGTTCTGTACTAATGGCTGGATTGACCCATTCACGAACCCATAATTCATTAAATTTCATCTTTTATCTCTATTTCTTAATCTAGCTAATTATTTAAATTGTTTCAAAAAACGTAAATCATTTTCAAAGAATGAACGCAAGTCTGTGACATTGTAACGCAACATTGTTAAACGTTCGACACCCATTCCAACAGCAAAACCAGAATATTCATTTGGATCAATGCCAACATTGCGTAATACATTAGGATGCACCATACCACAGCCCAATACTTCCAACCATTTACCATTTTTTCCCATTACATCAACTTCCGCTGATGGTTCAGTAAATGGGAAATAAGACGGACGGAAACGAACTTGTAAATCTTCTTCAAAGAAAGCTCGTAGAAAATCGTGTAATAGTCCTTTTAACTCAGTAAAATTCGCATTTTTATCTACATAAAGGAGTTCTATTTGATGGAACATTGGTGTGTGGGTTTGGTCATAATCATTCCGATACACCCGCCCTGGTGCCATAATTCTAATTGGGGGTTGTTGATTTTGCATTGTGCGAATTTGCACGCCCGAAGTTTGCGTACGCAATAATAATTCAGGATTAAACCAAAATGTATCGTGATCTGCACGTGCTGGGTGATGTTTTGGGATATTTAAGGCATCAAAATTATAATAATCACTTTCAATTTCAGGACCACTTGCTACCGAAAAACCAAGCTCCGAGAAAAATTTTGTAACTCGCTCAATCGTAATCGTAACAGGGTGTAACCCACCCAATTCAACTTTTCGTCCTGGTAATGACACATCAATACGTTCTTTCTCAAGCTGTGCATTTAATAGGGCTTGCTCTAATTGTTCTTTTTTCGCATTAAGCACGTCAAGTACTGCTTGTTTCGCCTCATTTATTTTTGCCCCTAATGCTGGGCGTTCTTCCGCTGATACATCACGCAAGCTTTGCATTAATTGAGTAAAATGTCCTTTTTTACCAAAATATTCCACACGGAACGTTTCTAACGCGTCTAAGCCTTTATGGTGCAATTCTTCTAATGTTGCACGTGCTTGTTCGGTCAGTTCTTTTAGGTTTTGCATATATCCTCTAACATCTTAAATAATCACTTAAAATCGCCCTAATAATAATACTAAGCCGTTAAAAAATCACGCTTTTATTGCTAGTTTAAAAAATTTTCGCTTTTTAGATCGCGGTTTTGTGCAAATTTTAGAAAAAGAAAGGCAATCATACTGATTGCCTTATCCATTCCTGTCCTTATTAACGCAGATTACGCTTCTTGCGTTTTATCCTTAATGACGGTTGTCGCCGCATTATTCATTACAGAATGCACACCATTTTTTGCTGCTTCTTGTGATGAATAATATTGGCTACGTCCAATCTCTTGGTGATTTTTCGCTTTCAAAATAAAGTAAGGTTGAGCTTGTTCTGATTTTGTCACACGATATTCAAAATTCGCTTCATCAATGCCATTCTTTTGCACCGACGCAATACCATTTTCAGCTGCAGCCCGTGAGCGATAAAGTTCGCTGGTTAAAATGACTTGGCTATTTGCCGCTTTTAGATTAAACATAAATTGCCCGTCGTGAGCAAGTTTTAATTCGTACCAGCCTAACGCCATACTATTCTCCTTGAGTTGTACTGAATAAAATTAGTACGATTCTCTGCCTTTTTATTTGAATAATCAAGATTTTTTCTCATTTTTACTTCTTAAATGCAGAAAATCAATATAATTTCTTATCAATGCTAATATTAGTGTTATACTATATACTCTCGTTAAATGAGAATACTCAAAATTAATAGGAAATATTATGAAAAAAATCATTGCTATCGTTGCAGTCGCAACATTAGGATTAAGTGCGTGTTGTGGTCCATTCTGGGGTGGTCACGGCGGACCACAAGGCCAACAGGGGCAAATGCAAGGTCAACCACAAGGTGGAATGCAACAAGGTAACGGCGGCGGACAGCCTCGTTAAGATGTTTAATAAAACCGCGGTCAAAAATTCAAACGTTTTTTGACCGCGGTTTTTTATTTGCTCTTTTCACCCCAACGCTGAAATAATTCTTGCTCAAATTCAATGCCAAATTGATCTAATAAACGTACAACCGATTGATTGATCATATCATCAAGACTTTGTGGTTGATGATAAAAGGCGGGCATTAAAGGGCAAATTTGCGCCCCAATTTCTGCCGCTTGGATTAATAAACGTAAATGCCCTAAATGTAACGGGGTTTCACGCACACAAAGGGTCAAGGGTTTGCGCTCTTTTAAACACACATCGGCTGCACGCGTAATTAAATCATCGGTATAACTATGAGCAATACCTGATAGGGTTTTAATTGAACAAGGCACAACAATCATACCCATTGTGCGAAATGAACCCGATGAAATGGCAGCACCTATATCTTGACTGGGATAAACTACATCAGCTAAAGCGCGCACTTGCTGTACAACATATTGCGTTTCCGCCCCAATCGTCTGTTTTGCTGCTTGGCTAATAATTAAATGAGTTTCAATTGATGGGATATCGCGTAAAATTTCAAGTAAACGAATGGCATAAATGGCACCCGATGCCCCTGTTATACCAATAATTAAGCGTTTTTTTTGTTGTGTGTTCATTATCTCTCGTTATGAATTTCTAAGTTAGTCGCATCTTTCTCACGTTTCGCTTTTGCCCCATCATTGCGTTGATGAGCTATATTATCCAAATAATGCTCATCAATGTCACCCGTGATATATTCCCCCGTGAACACGGATGCATCAAATTGTTGAATATTCGGGTTTTCTTGTTGGATTGATGCCATTAAATCCTGTAAATCTTGGAAAATTAAGCGATCAACGCCAATAGACTGTGCAATTTGTTCAACAGAACGATTATAAGCAATTAATTCATCACGGCTTGGCATATCAATACCATACACATTCGGATAGCGAATTTCTGGTGCAGCAGAGGCAAAATAAATCTTTTTCGCCCCAGCAGCACGAACCATATCAACAATTTGTTCTGATGTCGTGCCACGCACAATAGAATCATCCACTAATAACACGCTTTTATCTTTAAATTCTGCTGCAATTGTGTTGAGTTTACGGCGTACGGCACTCACACGTTGGGTTTGCCCCGGCATAATAAATGTTCGTCCAACATAACGATTTTTGACAAAACCTTGGCGATAAGGTTTACCCAGTTGATGAGCAATACGCAACGCAATATCATTTGAGGTTTCAGGCACAGGGATCACCACGTCAATATCCAAATCCTGCCATTCACGTGCAATCTTTTGCCCTAATCTTTCGCCCATATGTACACGAGCCGCATAAACGGATACACCATCAATGGTTGAGTCAGGGCGAGCAAAATACACATATTCAAAAATACAAGGGCAAAGTTTTGGATTGTCCGCACATTGAGCGGAATAAAGTTGCCCATCAAAAGTAATATACACAGCTTCACCTGCTTGAATATCTCTCACATATTCAAATCCCGTAGTATCAAGAGCCACCGTTTCTGATGCAAACATATACGCGGTTTTGCCATTTTCTTCTCGCTTACCCAACACTAATGGACGAATCCCATTAGGATCACGGAATGCCAACATTCCAAACCCAATAATCATTGCGACACAAGCATAGGCACCGCGGATATCTTGATTAGTTTTTCTCACTGCATCAAAAATATTCTCAGGTGTTAATACCATTGGCTCGGAATCTAAATGATAAGCTAGAATATTGAGTAAAATTTCGGAATCAGAATTGGTATTAACGTGGCGACGGGCAAGGGTAAATAGTTTTTCTTTTAATTCGGTGGCATTCGTTAAGTTGCCATTATGCACTAGGGTTAATCCGTAAGGGGAATTAACATAAAAGGGTTGGGCTTCTGAAACACTTGAACTTCCTGCAGTAGGATAACGCACATGTCCAATCCCTGTATTGCCTACCAAACGCGACATATGCACTTGCTGAAATACATCGCTAACCAGACCATTGGCTTTACGCAAGCGGAAACGATTTTCATCATCAATAGTTACAATACCCGCAGCATCTTGCCCGCGGTGTTGCAACACCATAAGGGCATCATAAATCGCTTGATTGACAGGGCTATAACCGACTATTCCAACAATACCACACATGAACAAAATCCTCTTTTACTGATTTAGGGTTGAATTTAAAAAACTTGAATTAGCTTGTAATTGTTGAAAAAACCACTCAACAATAAAACCAAAATGAGGAATAAGTTTTGACGCTTTCCAGATTTCACTTTGGCTAAAATTGGTAAAGGTATCCACAAAAAATAATAATGCTGCGACGATCAACACGCCACGCAATAGACCAAAACAGGCACCTAGCACGCGGTCAGTACCTGAAAGCCCTGTTTTATCAACTAATTGGCTAATAGTATAATTAACCACCGCCCCCACAATTAAGGTTAAAATAAATAAAATACCGATCGCCACCCCATTCCGAATATATGTGGAATCAATTTGGGTCAGCAAATTCGCAAGGTAAGGATAAAAATGGCTCGCCACTAAAAACGCCACCACCCAGCTAGCAAGCGACATCACTTCACGGGTAAACCCACGAAAAAGGCTCACTAAAATAGAAAAGGCAATAATTGCGATAATCGCAAGATCAATATAATTCATCATAAAATTTCTTCGCTTTAAGGTCTAAAATTGACCGTTATAAAAAAGCAACCGCCCTATTCTACCCAAATTTAGCAAAAAAGGAAAACGTTTGCGTCGCTTATCTGATCAGTTTGTGTGGTATGTTCAGACAAAAACGCCAACCTTATTTAGATTGACGTTATTCATCATAGCATACTCGTGTTAAATCTCATCCCAAAACTGCTCGCCCAGTTGCTTATCTGCTTGATTTAACAACAATGCCAAATCGTAATAGGTTGGCGATGTGTTTTGTTGAAAAGCCAATGATGAAGGCAATGCACCCTTTGCTTGACGTAATTGTGTGCAAATTTTGTCAAAATTGAGCTGACTTGAGACTGAAAGTGGCGTTTTCGCCCGTTTACCTAACCAATACAATCCCTGCAAGGGAATTCCCAACGCAAATAATGCCGTAATGACGGCGGCAACTAACGCCATATTATTTCCTTTTACAATCCATAAAGCCCAAACGAGCGACAACACCGCAATTAAGGGCATCATTTTTTGGGCAAATTGTGTACTTTTTATCACTCTCGGCTCAGGAAAAATCATCGCCAATTTGGGATGAGAAGGATACATATTCAAATAGTCTTGCCCAAGTGTTAGCGTTTTTAATATTGACATCATTGCATTTCCATTTAATCAAATGTTCTTTTTTCTCGCATTCACAACCCCAATTCGTGACATTGTCACGGAGAATCTATATTCTTAAAACCGCGGTCAAAAATTTTATTGTTTTTTAACCGCGGTTTTCTTCATAACCTGATGAATACTGATTAAGAAAACGAATTAGCACATTTTGAACTGGATTGATTTAATAGGCAATCTTTTTCTTGGCGTGAAAAACCGCGGTCAAAATTTCAAGTATTTTTTGACCGCGGTTTTAATTTAAGATTACATTGTCATAAAGAATTGCGTTAATTTTTCAATACATTGCTCAACAAAAGGATCTTGATCATAAAGATCAACGTGGCTTGCGCCCTTAATGCTGTACAATTCTTTTGGTGCTTGAGATTGAGCGATCGCTTGTTCGCTAAAGTGAATAGTTTCAGCCTCACTACCTACAATGGCAAGCACAGGGCGTGGGCTAATCCAATCATTATGACGGAAGGCATCAAACTGCGCGGCGATATCCGTACGAATAATCCCCCATTGCGTTGAATTTGGATGTGCACCACGTGGGGTACGATAGTATTCATAAGCCTCACGAAATAGACTGCGTTCAGGAAAACTCTCTGCAGTGGTACGATCTGCAGGCACATAGTTTTGTAAAAACTCGCCTAAACCTTTTGCAGCAGCATTACGTTGTTCGCCTACTCGTTGTAGCAAACTTTGACGCATTTCATCTGTTGGGAAAAGCAATCCAGCAAGCTCAGTTGCACTAATTGTTGCAACAGCTTTAATGCGCAAATCTGTTTGTGCTGTGTACATCACATAGCCGCCTGATGCACAAATGCCCATTACACCAATTCGTTGACTGTCAATATCAGGTCTGCTTGTTAAATAAGAAACCGCATTTCTGATATCTTCTGCACGTTGAAAGGGATCTTCTAAACCTCGTGGTTCACCCGTGCTTTCGCCTTGATAAGCATTGTCAAAAACTAACACAGCAAATCCTTTCGCGGCTAAGCGTTCAGCATAGAGTGAACTTGCTTGTTCTTTTACCGCACCACCAGGATTAGAAATGACAATCGCTGGCACAGGGTTAAAATGATCTGGACGAAATAAAATGGCAGAAAGTTGAAATACACCACTTTGGAAAGTTAATTGAGTTTTCATTATTGTTACTCCTTAAATAGCTCAATGATTTAATGAGGCTAGTTTAACAAGATTTTTATTTAGAAAAAGACTATAATTATGAAAACATTCTTTAATTAAAGTGAACAATATGCAAGATTTAAGAGCAATGGCAATTTTTGCTAAAGTTATTGAAGTGGGTTCTATGCAAAAAGCAGCCGATGAACTGAATATTGTGGTTTCTGCAGTGAGCCAAGCCATAACCAAATTAGAAAAACACTACCAAATCAGACTGTTAAATCGCACAACAAGACGGTTAGCCTTAACCGAAGCGGGTGAGTTGTTTTGGCAAGGTTGTGTCAAAATGTTAGACGGTGCCTTACAAGCAGAATTTGCATTAGAAAACTTGCGTGATGATGTTCGTGGCACAGTACGAATTGCGCTCTTTTCCAGTTTAGTCAATACACCGCCTTTCATCTCCGCATTAGCTCAAATTCAGAAACAATATCCAGAACTCAATTTAGATTTGCTTATTCAAGATGAGTATATTGATCTTGCTGTTGAGAAAATTGATCTCGCAATCCGCTCAGGAACAAACGCACTCAAAGATCAACAATTTATTGTACGGCAGTTACTTGAAACTCCGCTTATTCCTGTTGTAGGTAAAGATTTTTTTCATTTTCTACCGCAACACCCAAGTGAATTAGAAAATTGTATATTGATTGGAGATTATCCTAATTTGCCGAGCTTTTGTTTCCATCACGCCAGTCAAGGCGATTATATTTTCACCGCAAAACGCCATTTGAAATGCGATGATTCCTTAGTTGCACGGCAATTAGTATTACAAAATTTAGGTTTTGGCTTTCGTGTTGAAGTGGAAATGCAACAAGAATTGGCATCAGGCGAAGCAATACATTTATTTCCTGATTGGAAAGTGGTTAATTCACCGCTATTTCTCGTTACAACGCAACGGATTTTACCTAAAAAAGTGAGAGTGGTGGTAGATATTATTACGAAGGCATTTCAAAAATCGCAATAAATTTAAGTCAAAATAAAACCGCGGTCAAAAATTCAAACGTTTTTTTGACCGCGGTTTTTCCTTATTTTTTCCGTTCAACCCATTTGCCATCAAGGTAATCAACTATCCATTTGGTTGCCTTGCCCTCTTTTTCAGAAGTCACATACTGGCGTTTTTCTTTGCGACTAAAACGAATAATTGCGTCATTACCGTCAGGATCTTGCGTTGGGGCATCAGCTAAATAACGCAATTTTTCTGGTAAGCGTTCACGATATTTTGCCAATTCAACCACCTTCGGTGCACGTGTTTCACGTGATTTAGGGAAATTATGTGCCGACATAAATACACCGCTCGCCCCATCACGTAATACGAAATAGGCATCGGATTTTTCGCATTTCAATTCAGGAAAATGCACAGGATCTTCTTTTGGCGGAGCCACTTCGCCATTTTTCAATACCTTGCGAGTATTATCGCATTGGGTGCAAGCCATATATTTGCCAAAGCGTCCTAATTTAAGATGCATATCTGCACCACATTTATCGCATTCAACAACAGGTCCATCATAACCTTTAATTTTAAATGAACCTTGTTCAACAATATAGCCATCACAATTTGGATTATTACCACAAATATGTAATTTTCTTTCAGGATCAATAATATAGCTATCCATTGCCGTGCCACAATGCGGACAACGTTTGCGATCCATTAAAGCTTTGGTTTCACTTTCTGCATCCAGTACATTTAATAATTCCGCTTCGGGAATTAAATTAATCGTCGTTTTGCAACGCTCTTTAGGCGGTAACGCATAACCTGAACAACCTAAAAATACGCCCGTACTGGCGGTGCGGATTGCCATTTTTCGAGCACAAGTTGGGCAGTCAATATCCGTTAGCACTAAACTATTCGGCTTCATTCCTCCTTCTAGTTCATCTAATTCTGCGGTACTAAGCTGTTGCGAAAAATCTTTAAAGAACTGATTTAATTCTGCTTTCCAATTTTTACTGCCATTGGCGATTTGGTCTAACACGTCTTCCATATTGGCTGTAAAATCATAGTTCATCAAATTGGCGAAAGACTGATTTAAACGATCAGTAACAATCTCGCCCATTTTTTCTGCATAAAAACGGCGGTTCTCGCTATGCACATAACCACGCTCTTGAATCGTTGAGATAATGGATGCATAGGTAGAAGGCCGACCAATCCCTCGTTTTTCTAGCTCTTTAACCAATGCGGCTTCGGTAAAGCGTGCAGGCGGTTTGGTAAAATGTTGCTGTGGTTGAATCTCTTTCAACTTAAGGGCATTATGTAAGACCACTGCTGGCAATTCTTGATCTTCTGGCGATTTACTCATTGATGGAAGCACTTTTGTCCAACCATCAAAACGCAAAATTCGCCCCTTCGCTTTTAATTCATATTCGCCCGCGGTTACCGTTAATGTGGTACTATCATATTGTGCATTGGGCATTTGACAAGCCACAAACTGACGCCAAATTAGGTCATATAACCGCTCAGCATCTTTTTCCATTCCCACCAAATTACCCATTAATACATTTACATCAGACGGGCGTATCGCTTCGTGTGCTTCTTGTGCATTCTCTTTACTTGAATAAAAATTCGGTTTTGCCGGCAAATAAGTTGTGCCAAATTGTTTTTCAATATAACTACGTGCCATTTGCAAGGCATCTTGGCTTAAATTGGTAGAATCGGTACGCATATAGGTGATATAACCTGATTCATATAAGCGTTGTGCCATCATCATTGTTTTCTTCACACTAAAACCTAATCGCGTGCTGGCGGTTTGTTGCAAGGTTGACGTAATAAAAGGTGCACGCGGTTTTGAACTTGTCGGCTTAGTTTCTAAATCAGAAATCACATAATCCGCACGCTCTAATTGCCCCACGGCAGTTTGAGCTTGTTGTGCATTTTTAGGCTCAAATTTTTTGCCTTGGAAATGCGTAACCTCTAATTTAAGTGCCGCTTTTTTCTCGGTTTCCGTCAGAACGCTAATATCCCAAAATTCTTCAGGTTGAAAAGCTTTAATTTCGCGTTCACGTTCAACAATCAATTTCACTGCCACAGATTGCACACGGCCCGCGGATAATCCACGTGCCACTTTTTTCCATAATAACGGCGACACCATAAAACCAACGACACGATCTAAAAAACGGCGTGTTTGTTGTGCATTAACGCGATCAAGATTTAATTGTTCAGGCTTTTCAAAGGCTTGTTTAATCGCATTTTTGGTAATTTCATTAAACACCACCCGACTAAAACGTGAATCCTCTCCGCCAATCACTTCACGTAAATGCCACGCAATCGCTTCTCCTTCTCTATCCAAGTCGGTGGCAAGATAAATATGATCGGCTTTTTTAGCTAGGGATTTTAACTCGGCAACCACTTTTTCTTTACCAGGTAAAATTTGATAATTAGCTTTCCAATCGTGATAAGGATCGATCCCCATTCGTTTCACTAACGCATTGCGATCTTTCTCTGCTTTTAATTTTGCTTTTTGTTCAGCACTCAGTCCTTTGGTTGACACGGGCTTTGCTTTTTCGCCTGTTGAACTGCCCGCGGTGGGTAAATCACGGATATGCCCAACACTTGATTTCACAATATAATCACTGCCCAAATATTTATTAATTGTCTTCGCTTTCGCTGGTGATTCCACAATAACTAAGGATTTGCTCATTTTATTCTCAAATATTCTAACGTTAGATCAAATTGCGCGTATATTGCGTGATGAACAGTATCGCGGTCAACTCTTTTTTCTCAAAATCCGAATAAATGCACATTTTGCTAGCGACATTTTTGCCTTCCATTACCAAAACCGCGGTCAAAAATTAGCTTGAATTTTTGCTTGAAATCAGTGAAAAAAACCTTATTTTATAGCAATCTATTCATCAATATTTACAAGGATCGACAATGCAACCCACTGTTATTGACATTAATGAACAGAATATCACCGAAATATTGCAGTTATCGCAACAATACCCACTCGTTTTAGTTTTTTATGCACCAAGCCAAACTGACTCACTTAATTTTAGCCAATTACTTGAACGCTATGCACAGCAATATCAAGGGCAATTTTTACTGGGTAAAATTAACTGCGAAGTAGAACAAGGGATTGCAATACAATTTCAAATTCGTGCGTTGCCAACAACCTATTTATTTAAAGATGCACAAGCCTTAGATGCGTTTCAAGGCCCATTAGATGAAGAAACCTTAAAACAACGTCTTAGCTTAATTTTGCCTAAAGAAGAGGAAATCAAATTCAATTTAGCATTGGAATTTTTGGAAGCACAAAATTATGACGCTGCCTTGCCCCTATTAAAAGAAGCGTGGGAATTATCCGATCATAGAAATAGCGATATCGCATTGCTTTACGCTGAAACCTATATTGAATTAGGGAAAATTGAGTTAGCACAAGCCATTCTCGATAAAATTCCATTGCAAGATCGCGATAGCCGTTGGACTGGATTACAAGCACAAATTGAACTGTTAATTAAAGCGGCGGACACACCCGAAATTCAACAATTACAAGCAGATTATGCACGTAATCCAAGTGTGGAAATTGCACTAAAACTCGCCTTGCAACTTCATCAAGCAAACCGCAATGAAGAAAGTCTTGAGCTTTTATTCCGCATTTTAAAACAAGATTTAAACGCTCAAAATGGCGAAGTGAAACAACAATATTTATCTATTTTATCTGCGATTGGCAACAACGATCCTGTTACCAATAAATATCGCCGTTTGCTTTATTCTTTACTTTATTAAGCATATAATCAATTAACTTTTCTTATTAAAGGATTTTTATGTCAACAATTAAACATAGCCAACTGCTTATTTTAGGCAGTGGTCCTGCAGGTTACACTGCGGCAATTTATGCCGCTCGTGCAAATTTAAAACCCGTTTTAGTAACAGGAATGCAACAAGGTGGTCAATTAACAACGACCAGTGAAATTGAAAACTGGCCAGGTGATTTCAACGACACCACAGGCCCTGAATTAATGCAACGAATGTTACAACACGCAGAAAAATTTGATACTGAAATTGTCTTTGATCATATTCATCGTGTGGATTTGTCATCTCGCCCATTCAAACTATATGGCGATAGCCAAACCTTTAGTTGTGATGCCTTAATCATCGCAACAGGGGCATCTGCACGTTATTTAGGTCTACCTTCAGAAGAAAAATTTAAAGGCCGTGGCGTATCGGCTTGTGCAACTTGTGACGGTTTTTTCTATCGCAATAAACCTGTGGCGGTGATCGGCGGGGGCAATACTGCGGTTGAGGAAGCCCTTTACCTTGCCAATATTGCCAGTGAAGTGCATTTAATTCATCGCCGTGACATTTTCCGTGCGGAAAAAATTCTGATTGATCGCTTATACAAAAAAGTTGAAGAAGGCAAAATCGTCTTGCATACCCATCGCACTCTTGATGAAGTGTTGGGCGATGAAATGGGTGTGACAGGGTTACGTTTGCAAGATACACAATCTAATGCCACCGAAGAATTAAAAGTTGATGGATTATTTGTGGCGATTGGTCACGCACCGAATACCGACATTTTCCAAGGGCAACTTGAACTAAATAATGGTTACATTGTGGTAAAATCAGGGTTAGAAGGCAATGCTACTGCAACTTCCGTTGAAGGTGTGTTTGCCGCAGGCGATGTAATGGATCACAATTACCGCCAAGCTATTACCTCGGCTGGCACAGGTTGTATGGCTGCACTGGATGCAGAACGTTTTCTTGACTTACAGCAATAAACGAATGAAATAATAGACTAAACGCGCGAACAGTCTTAAATCTGTCGCGCTTTTTTGTTATCATAAACATCGCAATACAAATCTGAATTTTGTAACAAAATTAATAGGGATACACAAAACTCAATGGATAAAGCCCGACAAAAACAGTTATTTAAGTGGTTACGAACACAACAAAAACCGATAAAAAAGCTATTATCAATCAATATTCTTTTAGCGGGAATTTCCTCGCTCATTTTAGTGATGCAAACGTGGTTGCTCGCCACAATATTGGATCAACTCATTATGCACCACACCAATCGTACAACATTAATCCCTTATTTTATCGGGCTTATTATTGGCTTTGCCTTGCGTGCATTGATTTTATTTTTACGCGAAAAAATTGGTTTTCAATGTGGAAAATTGTTACGCAATCAAATTCGTCAACAAATCTTAACTAAAATTCACGCCGTCGGTCCTGCAACAATCAATAATAAACCCGCGGGCAGTTGGGCTAGCATTATGCTTGAGCAAGTAGAAAATTTGCATAATTTTTATGCTCGTTATTTACCGCAACAAATATTATCGGTGATTGTACCAGTCGTCATTCTGATTGCCGTTTTTCCGTTAAATTGGGCGGCAGGCTTAATTTTAATGGGCACCGCTCCTTTAGTGCCTATTTTTATGATTTTAGTGGGAATGGCTGCGGCAGACAGCAGTCAACGCAATATGGATACTCTCGCACGCTTAAGTGGGCAATTTTTAGATCGCCTACGCGGTTTAGAAACCTTACGTTTATTTAATCGTGCGCAACAACAAATTCAACATATCGGTAAAACCACTGAAGCTTTCCGCAAAACCACAATGGATGTGCTAAAAATGGCGTTTTTATCTTCCGCGGTATTGGAATTTTTTACGTCAATTTCCATTGCATTAATGGCGGTTTATTTCGGATTTAGCTATTTAGGGCAAATTACCTTTGGCGATTACGGCACACCAATTAGCTTATTTATTGGTTTTTTCTGTTTAATTTTGGCACCTGAATTTTATCAGCCCTTGCGTGATCTCGGCACCTATTATCACGATCGTGCGGCAGCCATTGGTGCAGCCGATGCAATTGAAAGCTTTCTTACGCAACCTGAATTACTCAATCATCCGCAATCAACTCTATCTTTGACGAACAAAACCGCGGTCAAAATTACAGCCAAAAATTTAGTCGTGCTTTCGCCACAAGGGCAGCCCTTAACCAAGGCTTTGAATTTTACCATTCCTGCCCAAAGCCACACTGCCTTAGTCGGGCAAAGCGGAGCAGGCAAAACCTCCTTAATGAATGTGTTACTTGGCTTTTTACCTTATGAAGGCAGTTTAACCATTGATGAGATTGAATTAAATCAACTGGATCTCACACAATGGCGACAACAGATTGCGTGGGTGGGGCAAAATCCATTGTTATTAGCAGGTTCAATCAAAAAAAATTTATTGCTTGGTGATATTCAAGCCGATGAAAATGAAATTAATCAAGCCCTTGCACAAGCTAACGCAAAAAAATTTACCGATCGCTTAGGCTTAGCAAGCCAAATTAAAGACGGCGGACTTGGGGTGTCAGTTGGACAGGCACAACGCCTTGCCATTGCGAGAGCATTATTACGTAAAGGGCAATTACTTTTATTAGACGAACCGTCTGCTAGTTTAGATGCACAATCGGAACAACAAGTTTTAACCGCATTACAACAAATTAGCCAAGGTCAAACAACCTTAATGATTACCCATCGGGTTGAAGATTTGATTGATTACGATCAGATTTTAGTGATGCAACAAGGGCAAATCGTGCAACAAGGCACATTTCATCAATTACAATACCAAGGCTTTTTTGCAGAATTGTTGGCTCAACGAAAACAGGATATTCAATAATGCGTGCTTTAATTCCTTTTTTACGTTTTTTTAAACCCGCTCGTTTTACGCTAATTTTAGGCATAATTTTAATGATCACGGGGCTTGCCGCAAGCATAGGGCTATTAACCCTATCGGGATGGTTTTTAGCAGCGACTGCCTTAGCAGGACTAGGTACGCTATTTAATTTCTTTTACCCTTCATCCAGTGTCCGCGGTTTAGCCATTGGACGAACCGTTGCGCGCTATTTTGAAAAAGTGGTTACCCACGATGCGACATTCCGCGTATTAGCCAAATTACGCGTACAAGTATTTAGCAAAATTATTCCATTAAGCCCCGCGGTTCTTAACCGTTATCGCAATAGCGACTTATTAAATCGTTTAGTTGCCGATGTCGATACCCTTGACAGTTTATATCTGCGATTAATTGCCCCATTTATCAGTGCAATTGTAGTGATTTTATTTATCACTATCGGTTTAAGCTTGTTTTATACACCGCTCGCATTGTTTGTCGGGACAACGTTACTCTGCTTATTATTGATTATTCCGACCCTATTTTACCGTTTAGGCAACAAATTCGGCGCAAAACTGACGTTATCCCGTGCGCAATATCGCACCCAATTTATTGAATTTATCCAAGCACAAGCCGAGCTATTATTGTTCAATGCACAAGACAAAATGCAACAGGGTTTAAATCAAACCGAACAACAATGGCAACATTTGCAACAACGTGAAACCAATTTGGCAGGATTATCGACCGCGGTTTTATTGTTTGCCAATGGGTTAATTTTAGTGATTTCGCTCTGGATTGCGGCACAAGCTGATTTCAACATAAACGATTATCCAAGTGCGTTAATTGGTTTGTTTGCATTTGCTGCACTCGCTAGTTTTGAAATTTTGATGCCAATCGGTGCAGCCTTTTTACACATCGGACAAGTTATTGCGTCGGCGGAACGAGTAAGCGAAATCATTAATCAGCCCCCGTTAGTACAATTTAATGGCATGTTGCAACAATTTGCACCAAGCGACTACCTTATTGAATTGAAAAAAGTCAATTTTAGTTATCCCGAACGTCAACAGCTTGCATTGCAAGAGTTTAGTCTGCAAATTAAGCAAGGACAAAAAACTGCGATACTGGGCAAAACAGGAAGTGGAAAATCAACATTATTGCAACTACTGGTTCGCAATTATGATCCGAATAATGGCGAAATTTTACTGGCGAATCAACCCATTAGCGCCTACACAGAAACTGCTCTGCGTGAGCAACTCTGTATGCTAACACAACGTGTACATACCTTCAGCGACAGCTTACGTGAGAATTTACAACTGGCAAGTTCATATAAACTCAGCGATGAAACAATGATAAATGTGCTACATCAAGTGGGGCTACAAAATCTGCTTGAACAAGAAAAAGGATTAGATTTATGGCTTGGCGATGGTGGTCGTCCACTTTCAGGCGGTGAACAACGTCGTTTAGGTTTAGCTCGTGTGTTACTCAACAACGCTCCTATTTTATTGCTCGATGAACCAACGGAAGGGCTTGACCGTGAAACTGAACGCCAAATTCTGCAACTCATTTTGCAACATTGTACGAATAAAACCTTGATTATGGTTACCCACCGTCTTACTGCGATTGAACAATTTGATCAAATTTGCATTATTGATGATGCCAAATTGTTAAAACAAGGCGACTATCACAGTCTAATTCAATAAACAAAAACTGCGGTCAAAAATGTCCGCGGTTTTTTATTGCATAATGTATTATTGGCACATAATTCGCACTTTTTGTGCAAATTGCGCACCAAGAGAATAGTCTTCATCACGCTGCGTTTTATCTAACGATTGTGCATATTTCTTCGTTTTTTCATCCACTTGTGGATCAACCATTTCGCCCTTGCACTGTGCGGGTAATTGGGAAAAATCTACCGCACTCGCATTGGGGTAAAACATTGAAACGTAGTAAGTTGGGTCGTAAATTTCAAGCTGATATTGTGTATTTGTTAAAGGATGCAGATCGGTTAAATTAAACTCAAAATAATACAAAATTTGCTGCCCCTGTGCTTTTAGTCCGTAGTGGTGGGGCTTCGCACTATATTTTACGCGGTTACCTTTCGCATCATACAAATAGCTAAAATAATGTTCGCTTACCACATTTTTGATCATTTCATCTGCCAATGTCTGCACCGCTTTGCTGTCATTTTTCGCCAATTTTAAATCATACAACACTTCAGACGAACTGATTTCATCAAGCAACCACTCTACGGCAAACCCCGATAATTGATTATCTTTTACAATAACTTTGGTTTTCATATCAATAAAGGCGTGGGGATGCGCTTGGCTATTGGCACTGAATAACGCCAAAACCGCGGTCAAAAATAGCATTATTTTTTTCATTATGAACGCACCGCTAAATAACGCTCGACAGTATCCACAATCGCTTGCGTTTGGGGATCAATTTCAATATTCACTTCATCGCCTAATTCACGTTCCCCAATAAGCGTACGCATTAAGGTTTCAGGAATTAAATTCACGCAGAAGGCTTGCTCACGCACTTCGCCAATGGTTAAACTGATACCATCCACTGCGATAAACCCTTTGGTAAGAATGTATTTCATTACAGACGGATCGGGTAATTGAAACCAAAGTTGCAAATTATTTTCTGACGGATAACGTTCAATCAGTTTTGCAGTGCAATAAACGTGTCCAGACAAAATATGCCCACCAATTTCTGACCCCATTCGCATTGCACGCTCAATATTAACCTTATCCCCTACTTTTAATGAACCCAGGTTCGTTAAACGTAAGGTTTCTTGCATTAAATCAAAGCTAACTAGATCATTTTCAATCGCCGTTACCGTTAAACACACGCCATTATGTGCAACTGATGCACCAATTTGTAAATCAGTTAACATTTCTATTGGCATTTTAAGAGTGTGTGTTTTAAAATTCGTCTTTTTAACCACCGCGTGAAGCAGTGCTGTGCCTTGCACAATACCTGTAAACATAATTTATCCTTACTTAAGAAATTTAACCTATTATACGTTTTATGCATAACTTTAGCCAATACAAAACCATCGCCAATAAATTAATCCGCCTTGCATTGCCGATTTTATTATCGCAAATTGCCCAAAGTTTTATGGGGTTATCCGATACCATTATGGCAGGGCGAGTCAGTGCAACCGATATGGCTGCCATTTCCGTGGGTGCGTCTATTTGGCTTCCACTTGTTCTGTTAGGGCAAGGACTCTTATTAGCACTTCCGCCAACCATTTCTTATTTAAACGGTTCGGGGAAACGCAATCAAATTGCACATCAAGTCAGACAAGGGATTTGGATTGCACTGTTCAGTTGCATTCCCCTTGGTTTCCTGATCTACCATAGTGAAATCATCATTCAACATATGGGAATGGATGCTAAGCTCGCGGAAATTACTATTGGCTATTTACACGCAATGCTCTTCGGATTGCCTGCGTATTTGCTAATGATTAACTTCCGTTGCTTAAATGATGGTATCGCACAAACAAAACCCGCAATGATGATTACCTTATTGGGTTTATTCATCAATATTCCCCTAAACTATATTTTTATCTACGGCAAACTGGGTTTCCCTGCTTTTGGTGCGGTCGGTTGTGGTATCGCTACCGCAACGGCTAACTGGATAATGTGTTTTTTAATGATCGGGTATAGTAAATCAGCTCGTAATCAACGGGATTTAAAGGTGTTTGAACAGATTTTAGAGAAACCCAACAAAGCGACCATAATCAAACTGTTAAAATTAGGTTACCCTATCGCCATAGCTATTTTCTGTGAAGTCGCCCTTTTCTCACTGACATCTCTGTTTCTCTCGCCATTGGGCACGCAAATGGTAGCGAGTCATCAAATTGCACTCAATACCAGTTCCTTTATCTTTATGTTGCCAATGTCTTTAGGGATGGCGGCAACTATTCTCGTTGGGCAACGTCTTGGCGAAAAATCGCCAATTCAAGCGAAACAAACTGCGTATGTCGTGATCGCTTTAGGTCTGATTTTAACCGCGATCACCGCCACTCTCACCATTGCATTGCATACTGTTATTCCATTTATATTTGTTGAAGATCACAATGTGGCAACAATGGCAAGCTCATTATTGCTTATTGCTGCACTTTACCAATTCCCTGACTCACTGCAAGCTATTGTCAGTGGCGTATTACGGGGATACAAAGATACCAAAGCCATTTTATACGTTACCATTTTCTGCTATTGGTTAATTGGAATGAGCATCGGTTATATCTTGTCACTAACCGATTTTATCGTGCCACATCTTGGGGCAAAAGGATTTTGGATTGGCTTTGTGGTGAGCTTAACCACCGCAGCGATTGGCTTAATTTATCGTATGAAAAAAATCCAAGCCTTTCCAGACGATGAATTATTAGAAAAATTGGAAAAGCTGAAATAATCTTGAATAGAAATAAGGCGGGAACATTCCCAGCACCTTCTCGGCACACATAAATTCTAACTTTGGCTGCTTTCTTCCGAACCTGACCGAGTAAACTAGACAATGTTGCGAGAAACCGAAAATGTTCCCATTGGATTAGTCAACGACTAAGGGTTCGCATTATGCAATAAAGCTCCCACCTTTGCAAATTTTTTAGCAGTGAATGCTGATATTTTCGGCAATCCTAGGCAAATTCTGAGCTAAAAAACAAAAACCGCGGTCAAAAAAATGGTTAAAATTTTGACCGCGGTAAATACGCGATAGGTATATTATAAAAAGCGATAAACGGCTTTTTACTCTACTATTTATTAAGCTTTAACCGCTTCAGCTATTTCTTCCGCACATTGCTGTGCTAATTGTGCATCTTCGCACTCCACCATTACTCGGATAAGTGGTTCGGTGCCTGATTTACGCAATAAAATACGCCCTTTGCCTGCAAGACGTTGCTCAACGGCTTGGCTTATTGCTTTCACATCCGCACGTTCAAGCGGATTTTCTCCGCCAGCAAAACGAACATTAATTAACACTTGTGGAAACAGTTTCACTGCACTGGTCAACTCATTTAAGCTGAGTTTATGTTGCACCATTGCCGTTAGCACGGCAAGAGATGCGATAATGCCATCGCCAGTGGTGTTTTTATCTGCAATGATGATATGACCTGAATTCTCACCACCAAATTTCCAGTTATTTTCTTGCATTTTTTCAAGCACATAGCGATCACCGACATTTGCACGTAAAAATGGAATGCCAAGTTGTTTTAAAGCAATCTCTAAACTCATATTACTCATTAAGGTGCCTACAACTCCACCTTGAAGCTTGCCTGAACGTAACGCTTCACGGGCAATAATAAATAAAATTTGATCACCATCAACTTTATTACCTAAATGATCAACCATCATAATGCGATCACCGTCACCATCATAAGCCAAGCCGACATCAGCTTTATGTGCTAACACTGTGGCTTGCAAGGCTTTAATATCCGTTGCACCACATTGTTCATTAATGTTTAACCCGTTCGGTTCGGTACCAATTTCAATTACTTCCGCCCCAAGCTCACGCATTACATTCGGAGCTATGTGATAAGTCGCACCATTGGCACAATCTACCACAATTTTATAACCTTCAAGACTTAATTCTGTCGGGAAAGTGCTTTTACAAAATTCAATATAACGCCCTGCTGCATCGCTAATTCGGCTCGCTCGCCCAAGTTCAGCAGACTCAACACAGTCCATTGGCTGTTCAAGCATTGCTTCAATAGCTTCTTCTACATCATCTGGCAATTTCGTACCTTGTGCGGAAAAGAATTTAATCCCGTTATCATAATAAGGGTTGTGCGAAGCAGAAATCACAATTCCTGCTTCTGCACGAAATGTGCGAGTTAAATAGGCAACTGCAGGGGTTGGCATTGGACCAATAAATGCCGCAGATAAGCCAGCTGCCGCGAGTCCTGCTTCAAGTGCGGATTCCAACATATAGCCCGAAATGCGTGTATCTTTACCGATTAAAACTTGCCGCGATCCTTGGCTAGCTAAAATTTTCCCCGCTGCCCAACCTAATTTCAGGGCAAATTCAGGTGTAATAGGGAAAGTCCCCACTTTACCGCGGACGCCATCTGTTCCAAAATATTTTCGTTCTGCCATAATTTCCTTCCTAAATGTCTATGCTAAGCCGTTATCATTGCTTGCCAAATTTTTAATACATCAGCGGTAACGCCAACATCGTGAACTCTTACAATACTTGCACCATTTTGCACCGCAAGTAAAGCCGCGGCGGCACTGCCGACCGCACGTTGATCAACGGGCTTATCTAATGTCAGTCCGATCATCGATTTTCGTGATACCCCTGTTAAAATAGGGTAACCTTGTGCAGAAAATAATGCTTGTTGTTGCAACAATTTAAAATTGTGTTCTAAGGTTTTACCAAAACCAAAACCTAAATCCCAAATAATATTGTGAGGGGCAATTCCTGCTTGTAAGCAAGTATTGCTACGTTGTAATAAAAAATCCATCACTTCTTGTAATAGATTATCATAATGCGGCGCACTTTGCATTGTGCGTGGCTCACCCTGCATATGCATTAAGCACACGGGCAAATTTAATGTTGCCGCCGTTTCAAGTGCATTAGGTAACTGCAAGGCACGAATATCGTTAATAATATCCATCCCCACTTTTGCACTTTCACGCATAATTTCAGGTTTAGACGTATCCACCGAAATCCAGCAGTCAAAACGTTGGTGGATCATTTCAACAATCGGCACAACCCGATCCAACTCTTGCTGCACCGTTACTTCATCTGCCATCGGGCGTGTTGATTCGCCACCTATATCAATGATGCTCGCCCCTTCTTGTAGCATTTTTTCAACTTGAATTAATGCCTTATCCGACTGCAAAAATTTGCCACTATCCGAAAAAGAATCAGGCGTTACATTTAAAATGCCCATAATTTGTGGACAAGATAAATCAAGGGTTTTATTGTTTGCGTAAAGTTTCATCAGGTTAATTTTCACAAGAAATTTTAGCTATTATAGCGGAATATTGAATTAAACAAAAAAGCCTTTTGCATAATTTGTGCAAAAGGCTTTTATTTATTCAGTAAAATTAGGATTTATTTTCATCATTAAAATCATCGCGATTTTTGTCCGCGGTTTTGTCTGATTTTTGATTATCTTCTTCCACATTTTCATTCATCTGTTTCGCTTTGGCTTTCGGCTCAGTTTTTGCTTTTGTTTTAAGCTCTTCCCAACCTTCAGGTGGCGTCACAGGCTGACGTTTCATTAATTGTTCAATTTGTAATTCTTCAATGGTTTCATATTTCATCAACGCATCTTTCATTGCGTGTAAAATATCCATATTTTCAATTAATAATTGACGTGCACGATCATAATTGCGTGTAACAATTTTGCGAACTTCTTCATCAATAAGATCCGCGGTATTGTCTGACATATGTTTCGCTTTCGCCATTGAACGACCAAGGAACACTTCGCCTTCATCTTCAGAATATAAAATCGGACCTAATTTATCAGAGAAACCCCATTGAGTGACCATATTGCGTGCAATATTAGTTGCGACTTTAATATCATTTGATGCACCAGTAGAAATATTCTCTTCGCCATAAATCAAATCTTCAGCTAAACGCCCTGCATATAGCGTAGATAATTTACTTTCTAATTGTTTTTGGCTGATACTTACTTGATCACCTTCAGGTAAAAAGAAAGTTACCCCTAACGCACGTCCACGCGGAATAATGGTGACTTTATGCACAGGATCATGCTCAGGCACTAAGTAGCCCACAATGGCGTGTGCAGCTTCGTGATACGCAGTTGATTCTTTCTGCTTTTCCGTCATAATCATTGTGCGACGTTCAGGCCCCATATTGATTTTGTCTTTGGCTTTTTCAAAATCAAGCATCGTCACAACGTGTTTATTACTACGTGCTGCAAATAATGCGGCTTCATTAACTAAATTCGCTAAATCTGCCCCGGAATAGCCAGGTGTACCACGAGCTAAGACCATTGGATCAACTTCTTTTGCAACAGGCACTTTACGCATATGCACTTTAATGATCTGCTCACGACCTAATACATCAGGCAATCCAACCACAACTTGACGGTCAAAACGCCCTGGACGTGTTAAAGCAGGATCTAAAACATCAGGGCGGTTTGTCGCAGCAATAACGATCACCCCTTCTTTTCCTTCAAAACCGTCCATTTCAACTAACATTTGGTTAAGCGTTTGTTCACGTTCATCGTGTCCACCGCCTAAACCTGCACCACGTTGACGACCCACCGCATCAATTTCATCAATAAAAATCAAGCAAGGTGCATTCTTTTTAGCTTGCTCAAACATATCACGAACACGTGACGCACCAACCCCAACGAACATTTCCACGAAATCAGAACCTGAAATGGTAAAAAATGGCACTTTCGCTTCGCCAGCAATCGCTTTAGCTAATAAGGTTTTACCCGTTCCTGGAGGTCCCACCATTAACACGCCTTTTGGAATTTTACCGCCTAATTTTTGGAATTTACCTGGATCACGTAAAAAATCAACAATCTCACCGACTTCTTCTTTTGCTTCATCACAGCCAGCCACATCCGCAAAGGTTGTTTTGATTTGCTCTTTATTCAGCATTCTTGCACGGCTTTTGCCAAAGCTCATCGCTTTACCGCCACCACCTTGCATCTGGCGCATAAAAAATACCCAAACCCCAATTAACAAGAGCGTTGGTACCAAAGAAATTATAAATTGCGTAAACAATCCGCGACTTTCTGGCAAAGTTCCTTCCACTTTCACTTTTTTGTTAATTAAATCATCTAAAACTTTGTCATCTCTTAATGGATACGGATAAACAGCGGTATATTTTGAACCGTCAGTTTTCGTCACATTAATTTCACCGCTATCATTAAATTTCACTTGCGAAACTTGATTATTTCCCACATCACCAATAAAGGTGGTGTAATCCGTAGTGTTTGTCGTTCCAGAAAATCCTTGATAAGCCATCATCATCACAATTGCGACCACAACCCAAAGGATTATATTTTTTACCATATCTTTCAAGGCATTACCCCATTTCTAGTTAAATAAATCGTTATTAGCTTATCCTATTACTTAGGAAAATTAAAGCTCTCAAAATTTCGTTATGTTATTGCTTATAACCCGTTGCTACAATATACACTTCACGCGATCGCCCACGTGATGCTTCGGGTTTTCTGACTTTTACCACATTAAATAAGGTGCGAATTTCGCGTAAATAGTCATCAAAACCCTCGCCTTGAAACACTTTTACCACAAAGCTGCCTTTATTTGCTAACACTTGTTTGCACATATCCAACGCTAATTCAACTAAGTACATAGCACGTGGAATATCCACTGACGGCATACCGCTAAAATTAGGTGCCATATCCGACATAACCACATCAACTTTGCGTTCGCCAATGCGTTGCAACAAGGCGTTTAACACATTTTCATCTCGAAAATCCCCTTGTAAAAAATCCACGCCAACAATCGAATCCATATCTAAAATATCGCAAGCGATAACACGCCCTTTATCACCAATTTGGCTCACCACATACTGCGACCAACCACCTGGAGCAGCACCAAGATCGACAATCGTCATTCCCGTTTTAAACAAGCGATCCGTTTGTTGAATTTCATCAAGTTTAAAATAAGCACGCGAACGAAGTTTTTGCTTATGTGCTTTTTGTACAAATGGATCTTTAAAATGTTCATTCAACCAACGCGATGAACTCGCGGATCGTTTTTTTCCCATACATTCTCTAAATTTATCCGCAATTTGCTTAATATAGGGTTGTGCCTATCTGCTTTCAAGTTAGTTGCACACAAAATATTCTCTTTTTACAAATTGGGTGTTTTTTCAATCAAATAGGCATTAATTTTAGCATAATTTTAACCAATTTTTGTATTACTTGTAGAAAAAAGTTAAAATAAGATTACATTCACATTCAAAAGGAAACCAATGACAACCCCTTATTTACACATCATCATTAAACAACGCAATGGCGTAAGCACCGTTCCGCTGATTTTAGTCGCCCAAGATGACGAAAAAGGCATTTATCAGCTTGAAGATAGCGACGGTTATCGCTATTTTTTCAATAAACACGACAAAACCTTAAAAAATGAATATGGCGATTGCTACAATTTTCGCTTAGTTAATCCATAAATTGCTCGCACAATTTATTAATATCAACGTAATTACCGCGGTCTAAAATTCTCGCGTTTTTTTGACCGCGGTATTAAGGAAATTTTACGTCATTCCCACATTCCTCACATTCTCATTGCAATAAATCGCTTTCTAAATCACACAAGACAAGGTAAAATCACAAAAATTTATTTAACACATCACGGCATTTAATCTCTGTTTCGCCGTGCATTTCTGAAATTAGGATAAGCTTTTATGTCAATGACATTAACAACGAAACAAAAACAATTTTTAAAAGGGCTTGCACATCACTTAAATCCCGTGGTGATGCTCGGCAATAATGGTTTGACGGAAGGGGTGCTTGCCGAAATTGACAACGCACTCACACACCACGAATTAATTAAAGTGAAAATTGCAGGGGCGGATCGTGAAACCAAGCAGTTGATTATTGATGCGATAGTAAGAGAAAGCCACGCTAGTGCGGTCCAAACGATTGGGCATATTGTGGTGCTTTATCGAGCCAATCCTGAACCGCAAATTCAGTTGCCAAAAAAATAATATAAAAAAATCAGCTTATTTTATGATTAAATAAGCTGATTTTTTCTTAAACGAATTAAATATAATTTACTTCTAAAATATCAAATTCTACGTTTCCACCTGGCGTTGCAATCGTGACACTGTCATCGACTTCTTTTCCTACTAAACCGCGGGCAATCGGCGAATTAACCGAAATCAACCCTTCTTTTATATTGGCTTCATCATCGCCAACAATGCGATATTCTACTTCCTCATCGGTTTTTGTATTAATTAAGAGTACCGTTGCACCAAAGATTACTTTGCCATTATTTGGCATTTTGGTCACATCAATAATCTGACAATTTGCCAGTTTACCTTCAATTTCTTGAATTCGACCTTCGCAGAACCCTTGTTGCTCACGTGCCGCGTGATATTCTGCGTTTTCTTTTAAATCGCCGTGCTCACGAGCTTCAGCAATCGCTTTAATAATTTCAGGACGACGCGTATTTTTTAAAAAATCTAATTCTTCGCGTAATTGCTCTGCACCACGAATGGTCATCGGAATTTGTTTCATTGTTGATTATCCTCTCTTTTACTTCTATTTAAGCAAAACAAAAACCGCAACATACGCCTGTTATATGCGATGCCGCAGCCAAAATAATGATTTACTAAACTGTATTGACATACTATTATTATTCGCTTTAACAAAAATATCAACCTACAACCGTGCAAAATTCATAATATGTTACATTTTAAGCCAACATTTATTGCTCTTAGTTTTTTTATTGCCACGAGCGTAAATGCTCAAATTGACATTGATCACTATGGTTCAAGTTTACCACAAGGGGCAAGTTTTACCTTTATTGCAAAAAATCTCAATTCACAACAAGTCATTACGCAGCATAACGCACAAACCTTTATGCTACCCGCAAGTACACAAAAAGTGTTTACCGCATTGGCAGCAAAATTAGTGTTGCCAGAAAATTTCCAATTTGAAACCAGTTTGCTCACGAATGGAAAAGTGCAAAATAATCAATTAGATGGTGATTTAATTGTAAAATTTACTGGCGATCCTGAATTAACGAGTGGTCAACTTTATCAATTATTTGCCCAATTAAAACAACAAAATATTCAAAAAATTAATGGGAATTTAATTGTTGATACCTCCACCTTTTCAAGTCACGACCGAGGTTCTGGTTGGATTTGGAATGACTTGACGATGTGCTTTAATGCACCACCTGCTGCGGTAAATTTAGACAATAACTGTTTTTATGCAGAGTTAGATGCCAATCAACCCGTTGGTGAATACGCAAAAATTAATGTGCCATCACTATTTCCCGTGCAAGTCTTTGGGCAAGTCCGCATTGTAGATAATGCTGAAGCTGGATATTGCCAACTTGATGTTGTTGTACAAGATAACAATCGTTATCAAATTAAAGGATGTTTATCACGCCAAAGCAAACCCTTCGGGCTAAGTTTTGCGGTGCAAGATACCGATGCTTACGCTGCGTCAATTATTCAACGTCAATTAAACCGATTAGGGATCCAATTTAACGGCAAAATTCAAATTCCACATCAGCCCCAAACAGGCGAGCTATTAGCCCAAAATCTGTCAAAGCCTTTGCCTGACTTACTGAAAAAAATGTTAAAAAAATCAGATAATCAGATTGCAGATGCCTTATTTCGCACTATTGCTTATCAGATGTACAAACACCCTGCTTCCTTCCAATTAGGTTCAAAGGCATTGCGTCAAATTCTCACCCAAAAAGCAGGTATCAAGTTTGGCGATAGCATTATTGCTGACGGATCAGGGCTATCACGGCACAATTTGATGGATGCCCAAACGATGCTACAAGCGTTAGATTACATAGCTCATCACGATGATGAATTGCATTTAATGCAAGATTTTCCCATAGCGGGCGTGGATGGCACACTTAGTGGACGTGGCAGTTTTATCAACCCTCCGTTAGTTAAAAACGTGATTGCCAAGACAGGTTCACTCAAGGGCGTTTACAATTTAGCAGGATTTATGACTAACGCACGTGGCGAGAAAATTGCTTTTGTACAATTTATTAATGGTTACTCTACTGGCGATTTAGAAAATAAAACCAAGCGTGCGCCATTAGTACAATTTGAAAGCCAGTTATATAATGCGATTTACGCTGAATAATGCGTAATACCGCGGTCAAAAATTCAATCAAATTTTAGACCGCGGTTTTCCTTAAAAATTATCCTTCATTTTTCTCAGCAAAGTAAATTCATCAAGGCTTTTTGCCAGTAAAAACGGATTAATTTGACGCTCTAATGCCATTGTTGTTGGTAAAGTGGGTTTATGCTGCTCACGCTGTTGGGCAACAATCTCAATCTGTTTAAACACCGCCTGCTTATCTAAGGTTGGTAAACGCTGTTGCTCGATAAGCCATTCCACAAAGGCAAGATTACTTTGGGTATATTCATGTGCAGGGCAAACAGTAACCTGATCAGGAAGTTGATTAAGGCGTTGTAATGATGCAAACATTTGTGCGTAATCGCCCGTAAATACCCGACCACAGCCCGCACAAAAAAGCGTATCGCCGCAAAAAAGATGATTATCAATTAAGTAGCTAATATGATTTGCGGTATGCCCACCTGTTTCTATGACTTCCATTTGATAATTCTTAGTGCGAATTAAGACTGAGTTCACGAGTACAGTTGCACCTTTATCCGCTGTTTCATTTGGTCCATAAACCGCCACATTCGGATAAACTTTTTTCAATTCTGCCACACCACCAACGTGATCATCGTGATTATGCGTTAATAAAATGGCTTCAACCTCAAGTTGATTTTGTGTTAAAAAATCCAAAACGGGTTGGCTTTCTGTGGGATCGATCACAATTACAGGCAAATTTTCTCGCGAATAACACCAAATATAGTTATCCTTAAGTGCAGGAATCGGAATAAGCATAAAATATCCCCTTGTAATGAAGTTAAGGTGAAATATGAATTGGCAAGCAAAATCTGACAAACCAATGACTTTACCGACAAGTTGGCAACAACTGCCACAAGGATTACGCTATTGTAACGCAATTCGTGCGTATTTTTCGCCTTGGCTAACAAAAATTTTAGATGAACATATTTTGTATATTGGTGGGTTAAGCGGAGAATTGCAGTTTGATCTACCTCTCCCCCATCAAATTCTACTTCAGCCCGACATTACCGCGGATCAATTTCAGCCCGTTTTTCAGTCAAATTATAGTCTTCTTCAAGCTAATCCAACCGCATTGCCCTTTGTACAGCAATCAATTGGGGCTTGTTTTTTGATAAATAGCTTAAATTTTTGTGCCGATCCCCATCAAGTTTTACGTGAAATTAACTGCGTTATTACTGATGATGGCTATCTTTTTATTTCGCTTTTTAATCCATTTAGTCCTTTGATTTTTAAACGTTATTTACACAAAACAGGTCAACCTAAATTTGCCTTTCGGCAATATTTAACCTGCCGAATCATTGATTGGTTACAACTGCTAAATTTTGAGGTATTAGCACAACAACATTTAGCAAAAACGCAATATTCCATTACCGCACTTGTAGCACAAAAGCGAACGTATCCCTTATCACTGCAAACCGATAGTGATTATTTCCGCACACCTAGAGTATTAAATCCTCTTGAAGCCTTTAAACAATCGATATAGAACGCTTAACCTTATTTATTTTTGAAAAATAAGTTTTGCTTTTTATTTTTCTCTATGTATAATGCGTCACATTACTTATTTTTCATCAATAAAAAAGAAGGCGAGTTATGAAAAAAGGCATTCATCCCGATAATTATCGTACCGTGCTATTTTACGATAGCAATGCAAAAAAAGGATTTTTAATCCGTTCTTGTGCGCGCACCACAAACACAATGAAATGGGAAGATGGTAAGGAATATCCTGTTTTTATGTGTGATACCAGTTCCGCATCCCATCCTTTTTATACGGGTAAAACGCGCCAAATTGGCAATGAAGGACGTGCAAGTGAATTTGCTAATCGTTATGGCAAATTTGGTTTAAATCAAAAATCTTAAAAGGATGATCCAATGCAAGTCTTAGCTTCATTAAAAAGTGCCAAAACACGTCACCCGAATTGCAAAGTCGTTCGCCGTCACGGTGTAGTTTATGTCATTTGCAAAGAAAATCCGCGTTTTAAAGCACGTCAAGGCGGAAAGAAAAAACGCCGTTAAACCGCTACATAAATTGTTTCCTTGTATAAAGATCGCCGAGATCAAACCTCAAATCCTTCCATTTGGAAGGATTTTTTATTAAGAGAGAAACAAAACCGTGGATCACTATTTTGGTATTTTTCTACAATAAAAAACAGATTTTTGCTAAAATGAGCTATCTTAAATTTATTTTTAATCTTATGGCCTATGCAAAATAACTACTCTGCAACGGATATTACCGTTCTTAAAGATTTACAACCCGTACAACTACTCCCTGGAATGTACACCGACACCGCTCGACCAAACCATTTGGGGCAAGAAGTGATTGATAACAGTGTTGATGAAGCCTTAGCGGGTCACGCCACCAAAATTGAAGTTATTTTACATAAAGACCAATCCCTTGAAGTCATCGACGACGGGCGAGGAATGCCCGTTGATATTCACCCACAAGAAAAAATCTCAGGGGTAGAATTAATTTTAAGTAAACTGCACGCAGGCGGTAAATTTTCAAATAAAAACTATACCTTTTCAGGCGGATTACACGGGGTAGGGATTTCTGTTGTAAATGCCTTGTCAGAACGTGTTGACATTACCATTAAACGTGATGGACAAATCTATCATATTGCGTTTGAAAATGGGGAAAAAGTCCAAGAATTAGAAGTGATTGGCAGCTGTGGCAGACGCACGACAGGCACAACCGTTCATTTCAAACCCAATCCGAAATATTTTGATAGCGACAAATTCTCAGTCACTCGCTTGCGCCATTTACTACGTGCCAAAGCCATTTTATGCTCAGGTTTAGAAATCAAATTTATTGATAAAATTAACAACAGTGAAGAAACTTGGCTCTATCAAGACGGGCTTTCCGATTATTTGATGGAAAGTGTCAACGGTTTACCATCGCTACCCGAACAAGCCTTTGTTGGCGACTTTACAGGGAGCAGTGAACAAGTAACCTGGGCGTTATTATGGTTGCCCGAAGGCGGTGAATTACTGGCTGAAAGCTATGTAAACTTAATTCCAACCGTGCAAGGTGGCACCCACGTTAATGGCTTACGCCAAGGTTTACTTGATGCAATGCGTGAATTTTGTGAATTTCGCAATCTGCTACCGCGTGGCGTGAAACTAAGTGCTGATGATATTTGGGATCGTTGTGCTTATGTGCTCTCGCTAAAGATGCAAGATCCTCAATTTGCAGGGCAAACCAAAGAACGTCTTTCATCACGTCAAAGTGCAGTGTTTGTCAGTGGGGTTGTCAAAGATGCGTTCAGCTTATGGCTGAATCAAAATATTTCCCAAGCTGAACTATTAGCTGAAATGGCGATTAATTCTGCTCAACGGCGTTTGCGTGCTGCCAAAAAAGTGGTGCGTAAAAAGCTCACCGCAGGCCCTGCATTACCAGGTAAATTAGCTGATTGCACTTCACAAGATATGGCAAAAACAGAATTATTCCTAGTGGAAGGGGATTCCGCTGGCGGTTCGGCAAAACAAGCACGTGAACGGGAATACCAAGCCATTTTGCCATTACGCGGTAAGATCCTAAATACTTGGGAAGTTTCATCGGATCAAGTGTTAGGTTCAGAAGAAGTACATAATATTGCCGTTGCGTTGGGGATCGATCCTGATAGCGATAACCTGTCGCAATTACGCTATGGAAAAGTCTGTATTCTTGCCGATGCGGACTCCGATGGCTTGCATATCGCTACTCTGCTCTGTGCCTTATTTTTACGCCACTTCCCGCATTTAGTTCAGCAAGGACACGTTTATGTGGCAATGCCGCCATTGTATCGGATTGATCTTGGCAAAGAGGTATTTTATGCCCTAGATGAAGGCGAGAAAGAAGCGATTTTAGAACGTTTGGCAACCAAAAAAGGAAAGCCTAATGTACAACGTTTTAAAGGATTAGGCGAAATGAATCCATCGCAATTACGCGAAACCACAATGGATCCTAACACACGCCGCTTAGTGCAATTAACCTACGAACCCGATGAGTTTGAGCAAACCCAAACCCTTGAGTTGATGGATATGTTGCTAGCCAAAAAACGTGCCGAAGATCGCAAACAGTGGTTACAACAACGTGGTAATCAAGTGGATTTAACCGTTTAATGTTGACGATATTTGCATAATATTCCTGAATTTATCTAAACCGCGGTCAAAAAAAGCCTGAAATTTTATCCGCGGTTTTAGCCCCTTAGAGTAAAAACAATGACAACAATTAATTACGAAGGCATTGAACAAATGCCACTACGCGACTTTACCGAAAGTGCGTATCTCAACTATTCAATGTATGTGATTATGGATCGTGCCTTGCCATTTATTGGTGACGGTCTAAAACCTGTGCAACGCCGAATTATTTATGCGATGTCGGAATTAGGCTTAAATGCCAGTGCCAAATACAAAAAATCCGCACGTACCGTGGGCGATGTATTAGGGAAATTTCATCCACACGGCGATAGTGCTTGTTATGAAGCAATGGTGCTAATGGCACAGCCTTTTTCCTACCGTTATCCGTTGGTTGATGGGCAAGGAAACTGGGGAGCGCCTGACGATCCGAAATCCTTTGCCGCAATGCGTTACACGGAATCCCGTTTATCAAAAGTCGCTGAATTGCTATTAAGCGAATTAGGACAAGGCACGGTGGATTATCAGCTTAACTTTGATGGTACGCTAGAAGAACCGCAATATTTACCTGCCCGTTTGCCTCATATTTTGCTCAACGGCACTACAGGGATCGCAGTGGGTATGGCAACGGATATTCCCCCTCATAATTTAAATGAAATTGCCGATGCTTTAGTATTTCTGTTAGATAATCCCAAAGCTAATCTTGATGATCTCTTAACCATTGTACAAGGCCCTGATTTTCCAACAGAAGCCGAAATTATTTCGCCAAAAGCTGAAATAAAAAAAATCTACGAAAATGGCCGCGGTTCAATCAAAATGCGTGCGGTATGGAAAAAAGAAGAAGGTGAAATCGTCATCACAGCGTTACCACACCAAGCTTCACCAAGCAAAATTCAAGCACAAATCGCTGATCAAATGAATGCAAAAAAACTGCCGATGGTTGAAGATGTGCGTGATGAAGGCGATCAGGAAAGCCCTGTGCGTTTAGTGATTGTGCCACGCTCCAATCGCATTGATTTAGATGCGTTAATGGATCATTTATTCGCAACAACGGATTTAGAAAAAAGTTATCGTATCAATATGAATATGATTGGTTTAGATAACAAACCCGCGGTCAAAAATTTACTTGAAATTTTGACTGAATGGCTGCAATTTAGACGCACTACGGTTACACGCCGTTTGCAATATCGGCTCGATAAAGTCAATGCTCGTTTGCATATTTTACAAGGATTATTGATTGCTTATTTAAATATTGATGAAGTGATCGATATTATTCGCAACGAAGACGATCCGAAAGCCAAGTTAATAGCTCGCTTTAATTTGAGTGAAGAACAAGCGGAAGCGATTTTAAATTTACGCTTACGCCATTTAGCCAAACTGGAAGAACACGAATTACAAGCAGAACAAAATAAACTTGCCGATGAGCGTGATAGTTTGCAACAAGTCCTCTCTTCTGAACGCCGTTTAAATAGCTTATTGAAAAAAGAAATTCAGCAAGATGCCAGAACTTACGCAAGCCCACGCCGTTCGCCATTAATTGAACGATCAGAATCTAAAGCCATCGCAGAAAATGAAATGCTACCAACGGAACCTGTGAGTGTGATTTTATCTGAAATGGGTTGGGTGCGTTGTGCGAAAGGACACGATATTGATCCACAAAATCTGAGTTATAAAGCGGGGGATAACTATCTGGCACACGCAATGGGCAAAAGCAATCAATCGGCGGTATTTATTGATAGCACGGGGCGAAGTTATGCACTTGAACCGCTAAGTTTGCCTTCTGCTCGTTCGCAGGGTGAACCGCTCACAGGGAAGCTCAGTTTGCCAACGGGAGCAAGTGTTGAACAGGTCTTAATTGAAAATGAAAAACAGAAATTGCTTATGGCATCGGACGCAGGCTATGGATTTATTTGTCAATTTAATGATTTAATTTCCCGTAATAAAGCAGGTAAAGCCTTGATTTCTTTACCAGAAAACGCCAAAGTGTTACCGCCATTACGCATTGACGACGAAAATGCACTGCTGTTAGCCATTACCTCTGCAGGCAGAATGTTAATTTTCCCATTGCAAGATCTCCCTTGCTTATCCAAAGGTAAAGGTAACAAGATTATTAATATCAGTGCTGCCGATGCTAAAGCTCGCAAGGATATTTTACATCGTTTATTGTTAATCAAAGAAAATAGCACGCTCATTTTCCATAGCGGAAAACGGAAAATCACGCTAAAACCAGAAGATTGGCAGAAATTCCGTGCAGAACGTGGACGAAAAGGAACAAGCCTACCACGCGGTTTACACGCAGACACGCAAATTGAAATTGTGGATCCTAGCTAATTCGTCACTATTAACAAAAACCGCGGTCAAAAATCCAATCGTTTTTTTGACCGCGGTTAATACCTTTACATCCCCGTTGCTTGTTTTATCCGATCGGCAAACATACCAATGCTGACCGCAAAGTAATTTGATTTATTCCAATCTAAGATCGTGCGGAAATTATTAGACACTAAAAATGCTCTGTCCGCCTCACGATCAGGGCGTACAAGCCATAAATCCGCTTGCGACAGTGCTGAAAGTTTTTGTTGATCCAGTAAACTTGCATTTCGCAAAATGATCCCTCTCGCCTGCCAATCCGTTAAAGAACGGGCTTTATTTTTCTCAATGCCAGACAATGCTAAGTCAATAGGTTGAGTTAAGCTCACTTCAACGCCCCAAGGCAATTTATCGTTCCAACCTACCGTATGCAAATAATTGGCAATAGACGCAAAAACATCATAAGGGTTTTGCCAAATATCTTTGACACCATCGCCACTGCCATCTGCGGCATAATTTAAAAATGCACTTGGCATAAATTGAGTTTGCCCCATTGCTCCAGCCCACGAGCCTAACATTTTAGCTCTGCTGATATGATCGCGATCCAACATTTTTAATGCATTAACAAATTCTTTGCTAAACAAGGCTTCTCGCCGCCCGTCAAATGCCAATGTGGCTAATACCGAAAGCACATCGTAACGCCCTTGATAATGCCCAAAACTGCTTTCCATTCCCCATAGTGCGAGCAAATACTCTTTTTGCACCCCATAGCGTTGACTTGCTTTTTCTAATTGGCTTTTCACTTCCCAATAGCGTTCTGCCGCGATATTCACCTTGTTGTCAGTCAACACACGATTAAGATAATTAGTTGTTCCGTTTGGATTTGCTCGTGGCGGTTCATTTGGATCACGTTTTTTAATCCTGCCAGCTTGTTGACGATCAAGATCCACGGCTTTGCTAATATAATAAATATTATTTTGTGCCGTGAGCGTGGACATTGACACTCCTTGTGCAGCCGCTTTTCCTTTTAGAAATTGAACATAATCATTAAAATTATCCATTGTGCGACTTTTGTTGTAGCTCGCATTGGCATTGATCTTTTCAATTTTAGACAAATGGGGGTTAGTCGATGAACAGCCCACAACCAATAAACACAGTGCAAGTGCAGTTAATTTTTGTTTCATTTGCATAACATACCTATTTTGAATCATTTTTGCGTAAAACTTGATAAATGCGTTTTAATAGCGACACAGGCAATAAACGGGGTAAAGTACGAGCTAAAAAAGTAACAAATCCCGATAATGTTGATTGAATATGTAGCTTACGTTTTAGCAAATAGAGTTTCCACTCACTTTTCGCGTATGTCCAACCACGGCGACGGCTAACCATTGCGTTGCCATTCGTCCTTGCATACAACAGAACATCAGGCAAGTTCCCCACAGGAAGCCCCGTGGCAATAATGCGATTCCAAAGATTATAATCTTCCAAAAACAAGTGATGCTGATAATACCCCACTTGCTCGAGTAAAGATTTTTTATATGCCACGGTCATATGGTTAAAAGGGCAACGCATTTTGTTAAATTCAACAATTTCAGCATACTCAGTGGGAACTTTGCGGATACTAACAATCTCTTTCGGATTTTGATCAAATTCCGCAATTTGCGTACTAAATAACACCACATCAGGATGAGATTGAATATATTCTACCTGTTTGGCAAAACGTTCTGGATAGCAAATATCGTCAGTGTCCATACGAAATAACCACTCATTCGCACTTTGCTTAATCCCTTCATTTAAGGCTTTACCTAACCCGACATTTTGGGGCAAAGGAATTAATTTTAGCGGAAGTTTATCTTGATAAGATGCTATCACTTGCTCTAATTCTGGCGTAATAGGCCCATCTAAAACTAACAAAATTTGATCCGCGGGATAGGTCTGCTCCACTAAACTTTGCAAACTTTGCGTAAAATAAAGGGGATTTTCCTTATTATATAGGGACATTAATACTGAAAATTTCATCTTAAATAAATCTTTTTAAATTAATTGCTAAACTTGGCGAAATAAACGTAGCTACTGCCATCATCAAATGCTTGGCGCTATGGCTAAGTTTAAACATTTGCCAATAATATTTTGCTGCTTTGCGCGATAAATTCATAATATTTGGGTAAGCTAGCATATATAAGGCGTTCACATTAAACTTTTGTTGTTGCTGTGGTGTTTTTACATATTGCTCACGAATTTGCTCAATGGCTAACTCGGTGTTGGTTGTATCGGTAGATACACTCGCACGCTTAGTATGAAATGTGCATTTTGTTAAAGCATTGTCCAAATACGCGGGTGAAAATTCAGGGTTAGAAACCAATTTAAGCACAAAATCATAATCTTCTAGTGAACGTAATTTATCAGACAACCCACCAAGCTGTTGAAAAAAAGCATTTTTTATAGCGATCATTGGCATTCCACCTAATTTATTGCCACCTAACAGATTATCCAAGGTCAACATTTTAGGATCGCTATAAGGATGCGTAAAATAAGTAAATCCTTGATTTACCATTAAACATTCAGCGGGATGATAAATAAAATTACAAGTTGAATTAGGAGTAATCAATTCTGTAAGTAATTGACATTTATTGTCTACAAAACGATCGTCATCATCTAAAAATAATAGCCATTCATTTAATGCGTGCTGTGCGCCAACATTCCGACTAATCGCAGGACCAGAATTTTTTTGATTACGAATAATACGCAGCGGAAAGCTAAACTCTTGCTCAATTTGAATGGGTATTGGGGAGCAATCATCCACAACTATAACTTCAAAATTCTTTATTGTTTGCTGATTAAGACTAACTAATAATTGTAATATATCTTGTTGCCGATTATATGATGGCACAATAATACTAAATAACGCATTCATTCTTTCTAACATTATTTTTCTCGTTGAAATAAAATCACTTTCTTTTCACGTTGATTGTTATTATCACTAAACAAAGATAAAAACATTAATAACACCAACATTAAACCTGGGAACGCATAGGTATCAGCTTTTATGTTTAGGATAGATAAAATAAATAGTGTTGATAACGTAAATAACCAACTATTCTCTAGCCAATTTTCTGCTACTCGTTTTACAAAATACGCAGTAAATAAAAAACAAACTAAAGAATAACCTAATCCTCCATATAATGCCTGACGAATAAATCCAGAATCTGATCCACCGTAATAATGCCCTTCTGGAGTAAAATAATGCCCATCGCCCATAATTAATTGTTTTAATTCAGGAATGAATAAATGCTTTTTCATTAAAGTATCTGTTGATGAACTTTCTAAGGTTCCATATTTTATTAAATTAATGATAGGTTCAAATGCGTGAGCTACATAGATATTATCTTGACAATAGATTGATAAGAATAGCACAATTATCGTAAATAAAATTAACCAAGGAATATAACGTAATTTAAAATAAATAAGGATGCTTAATATTGAGAATGTAAAGAAAGTACGCCCAGAGATCACCCCAATAAATAGTATAAGAAAAATATAAAATCCGCTCAGTTTATCTGTTTTGTTATTATATGCTAGTAAAAAATGTAATAGAAATAGATAAAACAAACTCAACTGGAAGAAAGCCGATGAAGTAAAATTAAATAAACGATATTCTTGCTCAGATCCATAAAAACGTGGTAATAATATATGTGAATTTAAAGCGACACCAATAAAAAGTTGGATGCTACATAAAGCAAACAAACCAATAATAGCTTGAATTATAATTCCATTTTTTATATCAGAAATCAGTTTCTCTTTACCATTAATGTTACTATAAAATACATTGTAAATGCCAATACCGAAAACAAACATTATTAACAATCGACAATACATTGCGACAACTGATAGTTCTCTAGATCCATTTATTAATAGTGGTATAACGCTTAGTATAATTAAACCAATAAGCACAAAAATAGAATCTTTTGGTATAATGAAGTTATTTAGTTGTCTTTTATATAATTTATATCCTATCCATAATAATACAGCGACACCGACTAAAAAACTCATTCTTAAGAAATGAAATAGCCAAGGATCATATATATATAAAAGATTCAATAAACTGGACATAGACTCTACCTAAATATTAAAAATTTCTCAATACAGCAAACACTTTTTTTATTGGATACTTTATTAACTTTCTTAACATATTGTTTTTTAATGATCCGCGTAAATCCTGCAAGTTGCTAGCTAGATTTTGGTTTTCAATCACTAATAAGGGGCGAATAACAACAGAGTTTATTTTAAATTGCTGATGAAATAGGCTAAAATCATCAGCTAACCAAAATGGTTTTTTCCCTATTAACTGCGATATAAATTTCTTTGTTGCTGATTTTTTTATTAAATATGCGACCGTTCCTGCAAAATAATCCTTATAGGGATAAGAATATTTATAGTGCGTCCCTGGTATCTTTTTTTGTAAACATGCAAAAGTACAAGGATAATTAATTTCCAGTTCTATATCATTAAATTCGGGGACTTTAGATTGTCCAATTAAAATAATATCACTATCAATTTGTTGTTGAATAACTAAATCTAAATTATGTTGGAAATTCGCAGCAAAAAGTGCATCATCTTCGCAAATTAACACCCAATCATTGTCATTAATGGTTTCATTATCAACGATTTCTTGATAAATATGCAGATGACTTAAGGTACATCCAACCTCACCTTTGGTAATTTTCCGTTTATATCGTTGGTGAAACTTTTCAACATCAAAAATCCCTTGTAAACTTAATTCTGTTTCATTCATTGTATTAATGGCAGAAAAGACTTCAAAGTCTGATACATCGGGTTGGGAAAAAAATAATTCTCGACGCTTTACATCTTTGTCTAAAGAAATTAAATATTTTTTCATTTGCTCTCCACTGACTACTTCACTTTTCTTGCAAAACATATTCTAATTAGACTTACTTACTACTAGATTAGTAACAGGATATTTAAAATAATAGATAATAGAAATTACCAATCTTGTTAGACTTGCACCAATATAAGAATAAGCAAGCCCATGAAGTTGATATCTCTGTAGAAAATAAAATAATATAACAAAAACTAAAATTGCAATTACTTGCCGTGTAAATAATAAAACTTGCTTACCTAGCAATAACATATTTTGCGATAAAACCCAAGATAGCCCTGAAATAATTGAATTAATAATGAAGAAAATTAAGACAGGTGCTACATCAATATATTTCGCACTAAAAAAGAAAGTAATTACGGGTGTTGCCAGAATTGGAACTAAGAGTATAGCTCCTACGCTCATTAAGAAAATAACGAATAAAACTGATTTCAGGCGATTTAAATTATTTAACAGACCTGAATAATAATAATCTGCCAAAATATAAATAAAACGAGTGACTAATGAATCAAAGGCAATACAAACCGTATATAATCCGAGTGTGTATTTCCCTAGAAAAAATACAATTAAATATTTATCTAAACTTGCTGTTGTTGCACTAAAAATTTGAAGAATATTTTGTTTTGACCAAGTTGTGAAAAAAAACCGCGGACTAATTTTGGTGTAATTTTTATTATCGTTTTTATATTCCATCTCAATTCGCTTTAAATACACTACACAGGCAATAGCTTGTAAAATAGCATATAATGTTAACAAATTGATGGAAACCCATAAAGGTTGTTCGCCTAAAAGCAAATAAGTTATACCGTAAACAGAAACTAATATAATTGGCTGTTGTAACGTTAAAGCTCGATAAACTTTAAGTTTACTATCAATTTTACACTTCTCTAATGTCATAGTTAACAGTGCTGTTAATACTACATTCAGAATAAATAAAAGATGAAATGCTGTAAAAGTAAATAAATATAATGCAATTACTGCAACAAGAACAGAAAAACCTAAAAATACTAAAAAATAGGTTTTCCAGTTTTTATATTGATTATTACGCATACATAATGCTATCGCAAATCCTACCCCACCTGTTGAGATAGAACCTACATAAGAAATCGAAGTTACAAATAATTGATGTAACCCACGATCATCAACAGATAACAAATGAGCAAGTGCAAATGAACTGATCATTGTCAGTCCCAAACTTAATACAGTAACACTAATTAATTTAAATAAGTCATTATATGACTTAATATTTTTCAGCATAATGAATATCTTTCGTCCATTGATTAAAATAAGCACTATTTTTACCATACGAATTATCACAAACTTTATTTTCTATCCCTAATAGGCAAGAAAAAATATGCCCGTGTAATCTGCTAGTAATAATTTCATCCCTAGCTAAAAACTGAATTTGACAACGATTAATTACATTCAATGCGTATTGATACCAAAATTCATTTAATTTATTTTTTAACCATTTAAAATGCAATAAATTAGCAACTTTACCGACTTTACTACAGAGTTTTTCAATTTGTCGATCTCGGCTAGTTAAAATATCATCCCAATCTTTTACATTATCTAAATTAGGCAATGTTGCTTGAATTTCCATTTCAATTTGGCTTTTTTCAATATCTTTACGCAAAAAATATAATTTATTCTTTTCACTTTTTTGTGCAATTAATTTACGTTGTTCTTCGCTACGCATCGGAAGGCTGCCATATAATTGATGTGCCATATCGGGGCAAAGCAACACATTAGGTGAAAATTTTTTCATTAACTCAAATGTATTGGTATCACGTGAAAAGAAATGGCAATCAGAATGTGCAGAAAAAACCGCGGCCGATTTTTCCATTGCTTTTTGTGTTGAAAAATGTGCTGTCTGTGGCAACACAATGATCCGATTATTCGGAAAATGGCTAACTAACATTTCGCGCAATGATTGAATTGCTGGATAAAGATCGCCAAAATTCCCGCCCCCGTGGCATAAAATCGTTGTATTCGGGCGAACGTATTTTTTTACTTCTTGAATATCAAACGTTTGCAAGCAACGGCGTAACCGCACATTGATGTGGTAATCACGAAAGAACATTTCTGTGCCATAATAGATCAATAAATCACCAACATTGAGATGTAAAGGGTAATCAAAGTAAAGCACATCTTGCGGATCAATAATTAAATCATTAATTTGTTTAAGTTGTTGTTTTAAATTGAATAAAACGTCATTCATAGTTTAATCATACATCAAGTTCAGTCGCCTAAACGCCTGATAGGTCAAAATTTGGCGTATGATAACACCTTGCTTTGCGTTCATAAAGTAATATCTCTTGTTTAGAATTTGCTTTTAGCCTACGAATTCGGAATAATAACGCCGTTTTTGATTGGAGTTGCTATGTTTACACTAAATAAATTGATAAGTGCCGCACTGTTACCGCCCTTCAATATTTTAATTTTATGGGTTGGTTCATTGATTTTGAGGCATTTTCAATATAAAAAATTATCCCATTTTACTGCTCTGCTCGGCATTTTAATACTTTATCTCACGAGCATTCCTTATACCGCGCAAACATTGAGTGATAGCCTAACAAAAGAAGATCATCTCAGTTTACAAGATTATCAACAGGCACAAGCAATCGTGGTACTTGGCGGTGGTTTGCGTGATAGCAAAGAACTCTATGCGAATTTAGCCGTGCCACAAATTCCATTTGAGCGAATGCGTTATGCCGCTTATTTGCAAAAGCAGACGGGTTTACCTATACTGATTAGTGGTGCTAGCCCGAACGGCAACTCAGAAGCCAAAGTGATGCAACAAGAATTTGCTGATTTTTTCGCTGTGCCAGTTAAATGGCTAGAAAACCAAGCCAAAACCACCAAAGAGAATGCGTTCTATACAAAGCAGATCTTAGAGAAAGAACAGATTCACCGCATTATTTTAGTGACAAATCAATGGCATATGCAACGAGCGAAAATGTTATTTGAACAGCAGGGCTTTGACGTATTACCTGCCAGTGTAGGACAAGGCATTACGCCAAAAAGCTATGAATTAACGCTAATGCACTTTATCCCGCAAGCGGGGGCACTTAATGCCAATATGCAATTATTGAAAGAATGGCTGGGTTATTGGAAAGAAAAACATTGATGTTCAAAAAAACCTCGGTCAAAAAAACGATTAATTTTTTGACCGCGGTTTTCTCTGTTAGAATTAGATTAATGAGAATATTGAGATAATGCCATAAATAAGCCAAATACCACGGCTGCCCCTGGTATTTGCTTCCCATTCAAATCTAATGCATTTCCCGTTTTATCTAAATGCAGCTCAGTTAACACTTCATTGCCCTTATCTTGTAAAAGCTGATTTTTGACCGCAGCTTCTAGTGATTGATTAACTAATTGCGTAATTTGTTCTTCGCCCAATTCTTCTTGTCCTGACTGCAGATTAGCCAAAGCCTTGATTGCGTAATAAATCGCCGATTTATCAGCTTTTGCACTGAAATCAAGTTGTTTTAAGAATGATAAACTAGCATTGTTGTTTAAACTTGCCTTAAAATCCCCTTCAATTTTATTTAATGCGACATCTAATTTACTCTCTAACTTGCCCTTTGGGTTGTGATAAGCTAAGTCAAGTTTCAGCTCTGTCTGAGCTTTTAACAACGCTTGTGCGAATTCGTCAAAAAGTGCAGCGTCCTGAAACGGATAAGCCTTGCTTAATTCAGCTAAGGGGATATGCGTTAATGTCCCGTCTAATTTTAATTGCCCCAAATCCTGATTACGTGCATTCACGTCATTTATTTCACTTTTTAATGTTAAATTAAGAAATTTGTCTTGCACTGTGGTGTTATAATCCACACTCAATCCCGACAGTTTAACAGGAAAGGATTCATTCGTAACCGTCTGATAGTTATAGGCCACATCAGAATTCATTTGCATTGAACCTGTATAGATATTGTTATAATCAGATACTTGAGTGAAGTTGCCTTTCAGACTAAAGTTATTAAAATTGGCAGTAAAATGAGAAATAGAATTATTATTAACTACATCTTTATCCATTGAGTAATGAATATTTTCAGCTTGTAATGACAAATCACTGATAGATAGATTATCAAACTCGGATTTTACGGTCATATTTTTCCAGACAAACTTTCCGCCATCTCCGCCAGTTAACTCAAACATCGGGGAGGTTGCTTGTGCATCAATTTTACGTCCATAACTGACCGCGGTCTGTAAATGAAATGGATTTTCCTCTTGTGCCACTGCAAATGCGGATTGCGTATCATCATTTTTTACTAATTCAAATTCACTTGATGCCATCATTGGCGTTAATTTAAATTGGCGTAATCTATCCAGTGGCAGCGGCCCGTGATACAAGGTGCCTGTTAACGGGATAGTTAATGGTTTATCATCTAGTGTCAATACCAAATCATAACTTAGATCAGAACTAAAAAAGTGACGTTGCAACTTTACGTTTTGAATTTGAATATGATTATGCTTTTGTTGCTCATTAAATTGCGTGGTAAATTTTTGATATTCGGACTCAATGGTTTTTCCTGTGTACCAAGCACCGCCACACCATACCGCTCCCAGTACCACCACAACAGCCGTTGCGATCGTTGATTTTTTCATTGGTATCTGTTCCTTAAGGTTAGGTTGAAAAATTTCCATAATTTACCATAGTTGCTTTTTTGTAACAATAAAATAACAAAATCCCTTAAGAAAATGAAAAATTCCCCTTGAAGTTTATTACAATGCCCTTATTTAGGGTAACACGATAATTAAATGTGTCTATTCAAGTTAAAATAAATTTTCAAATTTATGCTTGAAATTAAAAAAATCAGCCACATTTAATGCCACGAACAAATAACAAATTCTTTATAACGAGGGAAACAAAATGGGAAAAATCATCGGTATTGACTTAGGTACAACAAACTCTTGCGTTGCAGTAATGGATGGCGACAAACCACGTGTTATTGAAAATGCAGAGGGCGATCGTACAACGCCATCAATCATTGCCTATACAAATGATAATGAAATCTTAGTGGGTCAACCTGCTAAACGCCAAGCGGTAACCAATCCAAAAAATACATTATTTGCAATTAAACGTTTAATCGGTCGCCGTTTTGAAGACAGCGAAGTACAACGTGATGTGAGCATTATGCCATTCCAAATCATTAAAGCAGATAATGGCGATGCTTGGGTTGAAGTAAAAAATGAAAAATTAGCTCCGCCACAAATTTCAGCCGAAGTGTTGAAAAAAATGAAAAAAACCGCGGAAGATTTTTTAGGTGAACCTGTTACTGAAGCAGTTATCACCGTACCAGCTTACTTTAATGATGCTCAACGTCAAGCAACCAAAGATGCAGGTCGTATTGCAGGATTAGAAGTTAAACGTATTATCAACGAACCAACTGCTGCGGCATTAGCTTATGGCTTAGACAAAGGTAAAGGCAACCAAACCATTGCGGTTTATGACTTAGGGGGTGGTACATTTGACTTATCCATTATTGAAATTGATGAAGTCGGTGGCGAAAAAACCTTTGAAGTGTTAGCAACTAACGGGGATACCCACTTAGGTGGTGAAGATTTTGATAATCGTGTTATCAATTATTTAGTGGATGAATTCAAAAAAGAACAAGGCGTAGATTTACGCAATGATCCACTTGCAATGCAACGTTTAAAAGAAGCGGGCGAGAAAGCAAAAATTGAATTGTCTTCTGCACAACAAACAGATGTGAACTTGCCATATATTACTGCGGATGCAACAGGTCCAAAACATTTAAATATTAAATTGACGCGTGCAAAACTTGAATCGTTAGTAGAAGATTTAGTTGCTCGTTCAATGGATCCAGTAAAAGTGGCTTTAAACGATGCGGGTTTGAAAGTGTCACAAATTGATGACGTTATCTTAGTCGGTGGTCAAACTCGTATGCCATTAGTGCAACAAAAAGTGGCTGAATTCTTTGGTAAAGAACCACGTAAAGATGTTAACCCAGATGAAGCTGTAGCCGTTGGGGCTGCTGTACAAGGTGGCGTATTATCTGGTAACGTTACTGATGTATTATTGCTTGATGTGACTCCACTTTCATTAGGTATTGAAACAATGGGTGGAGTGATGACAACCCTAATTGAGAAAAATACTGCGATTCCAACCAAAAAATCGCAAACATTTTCGACCGCGGAAGATAATCAAAGTGCAGTAACTATCCACGTATTACAAGGTGAACGCAAACAAGCTTCAGCGAATAAATCGTTGGGTCAATTTAACCTTGAAGGTATTAACCCTGCACCACGTGGTATGCCACAAATTGAAGTGACATTTGATATTGATGCGGACGGTATTATCCACGTTTCAGCAAAAGATAAAGGAACGGGTAAAGAACAACAAATTACGATTAAGGCCTCATCAGGTTTAACTGAAGAAGAAATTCAACAAATGGTACGTGATGCTGAAGCAAATGCTGAATCAGATCGTAAATTTGAAGAATTAGTGCAATCTCGTAACCAAGCTGATCACTTAGTTCACGCGACGCGTAAACAATTAAGCGATTTAGGTGATAAATTACCAGCGGAAGATCGTGCGAATATTGAAAGTGCAGTAAATGAGCTTGAAGATGCAGCAAAAGGCGAAGATAAAGCGAAAATTGAAGCGAAAGTCCAAGCCTTAATGCAGGTATCTGAAAAACTTGCTCAAGCAGCACAGCAACAAGCACAAGCTGAACAACCGCAATCTCAAAGCAATGGCAATGATGATGTTGTTGATGCAGAGTTTGAAGAAGTAAAAGATAAATAGTCAATTTATCACTAATTAAAGGGCGTAATCTTACGCCCTTTTGGTATAATTAAAACGTCATACTTAATATGCAACTCTATAAAATTGATACAATCCGTACTCATAATAGTAATGAAAATGCGGCAGAAAAAATAGCTAAGTTATGGGCTTCTAATCAGCCTAAATTGCCTTTAAATATGCCTTGCTATGCAATTTATGATCATTATGAATCTGATTTTAAAGGTTATTATGATGTTAGCATCGCAACTGAACAGCAGCCAAATGAAAATTCTGATTTATTAGAAATCAATGATTTCACTTTTTACGAGATTTTTAGAACTGATAAAAATAATCTACTCGAAACTTGGCAACGAATTTGGCGAAAAGAACAGCAAGGTTTGCTAAAACGATCCTATCAAGTCGATTTTGAAAAGCATTATCCTGACAATAAAATTGATATTTATATATCGGTAATACCTCATTGTTAATTCAACATATTAACAGAGTAAATATAGATTAACGAAAGCAAAATTTAACTTAAACAATCTTAACCTACAGTGGAAATATTCTAATGGCAAAAAAAGATTATTACGAAATACTTGGTATTCAAAAAGGCACAGATGAAAAAGAAATAAAACGTGCTTATAAAAAATTGGCAATGAAATACCATCCAGACCGCACGAAAGGCGACAAAGCGAGCGAAGAAAAATTTAAAGAAATCAATGAAGCCTATGAAATTCTGATGGATAAAGAAAAACGTGCTGCCTATGATCAATATGGACACGCTGCTTTTGAAAACGGTTTTGGTGCTGGTGGGGCAAGTGGCGGATTTGGTGGCTTCGGCGGTTTTGGTGGTTTTGAAGATATATTCAGCGAAATGTTTGGCGGGAGCGGTTCACGTCGTCAACGTGTTGTGCGTGGCGATGACTTACGCTATGACATTGAAATCACACTTGAAGAAGCCGTTAAAGGTGTCACTAAAGATATAAAAATTAGAACCTTAGTACCTTGTGAAACTTGCGATGGTTTAGGGGCGGAAAAAGGTTCGAAAGTTGAAACCTGTCCTTACTGCCAAGGTACTGGACGAGTTCATCGCCAACAAAGTATTTTTGTCACAGAAGTAACCTGTCCACATTGTCACGGCACAGGTAAAAAAATTGAACATCCTTGTAAACATTGCCATGGTGATGGTCGTGTTGAAAAAACTAAAAATTTATCAGTAAAAATCCCTGCGGGTGTCGATACGGGCAATCAATTACGTTTAGCAGGCGAAGGTGCCGCGGGCGAAAACGGTGCGCCAGCAGGCGATTTGTATGTTGTTATCCACGTGAAAGAGCACCATATTTTTGAGCGTGATGGTAATAATTTATATTGTGAAGTCCCAATTAGCTTCACGATGGCAGCCTTAGGGGGTGAAATTGAAGTGCCAACCCTAGACGGGCGTTTAAAATTAAAAGTTCCTGAAGGTACTCAAACGGGTAAATTATTCCGTTTACGCGGTAAAGGGATTAAAAATACCCGTTCAGGCTATTCAGGCGATTTAATTTGCAAAGTAACCGTTGAAACACCAGTATCTCTTAATGCAGAGCAAAAAGAGCTACTCACTAAACTTGAACAAAGTTTGGAAGGACAAGCTAAACAACGCCCAAAATCAGATAATTTTAAAGATCGCGTTAAGAATCTGTTTAAAGGTAAATAATATTAAAAATGGGACAAACTTACAAAGATTGTCCCATTTTAGTCATTCTTAATTCATCGTAATAATATGCTCACAGCACCTCAAAAACCTGCCAATGTCGTTGCCTTTGCGTTTTTATTGATCGCCTTTTTAACTGGCATTGCATCTTCTTTTCAAATCCCAACTTTAAGCTTATTTTTAGAACAAGAAATTCACGTTAAACCGATTTTTGTTGGACTATTTTATACCATTAATGCAGTGATTGGCATTGGGATAAGTCAACTCGTCGCCTTCTATTCCGATCGCCAACCTGATCGGCGAAAGATTATGGTATTATGCTGTTTAGTTGCCGTGCTAGGTTGCTTAATATTTGCCTTTAGTCGTAGCTATATATTGCTAATTCTCTTCGGTACCACAATGCTCGGTTTTGGTTCCAGTGCTAATCCGCAGTCTTTTGCACTTGCACGTGAATATAATGAGAACAATCAACGTGAGTCTGTAATGTTTAGTACCATTATGCGTACGCAAATTTCATTGGCTTGGATCATTGGTCCCCCATTATCCTTTCTGATTGCACTCAATTACGGCTTTGATTTTATGTATTGCATTGCAGGACTTGCGTTTCTTATTTGTGCAATCATCAGTGCCACCTTACTCCCTAAAACCGAGAAAAAGCCAAAAATAACGCAAAATTTGACCGCGGTTTCTAACCCAAGAAAATCAGTAAAATATCTCTTTCTCTCAATTTGTTTAATGTTTATTTGTAACAGTATGTATTTGATTAATATGCCCTTATACCTTATTCATCAATTATATTTAAATAAAAATCTAGCAGGAAATTTGATGGGGGTCGCAGCAGGATTAGAAATCCCTGTGATGTTATTCGCAGGCTATCTCACCAAGTTTTTAAGTAAAAAAGCATTGCTCTGGATCGCCTTAGTTGCAGGTATTGGATTTTATGCAGGGCTTTTATTCGCCATAACAAGCTGGCAATTATTCGCCCTTCAAATACTCAATGCAATATTTATCGGGATTTTAGCCACGATAGGAATGATCTATTTCCAAGATTTAATGCCTGAACAAATGGGCGTTGCCACAACATTATTTAGCAATAGTGCCAAAATGAGTTGGGTTGTTGGCGGTGCTTTCGCGGGGATCATTAGTGAATGGGGAAGCTATGCGAGCGTTTTCCCACTGTCATTATTGATGCTCATTGCAAGCATATTTTGTTTGTATAAAGTCAAATCTGTATAACCTTACATAAACAAAACCCACTGAAAAAATCAGTGGGTTAAATTTGTTGAGTTAGTCGATAAGCCGAGTTCTGTCGCGGACAATCATTCCTCTAGGCGACAATTCGCACTGTCGCTCAAGCAACCTACCCGAACTCTGAACGGGCCATTCATTGAGTTCCTATTTGGTCTTGCTACGAGTGGAGTTTACCTTGCCGTGAACTGTTGCCAGCCACGCGGTGCGCTCTTACCGCACCCTTTCACCCTTACCAGTAAAACTGGCGGTCTGCTCTCTGTTGCACTTGTCGTAGGCTCACGCCCCCCAGACGTTATCTGGCACTCTGCCCTGTGTAGCTCGGACTTTCCTCTCGTTCACTTGTCCCCTAGTTTACACTTGCATGAAGTTGAGGGCTTCAATAAACCAGCGATTGCCTAACTAACTCGGACGGCAGTATAATGGATAATTGCAAATTAATATAGAGTTAATCCGCAATTTTCTTTAAAATAAGTAGAATTATTTCTGTTTAATAGTAGGATTTATGGATTATTTACAAAATGCACGTGAAACCCTTACAATAGAACAACAAGCATTAGCCAAATTAAGCCAATGCCTAGATCAACGTTTTAACCAAGTTATTCAATGTATTCTTAACTGCAAAGGTCGCCTTGCTATTGCAGGCATTGGTAAGTCAGGATTAATTGGCAAAAAGATGGTTGCCACCTTCGCATCAACGGGTACACCAAGTCTATTTTTACATCCTACTGAAGCCTTTCATGGCGATTTAGGGATGCTTAAACCCGAAGATATTGTAATGCTCATCTCTTATAGTGGCGAAAGTGATGATGTCAATAAATTAATTCCAAGTTTAAAAAGCTTTGGAAATCGAATTATTGCCCTTACTAGCAATCCTAATTCAACATTGGGTAAACACGCAGATTACATTTTAAATATCAGCGTAGAACGAGAAGTTTGCCCGAATAATCTCGCTCCGACCACTTCAGCACTGGTTACTCTCGCGTTAGGTGATGCCCTTGCCGTTGCACTAATTCACGCTCGCGATTTCAAACCTGCCGACTTTGCTAAATTCCACCCAGGTGGAAGTTTGGGTCGCCGTTTGTTGTGCCGTGTTAAAGATCAAATGCAGACTCGCTTGCCAATTACAACCCCTGAAACCAGTTTTACAGATTGCTTAACCATTATGAATGAAGGGCGAATGGGTGTGGCATTAGTGATTGAAAATCAACAACTTAAAGGCATTATTACCGATGGTGATGTACGTCGTGCACTTTCAGCGAATGGGGCAAAAACGCTCACGCAATGTGCTAAAGATTTAATGACAACCACCCCTAAAACTATTAACCAAGATGCCTATTTAGCCGAAGCTGAACAATATATGAAACAACACAAAATTCATTCACTCATTGCCGTGAATGAACAAAACCAAGTTGTTGGATTAATTGAATTCTCAAGTTAATTATGAATATTACTCAAACATTACAACAAATTAAACTCGTTATCACCGATGTAGATGGCGTACTTACCGATGGATTACTGCACTATGATGCTAACGGCGAAGCAATTAAAAGCTTTCACGTCAGAGATGGCTTAGGTGTTCGTTTATTAATTGAAAGTGGAATTCAAGTTGCCGTGTTGTCAGGCCGTTCATCGCCTATTTTGCAAAAACGTATCGCCGATCTCGGCATAAAATTAGCTTTTTTAGGTAAATTAGAAAAAGAAAGTGCCTGTTTTGAGCTAATGCGACAAGCAGGCGTAACGCCAGAACAAACTGCCTATATCGGCGATGATTCTGTTGATCTCCCCGCATTTAAGGTGTGTGCCATTGCCTTTGCCGTTGCCGATGCCGCACCTTATGTAAAAGCCCAAGCAGATTACGTGCTGTCTTTATCTGGCGGAAAAGGGACATTTCGTGAAATGGCAGATCTGATTTTACAATCACAAGGAAAAAGCGACATCTACGCCACTGCTCAAGGTTTTTTAACCGTAGTGGAAAAAATGGCACAATAAATTTCTAACAAAAAACCGCGGTCAAAAAAACGTCTGAATTTCTGACCGCGGTAATTCTTAACTTAATAATATATCCAGTAAAGAATATTAAATTTAAGGGAATCTTATATATTTAAGATACCATTCTTTAATTTTACTTAAGTCCTAAAAACTAAACTCTCTCTTTTCTAAAGCCTTTTAATCCTTTTTGCAATAAGATATTGAAAAACACACGCCAAACACTCAAATTAGGCTTAGCTTTTTTACCTTTAGCTATACGCTTCATTTGTACCATAAACCACGCCATTTCTAAAACAGAACCTAATTTATAATCTAGTTTTCTAATACCTGTACGAATAGGTTTTAGAGAAATTGTTTTATAACTATTTTGAAATAATTGATTAGGAAAATTAGGCTCAATAGCAAAAGGTTTAGCAATACCTACAAAATCTAATTGATTGCTTTGTAATGCTGATTCCATTGCAGCCTGACTTCTAAAACCCCCTGTAACAATCAAAGGAATAGCTGTTATTTTTCTCACTTTTTCAGCATAATCAAGAAAATAAGCTTCGCGTTTTTTTGTGCTTTCCTTTACGCCATTTAGCATAGCTGGATGTTCATAATTTCCCCCAGAAATCTCAATCAAATCTACACCAAGATCTGATAAAAGTTTAATAACTTGCATAGATTCTTCTTCACTGAACCCACCTTTCTGAAAATCAGCTGAATTTAATTTGATAGCAACAATAAATGTTTTAGAAACACTAGTTCTAATCGCTTGATAAATTTCAACTAAAATTCTAGCTCTATTTTCAAGTGATCCTCCCCATTGGTCATTACGTTGGTTATGATGTGGTGAAAGAAATTGACTAAGCAAATAGCCATGGGCTGCATGTATTTGTACACCAGAGAATCCTGCTTTTTCCGCAATTACGGATGCATTAGCAAATTTATCAATAATATTTTTAATTTCTAATTCAGTTAACGCCCTTGGTGGTGCAAAAAAATCTAATAAATGTTGAGCAAGAGGAATTGCACTAGGTGCAACTGGCTCTGGCGATAGATCTTTTGGTGATTGCTTGCCAAGATGATTAAGTTGCATTAGCAAAATAGTATTATTCTCTGTTCCTGCTTTTGCCCACCGTTGAAGCATCTCTAAATCTCGTTCGTCTTCAATAACGACATCTCCCTCTCCACCCAATGCAGTATAATCAACCATCACATTTCCTGTTACTAAGATACCCGCCCCACCATTAGCCCAAGTTCGGTATAAATTTTCATAATAATGATTCGGTTGATTATTCATAGTAAGCTGTTCACTCATAGCCGCTTTAACAAGACGATTTTTGATTGTGATCCCATTAGATAAAGTAAAGGTATTAAATAAATTACTCATAAATTTTGCTCTCCAGATGTATATAATATTTGCACTATACTAACTTCAATAATCAGAGTTTGCAACTCTAATAATTGAAGTTTTATATAAAAAGGGCTAGAATTACCCTTGCGTTTAAGGACCATATTGAGATTAACTCTATGAAAATAAATGATTTTAAAGATATGCACTGTGCTATTGCTGATGTATTTGGTGCAATTGGTGATAAATGGGCTATATTGATCTTACGCGACCTATTTTTTGGAAAAACAAAATACAGTGAATTGAGTAAAAGTAGCAATATAACTCACGCAACGCTCTCATCGCGTCTAAAGCATTTAGAAAATGAAGGAATAATCATTAAACAACTATATCAAAAATCCCCTTCTCGATATGAATATCATTTAACGGAGAAAGGAAAAGATTTAGCATTATTATTGGTAGCTGCGAGTCAAATTGGTCAAAAATGGGGACGTGACGTGGGCTCAATCTTCCCTTACCATTTAGAAAACAAACATACAGGAAATGCTGTAATACTCAATTTAATTGATGAAATAAGTGGAGAAAACATTATGATTGAAGACCTAATACCTAAACTCACTACACATATATAAGAATGCTCTATATAAGTGCATAATAAAATCATTTACTAGCTCTTTAATACTAGCGTATAACACAAAATAGCTAAAACCGCGGTCAAAAAACGCTTAAAATTTTGACCGCGGTTTTCGTGATTTTTAATCTACCCTATTGTTGCCCCTTTCATTGCTTGGGTAAATTGAGCTAATTCAGCTAAGCATTGGGAATGGTTATCTAAATTTCGTTCAATAATTTGTACCGTTGCAGAACCTGAAATCGCTCCCTCGGCACCTAGATTTAAGGCTTCGCGAACTTGTTTTGGTTGAGCAATGCCAAATCCTTGCAAAATAGGCGGAGCATTATATGCTTTTAACTGCATAATCAGGTTATCTAGATTGCTCGCGTGACTTTGATTTTCTGCACTTGTTACGCCTGCTCGTGAAACTAAATAGGTATAACCTTTAGACTGCTCGGCAACCCGTTGAATAGTTTGTGTATTCGCATTCGGTGGGCAGATAAAAACAGGATCAATGCCGTGTTTTTGTGCAGCTTGAATATAAGGCTGTGCGGCTAATAATGGCACATCTGCAACCAAAACCGCGTCCACACCCACATTAGCACAACGTTGATAGAAGCTGTCCAGTGTTTGTGCATAAATTAAATTAGCACATAATAACAAGCTAATCGGAATATCGGGATAGTGTTGACGTATTTTTTCCAATAATTGAAAACTTTGTTCAGTGCTGCAATCGGCTTGCAACGCCCGATTATTCGCAGCTTGAATAACAGGTCCGTCTAATAAAGGATCACTAAATGGAAAACCCAATTCCAATGCATCCGCACCGTTATCTACCAAGGTACAAATAATTTCAAATGAACGATTAAAATCAGGATCACATAGCGTAACGAAAGGCACAAACGCCCCTTGATTTTTGCGGTTAAGTTGTGCAAATAATTGTTCAAAACGGCTCATTAGAATTTCCCTCTCGCTGAAAGAATTTTATCGACAGTAAAAATATCCTTATCGCCACGCCCCGATAAATTAACAACCAATAACTGCTCTTTATCAGGATACTGTTTAATCATTTTTAATGCGTAAGCTAACGCGTGCGCACTTTCTAATGCAGGAATGATCCCTTCGTGTTTGGCAAGCGATTGAAAGGCGTCTAATGCTTCATCATCCGTGATGCTCTCATATTCCGCCCGACCAATTGCGTGCAAATGGGCGTGCTGTGGTCCAACCGATGGAAAATCTAGCCCAGCAGAAATGGAATATGACTCTTCAATTTGTCCGTCATCAGTTTGCATAATCGGGGATTTCATTCCAAAATAAATACCAACTTTGCCGTGTTTTAACGGCGCACCGTGTTCACCCGTCGCAATGCCTTTCCCTGCAGGTTCAATACCAATTAAGCGCACCGCTTTTTCATCAATAAAATCTGCAAATATACCAATTGCATTTGAGCCACCGCCAACTGCGGCAATAATCGCATCAGGTAAACGCCCTTCGCGTGCTAAAATTTGCTGTTTGGTTTCTTCGCCGATGATTTTCTGAAATTCACGCACAATGGTTGGGAAAGGATGTGGTCCTGCGGCTGTGCCTAGTAAATAATGCGTGGTTTCATAATTAGCTGACCAATCACGCATTGCTTCACAGCAAGCATCTTTCAATGAACAAGAGCCTTTTTCCACAGGCACAACTTCCGCCCCCATTAAACGCATACGAAAAACATTTGGCGATTGGCGTTCCACATCTTTTGATCCCATATACACACGGCACGGCATATCAAGCATTGCACAAGCCAGCGCTGTTGCTACCCCGTGTTGTCCCGCCCCCGTTTCGGCAATAATTCGCGTTTTACCCATTCTTTTCGCTAACAAAATTTGCCCTAACACTTGATTGGTCTTATGTGCACCACCGTGCAACAAATCTTCACGTTTTAAGTACAATTTCGTTTTTGTGCCTTTCGTTAGATTACGGCATAACGTCAATGCAGTGGGCCGACCAGCATAATTTTGCAATAAATCGTAAAATTCACGTTGAAATTCAAGATCCTGTTGTGCATCAACAAATGCCTGTTCTAACTGTTGTAAGACAGGAACCAAAATCTCTGGCACATACATTCCTCCAAATTCACCAAAATAGGGATTTAAGATACTCTCCATAATTTATCCTTAATATTTTAAAATTTGCTCAAATACTTGTTGTAATTTAACAGGATCTTTTACGCCCGCGGATATTTCTATGCCCGAATTCAAATCTACACCAACACAGCCTTGTTGCACGGCTTGCACGATGTTATCTGGGCTAATTCCCCCTGCCAAAATAATGTTATGTTTTAATTTTTCAGGGATAATTGACCAATCAAAACTTGCACCCGTGCCACCTTGCGTTTTGCCGACTTTACTGTCAAAAACATAGCGATCAACATTACATAATTCAACATCATTTTTTTCCGCGGTTTCATTCACATCAATGGAAATCGCTTTCCAAATTTGAATAGTTTGAGGCAATTTCTCGCGTAATTGATTAATAAATTCTTGGTCTTCACTACCGTGTAACTGAACAGCAAATAAATTTAATTGTGTTGCTATTTTTACTATAAAATCAATATCTTGATTTTGGAAAACACCAACAAAACGCAATGGTGCTTGCGTCACAAGATCTTGAGCTTGACGTAAACTTAATTGACGTGGCGATTTCTCTGCAAAAATCAACCCTCCATACAACGCCCCATTGTCGTAAACCATTTTGACATCTTGGCTACGCGTTAGACCGCACACTTTGTTTTCCCCAAAGATCAAGGCACGAATCGCATTGTTGAGATCATCACTGCCCATTAAGCTACTACCAATTAAAAATCCTTGCACATAAGGTTTAAGCTGTTGAATTTGCTGATAATTATGAATACCTGACTCACTAATAATAATTCGATCATCAGGAATTTGTTGTGCAAGGGGCGGCGTACGTGCTAAATCAACTGATAAATCGTGCAAATTGCGATTATTGATACCGATCACTTTTGCACCCAGAGCAATCGCTCGTTCTAATTCTGCTTGATTGGCAGCTTCAGTCAACACACCCATTCCCAACTGGTGGGCTAAATCCGCCAGTTCAAGATAATGTTCATCATCCAACACCGATAGCATTAATAAAATCGCATCCGCGTGATAATAACGAGCTAAATACACTTGATAAGGACTCACCATAAAATCTTTACATAATACGGGCTGAGTCACTATCTCACGAACCTGCTGAATATAACGAAAATCCCCTTGAAAATATCTTTCATCAGTCAGCACTGAAATTGCACTCGCATAATGCTTATACACCTGTGCAATTTCGGGCAAATTGAATTCGGCTCGAATCAACCCTTTTGATGGCGATGCTTTTTTACATTCCAAAATAAACGCAGGACTTTGATGAGCGCCTTTTGACAAAGCTTGATAAAAACCGCGGTCAGATTTTTGAATATTTTTTTGAAATTGCACCAACGGAAATTCTGCTTGCTTTGCATTCACCCATTCAATTTTATCTAGGACGATTTGTTGTAAAATGGTGGGAGCATGATTAAGATTTAATGACTTCATTGTGTTTCCTAGTATTTTGTCAGTTTTTGCAATGTATCAAACGCCTTGCCGCTTGCTAATATCTCTAGCACCTGTTGTGCATTAGCTTTGAGATTATCTTGCCCGAATAATTTTAATAATAAGGCGGTATTCATCGCCACGGCTTGATTATGTGCATCACTGCCTTTGCCTTGCAAAATCGCTTTTAGGATATTGGCATTTTCAGCAGGTTCGCCTCCGCATAAATGCTCAAGCGGTTTTGCTGTAAAGCCGAAATCTTGTGGGGTAAGTTGATAGCGTTCAATTTGCCCGTTTTTCACTTCAGCAACGTCAGTTATGCCGTGAATAGCCACTTCATCTACACCATTGCCATTCACAACTAGCGTGTGTTCGTAACCTAAACGCATTGCGGTTTCTGCATAAGGTTGCAATAGGGTTGGGGAATAAACGCCGAGCAACTGGCGCGGTGCGTGAGCAGGATTAATCAACGGTCCTAGAATATTAAAAATAGTACGCGTTTTTAGTGCTTGGCGTACAGGTGCTGCATATTTGAACCCTGAATGATATTGTGGAGCAAACAAAAAACACACGCCAATTTCATCTAACGCTTGACGAGCTTGCGTCGCACTGGCACACACATTCACCCCCAGTGCGGATAACACATCGCTCGTCCCCGTTTTGCTTGAAACACTACGATTGCCGTGTTTTGCTACTTTCACGCCACAAGTAGCACCCACAATCGCAGAGAGCGTTGAAATGTTGATCGTATTCGCTCCATCGCCCCCCGTGCCAACAATATCCGCAAAGGGATAATTTGGCGTAGGAAACGGCTGTGCCAACGCTAATGCGGCATTCACCGCCCCCGCGATTTCATCAACGGTTTCGCCACGCAGTTTTAGTGCAATTAACGCGGCAGATAATTGTTCATTACTGACATTGCCTGCAAATACAGCACGGAAAAAGGTTTCAGACTGTGCTTGATCAAAAGATTGATTAGAAAATAAATGCTCAAGTAATTGTTGCGTTTGCATAGGGATTCCTTGTTATAATTCACTCAAACCGCGGTCAAAATTTACGTTGTTTTTTAGCGATGAATATCGTAGGTCAAATCATTTGCTTCATCGCCCGTCATTCCACGGAATCCCCAACAATGAGCAGGTTGTTCCTTAATGGTAATTTCCACATCGATCGGTTGAATGCCCAATTTATCTTGTAACTCGCTAAACAACATTTTGATTAAACGTTTTTTAGTAAATTCGGTACGCCCCGCCATTAAATTGATTTCAATCACCGTATAATTAAGGCTGCGACCGTCCGGATAAAAATAATCTTGTTCATCTAATCCAATAAAGCGTAATGCGTGCTTTTTCGGTGGAATGCCTAGACTTAGGTCAAGGCAATGATAAATAGCTTCGCAAAGACGTGTCTTGCGTTGTTGTAATTGCTCTTTTAAACCATAAACGATAATCATAAAATGTCCTTAAATTTGTCATAAAAAATAAAATTATTTGTGATTGAGTAACCACTCTAGCGATTGTGCTAATAATTGCGATCCTTGCACCGTTAAAATACTTTCAGGATGAAATTGAAATGCACAAATCGGCAAAGTTTGATGACGAATTGCCATTATAATTTGATGATAATGTGCATTAACCACTAATTCCGTCGGCAAATCACAACCCATTAAGGAATGATAACGCGCCACGGGCATTGGATTGCTCAATCCACTAAACATCGCCAAACCATCGTGCTGAATTTGTGAGACTTTGCCGTGCAAAACTTCACCTGCGTGCACCACTTTGCCACCAAAAGCTTCAATGATCGCTTGATGCCCAAGGCAAATACCTATCATTGGCACTTTTCCTGTTAAGCGTTTAATCAATGCGAGCATATTACCTGCTTCGCTCGGGTTGCCAGGCCCTGGTGATAAAGCTAACACGGTGTTGGGCTTTTCTAAAGCAATTTTTTCTAAATAATCTAACTCACAGTCGTTGCGATAGACCTTGACTTCATTGCCTAGGCTTCTAAATTGATCAACTAGATTGTAAGTAAAGGAATCAAAATTATCTAAAAATAGTATTGTTGCCATTGTGCTACCTTTCCCTTTAATTAATCTGTTGACTATTCGTTTGGATAATCGTATTTAATACCGCACGTGCTTTGTGACGCGTTTCATCTGCTTCTAATTGTGGATCAGAACCTAGCACTTCACCACAGCCTGCTTGCACATAAGCAATCCCTTTTTGCACAAACGCCGAACGGATCACAATACAGGTATCAAATTCGCCATCAGAAGACAAATACCCGACGGCTCCCCCATAACTATGACGTTTTTGCTGTTCAAATTGATAAATTAATTGCATTGCTTTGATTTTCGGTGCACCTGTTAGCGTGCCCATATTCATGCAGGCTTGATAGGCGTGCAGTGCATCAAGTTCAGGACGCAATGTGCCTACTACCCGTGAAACTAAGTGCATAATGTGCGAATAGCGATCCACTTGCATTAAGGCTTTAACCTGACGCGTCCCACTTTGACAAACTCGTGCAATATCATTACGAGCTAAATCCACAAGCATTAAATGTTCAGCGATTTCTTTTTGATCCAAACGCAACGCCAATTCCAAACGAGCATCAAGTTCAGGATCAATGTTTCCCTTCGCATCAAAACCACGCGGCCGTGAACCTGCAATCGGATAAATCTCAAGCTGACGTGATTTAGCTGAATATTTCAACGCACTTTCAGGCGATGCACCAAACAAAATAAACTCATCATCTTGCATATAAAACATATAAGGGCTTGGGTTATTATGTTTTAATTGACGATAGGTTGCCAACGGATTAGGACAAGGCAAGGAAAAACGGCGTGATGGTACAATTTGGAATACATCGCCTTGATAAATATGTTGTTTTAATTGCTGAATAATGCCTTTAAATTGCTCATCATTATGGTTTATTACCACATCTGTACCCGCAGATTGTGGACGAGCAAGCGGTTGAATATCTTGAAGTTGCAATGCAATTTGATCCGCGGTTTGTTGCATATTCGGAGTTAGGCTTCCGTCAAAACAAAAACTTTGCAATGTCGCTTGCTGACTAGGATGATCGAAGCGAAGCAAATGCTCAGCAAGATAAAACACATAATCGGGGCAAGTCAAACCATCATCTTGTAATTGAATATCGTTCATAGGTATGAAATTTGCAACCAAATCATAAGCAAACAATCCCCCAAGAAGAATGGGCATTTCACTGTGTTGATAAAGTTGACTCACTACTCGCAATCCGTCAAACACCGTATTTGCTTGCAGTTTACTGTCTTCATCAAGATCTTGTGCCAATGGTGCAAAATCAGCATTAACTTGGTTATGCATAACACTGACGGTTGCTTTTTGCTCCAAAGCATCGGCAATCAAAGGCAATATTTTGCTTCCATTCTCACTTAATGCCTTAAATTCAACACGATGCCCAACGCAGCTAATTTTCAACGCACTATGAATAAATAAAAGGCTTTGCAAACTATTTTTACTGCTGATTTCCGCACTTTCTAATAATAACCCATTGGTATTTTCTGGACATAAGGTTGCAAAAACCGCAGCTAAATCCTGATGATACGCCACTTTTTGATTCAATGTTTGGATAAATGCTGGGGACATAATCAATTCCTTAATTTACATTTTGCACTATTAAACTAGTACAACGCATTATTGTCAAGTAAATTTCGCTATTTTCTCTTATTTAAAAATTAAACGAAATTTTGACCGCGGTAACCTCAGCTGAAATTTATTTTAAAATCAATGAAATTCAGGCTATTATAATCACTCATTTTCAAATTATTACTCAGGGAGAAAACCTAATGTGGTCTGAACTTTTAGTCGGCTATGGCATTTTTATTTTAGAACTACTGACGATTTTATTAGCCATCGCGGCAATCGTTGCTCTTATCGCAGTATTAAAGCAACGCAAGTCTAACCAAGGCGAATTACAACTCACGGATTTAAGTGAACAATATGAAGAAAATGTTCAGAAATTGCATGATTTTCATTTAAGTGAAGAAGAACTGAAAGCTCAACATAAAGCGGAGAAAAAAGCGGAAAAAGCCAAATCTAAGCAAGAAAAAATGCGTTTAAAGAAAGGCGAAGCGATTACTGAAACGAGCAAGCCTAGCTTATATGTAATTGATTTTAAAGGCGATATTATGGCATCACAAACTGCTGCCTTGAGCCAAGAACTCAACGCGATTTTAGCCGTAGCCAAGCCTGAAGATGAAGTTTTGTTACGTTTAGAAAGCCCTGGCGGTGTGGTTCACGGCTACGGATTAGCAGCATCTCAATTAGCTCGTCTAAAACAAAAAGGCATTAAACTGACCGTTGTAATTGATAAAGTCGCTGCCAGTGGCGGTTATATGATGGCTTGTGTTGCAGATAAAATTATCAGCGCCCCTTTCGCGATCATTGGTTCTATCGGCGTGGTTGCACAAGTGCCAAATATCCATCGCTTATTGAAAAAACACGATGTGGATGTAGACGTAATGACTGCGGGCGAATTTAAACGCACCGTTACCCTATTAGGTGAAAATACGGAAAAAGGAAAACAAAAATTCCAACAAGAATTAGAAGAAACCCATCAACTATTTAAAAATTTTGTCAGCCAACACCGCTCTCAGCTTGATCTTGATCAAGTCGCCACTGGCGAACATTGGTTTGGTCAGCAAGCCTTAGATCTACATTTAGTTGATGAAATTGGCACCAGCGATGATGTTATTCTGCACGCGTTGCAAGAAAAACGGGTGATCAATGTGAAATACATTATCAAAAAATCTTTAACGCAAAAGCTCAGTAAACAAGCGGAAGAAAGTGCGGATAATTTACTGCTGAAATGGTTAAAACGTAACGACCACCAACTCCTGTAAAAAACCGAAGTCAAAATTTTTATCGTTTTTCAAATAAAAAATGCAACGGGAATCCGTTGCATTTTATTTCTTTGAATCTCTATGACTAATTCTTTCATGAAGCTGTCTTAAAAATAGGAATAACTCATTTTTAATCTCACAAATTACGCTTCTTTTAGCATATCAATATGGGGAATGTTATCTTCTAAATAGCCCTCAAAGATTGCTTTAAACCCAAATGTCATATAAAAATTCTCTAAATACGCTTGGGCTTGGGCAAAAATAGGAAGATTAGGATAGTTTTCCTGACAATAATCTAGTGCTTTATCAACAATTTGTCGCCCTAAACCTAATTGCCGATATGCTTCATTAACCAAAACTCGCCCTAATTTTATTTTATGGGTTTCTGGGATAAGGCGACAATACGCCTGTATTTGTCCCTGCTCTATTTTAAATATATGAATAGCTATTTTGTCTAAACTAGATATATCGGCATAAGGGCAATGTTGCTCAACCACAAATACATTTATACGAGCTTCATAAATAAGGAAAAGTTCATCAATTGTTAACTATGAAAAATGCTTAATACTCCACATCCTAAATTCTCCAATAGGCTTAAAATATATGGCTTAGAGATTAATACTCTAAATTATCACTATCGTTTTATTATACAAAACTGCGGTCAAAAATTTTATCGTTTTTCAAATAAAAAAATGCAACGGAAATCCGTTGCATTTTTTTGCTTTTAGTGAGCTTATTTGTCTTCGTTAGAGAACAATGCTTTGTAATCCACACCACCGATGATACCACCAATAATTGGGGCAACCCAGAATAACCAAAGCTGCTCAATCGCCCAGCTACCTTGGAAAATCGCAACCGCAGTAGAACGTACAGGGTTAACTGACGTGTTAGTTACAGGAATGCTGATTAAATGGATTAAAGTTAAAGCTAATCCAATAGCAATCGGTGCAAAACCTGCTGGCGCACGTTTATCCGTTGCACCCATAATAATCATTAAGAAGAACGCGGTTAAAACGATTTCAATGACTAACGCCGCTACAAGGCTATAACCGTGTGGAGAATGTTCGCCATAACCATTGCTCGCAAAACCAGCAGTGACGTCAAAATTTGCTGCACCCGATGCAATCACGTAAAGAACAGCTGCAGCAACGATACCACCCGCTACTTGTGAAATGATATAAGGAAAAAGTTCTTTTGAGCTAAAACGACCGCCAACCATTAATCCAATTGATACAGCAGGGTTAAAATGTCCGCCTGAAATATGCCCTACTGCATACGCCATCGTTAATACCGTTAAACCAAAGGCAAGCGATACGCCCATATAACCAATACCGAGATCAGGAATGCCTGCAGCTAATACCGCACTACCTCAACCACCAAAGACAAGCCAGAATGTTCCGAAAAATTCTGCAAAATATTTTTTCATTTGAAATGATCCTTAAAATTAAAATAATAGCATAAGATTTTTTATGCGTTTATAATACTCTAAAACCGTCCTAAAAGTTCATCCATTACATTTAACCGACTAATATCCAAGCGAAATTTGCATATTCTTTACAAACTTTACATTATTTATAGATTTCTTATGTTATCTCATCTATCAATTTGCTGTCTTTTTTGACCTAGCTCTAACGATTTTCTTATTCATGTAAGCAAATAGATCCATCATACCGCGGTCAAAAATTACGTTGATTTTTAGGCAATCCATTTTTTATGAGAAGTCGTGATCTTAATACAATAAAATTTGTTGAAATTTTCAAAAATTTTTGTGAAAAAACGCGATTTTTTTACATTGATAAATTTATTTTTAGTCGTAAAAAGTGTATCCTATAACAAGTATTGACTCTATAAGCTATTCGTTTCTTCAAACGAATCCCCTTTAACATTACGAAAAAATAGGTTATCTATGTCACAAAAATTAGTTCTAATCCTAAATTGCGGTAGCTCATCACTAAAATTTGCCATTCTCGATCCGATTACGGGCGATGAAAAATTATCAGGCTTAGCAGAAGCGTTCCATTTAGCAGATGCACGCATTAAATGGAAATTAAATGGTGAAAAAGGCAATGCGGAATTAGGTGCTGGGGCGGCACACAGCGAAGCGTTAAACTTCATCGTTTCTAACTTATTAAATGATGAATTAAAACAAAGTATTGCTGCAATCGGGCACCGCGTTGTACACGGTGGCGAAAAATATACCAAATCAGTTATCATTGATAAAGATGTATTACAAGGTATCAAAGATGCTGCTGAGTTTGCACCATTGCATAACCCTGCTCACTTAATCGGTATTGAAGAAGCATTCAAAGCTTTCCCTCACTTAAAAGATAAAAATGTTGCCGTATTTGATACCGCATTCCATCAAACTATGCCAGAAGAAGCATTCCTTTATGCTATTCCTTATGCAATGTATAAAGAACACGGTGTACGTCGTTATGGTATGCACGGTACAAGCCACTATTTCGTCAGTCGTGAAGCAGCAAAAATCGTTGGCGTTGCGGAAGATAAAGTGAATGTAATCACTTGTCATTTAGGCAATGGTGCATCTGTTGCGGCTATCCGTCACGGTGAATGTATTGATACTTCAATGGGCTTTACTCCATTAGAAGGCTTAGTGATGGGAACACGCTCAGGCGATTTAGATCCTGCCATTATTTTCTATATGCACAACACACTAGGGATGTCCGTTGCTGAAATTGAAGAAACCTTAGTGAAAAAATCGGGTCTTTTAGGTTTAACGGAAGTCACAAGCGACTGTCGTTATGCGGAAGATAATTACGACACCGAAGAGCCTGCAAAACGTGCACTTGATGTATTCTGCTATCGTTTAGCGAAATACATTGGTTCTTATATGGCAGTTATCGGTGAACGTTTAGATGCGATTGTCTTCACTGGCGGTATTGGTGAAAATTCAGCACACGTGCGTGAAATCACCTTAAACCACTTAAAATTATTTGGCTATAACATTGATAATGACAAAAACTTGGCTGCACGTTTTGGTAAAGACGGTGCAATTACTAAAGATGGTACGCCACTTGCGATTGTTATTCCAACCAATGAAGAACTCGTAATTGCGCAAGATACCGCGCGTTTATGCATTTAATTTAAACCGCAAACTGCCGAAATAATTTTCGGCAGTTTGTTTTTTATTCGTCAATATTTGGAAAATATTATGTCTAGAACAATTATTCTTATTCCTATTAGTGCTGGTGTGGGTTTAACTAGCGTTACTTTAGGTTTAATTCGCGCCCTTGAACAAAAAGGTGCCAAAATTGGTTTTATGAAACCGATCTCACAGCCAAGTAGCGGTGAAGACAAATTAGACCGTTCAACGTCAATTATCCGTACTAGCACAAATCTTGAAACCACCGAGCCTTTTATGCTCAGTGTTGCAGAAAATCTGATTGGGCAAAATCAAACTGATGTATTATTAGAAAAAATTGTAGAACAACATCAACAACTTAGCAAAAATAATGAAATCATCATTGTTGAAGGGTTAATCCCAACCCGCAAAAATGCTTACGCAAGTAGCATTAACTACGAAATTGCACAAGCCCTTGATGCAGAAATTATTTTAGTTTCTGCACCTGCAACAGAAACCCCAGCACAATTAAAAGAACGTGTTGAAGCAGCTGCGGCGTCTTTTGGAGGCAAAAATAATCCAAATCTACTCGGTGTTGTGATCAATAAATTTAATGCACCTGTTGATGAATCAGGTCGCACTCGCCCTGATTTAACCGAAATTTTTGATTCTTACCAGCATAGCCATAACCAAATCAGCGAAGTTTATCGTTTATTTGAAAATAGCCCAATTAAAATCTTAGCTTGTATCCCTTGGTCATCAGAATTAATCGCGACTCGTGTGGTTGACTTAGTGAAACACCTTGGTGCAGCCATTATAAACGAAGGGGAAATGGCGAAACGCCGTATCAAAGGCATTACTTTCTGTGCGCGTACCTTACCAAATATGGTTGAACATTTCCGTGCAGGAAACTTACTCGTTACTTCTGCCGATCGCCCTGATGTTTTGGTTGCTGCTGCATTAGCCTCGGCAAATGGCATTAAACTTGGTGGGATTTTATTAACAGGTGGCTACAAAATTGATTCGGATATTAAAAAATTATGTGCACACAGTTTTGAAAGCACAGGCTTGCCAATTTTCCGCATTGAAGGGAACACGTGGCAAACTGCATTAAGTTTGCAAAGTTTCAACCTTGAAGTGCCTGTTGATGATAAAGAACGCATTGAAAATATTAAGCAATATACCGCTCAACAATTCAATAGCGATTTAATTGATAATTTGGCCGCGGTATCTTCTCGTTTACGCCGATTATCGCCGCCAGCATTCCGTTTCCAATTAACGGAATTGGCTCGTCAAGCAGGCAAACGCATTGTGTTACCTGAAGGGGACGAACCGCGTACCATTAAAGCTGCCGTACTTTGTGCTGAACGTGGTATTGCAGAATGTGTCTTATTAGCTTCGCCTGATGCAGTAAAACGCGTTGCTGAAGCACAGGGCGTCACCTTGGGTAAAGGCATCACCATTATTGATCCTGCCAACGTGCGTGAAAATTACGTTGCACGTCTTGTTGAATTGCGTAAAGCGAAAGGGGTAACAGAAGAATCTGCACGTGAAATGCTAGAAGATACGGTTGTTCTTGGCACAATGATGTTAGAAGCCAATGAAGTGGATGGCTTAGTTTCTGGTGCAGTTCACACCACAGCGAATACTATTCGTCCGCCAATGCAAATTATTAAAACTGCACCAGGTAGTTCAATTGTTTCATCCATTTTCTTTATGTTATTGCCTGATCAAGTGTTAGTTTACGGTGACTGTGCAGTGAACCCTGATCCAACCGCAGAACAATTAGCCGAAATCGCTATTCAATCTGCCGATTCAGCTAAAGCCTTTGGTATTGCTCCAAAAGTCGCAATGATTTCTTACTCAACTGGTACATCAGGATCAGGTGCTGACGTGGAAAAAGTCAAAGAAGCGACTCGCATTGCAAAAGAAAAACGCCCAGACTTACTTATTGACGGTCCATTACAATATGATGCAGCAGTAATGGAAGACGTAGCACGTTCTAAAGCACCAAATTCACCAGTAGCAGGGAAAGCAACGGTATTCGTATTCCCTGATCTCAATACAGGTAATACCACTTATAAAGCGGTACAACGCTCAGCGGATCTTGTGTCTATTGGACCAATGCTACAAGGTATGCGTAAACCTGTGAATGATTTATCACGCGGTGCATTAGTTGATGATATTGTGTACACCATTGCGTTAACTGCAATTCAAGCAACACAATAAAATTTAGCAAAAAATTTGACCGCGGTTTTGCTGAAATAAGCACAAAACCGCGGTCTTTTTTTATGTCAATTTTGCCCATTAACATTTGCAATAAATCCCTCAATTTTTCATTTTTATGAATTTCTGCTATAATATCGCCAATGTCAGTAAATCATAGGAGTAAAAATGATTGAATTAATTGATATTTTAGGTTTTATCGTAGGTCCATTAACTACTCTCGCTTTCTTACCACAAGCAATAAAAATCATCATCACCAAAGATACCTCATCAATTTCCATTGGAATGTACATTATGCAAGTAACAGGGATTATTTTGTGGCTAGTTTATGCTGTGATTCTACAAAATTATCCGCTACTCGCTGCTAATGGCGTATCGCTACTTTTCTCGGCTATTATTTTAATTTATAAAATTAAATATTCTTATTTGCACAAAGTATCATAATTTGAAAAAATAAAAAACCCTTTGACATCTCAAAGGATTTTCTTATTTCTAGATTAGTTATAGTACTGACACATTCAGCGTTGAACCGCCAACAATACGGACTCTTGCGCCTTTAACAAAGCTTGCATCATATTTTTGTACAACGACAATTTCTTTGCCATCATCTTTTTTGATAACAAGTTCTAAAGCATTAACTTGACTTGCTTTTTCTTCAATTGTGCTACCAACTACAGCACCAGCAATTGCACCAATGGCTGTTGCGATTGCTTGACCTGTACCACCGCCAATTGCCGAACCAGCAATGCCACCAAGCGCACCACCACCAACAGAACCAATGACACCTTGGTTATCTGCTTGAATTTTTACTGCTCTTGTCGACACGATTGTCCCATAGCTAATTGAACGTGCTTCTTTAGCTTGAGCTCCCGTGTAAACATCACCGCTATAAATGTCTGTATTTGCACAACCAGTCACACCTAAGCTAACAATAATGGCTAATGCTAATGTGATTTTTTTCATACTAAACTAACCCTCTAAAAAGTGATTATTGAGAAACCCCAGTTCTTGATAACCAGGATCTTGAAACGGTTCTTGAAACATTTTTCATACCGTTACCATCATCAGATACATTTACACAAGCACCTACAGGTAAGTTGGAATCATAATTATGTGTTAAAGTGACACTTTCCACTTCACCATCTTTACGTTCACAATTATTCTTACGAATAGTTAATTTTAAGTTATCGCCTTCATATTGGCTAAACAAAATCTCACCTTTATAAGAATTATCTTGCGCTTGCTTTGCACAAGCTGTTAAACCTAAGCTCATTAATATGGCTAATGCTAAGGTAATTTTTTTCATTTCGCTAAACCTCAATTACTTTTTTTATATTAAATGGGTGCACTTTAATTGTCGTATGATTATTTGATTGCTCTTTTAAACTTACGGCAACAGACGGATTGGGAAATAATTCTCCCACTACCTTTGGTACACTCACTTTAACTGCTAAAGATGATAATTCTCCCCACAAAAATTGATTTTCGATGCGTTGTAGCCATTGCTCTGTCGATTCATTCGGCAAAAATGGCATAACCACCTCAATATGTTCCCAAGTTTGTTGTGGATATTGTTTATTTTTAGGCAAAGGCAATTCAATAATATCAATCTTTTGCCCTAAAAAAACTAATGGTTCAACTAACTGAATTAAATAAATAACTCGCCCATTGACCATATTATCGCTCAGAATTTTACCGCACTTTAAGAACGCTGTCAGCCAAATTTTCGATCTTTGCAAATTATTTACACGCAAAGCAAGATGATCAATTTCGTAATGATTTAATTCAAGCTGCATTCCCCGCGCCAACGCACTAATTCGTTGCTCAAAAATTGGGAATTCCTCTCCAAGCTCAGGCAAATAATGAAATAAAGGATGAATTACGTTCAAATTTTGCATTTTTTATCGGATAATCTTTTAACGAGGCTGAAAGCACGGTATCATAACTGAATATGTTGAAAAATCAATTTAACTCGATTCATTAATAGGTAAAAATCGTGAATATACAATCTCTTTTATCCGATAAAATTAAGCAAGCTATGCAACAAGCTGGGACTGATAATAATGTAGAGCCCTTAGTTCGCCAATCAAATAAAACACAATTTGGCGATTACCAAGCGAACGGCATCATGTCTGCCGCAAAAAAATTGGGGCTAAATCCGCGAGACTTTGCACAAAAAACCTTAGCTCATCTTGAGCTTGCCAAAATTGCTGAAAAAATAGAAATTGCAGGTCCTGGTTTTATTAATATTTTTCTCAAGCCTGAATGGCTTGCTTTACAAGCTAACAAGGCTTTAAATGATCAACATTTAGGTGTACAACAAGCCACCCCCGCTCAAACTGTTGTGATTGATTATTCGTCCCCTAATGTTGCGAAAGAAATGCACGTTGGTCATTTACGCTCAACCATCATTGGCGATGCCGTCGCCCGTTCTCTGGAATTTTTAGGCAATCATGTGATCCGAGCCAATCACGTAGGCGACTGGGGAACGCAATTTGGGATGTTAATTGCTTATTTAGAAAAAATGGAAAATGAGCAAGCGGACGAAATGGAATTAAGTGATTTAGAAGCATTTTACCGTGCGGCTAAAGAACATTATGATAATGATGAGATTTTCGCAGAAAAAGCACGCAATTATGTGGTGAAACTACAAAGTGGCGATGCCTATTGTTTAGCTATGTGGCGAAAATTGGTTGATATGACAATGAGTCAAAACCAAAAAAATTATCAGCGTTTAAATGTTACTTTAACGGAACAAGATGTTATGGGTGAGAGTTTATACAACCAAATGCTACCCGAGATTGTCGCCGATTTAAAAGCCCAAGGGCTTGCAGTGGAAGATGAAGGGGCATTGGTCGTATATCTCGATGAATTTAAAAATAAAGATGGCGATCCAATGGGCGTTATCGTGCAGAAAAAAGACGGCGGTTTTCTCTACACTACAACCGATATTGCCGCGGCTAAATACCGTTATCACAACCTAAAGGCTGATCGTGCATTGGTCTTCTCCGACTCTCGCCAAAGCCAACATATGCAACAAGCTTGGCTAATCACGCGTAAAGCGGGTTATGTACCAGATAATTTTAGTCTTGAACATCATAATTTCGGAATGATGCTTGGCAAAGATGGCAAACCGTTTAAAACCCGTTCAGGTGACACTGTGAAACTCGTGGATTTACTTGATGAAGCAATCGAACGTGCAACAGTGTTAATCAATGAAAAAAGCCATAATCTCACCGAACAAGAAAAGCAAAATGTAATCGAAGCCGTTGCCATTGGTGCCGTCAAATATGCAGATTTATCCAAAAATCGCACCACTGACTATGTGTTTGATTGGGATAATATGCTGAGCTTTGAGGGTAATACGGCACCTTATATGCAATATGCTTATACTCGTATCCGCTCTATTTTCAATAAAACGCAAGAAAATTTGACCGCGGTTTTACAAGCACCGCTATTCATTAATGATGAAAAAGAACGCAGCCTTGCGGTGAAATTATTACAATTTGAAGAAGCCGTGCAAACCGTTGCACAAGAAGGTATGCCCCATATTTTATGCAACTATCTTTATGAGTTAGCAGGCATTTTCTCCAGTTTTTATGAAAATTGTCCAATTCTCAATGCAGAAGAGACAACTAAATTAAGCCGTTTGAAACTGGCAAAATTAACCGAATTAACCCTAAAACAAGGGCTAGATTTACTTGGCATTAAAACGGTTGAAAAAATGTAAAATAAAAAGGGGATTTTCCCTTTTTTTGCTATAAAATGACCTTGACAAGATATTGCTGAGTTTTAATAGGCTTGCCAACATTCATATTCAAAACTGTAAGGAATAAACGATGAAAAAAACATTAATCGCAATGATGCTTTCTTCTACATTGTTACTCTCGGCTTGTAAAGATGAAGAAAGCATGCAAAAACTGCAACAGGCTCAACAACAAATTAGTCAATTACAAACGGATTTAACTCAACGTGATCAGTCTATTAACCAACTCAAAGCTGATTTAGACAAATCACTCAAAGCACAGCAAGATGCAGAAAACAAATTTCCTGCTCTCTATGTCAAACCAGCGAATTTATTCCAGCAAAAACAAGAATTTTCCTTTAAGGTTGCTAACGATCCGAAAGATGGCGATCCACTTTTTGATAAGACCTATATTGATTATAAGCTAATCCTAGATGAAACGGGCATTGATTGGCTAGACAAATTACTCTATCAATTCCTATTTGAAAGTTATGTGAATGACAACCTAGAGAATAAGCCATCCACACCGACTGAGATCAATGAACTCAAACAGCAACTTACCAGTTTGTTCCAACGCAATTATGACGAAAGTTTAAATGAGGTAAAAACAGGTCAAACTCTTGGTAGTGAATCTACTATTTCACTCAGCTATGTTGGTCAACGTGAAAATCTATTAACCTATCATTTATTCCAATATGACTACGGTGGTGGTGCTCACGGAAATTACTTGAGCCGTTATCTAAATATTGATAGCAATAAACACGCCATATTAACGCTCAATGACATTTTGCTACAAGGCAAAAAGGATGCACTCAAACAGGCATTATGGGATAGTTATGAAAGAGATCACGGCACGACAGAATCCGATGAAAAAGGCAATTACGTTACCACCACCTTTACTCAGAAAGCGGATTTTACGATTTCACCTGAATTCTATTTTAACGGAGATGGGCTCAATTTTGTTTATCAACCTTATGAACTCGGCCCATATGCTGAAGGTGAGATTACACTCACGCTCTATTGGGGACAACTCAGTGAATTGGTGAAAAAAGAATACCTTTGGAATAACAAAATAGTCAGTAGCAATTAATTTCTCTTAAACCGCGGTCAAAAATTCAAATGTTTTTTTGACCGCGGTTTTATTGGCATTATTGTAAAATTGTCAACAATTCCTGTCCAAATTTTTCACGCCAGCCTCGCATTAAACTCGGCAATGAATTTGGATCGCATTGTTTGATCCACACCCAACGAATAAAACGATCTAAATCACGCCGACTCGCAATCAATTCAGGTTTTAAATCTGCTGGGCAAAGGCTTTCTAAACGATTTTTTAATGCCTTTAAGGTTTGTTTATAACGTGGATCAGTATTTAATTGTTCTATTTTCGGCGGACAATCTGCTTCAGGTAAACGATTAGCTTGTTCCACTAATTGCAATAATTTTTTGCCGTGAATCCGAACTTCCTGCGTGCTTAAGCCTAATTCAATTAATTGGGAAGTATGCTTCGGATTGTATTTTGCAATCGCCCACAAGTTTTCAGCCTGTACCACAAAATTGAGAGCAAGATCCCGTTTAATCGCTTCTTCTTGCCGCCATTTTGCCAACAGTTGTAAACGGGCTAGTTCTCTCGGTTCTAACCTCCACGCATTACCAATTTGCCTATAGGCTTTATCCGCGGGTTTTAACCGTTGCCGTTTTTCTTCAAATAACGCACAATCAAATGCCACAGCCTGTTGCCAATTTGTTTGGTTCAGTGCGTCATTTAAGCGTTGATACAAGGGCAATAAGTAGCACACATCATCGGCAGCATAACGCAGTTGCTTGTCAGATAAGGGGCGTGCAATCCAATCTGTTCGTGCACTATTTTTATCAAGTTCTAACTGAAAATAATGTTTTGCTAAAGTTGCTAATCCCGTGGATTGAGGAAATCCAAGAAATGCAGCCATAACCTGTGTATCTCGCATTGGCTGTGGCAGCTGCCCAAAGGCGTGTTGAAACACTTCCAAATCTTCTGAACAGGCGTGTAACACTTTTAACACATTTGCATCAGCTAATAATTCCACAAAGGGTGCGAAGTCTGAAATAGTCAGCGGATCAATCAAACTGACACATTGACCATCATAGAGTTGGATCAAACCTAATTTCGGAAAGTAGCTACGTGTTCGCACAAATTCAGTATCTAAGGCGACAACCTGCTGTTGACGTGCTTGCTCGCAAACTTCAACTAATTGTGCATTTTCAGTAATTAACGAAAAAACAACGGGCTTTTGAATTTCTTTCATAGTAAACAACCTAGAAAATCGCTTAGTAGATAATTAACGTTGACGTAAGGCAATTTCTTCATCACGCAATACTCGGCGTAAAATTTTACCCACATTGCTTTTTGGTAAACTCTCCCTAAATTCAATGTCTTTCGGAATTTTATAACCCGTTAAATGTTGGCGACAATGCTGGCGTAGCTCATCACGAGTCAAGCTATCATCTTTTTTCACCACAAAAATTTTAATGGTTTCTCCCGATACTTCGTGCGGAACACCAATTGCCACCACTTCGGCAACTTTGGAATTAAGCATTACAACGTCTTCAATTTCATTGGGATACACATTAAAACCCGAAACAATAATCATATCTTTTTTGCGATCCACAATGCGTAAACTGTAAGATTCGTCCATAATCACAATATCGCCCGTTGCCATCCAACCATCTTTTAGTACATCTGCCGTGGCTTCAGGACGCTGCCAATAACCTTGCATAACTTGTGGACCTTTAACCCACAATTCGCCCGCTTCGCCAAGACCGGCTTCACTCTGATCATCTTTCATAATCTTAATATCAGTATTTGGCACAGGCACCCCAATCGTGCCATTATGTTTTACAACATTGATCGGACAAGCGGCAATCAGTGGCGAACATTCCGTCATACCATAACCTTCAATAATATGGCAGCCCGTGACTTGCTGCCAACGAGTTGCAACAGCTTGTTGGATTGACATTCCGCCACCAACAGTTAATTTCAATGCAGAAAAATCGATTTCTTTGAAATTAGGAGTATTCAATAGAGCATTAAACAAAGTATTTACCCCCGTTAATGCAATAAAACGGTGTTTTTTTAACTCTTTAACAAAACCATCGAGATCGCGAGGATTAGTGATTAATACCGCGGTCACCCCTAACTCAAGAAATAAAAGGCAATTTACCGTCAGTGCAAAAACATGGTACAAGGGCAAGGCTAAAATCGCTCTACGCTCACGCTGATAATCACCAACAAAAGGTTCCGCAACCCACTTTGCTTGAAACACATTAGCTATAATATTGTGATGACTTAACATCGCACCTTTGGCAACCCCCGTTGTTCCCCCCGTATATTGCAGAAAAGCCAATTCGTTTCCGCATAAATCAGGACGTACATATTGACGCATTTTGCCAATACTCAATACTTCGCGAAAGGTAACCGCATTTGGTAATTTATACTTAGGAATGAGCTTTTTAATATATTTCACCGCAAAATTCACTAACGTACGCTTGCCAAATGAAAGTTGATCGCCCATTCGGGTTAAAATAACGTGCTTAACCGCGGTCTTTTCTACCACTTTTTCTAAGGTTGCCGCGCAATTGGAAACCACCACAATCGCAACCGCACCGCTATCTTGTAATTGATGTTCTAATTCCCGTGGCGTATAAAGCGGGTTGACATTGACAACAACCAATCCCGCCCGCAATACACCAAATAATGCGATAGGGTATTGCAACAGATTTGGCATCATTAATGCGACCCGATCACCACAGTCTAATTTTAATTCATTTTGCAAATAGGCAGCAAACGCACGGCTACGCTCTTCTAACTTACGGAAAGTTAAGACTTTTCCCATATTAATATAAGCAGGACGGTCAGGATGTTCTCTCACCGCTTTTTCAAACATATCTAAAATGCTTTGATAAGTTGAGGTATCAATTTCACGGGTCGAACCTTCAGGGTAATTTCTAAACCAAATTTTCTCCATTTTTAATCCTTAAAGTATTAAGAAAATTATTATAATTAACAGGGGAATTAAAATGTCGGTATTCTCGCAGTATTTTATTCATTTGACTAGAAAAGTTTTCTCTCGTCCACTTTAACAATCCAATTTGGATGGTTAATCTTTAGTAATGATTCTGCTACAATAGTTCCCTTTTTAACTTGTAGAATAATAGTAGATGAGTGATAAAAATTCAATTTTGCACGCTTTCTCGGCACAAGGTCCCTTAAGCCAACACATAAAAGGCTTTCGTCCAAGAGCGGAACAGCTTGATATGGCAAATGCAGTGCAACAAGCCATAACACACAAAAGTGCCTTGGTCATTGAAGCTGGCACAGGGACAGGAAAGACTTTCGCTTATCTCGCCCCAGCCCTGCTCGCGGGCAAAAAAACCATTGTTTCTACGGGTTCAAAAAACCTACAAGATCAACTTTTTAAACGCGATCTCCCTGCAATCAAAAAAGCACTCGGCTACTCAGGAAAAATCGCCTTGTTAAAAGGGCGTGCCAATTATTTATGTTTAGAACGGCTTGATCAAGTGATCGCACAAGGCGTTCTTGGGGATAAATCCGTTCTTGCTGATTTATCTCAAGTGCGAAAATGGCAAACGGCGACCAAAACAGGCGATTTATCCGAATGTGCAACCATCGCTGAAGATAGCCCGATCTTGCCACAATTAGTTAGCACGGCTGAAAATTGCCTTGGTACAGATTGCCCAAGTTATGCGGATTGTTATGTTGCTCAAGCACGAAAACGCGCATTAAATGCCGATTTAGTCGTCGTAAACCATCATTTATTCTGTGCCGATATGGCAGTTAAAGAAAATGGCTTTGGCGAACTGATCCCAAATGCCGAAGTCATTATTTTTGACGAAGCCCATCAATTACCCGATATTGCTAGCCAATATTTCGGGCAATCCTTAACTTCACGACAACTATTTGATTTGTGTAAAGATACCCAAATGGTCTATCGCACCGAAGTGAAGGATATGCAACAGCTCGGTGCCTCAGCGGATCATTTACAAAAAATGGTTCAAGATTTCCGCTTATTATTAGGTGAAGGCAATCAACGTGGAAACTGGCGTGATTTGGCTAAAAAATCAGATGTGCAAAAAGGTTTTCACGTTTTACAAGACAAACTCAACTTCCTTTCCGATGTCATCAAACTAGGGCTAGGCCGTTCACAAACCTTGGACAGCATTTTTGAACGCATTGCCAATTTGCAACTTCAATTAAAACGCTTAACAGAAACCAATGTTACGGGCTATTGTTATTGGTATGAAACCTTTAATCGCCAATTTGGTTTACATATCACCCCGTTAACGGTCGCGGACAAATTTGGTACGCAAATTGATAACAACGATAAGGCTTGGATATTTACTTCCGCCACATTAGAAGTGGGCGGTTCATTTGAGTATTTTTGCCAACGATTAGGCATTAGCAATGCCACCCAGAAGGTTTTGCAAAGCCCGTTTAATTATCCTGAACAAGCATTATTTTGTGTGCCACGCTTTCTACCGAGTAGCAATCAAGCCCAAACAATGCAACAACTCGCACAAATGTTGTTGCCCGTCATTGAAGGCAATAATGGGCAATGTTTTGTCTTATGTACATCTTACTCAATGATGCGAGGCTTTGCCGATTATTTCCGCGAACATAGCCAATTATCCATTTTGTTACAGGGTGAAACAAGTAAAGGAAAATTACTAGAACAATTTACCAATGAACCCCATTCCGTCCTTGTCGCTACGTCAAGTTTTTGGGAAGGCGTGGATGTGCGTGGCGATGCACTCTCTTTGGTGATCATTGATAAATTGCCCTTTACTTCCCCTGACGAACCTTTATTAAAAGCACGAATGGAAGATTGCCGTTTGCAAGGTAAAGAACCGTTTAATGGCATTCAAATCCCCGAAGCTGTGATCGCTCTAAAACAAGGGGTTGGACGCTTAATTCGTGACGTCACAGATCGTGGTGCCGTTATTATTTGCGATAGCCGTTTAGTAATGCGTAACTATGGTGCGACTTTTCTAAAAAGCCTACCAAATATGCAACGCACGCGAGATTTAAACAAGGTTAGCCAATTTTTGAATAACAATGCCAAATAAATGAGAAGAATATGAATAAACCAACACTATTAGCAATTGATACTTCCACTGAAGCCTGCTCCGTTGCCCTATGGCATAATGGCGAACGTACCCATCTTGATGAAATCGCACAACGTACCCACACCAAACGCATTTTACCAATGGTAGAACAAATTTTGGCACAATCAGGATTGCATTTAACTCAGCTTGATGCCTTAGTTTTCGGCCGCGGTCCTGGCAGTTTTACGGGAGTGCGTGTTGGTGCAGGCATTGCACAAGGATTAGCATTAGGTGCCGATCTGCCCGTGATCCCGATTTCAAATTTAACGGCAATGGCACAAGCCGCTTACGAATTATACCAAGCTGAACAGGTGTTATGTGCCATTGATGCACGTATGAATGAAGTGTATTTTAGCCAACTGAGCCTAAAACCGCGGTCAAAAAACGCTGGATTTTTTGAGTGGCAAGAAATCATCGCAGAACAGGTGGCTCGCCCTGAACAGATCATTGAACAGTTAACCCATTCCACAGAAAATTGGTTAACCGTAGGCACGGGTTGGCAAGCCTACGATCAATTTACCCAAGCCAATATTGGCAAACATTCGGATATACGCCTTCCGTCAGCACAATATATGCTACCGCTTGCCCTACCTTTATGGCATAGCAACGCTTATTTGAGTGCCACGGAAATTGAACCCGTTTATCTGCGTAATGACGTGACTTGGAAAAAATTGCCAGGGAAAGCATAACAAGAAAGGTGATAGAAATGAAAAAATATTGGGCTATGCCCTTTGCCTTATTACTATCAGGTTGCATTAACGCACCTAACGGGCTACAACGTGATCAAGCTGACATTTTAGCAATGAATAAGATCCGTCAGCAAGACTACTCTTGTCAATGTAAACGCGTACGCTTAGGCGGCAAAATCTTAAATGCAACGGCATTAAAAAATCAGACCAAATTAGAAGTTTTCAGTCAAAATATCTCACTTTTTTCCGCAAAACCCATCTTAGATGATTACTCTGATGGACGATTTATCGCGTATATTGATGGTTTTATCGATCCTGCCAGTTTAACCGATCACTATATTACTGTCGCAGGCATATTATCAGGTCAACAGCAAGGCTATATTGATCAAGCCCATTACACCTACCCGATTATCCAAGTAACACATTATAAACGTTGGCGTGTAGGGCAAGAGAGCTATTATGATCCTGAAGACTGGGCGGATTATAGAGAAGCACGCAGAATGGGATGGGGATATGCATTTCCCCCTGAACCAAAATTGCGAACGGTACTTTACTAGCTCGTAAAATAATTGATTTTTTGGCCGCAGTTTTCACCTAACAATAGCAAAACCACGGTCTTTTTGTGAATCATTTTAAATAGGAAAAATCAGATCAATGTTTAGGTTTGTCTTGCAAATATTGCTGCAATAAATTTGGTTCTTTCTCTAGAATTTGCAAATAAAAACCTTGCGTTTGCAATGCGTCAATGACATCTTGATGATTTAATCCTTTTAAGGTTTTCTTCCCAGCCAGATTAAATAACATAACCAAATGCAGCTTACCAAAAGCTTGCATTAGGCTTTCAGGTACAGCAGAAAAATTATCACGCTGAGAAACATATAAATACATTCGTTCTTTTTTCGTACTTTTATAAATAGCACATAACATAATCCGCTCTACTCCATTTTCCTTACCACCTAGCCCAAATAAAAAAATCCCGATCAATGATCAGGATTTTTTAGTGGGTATTAATTATTTAGTCACGGCATCTTTCGCTGCTTCTACTTTATCTGCCGCAGCATCTTTTACTTCAGATGCTTTATCTTTTACCGCATCCACAGCAGAATTCATTTTTTCTACTGCAGCATCTTTCATTTCTCCCGCTTTTTCTACCGCGGCATCTTTGATTTCACCTGCTT
>JAUNAB010000001.1:0-134845 GCA_030527795.1 Pasteurellaceae bacterium | reverse complement strand
AGTGCCGCAGCTGTCACCTCTTCTACTTTTTGTGCCGCAGCATCTTTTACTTCTTCCATTTTTTGTGCGGCTTCATCTTTCACTTCGCCCGCTTTTTGCACAGCTGCATCTTTTACTTCTTGTGCTGCTGAAGTTGCAGTATCTTTCACATTTTGTGCCGCTTCAGTAACAGATGCTTTCGTTTCTGCGACTTTGTCTTTTGCTTGATCACAAGCAGTTAATGCTAAAGTTGTACCTAATACTAATGCTGCTAATACTGATTTTTTCATTTTTGTTTTTACTCCTAAAATAAATGGTTTAGCTAAACTAACAGAAGTCCCTCTCCTGTATGAGTGTAAGTTTATGCTAATCAGGATAGAAAATAAATATTTTAATTTTTTAGAATTAAAAACTTATTACTTTTAAATTCCAACTATAAATTTTAACTTATTGATTATTAAAGAATTTATATAAGTACAAAAGAATGTAAAGTTTTGTAAAAATTACACTATGTTTAAAATAAATAAGAAAAAAGGCATCATCTGATGCCTTTTTAAACAGTTTTATTTATTTTATCGCTTTATTCATCAATCGTACGCAATAATTCATTAATCCCTACTTTTCCAAGGGTTTTTGCATCGACTTTTTTAACGATAACAGCACAATATAAACTGTATTTACCGCATTTTGATGGCAAGCTACCAGATACAACAACTGAACCTGCAGGCACACGTCCATAAAAAACTTCGCCTGTTTCACGATCATAAATTTTTGTTGACTGTCCAATAAATACGCCCATTGAAATCACGCAACCATCTTCCACAATAACACCTTCAACCACTTCGGAACGTGCACCGATAAAACAGTTATCACCAATAATCGTTGGATTGGCTTGTAACGGCTCTAACACCCCACCAATTCCCACACCACCAGAAAGATGCACATTTTTACCAATTTGAGCACAAGATCCTACGGTTGCCCAAGTATCAACCATTGTACCTTCACCAACATAAGCACCGATATTGACATAAGATGGCATCAATACCGTATTTTTAGCAATGTGTGCCCCTTTACGTACTGTTGCAGAAGGCACCACTCGGAAGCCTTCCTGTTGAAAACGCTCTTCCGTGTAATCAGCAAATTTTAATGCGACTTTGTCATAATATTTGGTTTCAGCACCTTCAATTAACTGGTTGTCATTAATTCTGAACGATAAAAGCACCGCTTTTTTTAGCCATTGATGCGTTACCCATTCGCCATTAATTTTTTCTGCTACACGATATTTTCCGCTATCTAGTCCTTCAATAACTTGTTCAATTGCCGATTTTGTTTCAGCATCAACAGTTTTAGGCGTGATCTCTGCACGATGTTCAAATGCGGATTCAATAATAGTTTGTAGATTTGACATATTTTTTCCTATGTAATTGACAAAATAAAACGTTTAGATTTTTCTAGTTGTACCATAATTTTAATAAAAATACACTTAATTTATTGTGCTGATTATGAATAAAATGATGGATCATTTTCCCGAGGTCTAGTTTTGAATCGACGATGTAACCACATATATTGTGTCACCCCCATCAGTATTTCCGTTTCAACAACCTTATTCATTCTTGTTGCAATCGCAACATCATCGCCAATAATATCCGAAAAGTCCACCGCACTTGAAATCGTTACCGTATAACCTGAACCATCTTGATTGCGTAATGGAGCAAACGGCACAACTTTACTCTCATGCGATGCTTTTAATAAATATGCCGTCCCCGTAGTTGTCGCGACTTCAGGCACGGCAAATAAAGGTACAAAAACAGCATTTTTACGTCCATAATCGTGATCTGGTGCATACCAAATAATATTTCCTTCGCGTAACGCCCTAATCATTCCGCGTAAATCTTTACGGTCAAGCAGACCGCGGTTTGAACGAGAACGCCCCCAACATTGTATCCAATCCATAATAGGATTATCATTCGGACGATATACCCCAATCCCAGGTTGATGAATTCCTACAATTCTCGCCCCTAATTCCAACGTGAGAAAATGAACGCCCACAAAGATTACCCCGTCTTTTTTATTTTGCGTTAAATTTTCCAACCCTGTCACTTTTGACCATTTTTTTATACGTTTGTCAGACCAAAACCATGCCATTCCTGTTTCAATCAATCCCATACCAACAGAACGCATATTCTCTTGCACTAATTGTTCAATCTTTTGTGACGAATATTCAGGAAAGCACAATTCTAAGTTTCGCCGAGCAATTTTCATTCTGCGTTGCCCTATTTTCAACTTAGCAAATAGCATACCCAATGCCGATCCTATATAACGCAATAAAGGGTAAGGTAATTGAATTAATAACCAAAATAGCCCTAAAAAAAACCAAAACCCCCAATATTTTGGGGCTAAAAACGATCGAGTAAAACGCGGAATATGATAATTTGCCATAATAAATTTAGCCAATATAAAAAGAATCGTTAAAATTGTTTTATAGTGTAACGGAATTTAGCCAAAATTTTAAGTACAACAAATCTATCCTATGCTAAAATCAACAGAAATTTTATATTCATCTTAATTTTATAGAGGAAAAAATGGCTCAATTTTCTGCACAATTCCCTAATGCAAAAGTGCTTGTGCTTGGCGATATTATGTTAGATCGCTATTGGTTTGGCGGTACAAATCGCATCTCACCCGAAGCGCCCGTTCCTATTGTTCGTATTCAAGAAAATGAAGAACGTGCTGGAGGTGCGGCAAATGTGGCAATGAATATTGCATCATTAAATGTACCTGTTCAATTATTAGGCTTAATTGGTCAAGATGAAGCTGGGCAATCCCTAACGCAATTACTTCAACAGCAACAAATTGACTGCAATTTTGTGCAATTGCCTAGCCACCCGACAATTACAAAATTACGAATCCTTTCGCGTCATCAACAACTGTTACGTCTTGATTTTGAAGAAGATTTTCACAACGTTTCTAGCCAAGCACTACTGAATAAACTCCAATCAGAATTACCCCATTATGGTGCATTAATTCTCTCTGATTATGGTAAAGGCACACTCAATGACGTACAAAATATGATCCAACTGGCTCGTTCAGCTGATGTTCCCGTATTAATTGATCCAAAAGGTACAAATTTTGAACGTTACCGCGGTGCCACATTATTAACGCCCAATATGTCGGAATTTGAAGCCGTTGTTGGAGTATGTAATACAGAACAAGAGATCATTGATAAAGGCTTGGCATTGATTACACAACTCGACTTAACAGCATTACTCGTCACACGTTCAGAAAAAGGGATGACCTTGCTACGCCCAAATCAAGAAGCTTATCACTTACCAACCGTCGCCAAAGAAGTATTTGATGTAACTGGTGCGGGGGATACTGTGATTAGCGTACTAGCTACGGCGTTAGCCGATGATCGCTCATTTGAAGAAGCTTGTTATCTTTCTAATATCGCTGCGGGTATTGTGGTAGGCAAGCTCGGCACCTCTACTGTCAGCAATGTTGAATTAGAAAATGCAATTCACAGACGAAATGAAATGGGTTTTGGCATTATGTCGCAAGCTGAGCTACAACAAGCCGTCGCCCAAGCCAAAAACCGCGGTGAAAAAATTGTTATGACGAATGGTTGTTTTGATATTTTGCACCCAGGTCACGTATCCTATTTAGATCAGGCTAGAAAATTAGGCGATCGTCTCATCGTTGCGGTCAACTCCGATCAATCGGTTAAACGTCTAAAAGGCGAAAGTCGCCCGATTAATAATTTAGAAAGCCGAATGGCTGTGCTTGCGGGGTTATCTTCTGTTGACTGGTTAGTGGCATTTGAAGAAGACACACCACAACGTTTAATCAGCGAGATTTTACCAGACCTATTAGTAAAAGGTGGCGATTACAAGCCTGAAGACATTGCTGGCAGTAAAGAAGTGTGGGCAAATGGCGGAGATGTGAAAGTGCTAAACTTTGAAAATGGTTGTTCAACTAGTAACGTAATCAAAAAAATCCAGCAAGCAATATAGATAACACTAAATATAAAATACCGCGGTCAAGAAAGTTAAAGTTTTTTGACCGCGGTAATCCCAATAAAAAAGCATAATTTAGCATTATACCTTTATTTTTTAATGCTTAGATTTCATCATATGTTCATTCTTCCAACCCTCATTAGTCAAAATCAAGGCCATTTTTGCATCAATCTCTAATTTGGGTGTGCTATATTTACTATGGCTAACAGACTCCAGGAAAGCTTGATCTTTTGCCCAATCAGCAAGCTCGCTTGCTTTTGCGGTATACATCACTCGTGATATTTTCATTCCAAATGCGTCGCTTGGTTGCGTAAAATTAGTCACTTGCTCTAATACAAATTTACCCGTACAAAGTTGATTATTAAATCCACCTGATTTGAGCAAACTTTTAGCTTTATCAGTTAATGTATAAATATTTGCATCATATTTTTTCATTGTGCCATATTCATCAATCTCAACTTGCTTTTGTGTTTTAGTAAGCAATCCTTGCTTTTCAAATGCTTCTGCATATTTCAAACGATCTGCACTATTATCAAATATTGAATCTTTCCCAAGAACTATAACAAAATGATCACTACTTGGGGTAAGAGATAATTGTTTTTCAGTATAACTATCAGTTAGTGGCAATTCCACACAAATGGCAGGCTGTGTATCCAAATATTCTTGCACTGCTTTACCAAAATTTTCTTTATTTGCAGCCGATGGATCATTACAAGCTGACAATAAAAATGGCAAACCAATTTCCGTTAATTTAAACATCATATATCACATTTTTCAAAATAAATATTTAAATGATATTAATTCTTATTTGCATAATTTTAAAAGTTCATTTATATTTACAAACGTTTTTAACTTAAATTCTAGGATAATCAAATGGCTATAAAATATAAGTTTAATATAATACACAAAACCTTATTATTAAGTTGTATCAGTATAACGGCATTACAAGGTCGTGCAGATGAACTCAATCAGATTGATGTTGAAGATTCATTATCCGAAGCAACTAATCATTCTCAAGCGATTATTATCTCAAAAAAAACGATTCAAAAAGAGCTAATCAACGATAGCCGTGATTTAGTACGATACACAACCAATGTTGGTATCAGTGATAATGGTCGCCACCTAAAAGGCTTTGCGATGCGTGGCGTGGAAGGAAATCGGGTGGGAATAAGTATTGATGGCGTATCTATCCCTGATTCAGAAGAAAATTCGCTCTACTCTCGTTATGGTAACTTCAATAGCTCACGTTTAGGTATTGATTCCGAACTGGTTAGTGGCATTGATCTTATCCGCGGTTCAGATTCCTTTTCCTATGGTAGTGGTGCCTTGGGCGGTGTTGTCAATTATCGAACATTAAATGCCAGCGATATTGTCTTACCTGATCACAACGTAGGTATATATGTAAAAAATGGTTACGCCAGTAAAAACAGAGAGTGGGTACATACCACTGGGCTTGGTTATCAAGATGGCAAACTAGAAGCTGTGCTACTCTATTCTAACCGCCGTGGGCATGAATTAAAAAGCAACGGGAACAATCTTGCTAATACACAAAACCCAAGTGCAACAGGTATTCCAGATCCAGCTAAACATACCAACAATAGTTATTTAGCTAAATTAAGTTATTTACTCAACGAGAAACATCGTTTCAGTTTATCTTATAACCAACAAAAATCAGATAATAATACCAATGAACTTTCCTATGTTTCTTATGGCAACGCTTGGCGTGAAGCCAATGATATTGGAAAACGTAGAAATCTCAATCTCGCCTATGAATATTTTCCTTCTCACGTTTTCTCTTATGCTAAGATTGATTTTGATTGGATGAAAACAGATGTAGCAGCTGTGAATTATAAAGGATCTGGCGAAGGGCATCCACTTGATGAAATTTACGATCGCCGAATGAAAACCCAATATAAACGTTTGAATTTCCATTTAGATTCTATTCCACTTCAATGGGGAGGTGAACATACTTTCTCATTGCGTGCTTTTGCAAGCCAACGTGATTTTGAAAATATTAACCAAGATACCATTAACATTTCATTAAATCAAAAATCTGGCAAAGCACCTGATATTGATAACTACACCATTCAATACCCAATGCGGACTATTCAATATCATTTCAGTTTACAAGATCAAATTCGTTGGAATGATATTTTCTCAAGCATTGTAGGCTTAGCTTACGATCACACAAAAATTAGACCGCGGGATTTAAATGCTAAATGTAGCAAAGCCTGTACCACTGAAGGCAAACCTGGTGGAGCGAAATTTAATAATTGGAGCGGATTAATTCAATTAAGTGCACAATTAAACCCAACGTGGAATATAAGTTATCAACTTTCAACAGGTTATCGTGTTCCAACGGCATCAGAGATGTATTTTACCTTTGACAACCCTTACGGAAAATGGCAATCCAATCCGAATTTGAAAGCGGAACGTAGTATTAATCACGCGATTTCATTACAAGGACGTAGCGAGAAAGGCAATTTGATGCTCAACCTGTATCAAACCAACTATCGTAATTTCCTGTTTGAGCAAGAAAATATCATCACTCAAGTTATTGATTATTGCTCAGAAGATGATCCTTGCCCACGTTCATTTGATACGCCAAAGCAACAAATGGTTAATATTGATAAGGCACGGATCCGCGGTATTGAGATTAATGCCAATTATCAACTTAATGGCTTAATTCATAGTTTACCTGACGGCTTAAAATTATTTGGTTCATTAGGCTATAGCAAAGGTAAGTTATCAAGCGAAAGCAGTTTACTTTCTATTCAGCCAATAAAAGCGATCATCGGATTAGACTACGAAGATCCTAATGGCAAATGGGGCGTCTTTACCCGTTTAACCTATTTAGGTGCGAAAAAGCCCAAAGATGCAAAAGTTACTGAAAATAACTATACCTGTATAGAACGTAGAATAGTCAGCGAAGATGACGAAGAGGAATATTGGGGACCAATTGATGATTGTGCTAAACGTGGCTATGTGAAAGAAGTTAAAAGCTATAAATGGCTCAATCATTCTGCGTTCACTTTTGATATTTTTGGCTATTACCATCCGTTCAAAAATCTCACATTGCGTGCAGGGGTTTATAACTTATTTAATCAACGATATCATACTTGGGATGCGCTACGCGGAATTAATGCTCATAGCACAACAAATTCTGTTGATGCTGAAGGCAAAGGATTACAACGTTTTTACGCACCTGGGCGTAACTATGCTGCAAGTATAGAACTTCGTTTCTAATTTTCTTAATCTAAAAATATAAATTAAAAGTGCAATCGGAAATAACTTTCTTATTGCACTTTTCTTTTTGTCATCACGTTCTTAATACGGGCAATCACGATTTTCCCTATCGCCATTTTGACCCAAACCACTAAAACCGCGGTCTTTTTTCACGCTAATTTTTAGTACGGTTTCAGCGATTACAACACAAGACAAGTCGGCTTTGTAATTTTAGCCAATTTCGTTTATACTTCCCCCAATTTTTAACACTCACAAAATAGGATTTCTTGAATTATGGGTTTTCTAACTAATAAACGTATTTTAATTGCAGGTATCGCAAGCAATCGTTCTATCGCTTATGGTATCGCACAAGCAATGCACCGCGAAGGCGCACAACTCGCTTTTACTTATCAAAATGACAAACTCAAATCACGCGTAGAAGAATTTGCCAAAGAATTTGGTTCAGATATCGTTATCCCTTGCGATGTTGGCGTTGATGAAAGCATTGACCAAGCCTTTGCAGAATTAAGCAAACACTGGGATAAATTTGATGGTTTTGTACATTCAATTGCCTTCGCACCAGGCGATCAACTTGATGGCGATTATGTTAATGCGGTAAACCGCGAAGGGTTTAAAATTGCACACGATATTAGCTCGTATAGCTTCGTTGCAATGGCGAAAGCAGCACGCCCTATGTTAAATGTAGGATCAGCTTTAGTGACCTTAACTTATTTAGGTGCAGAACGTGCGATTCCAAATTACAACGTAATGGGCTTAGCAAAAGCCTCATTAGAAGCCAACACACGCTTTATGGCAAGTGCAATGGGTAAAGATGGCGTTCGTGTAAACGCTATTTCAGCAGGACCAATTCGCACACTTGCGGCAGCAGGCATTAAAAACTTCAAAAAAATGTTAGCAGCTTGCGAAGCAACAACGCCAATTCGCCGTACCGTTACCATTGAAGATGTCGGCAATACCGCGGCATTTTTATGCTCTGATTTAGCTGCTGGGATTTCAGGCGAAGTCGTTCACGTTGACGGCGGTTTTAATATCGTTGCAATGAGCGAACTTGAAGCGGAATAACGCTTTTGAAAGTGCAGAATTCTGCACTTTTATTTTACACTGTATATTTAAGAGAAAAAGCTCGTGAATTTTTGACCGCGGTTTTTCTCTTTTTACTTTTTAATTAATCACAAACGGAAATACTCATTTAATGTTCCAAGATAATCCCCTGTTATCGCAACTTAAACAACAAATTCGCGATAGCAAACAGCAAGTGGAAGGCATTGTAAAAGGTACAGACAAAGCCTATGGTTTTTTAGAAACCGAGAAAGAAACCTTTTTTATCGCCCCACCCGCGATGAAAAAAGTAATGCACGGCGATAAAATCAAAGCCTTTATTGAAGAGGTTGGTGATAAAAAGCAAGCGGAGCCTGACGAATTAATTGAACCAATGCTAACACGCTTTATTGCCCGAGTGCGTTTTAACCATGATGGCAAATTGCAATTATTAGTGGATCATCCCAATATTAAACAAACAATTGGTGCGAACAAAGCCAAGAACGTCAAAGAAACCTTACAAGAAGGCGATTGGGTCGTGGCAAATTTGAAAACACACCCATTACGCGATGATCGTTTTCTGTTTGCCCAAGTGAGCGAGTTTATTTGCCAAGCCGATGATCACTTCGCACCTTGGTGGGTTACCTTAGCACGTCATCAGCAATCACGCTACCCTGTACAAGGGGCAGAAAGCTATCCAATGCACGATCAACAACCACGTGAAGATCTCACCGATATTCACTTCATCACCATTGACAGTGCGACCACCGAAGATATGGATGATGCGCTTTACATTGAACCGATTGAGCATAATGGACAAACTCAGGGTTGGCGTTTAATCGTGGCGATTGCCGATCCGACTGCTTACATTAGTTTGGATAGCCAAATTGAAAAAGATGCCCGTCAGCGTTGTTTTACTAATTATTTACCAGGATTCAACATTCCAATGCTGCCACGTGAATTATCCGATGATCTCTGTTCATTAATGCCAAACCAAACACGCCCTGCGTTAGTTTGTTATATTGAAACGGATCTGAATGGCGAAATCAGTACAAAACCGCGGTTTGTTTCAGCCTTTATTCAGTCTAAAGCTAAATTAGTTTACGACAATTTGTCCGATTATCTCGAACAACATCCAGATGCGTGGCAGCCTGAAACCGTAGAAATAGCACAACAAGTCAATGGATTACATCAATTTGCCCTTGCTCGCAATCAATGGCGTAAACAAAATGCATTGCTCTTCCGCGAAAAACCTGATTATAGCTTTGTACTCGCCGAAAACGGCAACGTAGCAGAGATCAAAGCACAGCACCGACGTATCGCTAACCAAATCGTTGAAGAAGCAATGATTATTGCCAATATTTGTGCAGCACATTACTTAGATGAACAAGCAAAAACGGGGATCTTTAACACCCATATTGGTTTTGATAAAAAGAATTTGCCAAACGCACAACAATTTTTACTCAACCAATTAGCAAATGAACAAAATCAAGCGGAGCTGACTGAACGCTACTCTCCCGATAATCTTGCAACCTTAGAGGGATATTGCCGTATGCGTCACGATATTGAACCAATGGAAAGCGACTATTTAGAATATCGCTTACGCCGTTGGCTCACTTTTGCTGAATTTAAAGCAGATCTCGCCCCCCATTTTGGTTTAGGCTTAACAGGCTACGCCACTTGGACATCGCCAATCCGTAAATATTCTGATATGGTGAACCATCGCTTAATCAAAGCCACGTTAACCGCACAACCTTGCGTAACGCCAAGTGATGAAATCTTAGCTCGTCTGCAAGAAGCACGCCGCCAAAATCGATTAGTGGAACGTGATATTGCTGATTGGCTATATTGTCGCTATTTAGCGGATAAAGTTGCACTTAACACAGTATTTGATGCTGAAGTGCAAGATATTACCCGTGGGGGATTACGCGTGCAGATCCTTGAAAATGGGGCAAGCGTGTTTGTTCCAGCGTCCAGTTTGCATCCGAGCAAAGACGAAATGGAAATCAATTCTGATGAACTCGCCCTTTATATTCAAGGCGAACGCCGTTACAAAATTGGCGATAGCGTCAAGATGAAACTGATTGAAGTACGTGAAGAAACGCGTAGTTTGATCGGCAATCTCGTCTAAAAAAACCGCGGTCAAAAAATCACTTGAATTTTAGACCGCGGTTTTAGCCTTTCAAACGGGAAGGCGAATTTTACTTTACTTCAAAAGGCAATGTCTATGAATCTCATTCAATTACATATTATTTCCGCATTTTGCAGCCTTATGTTGCTTGCTTGTCGCGGCATAATGCAGATTAACCACAAAAATTGGCGTAGCATTAAACTGCTCGCCATTTTACCCCATATTAGCGACACGATCTTACTCACAACGGGCATCGTGCTGGCTTTTTATGTACTTAACTTTCAGCAAATTAGCGACATATTTTGGTTAGTAGGAAAGCTTGCTTGCTTAGTGATCTATATTTTTTGTTCGGCAAAATTTTTTAGCAGAAAAACCGACAAATCAAATCCCTTGTTTTTCTTACTTGCCTTGCTTGCGTTAGTCTGTGCAATCACCTTGGGATACCATTACTAAAATCCCAAAAACCACGGTCAAAAAATCTTTCAAATTTTGACCGCGGGTTTCTATCGCTGAGCAGCAACCACCACAATTTCAACTTTCCAACTAGATTGAGCCAATTTGGCTTCTACGCATGCACGTGGTGGGGCATTTTTCTCAGCAACCCATTCATCCCAAGCCCGATTCATTTCCGCATAATCTTGCATTTCGGCTAGAAAAACTTGAGCGGTTAAAATGCGACTTTTATCTGAATTAACCTGTTCAAGTAGCTGATCAATTAAGCCCAACACTTCTTTCGTTTGGGCATAAACACTGTCATTTACCGTTGCTTCAGGCACTTGCCCCGCTAAATATACCACGCCATTATGCACCGCAATTTCAGAATAACGCTGGCTCACTTGTACTCGCTGAATGTCTGTCATTTTCTTCTCCTATGACCAATTAATTGCAAAAATATCTATCATTTCCATTTAAAACCCACTAAAATTTAGCAAAAGACTATGTGAAAGGGATTTTATGAAACTTTTACTTTCTAACCAACACGGTGCGATTGTGATGGCGTTAATGCCTTTTTTATATGGTATGTTGCACGCCCAACCGATCATTTGGCACCTTTTTTTAGGTTTAGCGTGGTTCTCGCTATACCTAATGACTTATCCTTTTTTAAGTTTGTTCAAAGGACGAAACCTTGATTTATACCGCCGTTGGAGCATTATTTATGCTGCCACGTCACTTTTATTTGCGCTTCCTGCCTTATATTATAATTGGCAAGTTATTTGGTTTGTACTCGCCATCTTTCCCCTTTCTTTCGTTAGCATTTATTACACTAAGCAGAAAAACGAACGTGCTTTGATCAATGATTTGGTCGCAATTTTGATTTTTGCTATCGCAGGAATGGCAGCCTATTATTTTCCGCAACGACAACTTGATCAAGGGCTATGGCAAACGGCACTTTACCCAAGTTTATTTTTTATCGGCACGACCTTATATGTCAAATCTGTACTGCGAGAACGTAAAAATCCCTTTTATTTACGCCTATCACTAATTTTCCACTGGATTTGTTGCCTAATCTTTATCCCATTTAATTTAGGCTTAGCCAGTGCATTTATTGTGCCATTACTACGTGCGTATTATGTGCCAAAACAAAAGCTCTCGACCAAACAAATTGGCTTGTTAGAAATGGGGGTATCCTTGCTCTTTTTTATTATGCTCGTGTTAACAACCTAGCAAAATTGCTATCTTTAATCTAATTCAATTTCAACTAACAACGGATTATGATCTGAACTTTGCACGGTTTCGGTACTCGCCTGAACAATATGCGCACCGCGGACAAAAAACTGATCGAGCGGATTACCAAAGGCATACAAACGATGATCGGGCATAAATTTAGCCGCATTAAGCTGATACTTCGTTGTAAGCTCTTGTAACACAGCTAAACGTGCTTGGCTCCAACTATTAAAATCTCCCGTTAAAATCACAGGGCCATTGTGCTTAGCAATTAACTGCATCATTTTATCCAAATGGGAACGATACGCTTGCGGTTGCCATTCAAAATTAATAAAATGGACATTCACTATTAATAACGCCGATTGTTCATTAAGCGGAAATCGCATTGCACTCGCCACTTTTGGAATACGAATCCAAGGTTCAGCTTGTGATGCAACACAATAAAGATCGGGACTAAAACGACTTAACATTTGCACGCCTGATTTCTCTCCTTGATAAGCAAATGCACTGCCATATAAACTGCTTTGAAACGGTATCGGTAAAGTATGTTCCAAATTTTGCTGAGAAGACACTTCTTGCAGCAATAAAAAATCACGATCTTGTGCTAGCCGAGCAAGATCCTGTTGCCAACCAGCATCCGCCCCCTTGTGCATATTCCAAACTAAAAATCGCAATCTCTTTTGCGTTAACCATTCAGGCGGACGGGTTGATTGCATACAAAAAGGCAGTTTAGGCTGATATTCAATTTCGTCAGCTGCACGAAACTGGACAAATGGCGGTTCATAAAGCGTGAACGCTGTCCATAAATAAGCGACAGCACCAATTCCCAACAACAAAATAACTAATAAAAATCGTAGCGTTTTTTTCATTGATTCTGCCCCATTTTGATCCGTTATTGTACCCACTTCGCCGATACTGCGGTCAAAATTTCAAACGTTTTTCTGACCGCGATTTTCAGCCTTATCAACTTACTGCGTTTGAGCTTTTTTCTCTTCTAAGGCTTCCCAACGGCTGAAGGCTTGTTCAAGTTGCTGTTCACAATCAGCAAGTTCCTGTAACTTTGCACTACTCACATCGTGAGCCTGCTGAAAAAATTCAGGATCGGCAATCTCAAGTTGCAACGCATTTATTTTTTGTTCAAGCTGTTCTAGTAGTTGTGGCAACTGTTCAAGCTCACGCTGTTCTTTGTAAGATAATTTTACCGCACGGGATTTTTCCGCATTTTTTGTTTCTGTAACCGCAACCTTAATCTCTGTGGTATTTTTTACTTTGGGTGGTTCCACGCGTTGTGCAAAGGAGTTTTGTTGTTGCTGTTTCGCATCAAAAAAGCCACCCACATATTTATTCAGCACGCCATTGCCTTCAAAGAAATAACATTCTGTCGCCACATTATCAATAAATTGTCGGTCGTGACTAACAATCAATAACGTGCCTTGATAGTCCGCTAGAATTTCTTCTAATAGCTCTAGGGTTTCTACATCCAAATCATTGGTCGGTTCATCTAAAATCAATAAGTTATTTGGTTTTAATAATAATTTGGCAAGCAATAGACGATTACGTTCCCCACCTGATAAGGCTTTGACGGGGGTCATTGCTCGTTTAGGGGGAAATAAGAAATCTTGCAAATAACCTAAAACGTGGCGTTTAATACCGTTGACTTCAATATCTTGCTTGCCGTCTGCCACGTTATCCATTACGTTTTTTTCAGGATCAAGATCCGCACGATATTGATCAAAATAGGCAATATCCAATTTTGTTCCACTGCGAATTGTGCCGGTATCTGCTTGCAATTCATTTAACAATAGCTTGATAAATGTCGTTTTTCCGCAACCGTTTGGCCCCACTAACGCAATTTTATCACCGCGTAAAATCGTGCTAGTGAAATCACGCAATAAGGTTTTTCCACCAATTTGATAGCTTGCGCTTTCCAATTCAAACACAATTTTGCCTGAACGGCTTGAATTATCTAATTGCAATTTCGCACTGCCTAGCACATCACGGCGGTTACGGCGTTCTTCTCGGAGGGCTTTTAATGCACGCACACGCCCTTCATTACGGGTACGCCGTGCCTTAATACCCTGGCGAATCCACACTTCTTCTTGTGCTAATTTTTTATCAAATAATTCATTTTGCAAAGCTTCTACGCGTAAATTCTCTTCTTTTGTGGTTAGATAAAGATCATAATTACCTGGGTAAGACACCAATTTACCGCGGTCTAAATCAACAATCCGAGTTGCCATTTTGCGAATAAATGAACGATCGTGGGAAATAAACACAATACTACCACTAAAATCCAGCAAAAAGGTTTCTAACCATTCAATCGCTTCAACATCAAGGTGGTTAGTGGGTTCATCAAGTAATAACACATCAGGATTGCACACCAATGCTCGTGCCAATGCCGCTTTACGCAACCAACCGCCCGATAATTCCGCCAACTTCGTGTCGGGATTTAACTCAAGTTTCGTTAACACTTCGCGAATTTTACTATCAAATTGCCAACCGTCCGCGTGTTCTAACTCCGCTTGCACGCTTGCGAGCTGATTTAATAAAGTTTCGCTATAATCTTGCTCTAACTGTTGTGAAATATGATGATATTTTTTCAATAAATCAGCTAAATCAGCAATGCCTTCCGCCACATAATCAAACACATTTCCCTGTGCGTGCCGTGGTGGATCTTGCTCTAAACGCGAAATCACTAGCTCTTTCTCAAGTTGCAATTTACCGTCATCTAACACCACATCACCAGCTAAGATTTTCAATAAAGTGGACTTGCCCGCCCCGTTACGCCCAACTAAACATACACGTTCATTCGGTTCAATCTGTAAATCTGCGTAATCAAGCAAAGGATGATCACTAAAAGAAAGATACCCATTTGTTAAACTAATTAATGCCATAACATACTCATCAAAGGAAATTTCGCTTATTTTAGGGGTTATTTGATCGTGGCGCAAAAGAAATAGCGATTTTTGGTGAGATTTTTGCTTATCGCCTTGTTTTTAATCCCATTATTTGTAATCATAAACCGTTATTTTTAACTAGGAGATCAATATGTCAGTATCCCGAATTTCAAAACTTTCCGCAATCATCGCTTCTACCTTATTATTGCAAGGCTGTGTTGCAGCCGCATTATTTGGTGGTGCAACGGTCGCCACCAACGTTGGTACCGATGCTCGCACCGTGGGTACGCAAGTTGACGACAGCAAGCTCGATTTACAAGTGGCTTCTGCAGTGAATAAAGATGAACAAATTAATCAAGAAGGTCGTGTTGTTGCTGTTTCTTATAGTGGGCGTATTTTATTATTAGGACAAGTGCCTGATGAAAGCCTAAAAGAGACTGCTACAGGATTAGCCAAAGGCGTGAATGGGGTAACAGAAGTTTATAACGAAATGACTGTTGGCAAGCCGATTACCTTTACCCAAAAAAGCAAAGACAGTTGGATCACTACAAAAGTGAAATCACAAATGCTCACAAACGATTCCGTTAAAAGCACCGATGTGAAAGTTGTTACCGAAAATGCGGTGGTTTATTTGTTAGGCAATCTAACGACAAGCCAAGCCGATGCGGCAGCGGAAGTCGCACGCAATGTGGCTGGTGTTGAGAAAGTCGTCAAAGTAATCAATTACATTAATTAGGCATTAAAGCATAAAAAACCGCGGTCAAAAATTTAATTATTTTTTGACCGCGGTTTTGCTGTATTCAGATTTTATTGAGCAGAAAATAAACTGTAATCAATTAATTCGCAGATGGCATTAATAATAAATAAGTGTTGTTCAAATACCCGACTTTCTTTATTGGTTGGCACGCGGATTTCAAGATCTTCTTCTTTTAACAGACCTTTGATATGGTCGTTATTTTCGCCTGTTAACGCCAATACTTGTAACTCTTTATTAAACGCACAATGCACCACATCAAGTATGGCGTTTTCATTGCCTGAAGGCGAGATCACCACTAAGATATCGCCCGATTGGGCAATCGCATTGAATTGGCGTTGATAAAGGCAATGATATTGTTCATCGCTGATTAATGCTGCCCCCACCGCATTATCTAAACTCAATAATACCGCGGGAAAACTTGGACGGGTAACCTCATAACGATTGAGTAAATTAGCTACGAGAAATTGGGCGTTAGCATAGGAACGCCCTTGCCCACAAACAATGATTTTATTTCCACGTAACAAGCAATTCACAAATTGTTCTGTGGCTTGGGCGATTTTATGGGCTAATAATTGTGACGCTGAAATTTGGATCTGAATTGTGTCGTTATATATATCGTTGATTTTGTTTAGCATAAGAATTAATCAAGAAAGTTAGGGAGCCATTCAATGTCGTTTATATCCGATCCAAATGCAATTAAATCAAAACGGCATTCGGTGTCTTCAATACTTTGATTGCGTTCGGCAAGCCACATTGTTGCAGCATCAAGCCATTTTTGTTGTTTATACCAATCAACGCTGTCAACCGCGGATCCAAATTGGCGATTTTTGCGTTGGCGTACTTCAACAAACACAACGCAATCACGATCTTGCATAATAAGATCAATTTCACCACATTTGAAATGTTGATTAGCCGCAATAAAGCGCAAGCCACGTTGCTCAAGAAATAATCTTGCTTGTTGTTCAAACAACGCCCCTTGCGCTCTACGATTTGGCATATTAATTCAGTGGTTGGATATTGCCGTCTTTGTACTCAAACCACGTCATATCACGCTCAATATTACAATTTGGCCCCGCACTGAGTTTACCAGTTAAACCACTGATGCTAAAGCCTGGCACTTGGCGTAATTCATTGAACTGATTAATCAATGTCCACGCATCTGCCCCCATTGCATATAACCGCATTAGGCTATAATCGCCGCCTGTTTTGCTATCAATACGTTTGTACTGCTCGGAATCTGTTTCACGGAAAAACGGAATATCGCTAAATTGCACACCATTCATTTGCAAACGGAATTCTGGCGTATTATTTGATGAATTACTGCGTGAGCTTGCGTAAATTCTCACGTTAGGATTGCTGCTGTTGCTAATTGAATTTTTTAATTCAAGTAGTTGATCGCCCATTGCCACAATATATAGGGCTTGTGCATTGGTGCCATCTTGCAATGCAAAATTAACGTCATCGGTTTTATTGTAATAGGTGATATTTGCATCTGTCCCTGCAAGTTGTTGCCAACGTACAGTAAAGGCATTTGCGGTACGTTGTCCTAAATCTGATTGTGGCACAATCACTAATGGCGAGCGAATACCATCTTTCCACATTTTGTTTGCCGCAGATTCAGATTCATCTTCTGGCGATAATCCATAATAACAAAGTTGATTAATTGCACGTGCATTTGGTGTTGAATTCAACGCCAATACGTCCATACCTTGTACGCTTGTCGGGTTGGTTAAAATTACATCTAAATTGCCTTTTAACAATGGTCCAACAATCGCACGAGCACCATCTTGTTTCGCTTGCTCAACCGCACTCGCCACAGGAGTTGCTATAGTGTCAATCACTTCAAGTTCCACATTTGCATCGGATCCACGTGCTTCATCAAAGCCCGATTTTACAGTGCTACCAATTAACTGTGCATCGCCTGACAATGGCAATAATAATGCCACTTTATTGAGCTGAGTTTGTTGGAAATTAGATAGCCCTTTTAACTCCGTAGGGAAAAGATAAGCAGCTGAATGCGTTGGATATGCTGTTTTCCAATCCTGCAATGCTTTACTTAATTGAGCTGGCTGTTTAATATTTTCATTATAGGCTTTCGCTAAAGCTAACCAACCGCCTAAAGCAACATTACCATCGGTTGTTGCTGCATCAATTGCCCCTTTATTTGTGTGGCGTAATAATGCCCAAATGCGATCATTATTTTCCTGCTTATATTGCATATCTGTAATTAAGCTATCCACTTGGATTAGTGCTTTTATCGCTTCAATATTTTCATTTTTATTTTCTGCGATTCGAGCTTTAACTTCATACACTCGCGCTTTTTGCGATTGGCTTAATTGGGTAAAATCAATCGCTGCTAATTGGCTTTCCGCTTGGCTATTTTTGCCTTTTACCGCGGAAATTTGAGCTTCAATAATATTGCGGTCAAGTTGCTGTTCTGGTTCAAGATCTTTTAATTCTGCAAGTAAGGCTTCGGCTTGTGCTACTTTATTTTCTTTCACTAACACACGTGCAGCCAACAATTTATAAGTTTGTTTATCTTCTAATTCCTGAGTTTGATCAATTTTATTGATATAAAAATCAGAGCTTGCATTTGCGTCATTTTTCAGTACAGTAGTGAACGAATTACCGAATAAATTGGTACAGCCCGCTAACAAAAGCGGAAATAGCGCAGGCAAAAGCATTTTTTTAAATTTACCGCGTTGTAATAAGCTAGTCATAGATGCTCCATTTATCAAAAAGTTAAACGAGATCTTACTTTGCTCCCCAATGAAAATCAAATAAAAGAAGAAATAAAATGCAGAATTTTGGAAAACTTTATATTGTGTCAACACCTATTGGCAATTTGCAGGATATTAGCCAACGTGCGCTCGCGGTTTTATCTGACGTTGATTTAATCGCTGCGGAAGATACCCGCCATAGCGGATTATTGTTGAGCCATTACGGCATCAAAAAACCTTTTTTCGCACTACACGATCACAATGAACAACAAAAAGCTGATTTGCTGATTACTAAATTGCAACAAGGTGAAAACATTGCCTTAATTTCCGATGCGGGTACGCCACTAATTAGTGATCCAGGGTTTCATTTAGTCCGCAAAGCACGACAGCTAGGTTTAACCATTATTCCTATTCCTGGTGCTTGTGCTGCGATTACAGCACTTTCCGCATCAGGGATTCCATCGGATCGTTTCTGCTTTGAAGGTTTTCTTCCTGCCAAAAGCAAAGCCCGTCGTGATCGTTTAAACGAACTCGCTAACGAACCACGTAGCATTATTTTTTATGAAAGTACGCACCGTATTTTAGACAGCATTACGGATATGCTTGATTGTTGGGGGCGTGATCGCTATGTTGTTATCGCTCGCGAAATCACCAAAACGTGGGAAACAATTTATGGCGCACTGCTTGCTGAATTATTTGATTGGCTACAACAAGACCCAAACCGAACTAAAGGCGAAATTGTGCTTATTGCCGAAGGCTATCAAGCGCCAGATGAAACGCAACTTTCTCCAGAAATCATCAAAGCCTTAACGCTTTTAACTCAAGAGTTACCCCTGAAAAAAGCTGCTGCCCTAGTTGCCGAATTATATCAAGCGAAAAAAAATGCCCTGTATCAATGGGGATTAGAAAATTTAGATAAAAAATAACACAATTTTGATCCGCGGTTTTGGACGCTTTACCCAAAACACGATATTCGGCTTATACCGCGGTCAAAAATACGCTCATTTTTTAGTTTGTAATCTTTAACACTTATAAAAAATAAAAGCCTACAACCGTAGGCTCTTATTTTCGTTAATAAATTACTGTGGCGAACAAGCTTTACGCACAATTTGGTTTTTCGCATTTGTTACGGTTACAGCATCCGCACTGCGAACATTATCACGTGTTAACACGTTCATACCAATCATATCGCCTTTTTTATTGATGAAATATGTATCACTATCATCAGACTTATCTAAATCATATTTCAACGTTGCCATTTTGCCATCAATTAAAGTTGTTGCTTTAGTTGGAATACCTTCTTTATTAAATGAATAAGTAATACTCGTATTCTGATTACCTTCACACGCGTAATTAACTTTAACTGAAGCATTACCTTTCGCCATTACAGAAAGTGGCAATACAGATAAAGTGATTACAGAAGCGAATAACAATTTTTTCATAAATTTTCCTTGTAGTTAATTGATAGAATAAGAAATTACAGCCATCATTATGAGTAGCTTTCGTTAGACAATATGAGTAGAAAAAAGTTTACGATATTTCTCATTTTAACGCTAAATATATAATTCACATTCAAATCACAGTTTAACTAAACCTTATTTTTGCTAATAAAAACCCAATAAATGTCTTATTTTTAACATCTAAGTTTTCAATCAAAGGTTTGTACTATATAAATAAATTGGCAAATCAATTAGTCTTAACTTATTCTCAATATTATGATATTCGGACCATAATCTATGGAAAATACAATTAGTAATACAAAAATTACCATTGATGAATGGCATAGACAAAATACATTACTTAAACAAGATGATACTCCACCATTAAACCAAGGTTTTGCAACATTCTTCCTGAATCGAACAAATCGTTCTGGTATTCTAAAAGCAGGTGTTATAGGTGGACTAAATCAAACAGGTAGCTATAAACTTGATTGCCGCTTCAATAAAGCAGATTTAATTAGACGCATTGAACGAATTGGTAATGTAGCAAGAAAAATCCATGTAACCAATTTTGATACTGAAACCTGGTTACCGATGATTGATAATTTAGTACCGCCAAACTCACTTATTTATCTTGCCCCCCCTTACTATGAACAAGGGCAAGGATTATATCGAAACTTTTATCGTCACCAAGATCATTTAAATATCCAAAAAAGATTAGATGATATCAAAACTTCTTGGATTGTTTCTTATGATAATAATTCTAATATCAAAGAAATTTATCAAAAATATCGGCAAAAGGAATATACACTAAATTACTCTGCTAATAAAAAAATAAAAGCTACAGAAATTGTAATTTATAGGGACAATCTTATTTTATAATTACTAAACTGACAGTTCTCTTTTTAAAAATATTTACTTAAATAAAGAACTAGATTCTCTATTCATATTTTTGATATTCACAACTATATTATTGAATTTAGTTTAGAAAAACTGATATTATGTAACTGTTACATAAAGACAAGCTTGTCTAATGAAAATAAGCTCTTCGTAACATTCACAACGTCTTACGAGGATTTTATTTTCCCAATAAGACCTATTTAGTTTTTGTTCGAGATATCAACGACTTTGTTGTGCTTTGTTCGGACATTTTACACATAATGGATAATTAGTAATTGTAATAAGATCATTAGTTAATTTACAAGAAAGTTCTTCCCTAAAATGTCAACTTCGGATCTCCATGTAAAACCCACGTTTTGTAGCAAATTTATCTCCGGGCATATAATCAATATTACAAACTTGATAATCTCTTGTAATAATTTTAACTATTATCTCGCTATATTCGTCAGTGTTAGGGGATTGCTTATTTAATTTTTCAGAATCATTATATGTCACCAGGGTAAGCTAATCCACCTGATTTCCGGGTTAAAGCCCTGCTACATTATGAAAAGCAAACAGACAGTAAGCAAGGTTAGTGATAAGGTAAGTAAGGTCGTTTTTTTATCATTTACTCCTATTCTCCATTTAAACATTTAGCGTGGCTAAAACCTCATTCATTTTTGACTGCGGTTAAATTTTGATAAAAAATCCCGTTTTTGCCAAACGGGATAAAGTATGCGTTTCAATTAGCCGTTAATAAATTTTTCGCCTAATTCAATATCTGCTCGTAATGTCTCAAGCATTGACCCAAGTGCTTGTTTCTCAAAGTCACTGATCTCACCAATCGGTAAAATTTCTGCAATGCCTTCTTTGCCTAAACGAACAGGCTGTGCAAAGAAGCGAGCGTATTTGCCGTCACCTTCAATATAGCTGCACTCTACAATGGTTTCACCCTGCAATGCGCGCACTAAGGAATTAGCAAAACGTGCTGCGGCTTGTGCCATAGATAAGGTCGCTGAACCACCTCCTGCTTTGGCTTCAACCACTTCGGTGCCTGCATTTTGAATGCGGTGTGTTAATGGAGCAATCTCGCTTTCATTCCAATCAGCGTAATTGACTTGTGAAAGTAATGGTAAAATCGTCACGCCTGAATGTCCGCCTACGACTGGCACATTGACTTCATCAACTTGTAAACTTTTTAATTCAGCCACAAAGGTTTCCGCACGGATAACATCTAAGGTTGTGACGCCAAACAACTTACGCTTATTATATACACCTGCTTTTTTCAAGACTTCTGCAGCGATCGCAACTGTAGTATTGACAGGATTGGTAATAATACCAATGCACGCTTGTGGGCATACCGATGCCACTTTTTCAATAAGATTACGCACAATGCCCGCATTAATGCTAAAGAGATCCGCTCTAGTCATTCCAGGTTTGCGTGCAACGCCTGCAGAAATTAAGACCACATCCGCACCTTGCAACGCAGGAGTAGGGTCATCGCCAGCAAAGCCTTCTACCGATACCGCAGTCGGAATATGGCTCACATCTTTTGCTACCCCTGGCGTAATCGGAGCAATATCATATAACGCTAATGCTGTCCCTGCGGGTAATTGTAGTTTTAACAATAAAGAAAGTGCCTGACCAATACCGCCAGCCGCACCCAATAATGTCACTTTCATAAAAACTCCTTAATTAGTCATTATTTCATCTATACCTTAAAGCGACTAGCAGTTTAAAACGAAAAAAAACTATTTCAAGCAGAAATTATGAATTTTGCGATCTAACGCAATTTTTTATGGTAAAAACGGAAATAGATGAATTTATCTTGCTTAGCTATGCAGAGTTATGCAAAAATTATGCATACTCAACTTCAAGTTAATTCATTTATTTTATGACAAATAAAAACGATAATTTATCCGCGGTCTTCAAACATCTACTTTCCCAAGAACGTTTTGGTTCACAAAGCGAAATTGTGACGGCTTTACAAGAACTGGGCTTTCCGCATATTAATCAATCTAAAGTTTCACGAATGCTGAGCAAATTCGGTGCGGTACGCACTCGCAATATGAAAATGGAAATGGTTTATTGCTTGCCTAATGAACTCAGCGTGCCAACTAGCAATAGTCCGTTGAAAAATTTGGTAATTGATATTGATCACAACGATCAATTAATTGTTATCCGCACTATCCCTGGGGCGGCACAGTTAATCGCACGGTTATTGGATTCGGTGAACAAATCTGAAGGCATTTTAGGCAATATCGCAGGCGATGACACCATTTTCGTTGCCCCAACCAAAGGCACTGATATTGAAAAATTGATGCAGCGTATCCATCAATTATTTGAAGCCCATCTCTAATGCGTATATTTATCACGGGGGCAACAGGGTTAATTGGCTCTGCGTTGTGCCATTTGCTTATTCAACAACAATATCAAGTTGATGCCTTAGTCCGTTCTGTTGACAAAGCAAAATCGGTGTTGCCCCCACAAGTTAAACTGATTTCATCGTTAGACACGATCCAAGATTTTAACCAATATGATGCCGTGATTAACCTTGCAGGCGAACCAATTTTCTCGCATTATTGGACAAAAAAACAACAACATCTGTTGCGAAGTAGTCGCCTTGATTTAACTGCACAGTTGAGTGAAAAAATTAATCAAAGTTCAAAGAAACCCGTGGTTTTTATTTCCGCTTCCGCAATGGGATATTATGGCGATCAAGGAAATAGCATCCTTGATGAAACGGCCCCATTTTCACCTTTACACACGGATTTTGCCGCACAATTATGCAAAGAATGGGAATTTGCTGCCCAACAAGCACAAACGCGGGTTTGTTTATTACGCACAGGAATCGTGTTTACCCAGCAAAGGGGGGCCTTTGCCCAAATGCGTTCAATTTATCGGCTTGGATTAGGCGGAAAGATCGGCAATGGGCAACAATACTGGGCTTGGATCGCCCTTGAAGATATGCTGCAAGCCATTCTCTTTTTATTACAACACAATGAATGTGAAGGTGCATTTAATTTGGTTGCCCCCCATCCACTACAAAACGCACAGATCAACCAACAACTCGGCAAAAAATGGCAACGCCCTTGTTTTGCAAGCGTGCCTGCTTTCGTGCTAAAACTGATTCTTGGCGAACGTGCAAAACTGCTATTAGATAGCCAAAATGCTCGCCCAGCAAAACTCTTACAACAAGGTTTTCAATTTCGCTACCTCGATTTTCCACAATTTCTTGCTGATTTATAAAACGAATAGCCAAAACCGCGGTCAAAAAACGATTGAATTTTAGTCCGCGGTTATATCAATTTAATCAACAATAAACCTCGCTCGAACACGCTTTCTACAAATTATTTCATTCCAATTATGAGTTTTAGATCGTTTATTTCTAAACCTAACACCTAAAACCGCGGTCAAAAAACGATTGGAGTTTAGTCCGCGTTTTTTTAACAAACTCATTGAAATAGAAATAAAAAAAGAATATCATTTGTATTTACATCAACCAATAAAGGAACAATTAAGATGCGTTTAACCTCAGTAGCTATCGCTATTTCTGGTCTTTTCATTGCCACCGCAACTCAAGCTGTGGATTTGTCTAAAGAAACATCAGACTATAAACAATTTGTAGTAGAACAAATTGACCAATTACTCACTCACACCGATCAATTTGTCGCAGCATTAAAAGCTGGAGATGTGGCAAAAGCCAAACAAATTTACCCAATTGCACGGATGTACTACGAGCGTTCAGAACCCATTGCTGAAAGTTTTGGTGATTTAGATCCGCGTATTGATGCTCGCCTTGCCGACTTAGCCGAAGACGGTAAAACCGAAAAAGATTGGACGGGTTTCCACAAAATCGAACGCACCTTATGGGAGCAAAATACCACAAAAGGGACTGAAGCAGATGCAGATAAATTATTAAAAGATATCAAAGAATTACGTGCAAAAATCCCAACTGTTGATGTGACACCACAGTTAATGGTAACAGGTGCGGTGGATTTATTAAATGAAGTTTCTACTTCAAAAATTACGGGCGAAGAAGATATTTTCTCTAAAACCGATTTATATGATTTTAAAGCCAATATTGAAGGTGCAGAAAAAATTTTCCAATTATTTGAACCAAAACTGGAGAAAAAGAATCCAAAATTAGCCAAAGAAATCAAAAAACAATTTGCCTCAGTGAATGCACTTTTAGCTAAAAGTAATCAATCAAAAGACGGTTATGCTTATGTTGATTACAATAAATTAAGCAAAGATGACATTAAGGCTTTAGCAGAAGCGGTCAATAAACTTGGTGAACCACTTGCGCAAATGGGCGTATTATTAGAAAAATAGTAACAAGGAGATAAAATGCACGATTCAGCAGTTTCAGGAAATCGTCGTGATTTTATCAAACAAGCAACAGTTCTTGGTGCCAGCCTAACGGTTGGCACTGCTTTTGCCAGTTTAGATAAAACCACCAAATCAACCAAACAATCTACACAATCAGATCAACACGCCTATCCGTTTTATGGTACGCACCAACAAGGTATTACCACACCCGGTCAAAAGCATATTTATTTTATGGTGCTTGATTTACACACTGATGATCTCAACGAGATTAAAGAAATGTTTAAAACTTGGACGCAGTACAGTGCAAATTTAACCCAAGGTAAACTAGTGAAACCTTATGGTTCAAATACCTATGTACCGCCGACCGATACAGGCGAAGCGGCAAGTTTAGATGCAAATCATCTCACCCTAACCTTTGGTGTTAGTCCAAGTTTCTTTGATAAGCTCAAAATTGAAAAATTAAAACCTGAGCATTTCAAGGAATTACCTCATTTTCCACGCGATCAGCTTCGCCCTGAGTACACGGGTGGCGACATTTGTATTCAATCTTGTGCGGATGATCCGCAAGTTGCTTTTCACGCGGTGCATAATCTGGTGCGTATCGCCCGTTCAACCATTACGATGAAATGGAGCCAGTCAGGCTTTAACTCTTTTGAATATACCGATACCCCACGGAATTTAATGGGTTTTAAAGATGGCACTGGCAATCTAAAAGGCAAAGAACTTGATGATGCCGTTTGGTATGAAGGCAATGATTGGTTAAAAAATGGTTCTTATTTAGTCGCTCGCCGCATTCAAATTCATTTAGAAACTTGGGATCGCACGAGCTATTCAGAACAAGAAAATACCTTTGGTCGCCATCGTCAATCAGGTGCACCATTTGGCGAAAAAAAGGAATTTGATAACATTGATATTGAAAAGAAAGATGCGAAAGGCGAAAGTATTTTGCCTGAAGACTCTCACGTTTTCCTAGCCAAAAAAGCCATTGTGCCGATTTTACGCCGTTCATTTTCTTACGCCAGCGGTGTTGATCCTAAAACAGGGCAATTTGATGCAGGACTAATGTTTATTGCCTTCCAAAAAGATCCTGACAATTTTATCAAAATTCAAAATATGTTTGGGAATAAAGATAAATTGAATGAATATATTACCCACATTGGTAGTGGTTTATTCGCTTGTTTTGCAGGAGTAAAAGATAAAGATGATTATCTTGGCAAAGCGTTATTTGATGCGATTTAGTCAATTCATTTGTGCGATAGTATTCAGCTTGTGCGTGGCGTTTCACGCACAAGCGAAAGTTGATGTCAGCCCGTTATTTATTCAGCTTTCCGATGCCATGGACACCGTGAAAAAAAATGAAACGGAAAAAACAACGCCAATTTTGACCGCGGTTTCGGCACAATTTTCCCAATTTGAAGGACATAATTCGCCAATGGGGCAAGTAGTTAGCTCGGCATTAAGCCAAGCTCAAAACACCCCGACTTTAGCTAATTTGGAAAAGTTATCTAAAGCATTAATTGATTTTGAGAAAGAACAAAATCCCGTTGATCGTGCCGCACAACGCTCACAGTTTGCCAAACGTGTAATGCCTGTTTTTGAGCAATTAGATAAAGCAATTAAAAATCAAGATCTTGATGCTGTGCAAAATGCGTTTAAACGTTTTAACAGTACGTGGACCGTTAACGAAATTCCTGTGCGTGAAACAAGCCTTGGGCATTATGGGCAAATTGAAACCGCAATGACATTGCTACGCGTGGCAATGCTGTCCGAGCCACCTAATTATGCGGAAATGGAAAAGCAATCCGCGAATTTAGGTGCTGCATTACGGGATTTCAAAGCGGGAAATGTGCTTGATGCACAGGTATCTAATGCAGCTGATGCACCGCAAAATCTAGCTAGCGGTATTCAATTATTGCAACAAGCCTACGACAGCTTTGCACAAAATCAACTTGATCAAGGGCGAACTGATTTAACCTTGTTTATTCAGCAATGGCCGATCTTCGAAGGTGAAGTAAGCACTCGAGATGCTGATCTTTATACCCGTGTTGAAAGCGAGTTACCCGTAATTTTAGCCAAGGGTAATGATGATGCGACAATGCAAAACTTCCAAAATTTACTCAACCAATTAAGCCAAATCGACACGGGTAGCTATACGATGTTTGATGCAATGCTTATTTTATTGCGTGAAGGATTAGAAGCATTACTGATCATTATGGCATTGCTCACCAGCTTAAAAGCGGCAAATCAACCGCGGGCAAAACGTTGGGTATATGCAGGAGCTGGATTAGGTGTAGCAACAAGTATTATTGGCGCAGTTGCCCTTCAGCAATTTTTCCCTGCGGTATCCGCTGGCACCAATCGTGAGATTATTGAAGGAGCGGTCGGGATTGTTGCCGTGGCGATGATGCTATTTATCGGCGCTTGGCTACATAGCAAATCTTCTCTTTCAGGTTGGAAAAAGTTTGTTGATAGTCAAGTCACTAAAGCGATTGCCACTGGGAGCTTGCTGTCAATGCTCGGTTTAAGTTTCTTATCCGTGTTTCGTGAAGGGGCAGAAACCATTTTGTTTTATGTCGGTATGTTACCTTTAATTGAATTAAAAGATTTAATTATGGGGATTGTTTTAGCGTTTATTGCACTATTGCTTATCGCATTCGTAATGAATAGCTCAACAAAACGCTTACCATTGCACCATCTTTTCAAAGTGATGACGTGGCTGATTTATTTACTTGCCTTTAAAATTTTAGGCGTAAGCATACACGCTCTGCAACTTACCAATAGCATTCCAACTCATATTATAGAACAATTACCTAACATCACTTGGCTAGGTTTCTACGCCACTTGGGAAGGTATCATTGCCCAATTAATTTATCTTGCATTAATTCCTGTCATTGCAAAATTATTTAAACACTAATATAAAAACGGACATTATGTCCGTTTTTTTAATCATAATTGAGCATTAAACTTGTGATAACGCTCACATTTATAAGCGATAAAACTTGATAAAATTACGCCAAAAATTTTTATAATTTGGAGTAATTATGTTCAAACAATTACAATTAGTTGGAAAATCATTTATGTTGCCGATCTCTATTTTGCCCGCAGCAGGTTTATTACTAGGGATCGGCGGTGCATTATCAAATAAAGCAACAATTCAAGCTTACCCACTACTAGACTCCCCAGCCTTACAAAGCGTTTTCCAGATTATGTCTGCGGCAGGTAGCGTTGTGTTTGGCAATTTAGCCTTATTACTTTGTATTGGGTTAGGAATTGGATTAGCTAAACGTGATAAAGGCGTAGCAGCACTTGCTGCGGTGGTCGGCTATCTCATTATGACAGGCACAATTAATGCCCTTATCCCACTTTTTTCACCTGAAACCAAATCCATTGACACAGGTGTAATTGGTTCATTAGTGATGGGATTAATTACGGTCAAATTACACAATCGCTATCATAATATTCAACTACCACAAATCTTAGGCTTTTTTGGTGGCTCACGTTTCGTTCCGATTATCACTGCATTTTCCGCTATTTTTGTAGGTTGTATTTTCTTTCTTATTTGGCCAACATTTCAAGGTTGGTTAGTGTCTATAGGACAAGCCATTGCTTCTATGGGTGCAGTAGGTACATTTTTATACGGCTTTTTAATGCGTTTAAGCGGTGCAGTTGGCTTACATCATATGATTTATCCTTTATTTTGGTATACCGAATTAGGTGGAACTGAACTCGTCAATGGTGAAATAATTGTTGGTGCCCAGAAAATCTTTTTTGCTCAATTAGCCGATCCTAATCATCAAGGATTATTCACCGAAGGGACGCGTTTTTTCGCAGGGCGATTTGATACGATGATGTTTGGATTACCTGCATCTTGCTTAGCAATGTACCATTGTGCCTCTAAAGAACAACGTAAACTAGTTGGCGGTTTATTTTTAGGGGCAGCATTAACCTCATTTATTACAGGAATAACTGAACCTATTGAATTTATGTTCTTATTTGTTGCACCATTTCTCTATGTCTTTCACGCATTTTTAGATGGCGTTTCTTTCTACATTGCAGATATATTAAACATCAACATTGGTAACACATTTTCAGGTGGTTTTATTGATTTCTTATTATTTGGTATTTTACAAGGGGAAGAAAAAACCCATTGGCTTTATGTTATTTTAGTCGGTATTCCTTGGGCAATGCTCTACTATTTCTCATTCCGTTTTTTAATTCTAAAATTTAATATCGCAACACCTGGACGTGGAGAGGAAAATAATAGCGTAATAGCAGAAACACAAACAACTTCATTGACCGAAAATGCACATAAAATCATTACAGGCTTAGGTGATGCAGAAAATATTGAAAATGTCGATGCTTGTATTACACGCTTACGCGTAGCAGTGAAAGATACTCACTTAGTTGATAAAGCGTTATTAAAATCATTGGGTGCGATCGATGTATTAGAAGTAGGAGGTGGAGTTCAAGCTATCTTTGGTGCCAAAGCGGTGCTTTATAAAAGCGAAGTTAATCAAATTTTAGGCAAAGAAGATTAGCCCCATTTTATATTTACCGCGGTCAAAAAACGTTTAAATTTTTGACCGCGGTTTTAATCACGTATTCACACAAATAATCTGATTTTAGACTAAATACAGCTTATAAATATGCCTTTATTCCACCGCCATTTGTAACATCGCGACTATCACTTGCACGGCACTTTGCATACCTTCAAGAGTGATAAGTTCGTGTTTGCTGTGGAAATTATATCCTCCCGTGAAAATATTCGGGCAAGCTAAACCGTTTTGTGCGAGCCACGCACCGTCCGTGCCGCCACGAATGGCTTTATGCAATGGTGTTACACCACATTCACGCATTGCACGATCTGCCAAGGTAATGGCTTGGGGAACTTGCTGCACACGTTCGTACATATTGTAATAGCTATCTTCAATGCTTATTTCAACAGGTTCTTTCAAATTATGCTCACGATTAAATTCCGCAGTCCATTGATGCAAAAAGGCTTTACGCTGTTCAAATTGCTCTCGATCAAAATCACGGATCAAATAATCTATTTCCGCATAATCCACTTTCCCTTGCAAATTAAGTAAATGGAAAAAACCTTGTTTGCCTTCGCTCTGCTCTGGCACATCATCTTTCGGTATGCCCTGATGATAATCACAAGCCAATGACAAAGCATTAATCATCTGATTTTTTGCTGAACCCGTATGAATATTACGCCCATAAATTTTTACTTTTGCACTTGCTGCGTTGAAATTTTCATATTCCAACTCACCAACTTCTCCGCCATCAATCGTATAAGCCCAATCGCACGGGAATTTATCCATTGGGAAAAAGTTCATACCTAAGCCAATTTCTTCGTCTGGTGTGAAAGCAACACGCACATTACAATGGGGTTTGCCACTGTCTTTTAAACATTGTAAAGCCGTTAAGATCTCGGCAATTCCCGCTTTATTATCGGCACCAAGTAAGGTTGTGCCGTCAGTGACAATTAAAGTCTTACCGACTAATTGTTGCAAAAAAGGAAAATGCACAGGACTAATAAATTCATCGCCTACGCCTAGAGCGATGTCACCACCACGATATTGTTCAATCACTTCAGCTTGCACATTTTTGCCACTGCATTCAGGCGATGTATCAAGATGGGCGAGTAAACCAATGGTTAATGTACTACCACAATTTGACGGAAAAAGGGCAGTTAGAATTCCCCGATGACTGAGTTCAATATCCGTCAATCCCAACGCTTGTAATTCTTGTTGCAAATAATGTGCTAATTTTAACTGACCGCTTGAGCTAGGCGATACTTTGGCACTGGGCTTAGATTGCGTATCAAATCGCGTATAAGTTAAAAAACGTTCTAATAAGATGTGTTTGGTGTTCATTAAAGTTCTCCCTATTATTTATCTAGCATTATTTCTCTACTATACCAATTTTAGATTGACTTTGCCTTGATATATCACAATTCTTGTGCGTAAAACTCATGAACAAAATAAAATTGCTTTTTATTGGTATGATGACAAAAATTTTTTACAAAAAAGAAATTAATGGCTTTTCATCAGGGAGGTTTAGCTATATTATAACAGCCTTAATTTTTTAGGTGTCTTAGTCGGTCGATTTTACGATTAAGATGTTCTTTTTCTACTCTTTTACCAGGGAGAAAACCAAAGCTAGTGGAAAATCAAATCCAAACCAAGCCAATTATTGAGCTACGTTCACTTAACAAATCTTATAGTGGCAACACTATCATTGATGACTTCAATCTTACCATTAACAATGGGGAATTTTTGACTATTTTAGGCCCTTCTGGCTGTGGTAAAACCACAGTATTGCGTTTAATCGCAGGGTTAGAAGAACCTAACGGCGGTCAAATTATTCTTGATGGTGAAGATGTAACCAATGTACCAGCAGAACAGCGACACGTTAATACGGTGTTCCAAAGCTACGCATTGTTCCCTCATATGACGATTTTTGAAAACGTGGCTTTCGGTTTACGGATGCAAAAAGTACCTGAAGCGGAAATTAAACCGCGGGTACTAGAAGCCTTACGTATGGTTCAATTGGAACAAATGGCAGATCGGAAGCCAACACAGCTTTCAGGCGGTCAACAACAACGTATCGCCATTGCTCGTGCAGTTGTAAATAAGCCAAAAGTGTTATTATTAGACGAATCACTGTCTGCGCTTGATTACAAATTACGCAAACAAATGCAAAATGAATTGAAAGCCTTACAACGTCAACTCGGCATTACTTTTATTTTCGTTACCCACGATCAAGAAGAAGCCTTAACAATGTCTGACCGCATTATTTTGTTAAATAAAGGTCATATTGAACAAGACGGTTCACCGCGTGAAATTTATGAAGAACCACGGAATTTATTCGTGGCGAAATTTATTGGTGAAATTAATATTTTTGAAGCTAGCGTGATTGAACGTTTAGACGAACAACGCGTCCGTGCTAATGTGGAAGGTCGTGACTGTGCGATTTCCTTTGAAGGCGAAGTTAAAGCAGGTCAAAAACTCAATGTCTTGTTACGTCCTGAAGATATTCTATTAGAAGAACTTGATGAAGATGAATCGTCTAAAGCGATTATCGGTTATATCCGTGAACGTAACTACAAAGGTATGACCTTAGAATCTACCGTTGAATTAGCACATAATGGAAAATTAGTGTTAGTGAGCGAGTTCTTTAATGAAGATGATCCTAATATTGATCACTCATTAAATCAACGTGTTGGTATAACTTGGATTGAAAAATGGGAAGTGGTATTAAATGATGAAAATGACAACGCGTAAATTCCAAAATACGACAGTTGCCATTATTTTCGCTTGGCTGATATTCTTTGTTCTTGCACCAAACTTATTAGTTTTTATTGTAAGTTTTTTAAGCAAAGATAGTAGCAACTTTTATGCGCTCCCTTTTACCTTTGAGAGCTATACAAAATTAGTGGATCCACTCTACGCACACGTGGTTTGGAACTCGCTATATATGTCAGGTATTGCCACCATTATTTGTTTAATTTTAGGCTATCCCTTTGCATTTTTTGTGAGCAAAATCAATCCAAAATATCGCCCCATTTTGTTATTCCTATTGGTATTGCCATTTTGGACTAACTCATTGATCCGTATTTATGGAATGAAAGTTTTCTTAGGTGTGAAAGGTATCTTAAACGAAGCATTAATGGGATTAGGCATCATTAGTGAGCCAATTCGTATTTTAAACACCGAAACCGCGGTCATTATTGGCTTCGTTTATTTGCTATTGCCATTTATGATCCTTCCGCTTTACTCAGCAATCGAAAAACTTGATTCTCGCTTACTTGAAGCCGCAAAAGATCTGGGTGCAAATGGATTCCAACGCTTTATTCGCGTGATCATTCCGCTCACAATGCCAGGAATTATTTCGGGTTGCTTACTCGTATTGTTACCTGCGATGGGAATGTTCTATGTTTCCGATTTATTAGGCGGTGCGAAAGTATTATTAGTAGGTAGTGTCATTAAGAGTGAATTCTTAATTTCTCGTAACTGGCCATTTGGTTCAGCGATTAGTATCGGCTTAACCATTCTTATGGCGATTTTAATCTTCGGTTACTATAAAGCCAATAAACTATTAAACAAAAAAGTGGAGCTTGAATAATGGGACGCGCACTACAAAATCTCTTTATGGTGGCGATATACGCTTTTTTGTATATCCCGATTGTTATCCTTGTCGGCAACTCATTTAATGAAGATCGCTATGGTTTGAGCTGGAAAGGCTTTAGTTTTGAGTGGTATGAAAAACTTGCCAATAATGATACCTTAATTGAAGCAGCAATTCATTCCATCGTAATCGCCTTCTTTGCCGCAACCTTAGCGACCATTATTGGCACATTAACTGCGATTGCCTTATACCGTTACCGCTTCTACGGTAAAAGTGCGGTAAGCGGAATGCTTTTTATCGTGATGATGTCGCCTGATATCGTTATGGCAGTTTCATTGCTTGCGTTGTTTACGATGGTTAGCATTTCGCTCGGCTTTTGGTCATTATTGTTAGCCCACGTGACATTCTGTTTGCCTTATGTGGTCGTTAGCGTGTTTTCTCGCTTGAAAGGCTTCGATGTACGAATGTTAGAAGCTGCTCGTGATTTGGGCGCAGGTGAAGTCACCATTTTGCGAAAAATCATTATGCCACTTGCCTTACCAGCTATCGTTTCTGGTTGGTTATTGAGTTTTACAATCTCTCTTGATGATGTGGTTGTTTCTTCTTTTGTCAGCGGCGTAAGCTATGAAATTCTACCGTTGAAGATTTTCTCTTTAGTAAAAACTGGCGTTACCCCAGAAGTCAACGCACTCGCTACCATTATGATTGTGCTGTCTTTATTGCTTGTGTTAATTGGACAATTACTCGGCAAAAAAGATAAGCTTTAGTGGATAAATTACTTCACAAAGTGGAGAATTAACAATACAATACGCCTGATTTTTCACTCTTGGAAATCAGGCGTTTTTTTATGTTTTTCAATGAATTGAAAAACAATTTTTTTACCATTCTTAACAGGAGATTTTTTCAATGAAAAAATTAGCAGGTCTTTTCGCAGTAGGTATCATTGCTGCTACATTGACTGGTTGTGATAACAACAAAGCAGCAGAGACTTCTGCAACTAAAGCACCGGAAGCTGCAAAAACAAACGATACTGTGTACCTTTATACTTGGACAGAATATGTTCCAGATGGGTTACTTGATGAATTTACCAAAGAAACAGGTATTAAAGTCATTGTTTCTAGTCTTGAATCAAATGAAACAATGTATGCAAAAATGAAGACTCAAGGTAAAGATGGCGGCTATGATGTCATTGCGCCTTCTAACTATTTTGTATCCAAAATGGCTCGTGAAGGAATGTTGATGCCGCTTGATCACAGTAAACTTCCTGTTATTAAAGAACTTGATCCTGATTGGTTAGACAAGTCTTATGATAAAGGTAATAAATACTCATTACCACAATTATTAGGCGCACCAGGGATTGCCTTTAACACGAAAACCTATAAAGCAAGCGACTTTTCATCTTGGGGCGATTTTTGGAAGCCTGAGTATGTAAATAAAGTACAATTACTTGATGATGCTCGTGAAGTCTTTAATATTGCTCTGTTAAAATTAGGTCAAGATCCAAATACTACCGATCCTGCGATCATTAAACAAGCCTACGAAGAGTTATTAAAACTTCGTCCAAATGTTTTATCATTTACCTCTGATAATCCAGCAAACTCTTTCATTTCTGGCGAAGTTGAGCTAGGACAATTATGGAATGGTTCTGTGCGTATTGCTAAAAAAGAGCAACCAGGTGTAATTGATATGATTTATCCGAAAGAAGGTCCTGTACTTTGGGTAGATAATCTTGCTATCCCATCAACTTCTAAAAACCCTGATGGTGCGCATAAACTCATTAACTACCTATTAGGCGCAAAAACCGCAGAGAAATTAACGTTAGCAATTGGTTACCCAACTTCAAACTTAAAAGCGAAAGAAGTGTTGCCAAAAGAAATCACTGAAGATCCATCAATCTATCCACCAGCTGAAATTCTACAAAAAAGCTACTGGCAAGCAGATGTGGGTGATGCAGGTGAAATCTATGAAAAATATTATCAAGAGTTAAAAGCTGCAAAATAAACCTAGCAAACTAATAACTATCACACCCATTTTGTTCATCACAAAATGGGTGTTTTTTTCTACAAAAACTATGCTAGAATCAAGTGCAATTCTTTATTTTGTTTATTATTTGATTTTAACTGTTTTGAGTGATTGCCTATGTTGCCCCGTTTACACCATATCCCCCAACTTGATCCCATTGTAGCTGATTATCTAAAAGATCTTGAAAAACAGTCTTTTGAAGGCGATATCGCTTCTCATTATGCGGATCGTTTGAGTCTTGCAACGGATAATAGTGTTTATCAACAATTACCTCAGGCAATTTTATTTCCCAAATCTGTCGCCGATGTCGTGAGATTAACGAAATTAGCACAAAGAGAAAACTATCAACAACTCACATTCACCCCACGTGGTGGCGGAACAGGAACTAACGGGCAAGCCATTAATCATAATATTATTGTGGATTTATCACGCTATATGACTGGCATTTTAGAACTCAATGTTGAGCAACGTTGGGTGCGTGTCCAAGCTGGCGTAGTAAAAGATCAACTCAATCAATATTTAAAACCTTATGGTCTGTTTTTCGCACCCGAATTATCCACCAGTAACCGTGCTACCTTAGGGGGAATGATTAATACCGATGCATCGGGGCAAGGCTCATTACAATATGGGAAAACCTCAGATCACGTTTTAGGAGTTAAAGCAGTACTGATCGATGGCAAAATTCTTACCACGACCGCGGTCAAAAATCGCGACGTTTTTTCTGATGATAACGGGCTAAATTGGAGTAGTAAAGCTAGAGAGCTTCACCAACGTATATTTGAACGATGCCAACAAAATCGGCAAGCCATTTTGCAGGACTTGCCTCAACTCAATCGTTTTCTCACAGGCTATGATTTAAAAAATGTCTTTAATACTGATGAAACGGAATTTAATCTCACCCGAATTCTTACAGGTTCAGAAGGCTCGCTTGCCTTTATCTGCGAAGCGACCCTTGATCTCACCCCAATTCCACAATATCGCACCTTAATCAATGTTAAATACCGCTCGTTTGACTCAGCGTTACGTAATGCGCCCTTTATGGTGCAGGCACAAGCATTATCAGTAGAAACCATTGATTCAACCGTGCTTAATCTTGCCAAAGAAGACATTATTTGGCACTCGGTAAAAGAATTGCTGACAGAAGATCCCTCTCAACCCATTTTAGGCTTAAATATCGTTGAGTATGCAAGCAATGATCCGCATTTAATAAAAAAACAAGTCAATGCACTTTGCGAGCAATTAGCAGAAAAAATTGACCGCGGAGAAGACAATATTATTGGTTATCAACTCTGCTCTGACTTGCCTTCCATTGAACGCATTTATGCAATGCGTAAAAAAGCGGTCGGATTACTTGGCAACGCCAAAGGAGCAGCAAAACCAATTCCCTTTGTAGAAGATACCTGTGTTCCCCCTGAAAACCTTGCAGATTATATTAGTGAGTTTCGGGCGATTTTAGATCGCCATCAACTGCAATATGGTATGTTTGGACACGTTGATGCGGGGGTATTACACGTTCGCCCAGCATTAGATCTAACTGATCTTACTCAAGTAAAATTATTTCAGCAAATTTCCGATCAGGTTGCTGATCTCACTAAAAAATACGGCGGATTGATTTGGGGCGAACACGGAAAGGGAATGCGTTCTCATTATGGTGAAAAATTTTTCACGCCGGAATTATGGCGTGAATTGCGTTACATTAAGTTTTTATTTGATCCACTCAACCGTTTAAATCCAGGGAAAATTTGTATGCCTCTTGAGAGTGAACAACAACTTTATTCTATTTTATCGCCAATGCGAGCAGATAACGATCGCCAAATACCAATCCAAATGCGTGAAGAATTTCGTGGAGCGATGAATTGTAATGGTAACGGCTTATGCTTTAACTTTGATCAGCACAGTATTATGTGTCCATCAATGAAAGTCAGTCGCAATCGCCTATATTCACCAAAAGGGCGAGCAGCGATGATACGTGAATGGCTTCGTCTTCTCGCCAACGAGAACGTGACGCCAGAACAACTGGATTTCCGCCATTCAACTGTAAAAATTACCGATTTAATGGCTAAAATACGCCATTCTTGGTCTAAAAAACACGAATATGATTTTTCACACGAAGTGAAACAAGCGATGGATACCTGTCTTGCTTGTAAAGCTTGTGCAAGCCAATGCCCGATAAAAATTGATGTGCCAAGTTTTCGAGCTAAGTTTTTTCATTTTTATCATAGTCGTTACTTACGCCCCGCGAAAGATTATGTGGTCGCAAATTTAGAAATTGCTGCCCCTTATATGACAAAGCAAGCGAAGTTTTTTAATTTCTTTACACGAGCAGCAATTACACAAAAAATCGTTGAAAAAACCTTAGGAATGACAGATTTACCGCTTTTATCTAGCCCAAATCTGCAACAGCAATTAGTGGAAATCGGCTATCAAGGCAAAACTTTAGCCCAACTGGAACAGCTGACGGAACAAGATAAAAAAATGATGCTCTTTATCGTGCAAGATCCCTATACCTCATTTTATGATGCGAAGGTGGTGGCTGACTTTGTTGCACTTTGTCAAAAATTAGGATTTAACCCTATTTTATTGCCGTTCAAACCAAATGGTAAGGTAATGCATATCAAAGGTTTTTTACAGCGTTTTGCCAAAACTGCACAGAACCAAGCCGATTTTTTAAATCGCCTTGCTCAACTGGGCGTGCCATTAGTTGGGGTCGATCCTGCGATTGTTTTAAGCTATCGAGATGAATATCAAGAATTTTTGCAACATCAACGGGGTGAATTTACTGTTCTTACCGCACACGAATGGCTCACTCAACAATTTGCAGAAACCGACTTAAAAAACAAAGGAATTTTTGACCGCGGTTTTAGCCCGAAACAATGGCATTTATTTCCCCATTGTACGGAATCCAGTGCGTTACCAAATAGCCCAAAAGAATGGCAACATTTATTTGCTTTATTTGGTCAACAGCTTATTGTTGAAAAAGTGGGTTGTTGTGGAATGGCGGGTGTCTTTGGACACGAAGTACAAAATCAAACAATGTCACGCGAAATTTATGATTCCTCTTGGGCGAAAAAAATAGCTGACAAAGATCCCGATTATTGTTTAGCGACGGGTTATTCTTGCCGTAGTCAAGTCAACCGATTTGAAAAATGGAAACCAAAACATCCAATTCAAGCTATTCTTAGCTTGCTAAAATCAGTATAATTAGCTGTCATTTTGACATTAACCAAAGGAGACTATGAATGAAATTATTCACCACATCAATCACCCTATTAAGTGCATTTGTTGCTTTTTCCAGCCAAGCAACAACGCCCAAAGTGCCTTATACACAAGAAGGTTACAATGTTCGCCAAGCAGAACAGCAACAATTGCCTATTCACTGGGTATCCGTTGAACAAATCAAAGAAAGCCTAAAAAATGAGCCACCAATGAATGTCAGTTTTGATATTGATGATACCCTTGCATCAACAAGTGCTTGTTTCTACTACGGGCAACAAAAATACTCACCAAATAGCAATGATTATTTACACAATCAAGCATTCTGGGACGAGTTAGGGGCTGGTTGCGATAAATACTCCATTCCAAAAGAATCCGCTAAAGCATTAATTAAAATGCATCAAGAACGTGGCGATCAGGTATTTTTAATTACAGGACGGACCGCGGGTAAAGAAGATCAAACCACAGCGATTATGCAAAAAGCGTTGGGCATTAAAAATATGCAACCGATTGAATATACTGGCGATGTACCGCGAAAAGCAAAATTTAGTAAAACAGAATCCATTATTAAACACCACGTTAAATTACATTATGGCGATAGCGATGACGATATTTTAGCGGCACAAGAAGCTGGCATCCGCGGAATCCGTGTGTTGAGAACCTCAAGCTCAACCTATACGCCATTCCCGCAAGCAGGGGGCTATGGCGAAGAAGTGCTGATTAATTCAAGTTATTAACAATAACATAGGGGTAACAATATTACCTCTATTTTATATTCAAAAACGCTTAACTATTAGATTAATATAAAAAACCATAATGAAAATCTGGGAAAAAACTTTTACAATACCTGAACTTAACCAACTTTTTGCCAATACGGCGAGCGAATTTCTTGGCATTCGTATCACTGAACTAGGCGATGATTATATCGTGGCAACAATGCCATTAAATCAACGCACGATTCAACCTTTCGGTGCATTACACGGGGGCATTTCAGGGGCATTAGCCGAAACCCTTGGCTCATTAGCAGGATTTTTAGCAGTTCCAGAAGGTCGAGCCGTAGTTGGTGTGGAACTCAATGCAAGCCATTTACGCCCAGCGATGTCACAGCAATATGATCACGTGATCGCAACAACCACACCGCTACGCATCGGCAATCGCTTACAAGTTTGGCAAATAAACATTTGCGATCCAAGTGGCGAGCTTTCTTGTTCAGCTCGTTTAACGGTCTCAAGTATCAATATTGAACAACCTAAATAAAAACTCCAATGAAAAAACAAAAAATTGGCGTGCTGTTAGCTAATCTCGGAACGCCCGATGAACCCCAGCCAAATGCGGTGCGCCGTTATTTAAAACAATTTCTTAGTGATCCACGAGTAGTAGATCTCCCCGATTGGCGTTGGCAACCCATCCTTAACTTGCTAATTTTACCCCGCCGTTCTCAGCGCGTGGCGAAAGTTTATCAGCAAGTTTGGACTGAGCAAGGTTCACCATTGCTTGCAATTAGCCGTCAACAACAGCAAGCCTTGCAACAATATTTAGACACACAATCTGATGAATTTATCGTTGAATTGGGAATGACCTACGGCAGTCCATCAATGCAATCTGCGATTGACAATTTACAGGCAAAACAAGTGGAAAAAATTATTGTGCTGCCCCTATATCCTCAATACAGTAGCACAACCACGGGGGCAGTTTTTGATGCGTTCGCTCACGCACTCAAAAATCAACGTGCAATATTACCCTTTGATTTTATCCATTCTTATCATCTTGATTCCCATTACATTCAAGCACTCGCCAATAGCATACAAGAACGCTTGAAAACCGATGAGTTTTTACTTTTCTCTTTTCACGGCATTCCCGTACGCTATGAACAAGAAGGGGATTTTTATCGTCAACATTGTATTCAAACCGCACAAGCCGTAGCAGACAAGCTAGAGTTGACCGACAAACAATGGACGGTGACATTTCAATCGCGTTTCGGGAAAGAAGAATGGCTACAACCTTACACCAATGAATTTATGCAACAAGCTGCACAACAAGATATTCGGCAAATTGCGGTTATCTGTCCAGGCTTTTCCGCTGATTGTATTGAAACCTTAGAAGAAATTGGCATTGAAAATCGCGATTATTTTATTAATCACGGCGGTCGAATGTTTCAATACATTCCTGCGTTAAATGCTAGCCCTGATCATATACAAATGATGGCTCAGCTTATTCTCGCTCGCACTCAAATCTAATAAACCGCGGTCAAAAATCCATTCGTTTTTTAGACCGCGATATTGAGTAGAAAAGACCATTTCCATTTCATCCTTGATTTTGTAGAATACGCCCCGATTATAGTAAGCATAATCATTAACGAAGGAAAAAATATGACAAATCCATTATTACAGCCATTTGATTTACCCCCTTTTTCACGCATTGAAGCACAACATATTCAACCTGCCATTACGCAATTAATCCAAGATTGTCGCACCATCACCGAACAGCTCTTACAACAAGACGAATTGACTTGGGAAAATTTTTGCCAACCCTTATCAGCCGTCAATGATCGTCTTAGCAAAGCTTGGTCGCCCGTTGCTCATTTAAATGCGGTAAAAAATAGCCCTGAATTACGTAAAGCCTATCAAGCTTGCTTGCCATTATTATCTGAATACGGCACTTGGGTTGGTCAACATCAAGGGCTATATAATGCCTATTTGCAGTTAAAAAATTCACCACAATTTGCACAATATGATATTGCTCAACAAAAAGCGATTACTAACAGTTTACGCGATTTTGAATTATCGGGCATTTCTCTCCCATCACAGCAGCAAAAACGCTATGGTGAAATTGTTGCACGCTTATCTGAACTTAGCTCACAATTTAGCAATAACGTCTTAGACGCTACAATGGGTTGGGAAAAAGTGATTACCGATGTGACACAGCTCAAAGGTTTACCTGAAAGTGCATTGCAAGCGGCGGCATTATCGGCACAAAGCAAAGAGCTTGAAGGTTATCGTTTTACGCTTGAATTTCCAAGCTATTTGCCCGTTTTAACCTATTGTGAAAACCGTGAATTGCGTGAAGAAATGTATCGTGCCTTTGCTACTCGTGCGTCAGATCAAGGTCCAAATGCGGGAAAATGGGATAATAGTGCAATAATGGAAGAAATCCTGACCTTACGTGTTGAACTGGCTCAACTACTCGGCTTTACAACCTATACCGAACTTTCCCTTGCGACAAAAATGGCAGAAAATCCATTGCAAGTGTTAAATTTCCTTGAAGATTTAGCAACACGTTCAAAAACACAAGGGGAAAAAGAACTAACCGAACTCAATCAGTTCGCCAAAACAGAATACGGCATAACCGAACTTGCTCCTTGGGATATTGCGTTTTATAGCGAAAAACAAAAGCAAAAACTTTATTCCATTAATGATGAAGAACTCAGACCTTATTTCCCTGAAGAGCGTGTTGTTTCTGGCTTGTTCGAGTTGATTAAACGGATTTTCAATATTCGTGCCGTTGAGCGTCACGATGTTGATGTTTGGCATAAAGATGTCCGCTTTTTTGATTTATTTGATCACAATGATGAATTGCGTGGCAGTTTCTATTTAGATTTGTATGCCCGTGAAAACAAACGTGGTGGTGCGTGGATGGACGATTGTATCGGTCGCAAACGTAAACCTGACGGCACATTGCAAAAACCTGTTGCTTACTTAACCTGCAACTTCAATGCTCCGATTGGCGATAAACCTGCTTTGTTTACTCACGATGAAGTCACAACACTGTTCCACGAATTTGGTCACGGCATTCATCATATGTTAACGCTGATTGAAGTCGGAGATGTAGCAGGCATTAATGGTGTGCCTTGGGATGCGGTGGAATTACCAAGTCAATTTTTAGAAAACTGGTGTTGGGAACCGCAAGCACTTGCTTTCATTTCAGGGCATTATCAAACAGGTGAACCACTACCTGCAGACAAGCTTAATCAACTCTTAAAAGCAAAAAATTTCCAAGCTGCAATGTTCGTGCTACGCCAACTTGAATTTGGCTTATTTGATTTCCGTTTGCATCACAATTTCCAAACGGGCAATGGCAATCAAATTCTGGATACCTTAAATGCCGTGAAAGCACAAGTTGCGGTGATCAAAGGGGTTGATTGGGCAAGAACACCACACAGCTTTAGCCATATTTTTGCAGGCGGTTATTCTGCGGGCTACTACAGCTATTTATGGGCTGAAGTATTATCTGCCGATGCGTTCTCACGTTTTGAAGAAGAGGGGATTTTCAACCCAATTACAGGGCAATCCTTTTTAGACAATATCTTAACCCGTGGAGGTTCCGAAGAACCAATGGTATTATTTGAACGTTTCCGTGGCAGAAAACCTAACCTTGATGCATTATTACGCCACAAGGGCATTGCCTAATCTCAAAAAATTAAGCTAATTTTGACCGCGGTTTTAGCATTTTCTCGTAAACCGCGGTCATTTTTTAGCTCGTTTTTAAATCAACGTGCCTATCCTTTAGTATTCAAATCAATTTCAACCCGCAGCCCTTTCTCACCTAATTCATTGTGCCCGTTGCTGATTTTCACTTGATAATGATGCAGCTCAGCAATACGTTGCACAATAGACAGTCCCAATCCACTGCCCTTTTCATTTTGCCCCGCAGGACGATAAAAACGGTTGCCTAATTTATCCAAATCCTGCTCTTCAACGCCCCCACCATTATCTTGCACGATAAGACGAGTTGCAGTTAAATAAAGGGTAATTTTGCTGCCTGAAGGGCAATATTTAATCGCATTTTCAATAATATTGCGTAGCATCAGCGTCAATAATAAAGTTTGCCCTTGTTGCAAAGTCGGCTGACCTTGCTCAATAAATGCAATTTCCATTGCTTGTTTCTGAGCATTAAAATAAAGTTCGCCAATCACAGATTGAATAAATGGCGGCCAATTAATTGTTTGTAAATCATCAAGTTGTTGAATACTATCCAAACGTGATAGGGTTAATAGCTGTTCAATAAGCTGACTTGCCCGATCTATACTGGTTAGCATATTCGCTAGTGCATCATTCCGCATTTGGCTATCATTCACCATTTGTGCCACTTCTGTTTGCACACGTAAAGCCGCAAGCAGACTCCTCAATTCGTGTGCCGCATCGGAAGTAAAACGGCGTTCACGCAATAACATTGTGGCAGTACGTTCAAAAAAGCCATTTAAACTCTCAACTAACGGCAAAATTTCACTCGGCACCCGTTGCGTATCAAGCAAACGGCTCTCTTCAGGCGAACGATCAATGACTTGGCTAGAAACTCGCCCCAACACCTTAAATTCCTTATTGAGAATAACGATGATGAGTGCAAGTAATAAAGGCAAACTTGCCAACCATACCCACATTTGAGCCAACACTATGCCATTAATCAGTTCATTGCGATAATCCAATTCTTGCCCCACCGCAATGGTAAAACGTTCATCACCGACACCAACGGGCAACCAAAAAATTTGCCATTTATCATCATCACCTCGAATATAGGATTGGCTAAATCCTTGATGTTCTTGATAAATAAAATTATCCCCGTGGTCGCCATCACTCATCAACAACTCACCATTGCGATCAAATACCGCAAAGGCTAATGAGTCATCATCAAAACCTTTTTTCCGTTTGGCTTTTTTCTTATGCTTTTGATGAGTATTCTCAGGCAATGCCTCATTCCCTTGCTTCTGAACATAACCGCGTAGAATATGGCTCAGATCCGATGCAGCCAAACGTTATGCAAATAATATTTGCTGTCCATTAAACATTTGATTGGCATCTTTACGCACTTGTATCCACGCCAATGTTGTAGAAATCAACCAAATACCAAGTGCTGCAATGGATAACACCCAAATCAAGCGCAAACGTAAACTATTGGATTGAGTTAACTTTTGCCAATATTGTGTCAGGCTATTCATCATTTTTCCCTAAAGCATATCCAACACCGTGTACGGTTCGGATAAACTGCTTGCCCAGTTTTTGGCGTAGATTATAAATATGCACTTCAAGTGCATTGCTACTGACTTCCGTATCCCAGTTATACAACTTTTCTTCAATAAAAGCACGTGTCAACACCCGATCCCGATTAAACATAAACAATTCCAACAAATTATATTCACGTGTTGTTAGGGCAATTTCTTGCTCATTTAAGCTCACTTTGCGTAGCGTGGGATCAAATTTTAGCGTGCCATATTCAATAATGGGGTTGATTTGCCCATAACGACGCCGAATCAATGCTTGCAAACGTGCAATCACTTCCACCAAGGCAAAGGGTTTACATAAATAATCGTCCGCCCCTTGTTGCAAGCCGATAACACGATCATCTAGCGTATCACGGGCGGTTAAAATCAACACGGGAATATCTTGATTATCACGCCGCCATTGTTGCAACACCGCTAACCCGTCCATTTTCGGCAAGGTTAAATCCAAGATCACCGCATCATAAGGCGCACTAGCAAGGGCTTGTAAACCCATTTTTCCGTCTAAAAACCAATCCACCGAAAAGCCTGATTGAGTCAAGCCAATTTGAATCCCATTACCAATTAATTGATCATCTTCTACTAATAAAATTCGCATTGTTTTTCCATTTTATTTCATTATTAGGGTTATTGTATTACAAATTTGCACGCTCGCCTGCCCTTTATATCCCTACAAGCATAATTAAAACAAATAAATCTTAAGAAAAAATGAAGGGAAAATCCGAGGTCAAAAATCCGTGCGTTTTTTTGACCGCGGTTTAGCTTGAAAATCCCCCTTTTACGCAATTTTCTCTCATAAAATCCTACCCCAATCGAGCTAATAGGCGAACACCAAGCATTTTTTTATTGTTCTCAACCCACAAAACTAGGATAATAGCTAGCAAGCTTAACTCGAACGAATTGATCATTTTTACCACTAACGAATTATGGAATATATTTTACTTATCATCAGCACAGCATTAATTAATAACTTTGTGCTAGTCAAATTTTTAGGTTTATGCCCTTTTATGGGCGTATCCAAAAAAGTAGAAACCGCCATTGGAATGGGGCTTGCTACTACTTTTGTTCTGACCGTTGCATCATTATGTGCTTATTTAACCGAAACATATATTCTTGTGCCGCTTAATGCCACATTCTTGCGTACACTGGTGTTTATTCTAGTTATTGCTGTCGTTGTGCAATTTACTGAAATGGTGATTAATAAAACAAGCCCAACACTCTATCGTTTACTTGGCATTTTTTTGCCCCTAATTACAACAAACTGTGCGGTGCTTGGCGTGGCATTATTAAATGTTAATTTAGCACATAATTTAACCCAATCCGTTGTTTATGGTTTTGGCGCTTCTTTAGGTTTCGCCTTAGTTTTAGTGCTGTTTGCTGCCTTGCGTGAACGTTTAGTTGCAGCAGATGTGCCGATGCCCTTTCGTGGTGCCTCGATCGCCTTAATTACCGCGGGCTTAATGTCGCTTGCATTTATGGGCTTTACAGGGTTAGTGAGAGCCTAATGACCATTTATTACATTTTTCTTGCGATCACCTTATTAGCATTAATTTTTGGTGCAATCTTGGGTTTTGCTTCAGTCAAACTCAAAGTTGAAGCAGATCCCATTGTAGATAAGATTGATGCATTGTTACCCCAAAGCCAATGTGGTCAATGCGGTTACCCTGGATGCAAACCCTATGCCGAAGCGATTGCCAATGGAGATATCATCACCAAATGCGTTCCTGGTGGACAACCTTTGGTGGTGAAATTAGCTGATTTGCTTGGAGTAGATGTGCCAGCAACAGAAGATGTTGAGCAACCAGAAACCAAAGTTGCGTTCATTGATGAAAATATGTGTATTGGTTGCACCAAGTGCATTCAAGCCTGTCCTGTTGATGCCATTATCGGCACAAATAAAGCGATGCATACAGTTATTCCAGATTTATGTACAGGTTGCGAACTTTGTGTGGCACCTTGCCCAACTAACTGTATTTCAATGATCAACGTTGAACAAGATATTGACAGCTGGGATTGGAAATTTGATCCGAATCAGGTTATTCCAGTGATGGATATTTCATCGACACAACCAAAAATGATTGTGGGGAAATAAATGAGCGATGTAGTTAAACGCATAGACAGTGGCAAATTGTGGGATTTTCACGGTGGTATTCATCCGCCTGAAATGAAAGTGCAATCCACCCAAACCCCAATCCAAACCTTAGCACTCGCTGATCAATTTTTTGTGCCGATTAAACAGCACGCAGGAACCGCGGGCAATTTATTAGTCAAAATTGGCGATAAAGTGCTAAAAGGTCAGCCTCTTACGCAAGGTGATGGCTTACGCAGTTTGCCTATTCACGCCCCAACTTCGGGAGTAATCCGTCATATCGGTCCTTATATCGCCGCCCATCCTTCTGGTTTACCCGAAATCAGTATCCATATTCAAGCTGATGGCAAGGATCAATGGCGTACGCAACAGCCGATTGATGACTTCTTAACCCTTTCGCCTGAACAATTAATTGAAAAAATCTATCAAGCTGGTATCGCAGGCTTGGGTGGTGCGGTGTTCCCTACCGCTGCGAAAATTCATTCTGCCGAAAATCAAGTGAAACTCTTGATTATTAACGGAGCAGAATGTGAACCTTATATCAGTTGCGATGATCGCTTAATGCAAGATTATGCGGATGAGATTATTGAAGGGACACGCATTTTACGCTACATTTTACGCCCTGAGCGTGTGGTGATTGCAATAGAAGACAATAAAATGCACGCAGTAAACGCCCTAAAACACGCGTTGCAAGGTGCAAATGATATTGAAATTCGGGTTATTCCCACCAAATATCCTTCAGGTGCCGCTAAGCAATTAATTCAAGTCTTAACAGGCTTAGAAGTGCCTAGTGGCAAGCGTTCATCAAGTATCGGCGTATTAATGCAAAATGTGGGGACAGTTTTTGCGATCAAGCGTGCGGTGATAGATGATGAACCATTAATTGAACGAGTTGTTACTCTAACGGGCGATAAAATCGCACAAAAAGGCAATTATTGGGTACGCTTTGGTACGCCAATTTCCTTTGTATTACAACAAGTTGGCTATCAATACGATGAACGTTTCCCTGTTTATCTTGGCGGGCCAATGATGGGATTAGCACTGCCCAATCTTGATGCCCCGATTACCAAAATCGCCAACTGCATACTGGCACCCGATCATTTTGAATATGCACCGCCACCAGCGGAACAATCCTGTATTCGCTGTTCAGCTTGTTCGGATGCTTGCCCTGTTTATTTGCTACCGCAACAACTCTACTGGTTCGCTCGCAGTGAAGATCACGAAAAATCACAACAATACAACCTAAAAGATTGCATTGAATGTGGCGTGTGTGCCTATGTTTGCCCAAGCCACATTCCGCTGATCCAATATTTCCGTCAAGAAAAAGCACAAATTTGGGCATTAAAAGAAAAAGCCCAAAAAGCGGAAGAAGCCAAATTACGTTTTGAAGCACGCCAAGCTCGTTTAGCTAAAGAAGAACAAGCACGTAAACAACGTGTGCAACAAGCGGCAGAAACCCGCCGTGCTGAAATGGCACAGCAAAAAGGCGTTGATCCTGTAGCTGCAGCACTTGAGCGTTTGAAAGCTAAACAAACTCCAGAACCAATTGAACAGAACAAAACGCTTGTTAATGAGCAAGGCGAAGTATTGCCTGATAACAGCGATATTATGGCGCAACGTAAAGCACGGCGTTTAGCTAAACAGGCACAGCAAACCGCAACACAAGATAACAATCAACAACCTGACGATAAAAAAGCGGCGGTTGCCGCGGCACTTGCCCGTGCGAAAGCGAAAAAAGCCGCTCAATCACAGCAAACCGCGGTCAAAAAAGACGATGAAATTTTTTCTGACTCAACTTCAGAACAAGCAAGCGATCCGCGTAAAGCGGCGATTACAGCTGCCGTTGCCCGTGCGAAAGCGAAAAAAGCCGCTCAATCACAGCAAACTGCGGTCAAAAAAGACGATGAAATTTTGTCTGACTCAACTTCAGAACAAGCAAGCGATCCGCGTAAAGCGGCGATTGCAGCTGCCGTTGCCCGTGCGAAAGCGAAAAAAGCCGCTCAATCACAGCAAACCGCGGTCAAAAAAGACGATGAAATTTTTTCTGACTCAACTTCAGAACAAGCAAGCGATCCGCGTAAAGCGGCGATTACAGCTGCCGTTGCCCGTGCGAAAGCGAAAAAAGCCGCTCAATCACAGCAAACTGCGGTCAAAAAAGACGATGAAATTTTGTCTGACTCAACTTCAGAACAAGCAAGCGATCCGCGTAAAGCGGCGATTGCAGCTGCCGTTGCCCGTGCGAAAGCGAAAAAAGCCGCTCAATCACAGCAATCCGCAGTCAAAAAAGACGATGAAATTGACAATCGCACACAACAAGAATAATTTAAAATAGTATAGGTAATCCGATGTTTAGAATAGCCAGTTCTCCCCACACACATTCAGGTAAATTGACCGCACGCATTATGCTATGGGTCATTGCCGCAATGTTGCCTGCCTTGATAACACAAGTTTATTATTTTGGCACGGGCGTGCTAATTCAAACCAGTCTTGCGATCAGTTTTGCACTATTGCTAGAGTTTGTGGTTACGTTGCTTCGCGGCAAAGGGAAGCTGTTCTATATTGCAGATTTCAGCGTGGTATTGACTGCTTTAATTTTAGCAATGGCAATCCCACCCTATGCCCCATTTTGGCTGATTTTAATCGGGATTTTCTTTGCGGTGATTTTAGGCAAACACGTTTACGGCGGATTAGGGCAAAACTTGTTTAATCCTGCAATGGTGGGATATGTGGTGCTATTAGTGTCCTTTCCTTTACAAATGACGACTTGGTTGCCGCCAATTGCGTTACTCAATGAACCTCCAACATTAAATGACGCGTGGCAATTAATCTTCCACGGCACAACGAGTGACGGTTTTAGTTTACATCAATTACAAATTTCCATTGATGGTATCACGCAAGCCACACCGCTTGATGCGGTAAAAACAGGAATGAAAAATGGTGCAAATTTAACAACTATTAGCCAATCACCTATCTTTTCATCGCTATTATCGCTCATCTCTGGCACAGGTTGGACACAAGTGAATCTTGCCTTTTTGGTCGGTGGATTAATATTAGTTTGGAAACGGATTATCCATTGGCAAATTCCTGTGGCATTTTTAATTACGCTGTTTGTTATGGCAACAGGGAATTGGTTATTGGGGCAGGATCAACCCAATCCGCTTTGGCAATTAGTCACGGGTGCAACAATGTTTTGTGCATTTTTTATTGCAACCGATCCTGTTACCGCCTCTATCACCCCCAAGGGCAAAATCGTATTTGGCTTCTTAGTTGGCGTATTAGTCGCTGTGATTCGCTTTTATGGCGGTTACCCTGATGGCGTTGCATTTGCAATTTTACTGAGCAATATTTGTGTGCCATTAATTGATTATTACACACGGCCACGAGTAGCAGGTCATCAAAAATAGCCTGTAAAATAAAGGAAAAATAATGAATATTTCAAAAATTACCGCCAAATATGGCACATTGCTCGGTTTCTCTGCCTTAGCTTGTACGGTTATTTCTGCAGGAATTTATTTTTTAACCAAATCTAAAATTGATTTGGTTATCGCAGATCAACAACGTGAATTACTATTACAAGTTGTGCCACAAGATTATTTTGATAATGATTTGCTTGGTAGTTGCAGCAAAACGGATAATCCGCAAATTCGCAAACTCTACACCGCAAAAAAAGGCGAGCAACTCACGGCTTATGCATTTGAAACCGTCGCTCCTGACGGCTATTCTGGCAAAATTTCATTACTTGTTGGAATGACACCAACGGGCGAGGTATTAGGGGTTCGTACTATTGAACATCACGAAACCCCAGGACTTGGAGATAAGATCGAATTGCGTTTATCAAATTGGATTTTGAGCTTCAATCATCAACAACTTACTCAACAAAATTTATCTGACTGGGCGGTAAAAAAAGATGGCGGTAAATTTGATCAATTTGCAGGTGCAACCATTACGCCAAGAGCCGTTGTAAATCAGGTTAAACGAGCAGCTTTACAAATGTTAACAAAGCCAGTACAACCGCTCGAACCTTGCCAATAACCCTTAAAAAGTGAATAAACTATGCAAGATAATCACGATAATTTCGATCTAGAACAGACCAATACCGCGGATCAAAATCACGCTGAAAAAAAAACTATTTGGCGTGAACTTTGGCTAAACGGTTTATGGCGAAATAATTCAGCCACCGTACAACTGTTGGGTTTATGTCCGCTATTAGCGGTATCTAGCAACGCAACCAATGCATTGGGTTTGGGATTAGCCACGACCTTAGTGCTAATTTGTACCAATGCAATGATCGCACTATTTCGTAAACAAATTCCGCACGAAATTCGTATTCCCATTTATGTGATGATGATTGCAACCACCGTTACCGTGGTGCAATTATTGATGAATGCTTATACTTACAGCTTATACAAATCATTAGGGATTTTCATTCCCCTGATTGTCACTAACTGCATTGTTATTGGACGTGCCGAAGCCTTTGCTTCAAAAAATACGGTTCTTCATTCTATGTTTGATGGGTTGGCGATGGGCTTAGGAATGACGTGCAGTATTTTTGTGCTAGGTTCGATCCGCGAGATCTTAGGAAATGGCACATTATTTGATGGATTAGAGCAATTACTAGGTCCATGGGCAAAGTCGCTACGCCTTGAATTTTTCCACTTTGACAGCAATTTCTTACTCTTTATCTTGCCACCTGGGGCATTTCTCGGCTTAGCTTTTATTTTGGCTGGCAAAAATTTACTTGATCATCATAAAGTGAAATAAACCCAATGAATCAGCAAAAACGTATTGAAATTTTAAAACGCTTACGTGCACAAAATCCGCATCCTACTACCGAGCTTAATTTTAGCTCGCCGTTTGAATTATTAATCGCGGTCATTTTATCAGCGCAAGCAACCGATAAGGGCGTCAATAAAGCCACCGATAAGCTGTTCCCTGTTGCCAATACACCGCAAGCGATTTACGATTTAGGCGTAGATGGATTAAAAGGCTATATCAAAACAATCGGGCTATTTAATAGCAAAGCGGAAAATATTATAAAAACCTGCCGTGATTTGTTAGACAAGCACCAAGGCGAAGTGCCACGCACGCGTGAAGCGCTAGAAGCCTTAGCGGGTGTCGGACGGAAAACTGCCAACGTGGTGCTAAATACCGCCTTTGGTGAACCCACTATTGCGGTAGATACGCATATTTTCCGCGTGGCAAATCGCACCAATTTTGCCCCAGGTAAGAACGTGATAGAAGTGGAACAAAAATTATTAAAAGTTGTGCCTGATGAATTTAAAGTGGATGTGCATCATTGGCTCATTTTACACGGGCGTTACACCTGTATCGCACGTAAACCCCGTTGTGCTTCTTGTATTATTGAAGATTTATGCGAATTTAAAGATAAAACTGAAATTTAATTTGCCCCCATTACTAATGCGTGGAAAAATAAAGACTTTCTAAAAACCGCGGTTTAAAATCGCCGTATTTTTTAAATACGTCATTTTGCTGTATTAACCATTAAAGAGATAATTATGAGTTCAAATCATCAATCTGAACGCCAAACTTGGTCAAGTAAACTCACTTATATTATGACCGTTGCTGGTGCAACTGTCGGTTTCGGCGCAACTTGGCGCTTTCCTTATTTAGTCGGTGAAAACGGTGGCGGTGCGTATGTTCTGCTATTCTGTATCGCAATGATCGTGATTGGTATCCCGATGATTTTAGTTGAAAACGTAATTGGTCGCCGCTTACGCGTCAATTCCATTGATGCCTTCGGCGATAAATTGCAAGATAAAGGCATTTCTAAATATTGGAAAATTCTCGGCTATATGGGCTTGCTCGGTGCGTTTGGTATTATGGCATATTATATGGTGCTGGGCGGCTGGGTGATCAATTATATGGTAAGCCTAATTAATGGGGCATTGGATATTTCACAGCCGATTAATAAAGACGTTGCAAAAGCATTCTACAGTTTAACTATTGAAAATAGCCCTTGGCAAATTTTGTTTTACACTTTCTTATTTGTGCTAGCCAATTACATTATTTTAGCTAAAGGGATTATTGCGGGTATTGAACGTTCAGTAAAATACTTAATGCCAATGCTGTTTTTATTCCTCATTGGTATGGTGATTCGTAATATTACGTTGTCAGGGGCAGCGGAAGGGATTGCTTATTATCTAAAACCTGACTTTAGTAAAATTACCCCAGAACTATTTATTAAAGTATTAGGGCAAGTCTTTTTTGCGTTAAGTTTAGGCTTTGGCGTGCTTATCACCCTATCAAGCTATCTAAACAAAGAAGAAAACCTCATTCAAACCGCGGTCATTACTGGCTTTACCAATACCATCATCGCAGTATTATCGGGCTTTATGATTTTCCCTTCTTTATTTAGCTTTGGGATTGAACCTAACTCAGGACCAACACTCGTTTTCCAAAGTTTACCGATTGTGTTCTCAAACCTATGGGCAGGACCATTTTTCGCCTTTATTTTCTTTGCATTATTACTCATCGCTGCATTAACAACATCAATCACGATCTATGAAGTTATTATTACTGCAATGCAAGAAAAATTAAAAATGCGTCGTGGTAAAGCAATTGTGATTACCTTGGGCGGAATTTTCCTACTCGGCAATGTTCCTGCGACATTTAGTGACAATATTTTGAAAGATACCACCATTTTCGGAAAAAGTATTTTTGATGCCTTTGATTATATCAGTGGCAATATTTTATTCTTACTCACCGCATTAGGTTGTGCGATTTTTGTCGGCTTTGTATTGAAAGACAAAGCAAAACAAGAACTTAGTCCAAATCCCGATTCATTATTTACCAAAATTTGGTTTAATTATGTAAAATTTGTTGTGCCGTTAATTATTATCGCTATCTTCATCAGTAACTTTTTTCTAAACTAACCCACTCAAGCCTGATTATGCGCTTTTCATTGCCTAATCAGGCGTAAATTATTACAATTCATTTTCTCCATTTTATTTTAAGTAAATCCGATTATGACAAATCAAACCTTTATTCTGGGAAAAGATGCTGCATTAGAAGACAGCATTGCGAAATTTGAACAAAAACTTTTATCGCTCGGCTTCAATATTGAACAGGCTTCTTGGCTTAACCCTGTGCCAAATGTGTGGTCTGTTCACATCCGTGATAAAGACTGTCCGCAATGTTTTTCAAATGGCAAAGGCGCAAGCCAAAAAGCAGCTTTAGCCTCCGCCTTAGGCGAATATTTTGAACGCCTATCCACCAACTACTTCTTTGCCGATTACTATCTTGGGCAAGACATTGCCAACAGCGAGTTTGTGCATTACCCCAATGAAAAATGGTTTGCAATCAATGATGAAAGCAAGTTACCTGATGGCATATTAGATGAATATTTACGCCAATATTACGATCCACAGGGTGAATTAACCCCCGATCTATTAATTGATCTGCAATCAGGCAATGCTGAACGTGGCATTGTTACGCTACCCTATATTCGTCAATCCGATCAACAAACCGTTTACATTCCGCAAAGCATTATCGCAAATTTATACGTTTCCAATGGAATGTCCGCGGGCAATAGCAAAAACGAAGCTCGCGTGCAAGGGCTATCTGAAGTTTTTGAACGTTATGTAAAAAATCGCATTATCGCCGAAGCTATCAGCTTGCCACTTATTCCTGATGAAGTTATTGCGAGCTATCCAAGTATTAAAACATCTATTGATAAATTACAAGCCGAAGGTTTTCCTATTTTGGCTTATGATGCATCACTCGGTGGTCAATATCCTGTCATTTGTGTAGTATTGCTCAACCCGCAAAATGGCACTTGTTTTGCCTCTTTTGGTGCTCACCCGAACTTTCAAGTGGCGTTAGAACGCACTGTCACTGAATTGCTACAAGGGCGTAGCTTAAAAGATCTCGATGTCTTCACGCCTCCTTCGTTTAATAATCAAGATGTAGCAGAACAAGCAAATCTTGAAACCCATTTTATTGACTCAAGTGGTTTAATTTCTTGGGATCTCTTTAAACAACACGCCGATTACTCATTTATGCATTGGGATTTTTCAGGCTCAACCCAGCAAGAATACGACAATTTAATGGCAATTTTCCAACGTGAACAGCGTGAAGTTTATATAATGGATTATGAACATTTAGGCGTTTACGCTTGCCGTATTATCGTGCCAGGTATGTCGGATATTTATCCCGTTGATGATTTAATTTACGCCAATAATAATATGGGAATGGAATGGCGTGAAATCCTACTTGATCTACCCCACTTTCATCACGATGCGGAGACCTATCAAGAACTTTTAGATGAACTTGATGCTCAAGATATTGATGATGCCACCCGTGTTCGTGAATTTATCGGCATTGTTCCGCCTGCCAAATCAGGTTGGGTAACCCTACGCATTGGCGAGTTAAAATCAATGCTCTATCTTGCACTTGGTCAACGGGATATGGCGTTAGAATGGGCAAATTGGACGTACAATATGAACCACTCTATTTTTACGCCAGAACGAGCCAATTACTACCGTTGCCTAATCAGTAGCCTTGAATTATTTCTTGATCCAGAACGCGATCCAACGCAATATCAATCTGTATTTAGCAAAATGTATGGCGAAAGCACTGTGCAAACCGTGTGGAATGCGATCCAGCAACAAGGCAATCCATTTTATGATTTGTTAGCCGATGATGAACATTTGCAACGCTTCCAAGCCCATCAAAAATTGCTCTCTGCCTATGCAAAATTACAAAAAGCCAAACAAGAATATTGGCACTCGCAGAAAAAGTAAAGCGAATCTATTCCTTAAAAAATAGCCATTTTACCGCGGTCAAAAAAACACTCAAAATTTTGACCGCGGTTTTTATTGATTCATTACGCTGGATTAACTCAATAAATATAGAATAGAAATATTTTCAATAATACCTAAAGAAATCTATCCCATTTCAACACAAACCGCGGTCAAAAAATAAATAAATTTTTGACCACGGTTTATTTAATCGTCTATTGTGCAGCTAACGCACCAAGATCTTTGTCAATTAAGAACAACGATTTACCGTCTTCGCCTAATAAATTAAATTTATCTACGATAGCACTAAACAATTTTTCTTCTTCGTGCTGTTCTGCCACATACCATTGTAAGAAATTGAATGCAGAATAATCTTTTTCTTCAAAAGTTTTTCCAACTAATTCATTAATTTTCGCAGTCACGTGTTTTTCGTGCGAATAGGTTAATTCCACAACTTCACGTAAAGAGTTAAAACTTTGTGGTGGCGAGGCAATTTCATCAATAATTGCTAATGCCCCTGTTTCATTAAGATAGGTAAATAATTTACGCATATGCTGCATTTCTTCCGCAGCGTGTGCCGCTAAAAATTTTGCGGTGCCAACATAGCCGTGATGATCGCACCACGCACTCATTTGTAAATATAAATTAGAAGAATAAAATTCTAAATTCATTTGATCATTTAATAATTTTACCACATTTGCTGATAACATTTTAATTCTCCGATTATTCTAACGTTGCTAATTCTTTATCAATGAAATATAACGAACAACCGTCTTCGCCCATCATATTAAATTTATCAATGATACTGCCGAATAAGGTTTCTTCTTCGTGCTGTTCAGCCACATACCATTGTAAAAAGTTAAAAGTTGAATAATCTTTTTGTGCAAAAGTTACTTCAACCAATTCATTGATTTTTGCGGTAACGTGTTTTTCGTGTTCAAGGGTAATTTCAAAAATTTCTTTTAATGACTTATAGTTATGGCTTGGTGCATCAATTTTTCCTAACAACGGTAATGCCCCCGTTTCACTCACATAAGTAAATAATTTTTGCATATGTTGCATTTCTTCATCAGCATGACGCAATAAGAACGCTGCCGCCCCTTCATAACTATGATGTGCACACCACGCACTCATTTGCAAATAAACATTTGATGAGAAAAATTCTAAATTAATTTGTTCGTTAAGTTTTTTAACGATTTCTGTATGTAACATTTTGTATCCTTTTAGTTTATTACTACCGTCTTCATTTTAATCAAATTAAATACAAAAGCAAGAGAATATTTTATAAGCTATTAATTTTAAAGGAATTTTTAAATAATAACTATTAATATTTAGAATGGTGAACTTTTACCGATCCCACTACATTATGCAATTTTTCAAAATATTAAGCCTATAAAATCCCTTAATCATTTGATTTTTACATTCATTTCATTATAATAACGAATCTCAATCTGTGGATTGAGCCAATTCATTGAAAACGTTGGGTCGCCTGCGTTTTCTTAATTTTTATATTACTTAATGAGAACATAATTATGTTTAAATTTAACGCTGAAGTTCGTACAGCGCAAGGTAAGGGTGCGAGCCGCCGCCTGCGTCACAATGGTCAATTCCCTGCTATCGTTTATGGCGGAAAAGAAGACCCAATTTCAATCGTATTAAACCACGATGAAGTAAACAATGCACAAGCTCACGATAGCTTCTATTCTGACGTGATTACGTTAGTAATTAACGGCAAAGAAGTTGCAGTAAAAGTTCAAGCAATGCAACGTCACCCGTTCAAACCAAAATTAGTTCATATTGACTTTAAACGCGTATAATCCTGATTTAATCCGTTTTTACGCTATATTTAATAACGCTCTAAAGTAAAATTTAGAGCGTTTTTTATTGCAATAAACATACCTAAATTGCGATTAAATCATCTTGATCAAGTTTTATTCTTTCAATAACTTTTAACAAAATGATCTCGGTTTTATTTAATGATCAAGAACAACTACAAGGCTAAACGCATTTGAAGCACCGAAAAAAATTTGATAGTATGGCGAGCCAAATTAACAACAAGGTATGAATATGCAAAACTTAAAACAACAATTTAATGAATGTCAAAACGTTCGTAAACGAATTGGCAATCTAGAAATTAAACTCAATGTTCTTACTCGGCAAAACAAAGAATATTACAACTTAATGATCAATGATTTTGAGCGGAATATTTCTATTAGAAAACATATTGAAACAGGGAATTGTTCCTTTGATGATGCTCTGACGACATTCGCAAAATTAGTGAATATGGTAGAAGATGAAATAGTTGATAATACTCTACTTTCTACTGAAACACTATTTAACTTAATTGTATAGTAATACAATTAAAGCTCAATATTAGTTATTTTTATTTACAAAAATAAGTTATAAATTTTTATTTTATTAAAAATAATTTTTTAGTATTCATATAAGAAATAAAAACCGAGATCAAAAAATGAATTAAATTTGATCCGCGATTTGTATATACATTAATCGTGCTGGCGATTATCATTTGCCTGCTGTAATAACTGTCGACTTTCTTTCATAAAGGTTTCGGAATATTCCCCAAACCAATTTTTTACTTGCTCAAAGGCTTGTAGAAATCCTTGTTTATCGTGATTTTCAAAAAATGCCAAACTTTCCACATAACTTTGTTTAAGGCTTTCTAACACAGCCAAATTGTCAGGTTTATCCATAATAATATCCGCATACAACGCACCGTCTTGAGCAAATAATCGTCCAATCATCGCAAGCTCTAAACGATAAATAGGCGAAGATAAGGCAAGCAAGCTATCTAATTTAACGGGTTGTTTTGACAAATGCCAACCATTTGCAAATGTAGAAAAATGACGCAATGCTTGAATATATGTCATATTGTCATCGTGCTCTTTCGCATCTGTTAAATAGATTTTTGCTCCCCAAATTTCCATTTGCTCCATTAGCCATTGATATTTCTCAGGATAACGACCATCACAACGGGCGATCACTTGTTTCGCCATACTGACAACATCAGGGCCAAACATCGGATGCAATCCCACCACCGCACCTTGATGAACACGCAACATTGCTTCCAAGGGTAAACGTTTTACCGACGTTAAATCAGCTAATAGCATTGATGGTGTTAAATAAGGCTGCAAGCGTTCAATAGTTGCAAGGGTTTTATCAATCGGCACACAGACAATCACCACATCCGCATCCGCTAAAATAGGCTGTGCATTTTGCCAATCTTGTTCGCCTAAGGCTTGAACAAAATAACCCGATACCGTTAAAAATCGCCCGAATAAACCACCGAGCTTGCCATAACCACCCACAATCACAATTTTGTGAATGGCTGGATTGACCGTTTTAAAGCCAAAATCATTTTCGCTCGCATAGGACTCACGCATAATGCGGCGTAAAATATCTTCAATCAAATCTGGCGAAATGCCCATTTTTTCCGCTTCTTCTCGCCGAGCTTTCAACATACTAAATTCACGTTGTGGGGCATAAATCGGCAAACCATGCTGATGTTTCACCACGCCAACTTGTTTCACCAATTCTAAGCGTTTGGCTAACAGTTCAAGCAATTCTTTATCTAAGCAATCAATTTGATCGCGTAATGTCAATAATGCGTCCATCTTAAACCTGTAAATATTTTAATACACAAAGTAAGGAATATCTTACACCGACTTAATTCAAATATCCAACAACAATTTTCATCATCACAATAAAACCGCGGTCAAAAAAACGTTTGAATTTTTGACCGCGGTATAAAATTAGTTAATCTGTGCACAATTTAAGCAATACAAATACTGCCCTTTAGGATCATTAAACTGACTTAATAGCCCAAATGGTTTACCCATTGTTTCTACTTGTTTTGGTAAACCAATCCATTCACGCACGCTACTTTGCAAGGATACTTTTGTTTCTTTACGCAAATCGTGCATTAATGTTGACAGCAAACTATGTTCTTCATCAGTTATCCACTGCAACGAGAAATCGTGGAATGCACTATCGCCATTTTGCTCCCGTTGCTTATTGACTAATTGCATTGCACGCTGATAAGCCGTATCTAAATCGCCTAATTCATCAACTAACTTGTGTTGATAGGCTTCAATCCCAAGCCAAACTTGCCCTTGTGCAATGCGATCAACCTGAGCTTTATCTAATTTCCGTCCACGACTCACCACATTCAAAAATTGATCGTAGCCGTGTTCAATTTCCATTTGGTATAAACTTTTTAGCTCTGGCGATAACTCACTAAATGCAGATTGCTGACTAAACGGCGTGGTACTCACACCGTCCGCAGACACCCCTGCCTTTTTCAAGGTTTTCTCAAAATTCGGGAACATTGCAAAGATCCCGATTGAACCTGTTATGGTGTCTTTATCGGCAACAATATAATCCGCGGTACTGGAAATCCAATATCCGCCGGATGCCGCCATTGCCCCCATAGAAACGACCACAGGTTTCCCCGCCTGTTGCAGATTATCCACTTCTTGACGAATAATTTCTGACGCAAATGCACTACCGCCAGGGCTATTAACACGTAATATCACGCCATAAACCTCTTTATCCTCTCGTGCCTGACGCAATAAATTGGCAACAGTATCGCCCCCAACTTCGCCTTCCGCACTTTCGCCATCAATGATTGCCCCTTCAACATTGACTACCGCAATTTTATGTTGTGTTTCAGCATCCATTCGCTCAGGCAATACGTCCAAATAGCCTTCAAAATCAATCCCTTTAACTAAATTATCACTATCCTTACCAAAGAGTTTGATCAGATTTTGCGTGGTTTCAAAACGATTTGCCACTTGGGTCACTAAATGGCGTTGTTTCACATAAGCGGTGCTATCGCCACCTAATTTTTTCAATTCTGCCAAATAAGTCTGGCTCGCAGGCAATAGCTTATCCTGATCAATTCGACGATTTTTAGACACAGTTTGTTGATAATGCTGCCACATTGTCCCTAACCAACGCTGCATATTGCTACGTGCCGCAGGCGACATATTATCACGTAAGAAAGGTTCAACGGCAGATTTATAAGTTCCTACACGGAAAATATAAGGCGTTACTGCCAATTTATCTAACAATGATTTGTAATATAATTGCTGAATAGCGAAACCTTCAATATTGACATTCCCAACAGAATTTAAATAGATTTCATCTGCAAAACTGGCTAATAAATATTGCCCTTGCGTATAATTATCCGATAAAGCAATAACAGGTTTACCCGTCGCTTTAAAGCGTTCAATGGCAGAACCAATATAATTTAACGCAGGCAAATCTGCCCCTTCAAAATAATTCAAATCAAAAATAATGCCTTTAATGCGATCATCTTTTTTTGCCATATTAATCGCATACACCACATCAAATGTTGAAATTTGTTGGGGATCACGCTCACTTTGTAACTGCTGTTTTAGTGTGCGTTTCCAATCTAATTGCTCATCACGATTATCACTTAAATAGCCATCCAAATTAAAAATTAACGCACCTTGATCGCCGTCAATCTTCGCATTGCCTTTATGGGTACTCATCAAACTCAGCACCGTCAACAATAGCAAAACAAAAATCAAGAAAACGACATTCATCACAATATCGCGGATAAAATTAACTATCTTCCACAAGGTTTTCAAAAAAGAAATGAGTATTTTCATAAATTCCCTTATCAGATTGGCAAAATCAGTTTTAAAATTGTGTTACAATTTACCATAATTTCCACTTGAATAAAAACAGAGCAAGATGAATACCTTAGATTTATTAACCACACGCCATTCAGAAAAAAAATTAACTACCCCAGCACCTAACTCACAACAACTTGAACAATTATTGCAAGCCGCAATGCACGTGCCAGATCACGGAAAATTAATGCCCTATCGCTTTGTTGTGATTCAAGACAATGGTTTAACGAAATTTGAACAGTTGCTAAAACAAGCGGTAGTAGAACTAAAATTAGATGAAAAACATCAACAAAAGGCGGAAAAATTAGCACAGCAATCGCCAATGATCATCGCAGTGATTGCCAAAATTGATCCCAACATTGCCAAAGTGCCTGAATGGGAACAGCTAATCACCGCGGGTTGTGCCGCCTACGCCATTCAACTAGCCGCCAATTCAATGGGCTTTGATAATGTGTGGATCACTGGGAAATGGACACAAAGCGAATGTATTCGCCAAGCATTGGGTTGCGGAAAAGCAGATCAACTTGTCGCATTTTTACGCATCGGCACAGTGGTAGAAAAAAATCTGCGTGAAAGTAAGCAATTTGACAGCCATTCCTTCACAACCTATTTCTAATCCAACACCGCGGTCAAAAATCCAATCATTTTTTTGACCGCGGTTTTGTCGTTTTAATATTGATATTAATCAGATAAAAAGCGTAAAAATCAATAAACCGCGGTCAAATTTCTAAGTGTTTTTTGACCGCGGTTTTGTCGCTATAATGCTGATATTGATCAGATAAAAGCGTAAAAAAATCAATAAACTTTGTTCAAAAATCCAATCGTTTTTTTGACCGCGGTTTTGTCGTTTTAATATTGATATTAATCAGATAAAAAGCGTAAAAATCAATAAACCGCGGTCAAATTTCTAAGTGTTTTTTGACCGCGGTTTTGTCGCTATAATGCTGATATTGATCAGATAAAAGCGTAAAAAAATCAATAAACTTTGTTCAAAAATCCAATCGTTTTTTTGACCGCGGTTTTGTCTTAAATTCCATAAAAATGATTTTTCCCTAACAAAATCTCTTTCATAAAATCAGAAATATTATCATTAAAGGGGTTCTAACCTCATTGTTATAACAACATTTCAATTAGCTCAACTGCAAATTTCTCATCAAAAGGCTCACAACGCAAAATGCGTAGCCACAATGTTCCGTGAATACAATTGATTAACAGCTTAATATTTAGATGATCGCTCAATTCACCTGAATTAATGCCTTGCTGAATAATTTTCGTCAAAATTTCGGACCGAGGTACAATAAAATGTTCATTAAAACGCTGATGTAAAGTTAAATTAAGCTGTAAATCGCATACTAAATTCCGAAATGCTAAAGCATTGGGCTCAACCACGCTGACTGCATAATTTACATAATCAATGAGTTGTTGCTTTGCTGACATATCTGCTCTTGGTGTCATTTTCGGCGGACTAAATAAATGCAAGCTATCAATCAACAAACTTTGCTTATTTTCCCAACGACGATAAATTGCTTGACGTGATGTTCCACTTAATTCTGCTACTTTAACGAGTGTTACCGCCTCATAACCCTGTTGAAAAAAGAGTTCGGAAGCCGTTTTTAAAATAGTATTAGTAAGTGCGGTATCAATCGGGCGACCTGCTGTAATCGTTTTCATTTTTCCCTTCTTTTATTTTCGTTACACTTGTTGCGTAATTGTTTTTTTGCGTTAAAATAGCGTACGCCAATTATGGTGAATTGAAAGGAATTATACAAATGTTAAAACAAACTTTAAAAGCGACTTTTATCGCACTCGGACTAGCAAATTCGGTTTCTGCAATAGCTCAAACATCAGATCAGACCGTTTGTGTCATCAATACCTTTACGATGAATGAAGGGGAAAATCCTTAAACTGTCGCTAATTTACAATTAGAATTAGTGAAAAACGTTAAAATGAAATGGAAAGGATTTATCAGTCAACAAACCCTAATCTCAAAAGATAACAAAACCGTGAGTACCATTGAAGTGTATCACGATTTTGATACCTTAAAAGCAATTGCCGCTAACGATAAATTAGTTGAATATCGTCATAAAATTCAACAACACGCCAAAATGAATCCCGTTGTTTATCAACTAGCAGGCTCATCAGTTGCCAATGTTACAGAGGAAAAATAAAATGAAAGTCGGTTCAATGCTTACTTCCGCTGCATTGCTGTGTGCCACACAACCAAGTTTAGCAGACGATAATATTGTTACTCACCGCAATTTAGATGAAACGAAAAAAGAGGTGATCTATCGGGCTGAAAAAAGTCTCTATCCTTTGTTAGCGATGAATACTGATGATGTTAAACTTGCATTGGCAAACATTCATTCACTTAATCGTGATGAATGGGCTACCGCCTTTATGCAAGAAGGTGATAAATATTACCAAAAAGCGCAACAAGAACAAGATAAACCACAAGCAAGTAAAGATTATAGTGCAGCACAAAAATTGTACTATTTTGCTCGTTGGCCAGCCCCACTCAATTCTGCACAACGTGCTGCCGCTTATGAAAAAGAACGCAATGCCGCCATTCAAGCTAGCGAAGCACGTGGTTATCATATTCAACAAATTAACGGTGAATATCAAGGTAAACCTGTGCCCGCATTATTAAGTTTACCCAAAAATGCTCAAAAAGCACCATTACTATTGATTGTCGGCGGCTTAGACGGTTGGAAAGAAATTAGATTTAGTCAATTTTCAAGTTTAATTGATCAAGGCGTGGCGATTTTAGTCGCGGATATGCCGGGGACAGGGCAATCACCAGCAAAATTGGAAAAAGGTGCGGAAACTTCACTTATCTCAGTATTAGACAAAGCCTTAGAAAACCCACAAATAGACAAATCCCGTGTTGCAATGTACGGCGGCAGCTTTGGCGGTTATTGGGCAAACGTGTTGGCAGCAAATTATCCAGCCCGTTTTAATGCGGTCATTTCTCATTCAGGCCCTTTTGATGCAACCTTTGAAAAAGCACAATTTTCTTCAGTAATGGCAGGAGATGAATATCTTTATGATGCTTACCCTGCGATGTTTGAACTATTGCGTGATGTGGAAAATGAACAGCAATTTTTTACTAAATTTCAAGCACAATCCCTTAAACATCAAGGCTATTTAGCCAAACCTACCACAGAAATGTTGGTTATGGGAGGACAACAAGATAGTATGATCCCAACGCAAGATCTACTTGATGTTCTCACAATGCCAGGGGGTATCAAAGAAGCGTGGATTAATCCGAACGGTATCCATATGGGACGTGATGTAAAAAATGGTCTGCTCGATGCGGATATCAACAAACAAATCGTCTTCCCTTATATTTTGCGAAAACTGAATGTCACTGCAAAATAACGTTTTTCAGATAGATAAAGGGAGAAAAATACCGCGGTCAAATTTTTAAACGTTTTTTTGACCGCGGTTTATGGCATTTTATTCAGCTTTAACGGACTGTGCGATCAACTCTCTTATCCATTGATAAGCCTTATCATAATGTGTGCGTTTATGCCAAGCTAATACTTTGGTAAACCCCTGAATTGCTACTGGCGGCGTAAAAATTTTAATCTGCGGTTGATGTATAACCAAACGTTTTGGCACAACCGCAATCATTTCCGTTAACTCAAGATATTCGGGCAAAATCAGAAAATTCTGCACGGACAATACCACATTACGCACTTTGCCAATATCCGCTAATGCTTGATCGGTCGCCCCCGAAAAAGCCCCTATTATGCGAGATCAACGCCTGTTCATATTGACAAAACGCCTCAAGTGAAATGTGATTTTCTTTCGCTAAAGGATGCGATTTACTGACAATGCAAACATATTCTTCATCAAATAGCGTTTGGCTATACACGTCTGGTGGCGAAAATTCAGGGGTTACCAACGCAAAATCAATCATACCTTTGGCTAATTGCTCTTGGATTAAATCATTATTAATCATATACAAGGCAAGTTTGATCCGTGGTGCTTGTTGTTTTAATGCCACTAAAAATGGGGAAATAACCGCACGCAATGCATAATCCGTACAAGCAATAGATACCGTCAATTCAGCCGTTCGTGGATCAAATATTTTCGGTTTTAACAGATCTTCAATTTCATTTAAAATCGCTTTAATGGGTTCGGCAAGGGTTTGGGCATCATTTGTCGGTTCAATACCACGTTGCACACGAATAAATAAGGGATCATCAAAACTTTCTCTTAATCGCAACAATGTGCCACTCATTGCAGGCTGTGTAATCGCAAGGCGTTGTGCGGCTTTTGTGACACTCCGCTCATCCATTAACGCATCAAAGGCTTTTAATAAATTAAGATCTAAATTTCTAAGGTTTAACATAGCAACTGATTTACCAAAGTAAGTTGCTCGTATCATAACATTAGAATCAATAAAAAAGCCATTGCTTATGCAATGGCTTCATATCGTTGTGATTAAGTTTATAGGGTTAATTTTGCTTTTGCACTGCGAACGATCCCGTCTAACCATTCTTGATGCCCATTAATCATTGGGTTTGGCACCGCTTTAGCCAGTTCTTTCGCTGGTAAACCATTTTGGGTTTCTTGCGTTAAGATACGCACACGTCCATCAGAAAGATCTTCAATAAACCACGCGTGGATCACATCTAAACGTTCATTTGAACCGACTTCGCCAGCCCAACCGTGCCACGAGATACGCCCTGGTTGCCCTGCTTGTGGTGCAACATATTCAGTGATCTCTTGCTTCAACGGGAAAACCAAAGGTTTTAAAGAAAAAGCGTGCGTCTGGATATAATTCAGTGCCAGTATAACCTTGATAAAAACGCACATCTGCCACGTTACTATAATAATGTGGCCAATATTTCGTGTCATTGAGATAGCGCCATACATCTTGGCTAGTTAAACCCGCCACGATCACTTCATTAGAACAAAAATTATCAGTAAATCCTGGAACATAGCCATCTGGCCAATTAATTTCATTTAACATCATATTTCTCCTGTTGTTATGTCATCATTGTCTTTTTAAGTGGCGTTATTATCCACATCAATGTGACATAAGTAAAATCACTATTAATGATTTAAACTATCAGAATAAATGATAACTAACACTTTAACTAGATCAATGTTGCTTACATTGTGCCAAAATATCCAATTCTGGCTTGTAAATCTCATTATGCAAATTTAGATCAAGCATACCAAATACCGTATGAAAGAGATTATCTTGTGATGATGGCAACTTTTGTGCATTATTACGCACACATTGCATATCAACGCCTTCATTTTTTACCCACATTGGTGAAAACCACATTATCATTGGCACACGAGTTTGATAAACGGGTGAAATCGCATAAGGTGCGGCGTGTAAGTAAATCCCATCTTCGCCTAAACTTTCGCCGTGATCGGAAATATATAACAATGTGCTTTCCCATTCAGGATGTTGTTCTAACTGCTTGATAACCTTGTTTAATAAATTATCAATATACAAAATGCCATTATCATAGGTATTCACAAGTTGTTCGTTACTGCATTTTTGGATCTCATTGGTATCACAAATTGGCGTAAATTTCTCAAAGGCTTTTGCATAACGTTCATTATAGGTCGGTCCGTGGCTACCGATAGTATGCAACACAATAACCGTATCTTTCTCGGTTTTCGTCAGCTCACTTTCCAAATCTTTAAGTAAAATTTCATCTAAACATTCGCCATTATGGCAATATTCGGGCAAATTTAGTGCGGTCATATCTTGATTAGGTACACGATCGCACACGCCTTTACAACCTGCATCATTATCACGCCATAACACATTTACCCCTGCCGTTTGCAGAATATCTAATAAATTCGATTCGTGACTGGCATGCGTGGCATTGTATTCTTCTCGAGTATAACGTGAGAACATACAAGGCACAGAAATTGCCGTAGCCGTGCCACAACTGGTTGTATTTGGAAAATTGATCACATCATTCCGTGCAGCAAGTTGCGGTGTGGTTTGGCGTGCATAACCATTTAACCCCCAATTCTGTGCTCGCGTAGTTTCCCCTACGACAAGAATCGTGACATGACGAAAATTATCAGGCTTAGCCTGCTCGGTATTTTGCCCAATAGGCGTAAAGGGAATGCTATTTAAATAAGCTTTTTTGCCCAATTTAATCCCAGCACCAATTAAGTTTGACGGAATAATAAGATTAGCGATTTCCTTATTATTACGCCCAAAAGCAGCATAATCTTTGTAATAAAATTTACCAATACTTAACACGGCTAAGGCTGATACTCCAATCATTACGAAACGTATTCCAATCTCTTTATACCAAGCCTTATACTGAACCTTGGCGCGAGTATAGAAAATTGCGGGAATGATCCCTAAACAGAAAATCCAAACAAGATAAGGTAAAGTCAACATTCTTGAGCTTTCCGCAATGTTGCTTTGTAATACATTATTTAACTGATCATCATCAAAATAAATGCCGAAAAATAGTTCTTGATAGCTAATTGCCGCACCTGTAATTAACAAAAATGGCATAATTATACGGTGTAAAAAAGGCAAGGCTAAAATTTGAAATGCCGCATTAAGCACAAAAAACACGAAAAAAGGCACGGTTAATAAAAAATAATCTTCTAGTTTACCCTGAAAAGGATTAATTTTTAGCACCGTAACATAAAACGGATAATTTAAAATTAAGGTAAAATAGAGACTAACCAGTGCAATAAGCTGAGTTGACGATAAGCGAAAAGCACGAAATAAACGAAAAATCATAGTAAATATCACAATAAAATCATTAAAAGATCCCCACTCTCGTGGGGATCATACCAAAATAATAGTAATTTATTTTTTTAGAATGTGTTTCACTTCCACTTCTGTTTTATTCCATTCTTTATCCACTTTACCAATGATTTGAACATTATCCGTTGGACTAATAGTTTGCCCATTCCACGCCTTTTTGCTCACTTCAATTTGTGTTTCTGCACCAGATGCATCTTTAAACGTGAAATGCTTTTTATCAAGTTGTTTGACAATTTGCCCATCAATACGCACAGGTGCGTTATCCTGTGCATTGGCAAGCTCTTGTACACTTTTTAGCACTAACGATTCATCAACAAAGCCCGTTTGGGTATAATTTTGAGCCTGTGGATCATTTGGATCTGCAAAGCCTTGTGCAAATACAGTGCCAGAAAAGACCGCGGTTGAAAGTGCTAAAGCAGATGTTAATGTCATTAATTGTTTCATCATTTTACTCCAAAAGTATGTTTATTTAATGTGTAATGAAAGCCATTGCTTTCAAGTTATAGTTAATCAAACAATACTTAAATTTTTCTTAAGCCTTTGTTTATTTGCGAAATCACATTTTGTTGTAGTACTGCGTTTCGTTGAGTGTATTAAAACAAACAAATCTTAAATTATTCTTAAGAACCCTTTATTTTTTAAAAATTGTTTCAATTTTTAACCGCGGTTTTACTCAAATTAGCTAAATGGATAAATGCGGTAAAATATTTGGGTTGCACAAAAAGTAGCTGGCAACATTTCTACTGATTGTTCACATGAAAATAGGCGATATTACCGCGGTCAAAAAAACGCTTAAAATTTTGACCGCGGGTTTTATTAATAAAATAACGAAAAATTAAAGGAAAAAAATGAATGGAAATTGGTTGATTAAATAGCATTTACTATGATTAATTCGCATCATCACTGGTTATGTCACAAAAATAAGCCCTATTTTCAAACTTGAAAATAGGGCTGATAAATGAAGTTAAAACGAATGAAAATTACGCTTTCACGCCATAACCGTAATATGCGTCAGTTAAAATTTGCTCCATATCCGCAACTAACGGCAAGCGAGGGTTAGCAGGCGAACATTGGTCTTCGTATGCAAATAATGCAATATCACGGCGTGCTGCCATCCATTGTTGCTCATCTAAGCCTTGCTCTTTGAACGACATTTTAATGCCACAACGTACCGCTAACTCATAACAAGCCTGTGCATAAGAACGCACACCTTCTTCAGGAGTTGCACAAGGCAAGCCTAACATACGTGCAATTTCTTGATATTTCACATCGGCTTTATAGTAGTTATATTTCGGCCAAGTTGAAGTTTTTTGCGGTTTTGTGCCGTTATAACGAATAACAAATGGCATTAAAATCGCATTAGTCCGACCGTGTGGCGTGTGGAAACGTCCACCAATTTTATGTGCTAATGAGTGGTTCATTCCCAAGAAGGCATTCGAGAACGCCATTCCTGCGATTGTTGATGCGTTATGCATTTTTTCGCGTGCTTCAGGATCTTTTTCTTTCACTGAACGCTCTAAGTTTTCAAACACTAATTTAATCGCTTGTAAACATAAACCATCAGTAAAGTCATTAGCTAATACAGAAACATAGGCTTCAGTTGCGTGAGTTAACACGTCCATACCAGTATCCGCAGCGACACTTGCTGGCACAGTCATCACTAATGCTGGGTCAACAATCGCAATGGTTGGGGTTAATGAATAGTCAGCGATTGGGTATTTTTTATCGCCATCGGTAATCACCGCAAATGGAGTTACTTCAGAACCTGTACCTGAAGTGGTTGGAATACCGATAAATTTCGCTTTGCGTCCTAATTGTGGGAATTTAAACGCACGTTTACGAATATCCATAAATTTCTGCACTAAATCGCGGAAATCCACTTCTGGTTGTTCATAGAACAACCACATCACTTTTGCCGCATCCATTGCCGAACCACCACCTAGGGCAATAATGGTATCAGGTTGATAATTACGCAATAATTCTGTTCCGCGACGGACGGTTTCAATACTTGGATCTGGCTCAACGTCAGCAAATAATTGATAGGTAACGTGATTGCCACGTGCGGTAATTTGTTTTGCAATTTTCTCAACAAAACCTAAATCAACCATTGTGCGGTCAGTTACGATAACCACACGTTCCATACCTTTCATTGATTGTAAATATTGAATTGAATCGCGTTCAAAATAGATTTTTGAAGGCACTTTGAACCATTGCATATTATTTCTCCGTCTTCCCACACGTTTGATATTTAAAAGATTAATCGCACTTACGTTGTTGCCCACTGAGTTTTTACCGTATGAACCACAACCTAAGGTTAATGATGGTAAGAAAGAGTTATATACATCGCCAATGCCACCAAAGGTAGAAGGGGAATTCCAAATCACACGAATGGCTTTTACGCGTTCGCCATAGGCTTTAGCAATATCAGCTGATTTAGTATGAATTGCGGCAGAATGCCCTAAACCGTGAAAATTTACCATTGCTTCAGATAAGGCAAAACCTTCTTCGGTTGAATTAGATTTTAAAATTGCAAGAACAGGAGATAATTTTTCACGAGTTAATGGCTCTTTTTCGCCCACTTCTTTACATTCCGCGGCTAAAATATTAGTATTTTCTGGCACGCTAAAGCCTGCTTGTTCAGCAATCCAAGCCGCTGGTTTACCAACCACATTCGCATTTAATTTTGCCCCACCGCAATTTTCACCATTAGCTTTTACGCCAAAAATAAATTCTTCTAATAGGGCTTTTTCTTTTTTATTAACGAAATAAACACCGTAAGATTTCATTTCATCAACAAACTGTTCATAAACTTCTTGATCCACGATTGCCGCTTGTTCAGAGGCACAAATCATACCGTTATCAAAGGATTTTGACATCACAATATCGTGCACCGCTTGCTTAATATCAGCACTACGCTCAACATAAGCTGGCACATTGCCTGCCCCTACACCTAAAGCTGGTTTACCGCAAGAATAAGCGGCTTCCACCATTGCATTACCACCCGTTGCTAAAATTGTGGCAATCCCTGGATGTTTCATCAATGCTGATGTTCCTTCCATTGATGGTTGTTCAATCCACTGAATACAGTTTTTCGGTGCACCCGCAGCAACAGCCGCTTCATAAACAACACGTGCTGCGTGAGCTGAAGACTGTTGTGCAGAAGGGTGGAAAGCAAAGACGATTGGATTACGGGTTTTAAGTGCGATAAGTGATTTAAAAATCGCAGTTGAAGTTGGATTAGTGGTTGGTGTAATACCACACACAACCCCAACTGGATCAGCGATTTCAGTAATGCCCGTGACATCATCTTCGCTAATCACGCCAACAGTTTTCAAATTACGCATATTGTTAACCACATACTCACAAGCGAACAAGTTTTTAGTGGCTTTATCTTCAAACACACCGCGACCTGTTTCTTCATAAGCGTGCATCGCTAATACACCGTGCTGATCTAGCGCAGCTACCGATGCTTTTGCGACAATGTAATCCACTTGTTTTTGGTCAAGTAAGCGAAATTCTTCTAACGCCACCAAACCTTTTTCCACCAGCGCATTAACTTCCGCTTGAGCAGGGCTTACTGCATTTTCAACAGCTTTACTCATAATGATTTCTCCTAAAGATTGTAAAAATTTAAAAATTAACTGGCGCTAATTATATACCCCTTTTTAATTAAGCTCTAACAATTTTACACAAAAATTTTGATCTAGATCACATTTTAATTTAACTTCAATTTATAGCGATAACCACTTGAAAAACTTAACTTTTATAGGGATTTCTACTCAAATTGAAACGTTACAGCTAAATCCCTGTATTTTTTCATATTAATTTTCAAAAATTGATTAATTTCACTTTCATTCGGGCTGAAAATCCGCCATACTAACGCCCTTTTTTCATTAGTGCTTGATCGATTCAACCACTTTATTATTTGCTTTACTTATAAGGAAAGACGATGTCAATTAAAAACAATTATGCTAACCCCGCGCCACTCGGGCTATGTGGCTTCGCATTAACGACTTGGCTACTTAGCCTAATCAATAACGGCACTTTTGGCGGTGAAAATCTAGGGATGGTACTGGCAATGGCATTTGCCTTTGGCGGTAGCGCACAAATGATCGCAGGAATGTTTGAATACAAAAAAGGCAACACCTTTGGATTTACCGCATTTATCAGCTACGGTGCATTTTGGTGGAGCTTTGCATTGTTTAAAGTCTTTTTTGCCGCCAACGTTACCCCAGAATTTGTCGGTTGGTACTTAACCATTTGGGGAACATTTACCCTAATGATGTTTCTCGGCACACTTGCTAAAGCCCGTGCGTTACAAGCCATTTTCTTGTTTTTAACCATTACCTTCTATTTATTAGCTGCAGGCGATTTCACGGGCAACCACAGCCTAAGCCAACTTGGCGGTAATTTTGGTTTAATCACCGCTCTTGCTGCTTTCTATCTTGCAGCTGCTGACATTATCAATGAAAGTTTTAACCGCACGATTTTACCTATCGGCGAACCGAAAAAATAACGATTTAATGTAAAAATTAGCATTAAAAAATTAAAAACCGCGGTCAAAATTTCTTTCGTTTTTTTGGCCGCGGTTTTTCTATTAATGATGAATTGGATTAAATCGCCCACCCCCCAGCGTAAAACACCACCAAGATGATCGCGATAATAATGGTGCCAAGGTTCAATTTTTTCACATCACCAGACACAATACGTCCAATCACTAAACTTGCAAAACCAAGCATAATTCCTGTAACGATGTTTGCGGTCAACACAATAAATACCGCACAGATTAGACCCGACATTGCCCCAACGAAATCATTAAAATCTAATTTGTTGACGTTGCTCAACATTAACAATCCCACGTACATTAAGGCAGGAGCAGTTGCATAACCTGGCACTAAACTTGCAACAGGTTGGAAGAACAGCATTAGCAAAAACAATAAACCAACAACTACTGCGGTTAAGCCTGTGCGTCCGCCTGCCGCCGTGCCTGCGGCTGACTCAATATACACCGCAGCAGGTGCAGTGCCGACTAATGCTGAAACGATACTACTGACCGAATCTGCAGTTAAGGCTTTGCCACCATTAACAATTTGCCCGTCTTGATCAACTAAATTCGCCTGTCCCGCTACGGCACGGATTGTCCCTGTTGCATCAAATACCGCGGTCATCACTAACGCAAAAACCACAGGTAAAATAGCAGGTTGTAATGCCCCTTGCAGATCAAGGCTTAAGAACAATGATTGTTCGCCAAAAGTTGGCTTTTTGAAAATTTCACCGCTGAATTTTACATTTGGATCAAAAACCAAACCGATAATAGTGATGGCAATAATCACCCACAAAATTGCCCCTTTCACACGTAATTTTTCTAAGCCAATGATAAAGGCTAAACCGATTAGCGACATCATAACTGGAAAAGAGGTGAAATCACCGAATTTGACGGGCAATCCTGCTTGATTGCTTAACACCAAGCCGACACCGTTAGTTGCGATTAATAACAAGAATAAACCAATTCCAATCCCTGCACCGTGGGCAATGCTCGCGGGCAAATTCCGCAAAATCCACGCACGGATCCCCGTTGCTGAGATTAAGGTAAACACCACGCCCATTAAAAAGACAGCGCCCAATGCTACTGGAATGCTTACTTGTTGCCCTAACACCAAGCTAAATGCGGTGAATGCAGTTAAGGAAATCGCACAACCAATTGCCATTGGGGCATTCGCCCACAAACCGATCAAAATTGAGCCAAATCCCGTTACCAAACAGGTTGCAATAAAGACACTTTCAGGCGGAAAACCTGCATTTTTCAGCATATTTGGTACCACAATCACCGAATACACCATCGCCAAAAAGGTGGTTAACCCTGCGATAATTTCTTGACGGGCGGTTGAGCCACGTGCTGATAAATTGAATGTTTTTTCTAAAGACATAATACCTCTTGGTTAGATGAATGATAAATCGGCTACATTCTACCTGAATTTCATTGGTAGTAAACGTTTGCGTCTAAATATAATAAAAATAAATCTATTTTGATCCGCGGTCAAAATAAAAAGGCGTAAGCTCACGCCTACGCCAATTCTATTCATTCTCGATTATTTACTGATTTCGTAAATTTCACTCGCTAAATTATATTTAGTCATAAAGTTTGCGATACTGGTAAAGGTCGCCGTTTTAATATCCCCATCGTGTTCATCAGGATAAAAATCTGACACGAACATTCCACCTAACAAACGTTTCACCGAACCAATTTTTATCACTTGTGGGTGATATAGGTCTCAATATCATAAAAAATCCGCGATTAAGCGGATCTTTTTATTCATTATCTTATTTCACTTGGCTACCAATTAAGCCACCTAATGCGGCACCGCCTAAAGTTGCGCCCGTTGAATTACCAATGACGTTACCTGCCACACCACCAATCGCTGCACCAATCGCCGTATTTTTTTGGGTTTTGGTCATTGAGTTGCACGCACTTAATGCTCCAGCAAGGAATAAAACAGGAATAACTTTTAATACCGATTTCATAATAAATCTCCTATAACGATTTAAAAAACCTAACGAATGAGGTTACCAATAAACTGCTAATTAGATTGAATATTGATAAAAAAGTTCAATTTAATGATTTTTCTGCAATGTAAGCAATTCGCTTAAATTTGTGTTTTTGTGTAAAATTAGCCTAATTATTTGGTTTTAAGGAATTCTATGGATAAGCTCAATGCAATTTCTGTTTTTTGTAAAGTGATTGAAACCCAAAGTTTTACCCAAGCTGCCGCAAATGCCAATATTTCTGTGGCAATGGCAAGTAAATTGGTTTCACAATTAGAAGAACAACTCAAAACACGTTTATTACAACGCACGACTCGCAAGATCTCTGCCACAGAAGCGGGGTTAGTCTATTATCAGCACTGCCAACCTATTTTAGCCGAGCTTGAGCAAGCCGATGCCAGTATCAGCAACCTTTCCACCTCATTACAAGGCAATTTATTAGTTTCGCTACCAATGGATTTTGGCTTACAATTTGTCGCACCCCATTTGCCTGAATTTGTCAAAGCCAATCCCAATTTACATCTTGAAGTCGAGTTTAATGATCGCCGTGTTGATCTAATGTCAGAAGGCTATGATCTTGCTCTGCGTATCGGTGCGTTACAAGACAGCACATTAGTCGCTCAAAAAATCGCAACAAGCACATTGCATTTCGTTGCATCGCCCGACTATCTCGCTAAACACGGCGTGCCACTCACGCCCGATCAATTACAAGATCACGACTGCCTACTCTATAAATCCATAGGCAATCAAATTTATTGGCAATTTGGCGAAAACCAAAAACTCAAAATGCGTTCAAAATTGGTGTGCAACAACGGTTCAACCCTAACAGCAATGGCAAAAGCAGGATTAGGCATCATCAATTCACCACGTTTTCTTATTGAAGCCGAATTAGCAAGCGGAGAACTGGTTGAAATTTTGGGCAACTACAAACAAAAACAATTAGAACTCCACGCCATTTATCCACACCGCCGTCATCTAGCCGCCAAAGTGAAAGCCTTTGTAGAATTTTTAAAAAGTCTAAAACTTTGCCGCACCGCAATATAACAGGCAATGGCTTTCCATAAAAAAACGCGCTCAAAAATTCAAACGTTTTTTGACCGCGGTTTTATTCAACTCAAAATTCAACCCATTTAATAACAGGGCATATCTTCCGACCTATTTAAAACTTGATTACCAATATCAGTAAATATTGTTACATCACTCATAAATGTTCCTTATCAAAGTCGTTTTCTTTCTGCTTCTAATATCAACTGCATTTCTGCCTTCCTAGAATTAATACAGTTTAATTCTTCAGGGTGCAATTCCCCGTTTTCACATTTCTGACGATAGGACTTTAATAATACTCCATCTTTTTTAAATTAATCTATTGTTATAGTTTTATCACAACCTACAATAATAAAAGCAAATAAAATAATAATCAGTTTCTTCATTTTTCAATTCCTTATAGTTTGATTTTGAATATAGTAGGTTACAAATAACCTACTATAATAGATAAGTAGATAACAAATTACAGTCTTTCTCTTTCTTCTTGTAAAATTCTTCTTATTTCGTTTTTTATGTTGTTTTTGTACTTTTCTCTCCGCTAAATCTTCATTGCTTCTTGCAATATCCATTGCTATTTTATCTGTATTTAGCAATGCTATTTGAGTTTGCATTGCATTAGATAAGTCCTGTGCTTCTTTTGTGTCCTTTGCATACGTTTTGGAATAGATTGGATTGTACTAATACGTTTATTAACTCTTTCTAAATCCCGTCTATTTTGTTCTTGTTTTAGAACATCAATAACAACTTCGCCTTGACATCTTTTTTGTTGACTTTCTGTAAAACTTGACGAATTACAAAGACTACCTAAATGATAACTCTCAAAAATTCTTTTTGTCTCAATCCCTTTAATAACAGGGCATGTCTTCCGACTGTGGGGTGGTGTTGAAGCCTTGAGGAATCAGGCTTGAAAAAACCGCATTCCAAAAATTTTTCACACTTAAGAAGTGAATCATCAATTTGAACAATAAATGAACAATTTTCATTTCTTAATTAATCCATATCACCCACAGCAAAAAACGTGACAGATTCTAGTAAACTTTAAACTAAATTCCTAGCTGAATAATAATTTTCAAGCGTTTTCTAAAATTTTTAAAGATAACGAAGCAGTAAGGCTCGACTATAAAAACCACGGTCAAAAATTTAAACGTTTTTTTGACCGCGGTTTTATTAGTTAGGTTAAAAGCTACTCTGTACATTTTCGCACATATAAGGTGATGCCTTGCACCTGAACCACCTCAATTTTATCATTTACGTGAAGTGGCTCGGCATTTTGCGACATAATTCGCCAGGTTGTGTCACCAAATTTACCACGACCAATGCCGTTGGAATGAAACTCTTGTACCAAACCGATATTGCCGATCAGAGAGTGATCGCGTTGATTGAGTACCGAATGGGCATCATCTTGTTGGTCTTTTCGGTGCTGATATCGCCACCATAACAGGCTCAAAAGCAAGGATAACACGGCGTAAAATATGCCAATCGCAGTAAACGATAAGGTTGGAATTATCCATAGCACAAGTCCACTGATAATTGCCCCCAATCCCCACCATAATAAAAATATCCCTGGTAGTAGAATTTCGCCAATTAATAATACAAAACCAAGAATAAGCCAAGCTGTCCAACTGCTAAACCAGTCCATATTTTGTCCCTTAAGCCTGTTTATCGCCTTTTAATAGTTCTGCAATCCCAGCCACCGAACCAATTAAATTACCTGCTTCCAATGGCATCAACACTACTTTGCTATTTGTTGAACCGCCAATGTCTTTCAAGGCTTCGGTATATTTTTGTGCAATAAAATAATTAATCGCTTTTGTATTCCCGTTGGCTATCGCATCGGATACCATTTGCGTGGCTTTGGCTTCCGCTTGTGCAGCTCGCTCACGTGCTTCGGCTTGCAAAAAGGCTTCTTGACGTTCCCCTTCTGCTTTTAAAATCCGTGCTTGCTTTTCCCCTTCTGCTCGCAAAATCTCGGCTTGGCGTACCCCTTCGGCTTCTAAAATATCTGCCCGTTTATTTCGCTCTGCTTTCATTTGTGCATTCATTGATGCGATCAATTCGTGTGGTGGGCGAACATCACGGATCTCAATACGCGTAACTTTAATTCCCCACGGATTTGTAGCTTCATCAACAATAGAAAGCAAGCGTCCGTTGATATTATCTCGTTGCGATAACATTTCGTCCAATTCCATAGAACCAAGAACTGTGCGAATATTTGTCATCGTTAAATTAATAATCGCTTGTTCCAAATGATTGACTTCATAGGCGGCACTACGCGCATCAATCACTTGCACAAAACATACCGCATCAATAGATACATTGGCGTTATCTTTAGAAATCACTTCTTGTGAAGGAATATCCAGCACTTGTTCCATCATATTGATTTTACGCCCAACGCGATCAACAAATGGCACCACAAAATTTAACCCTGGCGTAAGCGTTCGGGTATAACGACCAAAACGTTCGATTGTCCAATGATAACCTTGTGGAACTGTTTTTAATGTTGAATATAATATGAAAACGATCAATAAGATAAAAATGATCGTGGCGATCGGCAGATTATCTAAGAAATCCATCATTATGCTCCTTTTATTGTGGGTAATTCACTGAAAACTATATCAAATTCAGTACCATTTTGTATATCCTTTTGTTTAACGAACGATAAGGAATGTGTAATGCAATCTGGTGCATCTTGTTCTTGGTGAGAAACAAAGAGTAATTGAGTATGGCTATTATTCACCATTTGATCAATAAAACTTTTAATTAATCTGCGATGAAAGCCATCTAATCCCAACAAAGGTTCATCTAAAATAAGAATAGGCGGATGTTTAACCATTGCGCGTGCAATTAATAACAAACGTTGTTGCCCCCAAGATAAACTGCGGAAGGGTTTATTTGCAAACTGAACCATATTTAAACGTTCTAACCATTGAATCGCTTTTAAACGCAAACGATCAGGGATATGCTGATAAACACCAATACTATCCAAAAAACCCGATACAATTATCTCTAACGTGCGACAATTTACCCGATAATCTAAATGCAGCTGATGGCTAACATAGCCGATATGCTGTTTTATCTGCCAAATAGTTTCCCCAGAGCCACGTTGCTTGCCAAAAATACGAACCTTATTCGCAAAAGATTGGGGATGATCGCCATTAATGACCGATAATAAAGTGGATTTTCCTGCCCCATTTGGACCTTTTATCCACCAATGTTGGTTAGGTTTTACGATCCAACTGAGATTAGATAAAATCACTTTATCGGCATATTGGATCGTTACGTTTTCTAATTCAAAGGGATTTTGCTCAGAATCAAGCTGAATAGGCAACTCAATCGGCGTCGGCAAAGGAACGTTATCAGCCGTTTCTAAAAACTGCATTTGCTGAAAAAGTGCTTGTTTATCAATGGATTGGTTTTCATCAAGTAGGCTTAACTCAAAATTATCCAATATTGCTATTTTATCTATTGAAGGAGGTATATCCGAAAAACGATTGACGATTAAAACAATCGCCATTGTTTCGCGTAGCTTTAGCAATAATTGCTGATACATTGCAAGTGATTGCTGATCTAATCCTTCAAATGGTTCATCTAAAATAAGTAAATCAGGCTTTGTTACCAATGTTTGTGCAAATAATACTTTACGGCTTTCGCCCGTGGAAAGCTGAATAAAAGGTCTATTGAGCAAATGCGTAATACCTAGCAGTTCAGTGCATTGATCAAAAACTTCATCTTTGTTTGAGCCATTTAAAATAATCTCAGACGCAGTCTGACCAAAATCATCAGGATCGAGCATATCATTGTTACGTACCTTAACGATTTGTTCAATAATCTGTTGCTGTTTTTCAAAGGAAAACAGGGAGATTTGTTTAAATTTATTCTCATAATGCCCTGTTGATAAAGTAAGCCGTTGCGATAAAACATCGCTAAACGCGGTTTTACCACTGCCATTTTTGCCCACCACCACACAAAGCTCCGCTTGTTTTAATTGAAAATTTGGTATTTTTAGATTGTGCTTATTCTTTAACGGGAAAGTAGCATTCGATACAATTAACGGATACATCTCTCAACTCTTGCCTATATAAAAAACCGCGGGCAAATTTGACCGCGGTTTGAGATAAATTATTTAATAATGCATAAATGTGACGAAGACTTATTTGAACGTTGCTTTTCTTGCGGTTTACTCGCATTTTTAGCTTGATTATCCACAGCTTCGTGAAAGCCATTTGGTTGATCAGAAATAGGCGGCTGATCCATTTCATCATAATAGGATTCAGGTTCAAACATTACGCCATCACCATTTTCACGTGCATAAATTGCTAACGCCGCACCAAGTGGAATATAAATTTCTCTCGGCACACCGCGGAAACGGGCATTAAACTGAACCGCTTCATTGCCTAAAGCAAGATTACCCACTGCATTAGGCGATAAGTTGAGAACAATTTGCCCATCTTTCACATATTCAACGGGGACATCTACGCCATAATAATTCGCATTCACAACGAGATAAGGCGTAAGCGAATTATCCACTAACCAATCATAATAGGCTCTTAATAAATAAGGGCGTTTTGACGTTGTTTTTTGTTCCATTATTTATCATCCATTAAATTCTTTGGTGCAATGCAACCAATGGATTGTTGGAAAGAATCACGTTCAAATACACGTTGCATATAACCTTTAATTGCCTTGCTTCCAGCACCAGTAAAATCAACACCAAGTTGAGTCATTTTCCATAATAATGGTGCGACATAACAATCAACCAAACTAAATTCTTCACTCATAAAATAAGCAGTTTGATTAAAAATAGGTGCAATGGCTAACAATTCTTCTTTTAATTGTTTTAAGGCTTCCGCTTGTTCATTCTCGTCATTGCTTTCTTCTGCTTTAAGTAACAACGAATACCAATCTTGCTCAATTCTTAACATTAATAAACGGCTTTTTCCGCGTTCTACTGGAAATACAGGCATTAATGGTGGATGAGGAAAACGTTCATCTAAATATTCCATAATAATGCGTGAATTAAACAACACAAGATCGCGATCCACTAACGTTGGCACCGTACCATAAGGGTTAAGCTCAACTAAATCTTCAGAAATGGTATTCGGCTCTACATTTTCTACTTCATAACCGACACCTTTTTCCGCAAGTACTATTCTTGTTTGATGGCAGTAAATATCGGATTTATTTGAAAAAAGTGTCATTATGGAACGTTTATTTGCAGCGCTTGTCATTAAGTCCTCCGCGACCTAGAAAATCTGACCCAAAATAGGTCTAAAAAATAAAAGTCTATTTTACCATAAACCCTAGATAGATTGCTACATTGAGAACAACTATTGAGCATTTCTCAATAGAAAACGGAGAACATTGTTCTCCGTTTTAATAAGTAATATTTACTTAATTATTATTCAACGATTAATGTTTCGCAAACATTACTTAAACCACCTTCAGTGCTACCACGCGTAACTAACACGATATCGCCAGATACTAAATAACCTTTCTCTTTTAACATATTAACTGCTTCTCTCGCTGCATTTGGCGTACGAGATTCTAATTCACAGAATACTGAAGTTACACCGCGGTATAATGCACAAAGATTTAAAGTAGTTTCATTGCGTGATAAGGCAAAAATTGGCAATCCTGAGCTAATACGCGACATAAATTTCGCGGTACGTCCAGTATTGGTTAATGAAATAATCGCACTCACGCCTTTCAAATGGTTTGCTGCATACATTGCGGCAAAAGCGACGGTTTCTTCAATATTGTCAAATTCAACATCTAAACGATGACGAGAAACATTGACGCTTGGCATTTTTTCTGCACCAAGACATACTTTAGCCATCGCAGCAACGGTTTCCGCTGGATATTGACCTGCCGCGGTTTCAGCTGAAAGCATTACCGCATCCGTTCCATCTAATACCGCATTCGCAACGTCCATCACTTCCGCACGAGTAGGCATTGGGTTGCTAATCATTGATTCCATCATTTGGGTTGCTGTAATCACAACACGATTTAATTTGCGTGAACGGCGAATAAGTTTTTTCTGAACGCCAACTAATTCAGCATCACCAATTTCTACCCCTAAGTCACCACGTGCCACCATAATCACATCAGAAGCTAAGATAATATCATCCATTGCTTCATCGCTAATCACGGTTTCAGCACGTTCTACTTTTGCAACGATTTGTGCATTTAAACCTGCGTCTTGTGCTAATTTACGAGCGTAATTTAAGTCCGCACTTGAACGAGGGAATGACACTGCAAGATAATCCACGCCAATTCTAGCCGCGGTAATGATGTCTGCTTTATCTTTTTCAGTTAAAGCATCAGCAGATAAACCACCGCCTAATTTATTGATCCCTTTATTATTTGATAATGGGCCGCCTACGGTCACTTCAGTAAAGACTTTCGCCCCTTCAGTTGATAACACTTTAAGCTGAACACGTCCATCGTCTAATAATAAAATATCGCCTGGCACAAGATCTTTCGGTAAATCTTTATAATCTAAACCCACAGCTTGTTGATCGCCTTCACCTTTTGGCAAATCAGCATCAAGCACAAATTTATCACCGACATTTAAGAAAATTTTGCCTTCTTTAAAGGTTGATACACGAATTTTAGGTCCTTGTAAATCGCCTAAAATCGCAACGTGTTTACCTAATTTTTTCGCAATTTCGCGTACACGTTCCGCACGTGCAATATGATCTTCAGGTGAACCGTGGGAGAAATTCATACGAACTACATTTGCTCCTGCGGCGATAATTTTCTCTAAATTATTACCTTTATCCGTTGAAGGGCCCATTGTACATACGATTTTCGTTCTTCTAAGTTTACGAGACATTAAATACTCCGTCCTAATTTCGTTGAAATTTCAAAATGTTGATATAACTAATATTCTAGCAATAGGTAAGCCAAAATAAAAACTGGTGCTATTATACGCACAAATAGAGCCAAAATCGAGATCTAGCTCACAATTTCTTTTGACAAATTGCATTAAATCCTTTTATATAGGCTCATTGTTATGCCAATTTAAACTAAAAACGAATGAAAATTTTTATAATGCGCCACGCAGAAGCGGAAGTTTTCGCTCCTAGCGATAAATTACGCCCTTTAACTCAACAGGGGATGAATCAAGCCTTACAACAAGGTCAATGGTTACACAAAACCGCGGAAAATTTTTGCCACGTTTTAGTCAGCCCTTATCTGCGGGCACAACAAACGTTTAATCAAGTCAACGAGGCTTTTCAGCACAAATTAAACGAACAGCAAGAAACCTGGGATGCACTCACGCCAAATGGCAATGCCAAACAAGTTTTTGATTATTTGAGCGTATTAAAACAAGAAGGGGCAAAAAATATCTTAATTATTTCGCATTTGCCCCTAGTCGGAGAGATTGTTGCACAATTTTGCGGTCAAAACTATGTGGCTTTTTATCCAGCTTGCGTAGCTGAACTTGATTGGCAAGATGAGAAAACGCAATTTATTGCTAGTCATACAGTTTAAACTTACGTTTTTATCCCATTAAACGAGATTAAACAAAGGCAACGGATCTAGCCTAAACTTCGCCGATTTTACCGCGGTCAAAAAAATGCTTAAATTTTTGACCGCGGTTTTGCTTGACTTGCTCTATTAACCGATTTTTTGCTAATTAAGATAAATTTTATCATCAGCAAAATTAGCAGATTCCCAGCCTAAATATTCCCCTGATGGATAATCGTTAAGAAGCTTATCAAACAACTCCACCATTGAGAAAATCTCTTGGCTATCTAAGGTCATTTCTTGTTCAATCTTAACCAAATATTGTGCATAGTCCATATCATCTAACTGAATTTTGCGATCGGAATAACGAATTGTAATAAAATTTGTTTTACTTAAACTAAATTTCTCAATGAATTGCTCAAGTTCTTCACGATCATCAAAATGGAAACGGTGTTCAATATTATAAATTTGGCTCAAATCCATGCCATTCATCGCAATACTATCTAACAATTCTTCCGTTAAGCTAAACCGCATTTCCAATTGCGACGGCATTAAAAATTCGGTAAATAAATCCCAATTCGGATCATCTTGAATTTGAATGTCTTTTTTATCCAATAATTGCAATGCGGTTTCTAAAAATTCGTTTTCATTTTGCAGATAAAAATATTGCTCAACTTTACCATTGGATAAAATATGTCCAGCATACAATACATCAGGCAACGCAGAACATTGCACCAACAGTTTTAAAATATGGCTAAAGATCAAGGCTTGGTTTTGTTCTAACGGCAAGCCATTTTCATCGGCATCAAAATAAAACGTACATTGTGCGACTTTATTTTGTACACGCTGTTCAAATTGCTCGGTTATTTTAACGTTAGCAGAAATAATCGCGACTTTATCATTAATGATAGTGCGATAATTTTTCCACTCAACAAAATCTGAGCTGAAATCCAGTAATCCGTCAAGATTTTCCATTTTGCTTCTCCAACCTATTTAAAGGTTGCCCAAATTGGTGCGTGATCTGAGGGTTTATCCATTGCTCGAATATCCAACGCAATTCCCGTATCAACGCAATGCTGAGCTAATTTCTCATTTGCTAAAATATGATCAATTCTTAAGCCTCGATTATCATCAAACCCTTTTGAACGATAGTCAAACCACGAGAATTTATCATTAACCGTTGGATTTAAACGGCGGAATGTGTCTCTTAAACCATAATCATACAAACGCTGATACCACTCACGCTCTTCGGGTAAAAATGAACATTTTCCTGTGCGTAACCAACGTTTGCGACTGTCTTCACCAATGCCAATATCAAGATCCGTCGGGCTAATATTCATATCGCCCATAATCACAATAGGATTGTCCGCATTATGCTCTTGTTCTAAATATCGTTGTAAATCTGCATAAAATTTTTGTTTGGCGGGAAATTTTGTTTCGTGAGAACGGCTTTCACCCTGTGGGAAATAACCATTAATAACCGTCAATAATCCAAATTCGGTTTCTAAATCAGCCATAATAATCCGTTTTTGAGCTTGCTCATCATCGGTTGGAAAGCCTTTGCGTACAGCTTTAGGGGCTTGTTTTGTCAACAATGCCACACCATAATGCCCTTTTTGCCCGTGATGAAAAACGTGGTAGCCTAAATGTTCAACAAGTTCATAAGGAAATTGCTCATCCGCCACCTTGATTTCTTGCAACCCCAACACATCGGGCTCATAGTTCGCAATAAGTTGTTCTAACTGATGGGGTCTTGCTCTTAATCCATTGATATTAAAAGAAATAAATTTCATTGTCTGATTAAACCTAATTCATTTGATTTCGTGCATTGTATCATAGATTTCGGATTATTTGGAAATTGTCGCCAATACTGCGTATAATTGCTATTATCTATCAACTTATCAAGTATCAATAGAAAATATGAAACTACCTGACTTACAATCCGCTAAATTAATCCGCCGTTATAAACGCTTTCTAGCGGACATTGAGCTCGCCAATGGCGAAATAATGACCATTCATTGTGCCAATACGGGGGCAATGACAGGTTGTGGCACGCAAGGCGATCAAATTTGGTATTCCACTAGCGACAGCACCACGCGTAAATACCCACATTCTTGGGAACTCACTCAATTACCCAACGGAAAATTAGTCTGCATCAATACGCATCGTTCCAATCAACTAGTGTTTGATGCCTTACAGCATAAGCAAATCAAAGAACTCGCCGAATATGATGAAATTTACCCCGAAGTAAAATATGGCATAGAAAATAGCCGCATTGATTTTCTATTAAAAGGGAAAAATTTGCCTGATTGCTATGTAGAAGTGAAATCCATTACGCTCGTGGACGGCAATATCGGGATGTTTCCTGATGCTGTTACAACCCGCGGTCAAAAACACGTTCGCGAATTGCTCACAATGAAAAAACAAGGGCATCGTGCTGTGGTACTTTTTGCGGGATTACACGATGGTTTTGATTGCTTTAAACCCGCTGAGCATATTGATCCTGAATATGCCAGATTGCTCAAACAAGCAATGCAACAGGGGGTTGAAAGTTATGCTTACGCAGGGCAATTTGAACGACAAAATGAGATCCCGATCGCATTAAATTTAACCCATTCGGTAGATTGGATAAAATAATTTTCAAATAAGAATAATTTTTATTTGACAATAAATTTGATAATCATTATCATTTACTTATTCAAACAATAATAGGTAATCACTCCAACATTTTGCGCCATTTCTCCCCACAGAAAATGGCGTTTTTTTTATTCTCTATAAACCGCGGTCAAAAATAACCGTGATTTTTCATCACGCCATAATATGCTTAACATACTTATTCTGATCGTAATAAACCCCATTCAAACATTCAGCCTGCGGAAGCCGCTCACAAAATGTAAAACCATTACGCCGTGCGACCGCATTACTTTTGACATTTTTCACTGCACATTTCAGTACGAAGTGTTGATAAATGCCTTTATGCATATCCGACAACCCCGTTAAACATTGGCTACCAATACCTTTTCCTTGCCAATCCTGTGCAAGCCAATAACCGATATCCACTTCTTGATTGGCTGGATCAATCCGATTAAACGAAATCACACCAATCAGTTGGGTTTTATACTGGATTAAGTAAATCTTTGATTTTATGCCGAAATCATTAATCGCTGTTTGCAAAAAGGCTTGAGAATCAGACACCGTTTGCACTTTTCCCACCCAAGGCAAATGCTCGGTTAAATAAGCACGATTCCTGTCAATCAAATCAAAGAGTTCCTGAGCGAAATGACTATCTGGCGTTAATAATGCAAGTTGCGGATTAATTTGATAGCGTTCCATTTTATCTCCTTTTACCGATTTTTGAGCAAAATTTTGACCGCGGTTTTAATGGCATTTAATTCGGATATTCTTCAATGGTAACAGGAATGTTAATCTGTTTCCCCAAGCGAGAAATTAAGACATTCACTTGCGTATTGGGTTTTATATTGCTAATCACTTGAATCATCTGTGCTGGCGATTCTGCAACAACGCCATTGAATTTTAAAACAATATCTCCCGCTTGGACGCCTGCTTTCGCTGCTGGTCCATTATCGGAAACGCTACTAATCAACACCCCTTGATTATTTTCAGACTGCTCGCCATTATTAAATAAAATATTACTTTGCACGCCAAAATAACCGCGAATCACGCGTCCATCACGAATGATTTTTTGCATCACATCGTTGGCTATACTAATAGGAATAGCAAAATTTAATCCTTCGGCAATCTCATTGGAATCTTTACCAATACTCAACGTGCTAATTCCGACTAATTCGCCCGCTGAATTAATCAATGCACCGCCAGAATTACCGCGGTTAATAGATGCATCAGTTTGAATAAAATCTTGTCTTCCTACCGAATCGCCCACCGCATTACGCCCCGTAGCGCTGATGATCCCTTGCGAAACACTTTGCCCTAAATTGTAAGGATTGCCAATCGCCAAGGCGATATCGCCTACATGCACTTGCCGATCAGGATTTTGTGGAATAGTTGAGAGATGATCGGCATTTATTTTTAGCACAGCTAAATCTGTTAATTTATCCGAACCGACTAAATTCGCTTCATAAATTCGCCCATTTTGCAATGCGACCACAATTTGATCTGCCCCTTGTACCACGTGTTTATTCGTCAAAATATAACCATCTTTTGACATAATCACGCCAGAACCTAAACTATTGACATCAAGACTATCTGTAGAATTATTGGTGCTGGAAAATGAGCGATTATATACATTAACAACCGCAGGCGAAGCAACACGAACCGCATCGCTAAAAGAAACGATTTTATCAAAAAAGTTAAGCTGTCCTTGTTGGGTAAATCGCGGTAAAACAAATAAAATTAACCCTGCACAAACTAAACCAATCAAGGCTGAATGGATAATTTTTTTTACCATTTTATTTCCTTGTATAAACCAATTTGACGTCATTCTCTATTTGTTGAACGCCATTCAATAAAAATTCGGGTGCATCGGCTAATCGTTGCAATGGCGAGAATTTACACAAGCCACGTGCCTGTTCGCCTAATAATTTAGGTGCAAGATAAACCACTAATTCATCAACTAAGTGTTGTTCAACAAATGCCCCTGCAAGAGTTGCCCCCGATTCCACCCATAGCGAATTAATTTGGCGTTTTCCTAATTCATCCAAAACCGCGGTCAAAAATGACGCTGTTTTTTCTATTTGAATATGCTGACAAAAATCGGGGAAATCTGCCATATTTCTCGCTTTTTCGCTGATAAGCCAAACGTGCGAGTGAGTTTGAAATAATCGGTGTGAGGGTTGAACTTGATGTTGTCGGTCTAAAATAATCCGGATAGGTTGACGTAAATTTGACGCTGGATAAACCAATTTCGTGGACTCAGGCAATTCATTCCAACGCACATTTAAACTTGGATTATCGGCAAGCACGGTTGCACTGGTTGATAAAATTGCCGATGCTTTTGCCCGTTCAACTTGCACATCTTGGCGTGATTGAACGCTTGTAATCCACTGGCTTTCGCCATTCGCTAACGCAGTACGCCCGTCTAAACTTGCTCCAAGCTTTAAACGAACAAAAGGTCTTCCTGTTCGCATTCGGGTAAAAAATCCTTGATTTAATTGCTCCGCTTGGTCTTGTAACAATCCAAAAGCGGTTTCAATTCCTGCTTCCGATAACATTTTTAAGCCATTACCTGCAACCTGTGGATTAGGATCTTGCATAGCCGCCACCACTTTGCTGACGCCCGCATTGATTAGCCCCAATGCACAAGGCGGAGTTCGCCCGTAATGCGAACAAGGCTCAAGGGTAACATAAGCCGTCGCCCCTTGTGCATTCTCACCAGCTTCACGCAATGCCATCACTTCTGCGTGGGCTTCCCCTGCTTTTTGATGAAAACCGCGGCCAATAATTTCGCCGTTTTTCACTACAACGCAGCCCACCGCAGGATTGGGCGTCGTAGTAAATTGTCCTTTTTTAGCTAATTCAAGGGCAACTTGCATAAATGCTTGATCTTGGTGACTAAATACCATTACGAATCCTTTAATTTTTCAATTTCATTACTAAATTCGTTAATATCTTCAAAACTCAAATACACCGATGTAAAACGAATATATGCCACTTTGTCTAATTTTTTTAACTCATTCATCACTAAATTACCGACAAATTTACTTTGCACTTCTCGCTCGCCCGTGGCACGCAATTGATGAATAATATGTGCAGTTGATTTCTCAATCTCATCAAGACTCACGGGGCGTTTTTCTAACGCACGCTGAATCCCCAAACGCAATTTATCTTCATTAAATGGTTCACGTTGTCCATTATTTTTAATCACTTTAGGCAATAACAACTCAGCCGTTTCAAAGGTGGTAAAACGTTCGTGACAAAAAATACATTCACGGCGACGACGAACTTGGTAACCTTCAGAGATTAATCGGCTATCAATAACCTTTGTTTCTTCCGCGGAACAAAATGGGCAACGCATAAATTTTCCAATGAGTTAAAAATTTTTCTATTTTAACAAAAATTGAATGATTTGACGATAAAAAGTGCGTGGATTTGAATCAAATAGAAATGGATTGCTAGAAAATTGACACTGAGAAATCACTTTCTCAGTGTTCAATGGGTTGATTTAGTTTTCGTCTAACTCATCTGCCATAGCAGCTAAGATCTCGCGGGTTAAATTGGCTAAGGAACGATAAAAAGGCAAATTTGAATGACTTTCTACTTGAGTTAAAAACCGACTCGCACAAGGCAGAAGAAAGGTTTCAAAGAGCTCACGTTGTGCTTCAACAGATTCAACGTGATCCTCTAACCAAGAAGCTGTTAACAAAAGTAAAGCAAAATGATCCGCATTATCAAGTGTAGGTAAATCACGCTGTTGGCGAAAAGCCATAAATTCCTCAACATTTAGCCCATAAGCAGATAATCTGCAATCCACTTTCGCAAACTCGCCGACAAATAAACTCTGATATTCCACCGTTAATGCATCTAAATCCAATTTCATTTGAATATTATCAAGTGCATTTCGGCTTGTGTCATCAACATCAAGCACCCAAATTTGACTAAGCCCTTGCGATTGAAGCCAAGCAAATGTCCCCGCCAAAATAGGATCCACAGGCTCACGCAAAAATAAGTTACCAAATAAACGGCTAACTAATGAAAAATTGTTGATTAGTTGCGACATAATATTCCTTAATTCAAATTCACCATTCTACTCGGTCTAATCACATTATCTGGCGTAACTTCCGCCACGCCTAAGAAATTTTCAGCTGAAAATAATCTTACTTGTCCATAGAGCTGCTGTTCGTTAGCAAATTTGACTCGTTGTCCAAAACCTACGGCTTGGGCTTGCTCGGTGTTAAGAGTTAATACTGGTAAACTCGCCACAGCACTATCTAATGGCAGTAAATATTGATCCAATAGGGAAAGATCTTGTTGTTCAGCTAATTGTTGTAGATGTTCCCAAGTCAGCATCGCATCAGTAGGATAATTGGCTACCGCAATACGACGTAGCATTGTCACATGCGCACCACAGCCCAAAACCTCGCCTAAATCATCAACTAACGTGCGTATGTAAGTCCCTTTTGAGCAATGCACTTCTAAGGTTAAATCGGGGCAATCATAGCTAATTAGCTTAATATCATAAATCGTGATTGGGCGTGCTTCGCGTTCAATGGTTATGCCCGCTCGTGCATATTCATAAAGCGGTTTACCTTGGTATTTTAAGGCTGAAAACATCGTCGGTACCTGCAAAATATCGCCAAGAAAGCCTTTTACCGCAGTCAAAATTTGCGTCATTTCTACGTTCACGGGGCGAGTTTCAACTAGCTGACCTTCGGCATCCGAGGTATCCGTGCGTTCCCCCAATTTTGCGGTGACAATATATCGTTTATCTGAATCAAGTAGATACTGAGAAAATTTTGTTGCTTCGCCTAAGCAAATGGGTAACATTCCTGTTGCTAAAGGATCGAGTGCGCCCGTATGTCCTGCTTTATTCGCTTGAAATATACGCTTCACTTTTTGCAAGATATCATTAGACGACATACCCTGTGGCTTATCAAGTAAAAAGACGCCGTGAATATCACGCCCACGTTTACGGGGTTTAGACATAATCCTTTCCTATGCTATTGAATTTAAAGTGCTAATGATACACTATATCCACCAGTTCAGATAGGCTAAACTTTAGCAAAAAATATCCTAGAGATAACTCTAGGATATTGTATTTTCTTTTGCGACTTATTCCACCATAAAACAAGCAATTTTACTACCGTCAGGATAGGTTTTTAATTGCGGTTGATTATCACGGCATTTTTCTATGGCTAAATGGCAACGGGCGTGAAATGCACAACCTTTCGGTGGATTTAATGGGCTCGGCAATTCACCTGTGAGTTTGATCCGTTCACGGCGTTGATCGGGATTTAAGCGAGGCGTCGCAGAAAGTAAAGCCTGTGTATAAGGATGACGCGGATTATTAAACAAGGTTTTACAATCACTTTGTTCCACGCAACGTCCCAAATACATAACGATCACTTCATCTGCAATATGTTCCACCACCGATAAATCGTGAGAAATGAAAACATAAGATAAGCCCATTTCATCTTGCAAATCCATCATTAAATTGAGTACTTGTGCACGCACGGAAACATCTAATGCCGATACAGGTTCATCCGCAACCACAATATCAGGCTGTAGCATTAATCCACGTGCAATAGCAATCCGCTGGCGTTGTCCACCTGAGAACATATGAGGATAACGATTGTAAAATTCGGGTTTTAATCCCACTTTTGCCATCATATCTAGCACTTTTTGTTTGCGTTCTGATGCTTTGAGATCCGTATTAATCAGTAGCGGTTCTTCTAAAATTGAGCCAATTTTTTTCCGCGGGTTAAGCGAAGCATAAGGGTTTTGAAAGACAATTTGAATTTTTTTACGGCGTAGTGCCTGTGTTGCACTATCATTAACTAAAAAATTCTGCCCATTATAAAACAGCTCCCCTTCCGTCGGGCGTTCAATCATCGTTAGCATTCGCCCAAGGGTTGATTTACCACAGCCTGATTCGCCTACAATCGCTAGAGTTTTACCTCGCTCTAATTGGAACGAAACACCATCCACCGCTTTCACCATTTTCTGTGCGGCAAACATTCCTTTTTTAACTGGGTAGTATTTTTTTAAGTTAACCGCATTGAGAAGCGGTGCGTTTTGATCTAATTCTTGCATTATTCACCTCTCAAATGTTGACTTAATGGCGTTGGGATACCTTGTTCATTAAGCGGGGTATGACATTTCACTTGTCGCCCATTTATGATTTTCATTTCAGGTTCAATCTGACGGCATTTATCCGTGGCATACGGACAACGTGGATTGAGTAAACAACCTTGCGGTCGATCGTATTTACCAGGTACAACGCCAGATAAAGATTGCAGACGTGATTTCCCTTCGGTAAATTCAGGTAATGCCTTGAGTAACGCTTGAGTATAAGGATGCAATGGCGCATGGAAAATTTGATCCGAACACCCTTCTTCAACAACTTGCCCAGCATACATAACGATAATTCGGTGTGCAGATTCAGCCACTAACGCTAAATCGTGAGTAATTAAAATCAACGCCATATTTTCTTTGCGTTGTAATTCTAATAATAAATCAATGATTTGTGCCTGAATAGTCACATCTAACGCAGTGGTTGGTTCATCGGCAATTAATAATTTTGGATTACAAGCGATCGCCATAGCAATCATCACGCGCTGGCTCATACCGCCTGAAAGCTGATGTGGGTAAACCTCTAAACGAGAGCTTGGATCGGGGATACCAACCATCGTTAATAATTCAATTGCCCGAGCTTTACGCCATTTTCGATTGCCCCCTTGATGCACCTTCAAGGCTTCCATAATTTGAAAACCAACGGTATAACTTGGGTTTAAACTGGTCATTGCATCTTGGAAAATCATTGATACATCAGCACCAACAATTTTTTGCTTCTCTTTCAGTTTAAGTGCGAGTAAATCATTGCCATTAAATTGCAATGTTTGTGCCATAACACGTCCTGGGTAATCAATTAATCCCATAATTGCAAGGGAACTTACGGATTTTCCTGATCCTGACTCCCCTACAATACCAAGCACTTCGCCTTCATTGACTTGGTAACTTATCCGATCCACTGCTTTAAATGGTGATTTTTCATCACCAAAATGGACGGAAAGTTGATCTACTGTTAATAATGCCATAATTCCGCCTATTGTTTGAGTTTTGGATCAAGTGCATCGCGTAAACCATCGCCCATCAGATTAAACGCGAGAACCAAAAATAAAATTGCCATACCTGGAATGGTAACTAGCCAGTTTGATGATTGCATAAATCCACGCGATTCCGCTAACATCGTGCCAAGCTCTGGCGTAGGTGGCTGTGCACCAATGCCTAAAAATCCAAGAGCTGCTAATTCTAAAATTGCATTAGAAATCCCCATTGTCATTTGTACAATCAAGGGTGCCAAACAATTAGGTAAAATCACGATAAACATTAAGCGCCAAACACCAGCTCCTGCGACACGCGAAGCCGTAACATAATCACGATGACGTTCACTTAATACCGATGCACGCGTCAAACGCACATAACTAGGAATAGACACGACTGCGATCGCGATAGCGGCATTGAGTAATGATGGCCCTAAAATTGTTACAACCCCAATCGTTAATAATAGACTTGGGATCGCCAACATAATATCAACCAAACGCATAACCATTGTATCGATCCAACCGCCGTGATAACCTGCGATCAAACCCAATATCACACCGAGTATGCAAGACATTACGACAATAAATAAACCAATAAAAACAGATAAACGTGCGCCATAAATGATCCGCGAGAAAATATCACGCCCAATATCATCAGTACCTAATAAATGTGGCATTTTTCCCCCATCAAACCAAGCTGGAGGCAATAATAATGCGTCCCGATTTTGTTCGATCGGATCAAAAGGTGCAACCCAGTGTGCACATAAACTTGCAATAATAACAATTACAATAAACGCAAGACCTATCACTGCACCACGATTTTGGCGAAAATAATGCCAAAATTCTTGCAATGGCGACAGCGGTACAGGGGCTGCGGTGTTAGTTGTAGACATTCAGTTTCACTCCAAATTAAAAAATCCTATTAGCGATACATCAAGCTAATATTCAAACAGCAAGCCAATTAAGAATGGCGGATACGCGGATTGACAATCCCGTAAAATAAATCAACGGCTAAATTAACTAAAATAATAATCGTCGCAATAATTAATACCGAGCCTTGTAGAACAGGATAATCCCGTGCATTAATCGCATCAATAACCCATTTACCAATACCTGGCCATGAGAAAATTGTTTCCGTTAGTACCGCCCCAGACAATAATTGCCCGACAATTAACCCCACCACAGTAACCACTGGGATCAACGCATTACGCAATGCGTGAACAATCACAATTCGCGTCGTATTCAACCCTTTCGCTTTCGCAGTACGAATATAGTCTTCCCCTAGCACTTCAAGCATTGATGAACGCGTCATTCGGGTGACAATCGCAAGGGGAATCGTACCCAATACAATCGCAGGTAAAATGAGCGATTTTACCGCGGCCAAAAATGCCCCTGGTTCTCCCGATCGCCAAGTATCAATGAGCATAAACCCTGTATCAGTATCAATCCAAACTTCTGGCGGCAATCGCCCAGAATTAGGCAATCCAAGCACTGGCGCGACATAAATAATTAAAATAAGCCCCCACCAAAAAATTGGCATTGAATAACCCGTCAATGAAACGCTCGTTACAATATGAGAAATCCAACTGTCTTTTTTGACCGCGGCAATCACGCCCAAAATGGTGCCACAAATTAATGACCAAAGTAAGGCAAAAAAAGATAATTCAATCGTTGCTGGAAATAGTGTTGAAAACTCTTTTAATACAGGCTCATTATTTCGGAATGATTTGCCAAGATCACCGTGTAAAATCCCATTAACATAACTAAAATATTGTTCATACAATGGGCGATCCAAACCTAATTGGTGCATCATTTGTTGATGCACTTCAGGCGATAATCCCCTTTCACCCATTCTAATTTCAATGGGATCCCCTGGTAATAAATGCACTAAGGCAAAGGTCAATAACGTAATCGCAATGAACGTGGGTAACACCATTAAAATACGTTTTAGAATAAATCGAAACATGATAATTCTCTAAATTTAGCCGATAAGTTCAGCACAACATTATTCTTTAATATAGTTAGGTAAAATGGAGGGCTAATGCCCTCCGCAAATATTTAATAGCTATTTATTTAAAAGATTAAATTTTTACTATTAATTTTCTAAATCTACTGGGTAGAAATCGTGAATACTAAACGGACTCACTACATAACCTTTTACTTCCTTACGAACTGGGAAATAGGTCGTTGAGTGAGCAACGGTAATCCAAGGCGCTTGAGCATGGAACACCTCTTGTGCTTTTTTATACTGCTCAACACGTTTTTGATGATCTACTTCTTTCGCTGCATCCGTTACTAATTGATCAAACTCTTTGTTACAGAAACGCGCATAGTTTGAACCGCCATCAGTCGCACCTGCACAACTTAACAAATAGTTTAAGAAGTTATCAGGATCTCCGTTATCGCCATTCCATCCTGCCATCGCAATGGTATGTTCACCTTTACCTAAACGTTTTAGATATTCACCCCATTCATAACTCACGATTTTGACATTAACACCAACCGCTTTCAAATCCGCTTGTACTAATTCAGCCATACGGCGTGCATTCGGGTTATAAGGGCGAGAAACTGGCATTGCCCAAATATCCGTATCGAATCCTTTTTCAAAACCAGCTTCTTTTAACAACGCTTTGGCTTTTTCAGGATTGTATTCATAATCTTGAACGCTATCGTTATAGCCCCACATTGTTGGTGGAATTGGGTTTTTCGCAACCGTACCAGAACCTTGATACACTGAATCAATAATGGCTTTTTTATTGACTGCATAATTTAACGCTTGGCGAACTTTTAAATTGTCAAAAGGTTTTTTCTGTTCATTAAACGCGATATAACCGACATTCAAGCCTGGTTTAGTCAACAAATTAATTGCGGAATCCTTTTTAATGGTTTCAATATCCGCAGGATTTGGATACGGAATTGCGTGACATTCGCCTTTTTGTAATTTGGCTAAACGCACAGACGCATCAGGTGTAATAGAGAACACCAAGCGATCCAATTTTGCACGACCTTTCCAATAATCATCAAAGGCTTTGAAACGTACCGTTGAATCTTTTTGATAATCAACAAATTGGAATGGACCTGTTCCGATCGGCATAGTATCAATTTTTTCAGGCGTACCCGCTTTTAACATTTGATCAGCATATTCCGCGGAGAAAATTGACATAAAGTCCATCGCTAAATCTGCAAGGAAAGGCGAATTTTGCTTTTTCAATGTGATTTTTACTGTATAATCATCAACTTTCTCTACTTTATCAAGAATATTTGGCAAATCCATTGACGTAAAGTATTCATAGCCTGCATTTGAGACTTTGTAGTAAGGATGATTTTTATCAAATTGACGATTAATTGTGAACAAAACATCATCCGCATTAAATTCACGCGTTGGTTTGAAATCTTTATTGGAATGGAATTTCACGCCTTTACGTAAATGGAAGGTATAAGTTAACCCATCTTCTGAAACATCCCATTTTTCTGCTAATGAAGGGGCTAATTCTGTTGTGCCATCGGCAAAATCAATCAATTTGTTATAGACTGTGCGTGATGAAGAATCAAAACTTGCTCCATCCGTGCCAATAGGCGGGCTAAGTGTGGCAGGGGAACTTCTAAACAATAAACAAATGTTTTTGGCGCTGCTATTGCCGTTGTTGAAGCGGCTAATGCAGCCGCAATCAGTGAGAGTTTGGTTAGGTTTTTCATATATACTCCAATGTTGTGTTAAATATTATTCTAATTAATTCTCATTTTAGACTAATATCTTAATAGCCTACATTTCCGAATATACTCGGTTTTATCTAACTAATGCAACATTTTTTCGATATTCGATAATAATGATAAAAATTTAGTGATTTAATGAACTATTTATCAGTTTGAATGTCGGTCGAATAAAAATTATGTAATCCAACCGCACTCGGCACATAGCCACTCACTTTTTTGCTTAATGGAATATAACTAATTGAATTTGCAATAGTAATCCAGGGTGCTTGCTCAACAAAAATCTGTTGAGCTTGTTTATACAAAGCCGCACGTTTAGTTTGATCAAACTCTTGAGCCGCTTGGTTGATTAATTTGTCATACTCCGCATTACAAAAATGTGCATAATTTTCTCCACTTGCGATCGTATCACAGGTTAAAGCAGGCGCTAAAAAATTATCAGGATCTCCATTATCCCCATTCCAACCTGCCATACCCGCAAAATGTTCGCCCTTAGACATACGATTAAGATATTCCCCCCACTCAAAACTCACTATTTTGGCTTTTACACCGATTTTTGCCCAATCTTGCTGCACCATCTCTGCCATTCTACGTGCATTAGGGTTATAAGCCCGTGAAACAGGCATCGCCCAGATTTCTGTTTCAAAACCATTCTCTAAGCCAACTTCTTTTAATAAAGCTTTCGCTTTTTCAGGATTAAATTCATAGTCTTGCAATTTTTCATTGTACCCCCAAACCACAGGCGGTAACGGCGATTTAGCTTGGCTCGCCAATCCTTGATACACCGAATCAATAATCGCTTTTTTGTTCACAGCATAATTTAGTGCTTGGCGTACTTTAACATTATCAAAAGGCGCTTTCGCCATATTCAATGCGATATAACCTACATTCATCGCAGGCTTAGCTAACAGTTGCAACGCTTTATCCTGTTTAATGTCATCGATATCCGTCGGGTTTGGATAAGGCATTACATCGCATTCGCCATTTTTTAAACGAGCTAAACGCACCGATGCATCAGGCGTAATTGAAAATACTAAACGATCCAATTTTGCACGCCCCTGCCAATATTGCTGAAATGCAATGTAACGAATCTCAGCATTAGGTTGATACCCATAAAATTGGAAAGGTCCCGTGCCAATAGGCTGGCGTTCCAAATCTTGCAAACGATTTTGTCGCACTAATTGATCCGCGTATTCCGCTGATTGAACAGACATAAAACTGGTAGCAAGATTAGCTAAAAAAGGCGCACTAGGCTGGTTCAAAGAGATCCGCACCGTATAATCATCAATTTTTTCAACCGATTTAATCAAATCCGCCATTCCCATGGCATTAAACATTTCATAATTTGCCAATTTATAATACGGGTTTTGTTTATCCCATTGGCGATTAAAAGTGAATAACACATCATCAGCATTAAAATTGCGACTAGGCTTAAATTGTTGATTAGAATGAAATTTTACATTTTGACGAAGTTTAAACGTATAAGATTTCCCATCTGGCGAAATTGTCCAACTTTCCGCTAAACTCGGCATTAACTCAGTTGTGCCTGCTTTGAATGAAAGAAGGCGATCAAACATTGTTTCCGCCGTTGCATCCATTGTGGCATTATCCATCGCTAACGTGGGACTAAAGGTTGTCGGAGCAGCTTCGCTACAATAAACCAAAGTCTTAGATTCAGCAACAGAATTGACCGCGGTAAATAAGCCGAATAAGCCAACTAAAGTACGTTTTTTCATATTTTTATCCTATGTTGAGAGTGAAAAAATGGGTTGCACGTAACTCTTCGTTAGCGAGATTGACTGGGAAAATGAAAAAACCTTTCAAAAGTTGCCTTCCGAAAGGTTTAAATAGGTGTTGTCGCACTGCTTCGGAAGAGTCTTCCGAACACGACCAAATGCCCGAAAGATTATTCAGGTAAATGGTGATGATGAACAGTGCGTGTAAAAGTCATAATTAAATTTGCTTCAAAATAATTTTTCTACAACATAATAGAAAAATAGAACGAAAGCAAGTGTTTTTTATTATTTTTTGTGTTGAACCCTCTCAATCTACTTAGCTTGTCCTCCCCCATTATGCCAATACTTAAAAACCGCGGTCAAAATTTCGCACATTTTTTGTGCCGCGGCAAATGTGCTAAAGCAATAACTGACCGAGATCACTAGTTTCCATCGCAATTATTTTGTACTGATTAAGGCGTAAAATACACATTCAGTTGCTAGCAATGAAAGCCTTTCTGTGAATTTTATCCGTGGCTTTTCCTTATTCAATTAACAAAAACCGCGGTCAAAAATTTAATTGTTTTTAACCGCGGTAAAATCCTTTTTTAATTTGAGTCGTTATCGGAAAACTAGCCTTTAACTTTCAAACCTTATTTTTATATCGCACCGACTGAAAATCATAGGTAAATTAAAAGGGAGCGAATTGCTCCCTTTGATAAAGTTACAAATTAGATGCTTGGATCAAGCGTTTGGTGTAGTCGGTTTGTGGCTGTTCAAAAATTTGTTTTGATTCGCCTGCTTCCACCACCTCGCCTTTGTTCATCACGATAACACGATTACTTAAAGCTCGGATAACCGCTAAATCGTGGCTAATAAACAGATAACTCAACGCGTATTTACGCTGTAAATTATTTAATAATTCAATCACCGTTAATTGCGTTGACCGATCGAGTGCCGATGTCGGTTCATCTAATAACACAAATTTAGGCTCTAGAATAATGGCACGAGCAATCGCAATACGCTGGCGTTGACCACCTGAAAACTCGTGCGGATAACGATTGATCATACTTGGCGAAAGGCTCACTTCTTCCAGTATTTTCAGCACTTTTTCACGGCGTTCTTGCTTGCTCATTTTGGGATAATGCACAGCTAGCCCTTCGCCGATAATTTCACCAACGGTTAAGCGTGGCGAAAGCGAATTAAAGGGATCTTGGAAAACCATTTGGATATCTTTTTTCAAGGCTTGGCGATCCTGATCGGATAACACGGTGATATTATGCCCGTCAAAATGCACTTGTCCGCGATAATCAATAATTTGCATAATTGCCCGTCCAAGAGTGGATTTGCCCGATCCTGATTCGCCAACAATGCCTAAGGTTTCACCTGCTTTTAACTGTAAAGAAATATTTTTTACTGCATTAAATACTTTTTTAGGCTTACCAAACAGTGTTCGCTTCAAGACGTAATCAATTTCTAATGACTCTGCGGAAATTAAATTCTTGGCATTTTCATCAATTGGTTGGCATAAATCAGCAGGAATTGGCGTTAATAGCTCAATGGTATAAGGGTGTTGCGGATGATTAAACACCTGTTGCGTATTGCCACGCTCAACAATTTGTCCATTTTGCATAACGCAAACATCATCACTGTATTTTTGCACCAAACGCAAGTCATGGGAAATCAATATAATAGCCATTCCCATATCCGCTTGGATCTCGTGCATTAAATCCAAAATTTCTGCTTGAGTCGTGACATCAAGTGCTGTGGTAGGTTCATCGGCAATCAACAAATCGGGTTGATTAATAATTGCCATTGCGATCATAATCCGCTGTAATTGCCCACCAGAAAACTCGTGTGGATAGCACGCCATTTTCTTTTCCGCATCAGGAATTTTGACCTTTAAGAGCATTTCCAATGCCCGTTTCTCGCCATCTTTTTGGCTCATTTTGGGATTGTGTGTTCTAACCGCTTCAACGATTTGCTCGCCAATTTTCATATAAGGATTAAGCGAAGTCATCGGTTCTTGGAAAATCATCCCAATTCGATCGCCTCTTAATTGACGCATTTCCTGCTCAGAAAGAGAAAGAATTTGTTTATTTTCAAATAGAATTGACGAATTTTCCCCAAAGGTCACAATATTTTTCGGCAAAAGTTGCATAATGGACATTGAGGTCACGGATTTGCCCGATCCCGATTCGCCCACAATCGCCAACGTTTGTCCTTTTTCAACATCAAAGGACACATTTCTTACCGCGTGAACTAACGCATCATCGGTTTTCAGATAAACATCTAAATTTTTAACTTCTAACATTTTCATTTTCGCCGCCTATTTATCTTTTGGGTCTAACGCATCGCGTAAACCATCACCAATGAAGTTGAAACAAAATAAGGTTAAACAAAGGAAAAATGCTGGAAAAATCAATAACCAAGGTGCAACTTCCATTTGCGCTGCTCCATCACTTAATAACGATCCCCAACTACTCATTGGCTCTTGCGTCCCTAAGCCTAAAAAACTTAAAAATGATTCAAACAAGATAAAAGAAGGTACTTCTAATGAGGCGTACACCACCACAATTCCGATAACATTTGGAATAATGTGTTTCCAAATAATTTGACGGCGAGAAACACCACAAACGATCGCGGCTTCAATAAATTCTTTATTTTTCAAACTCAATGTTTGACCGCGGACAACTCGAGCTAAGCCGAGCCAAGAAATTAAACCAATCGCGATAAAAATTAAGAAAATATTTTTACCAAATAAAGTAATAAGCATAATCACGAAAAACATAAATGGAAATGAACTTAAAATTTCCAAAATACGCATCATCACTATATCAACAACGCCACCGACATAACCCGATATCGCACCATAAATCGTGCCGATTAACACCGCAATTAATGCCCCTGCAACGCCAACCATTAATGAAATACGCCCACCAATCGCAACACGTGCCAATAAATCACGCCCTGATGAATCGGTGCCTAAGTAATGTCCTGACTCAAAATCAGGGGCGATGGTCATCATACTAAAATCCGCATCGTCATAGCTAAATTGCAATAGCATTGGGGCAAAAGTGATAAATAACACAATTAATAATAAGATGATTAAACTGCCAATTGCGGCTTTATTACGCAAGAAACGGCGGCTTGCATCTTGCCATAAACTACGGCTTGGCGAAGTTGCCATATCATCAGCCTGCTGAGCCAATTTTTCTACAAGCTCTGAATTTTGTTTACTTTTAGTTACCATTATTCTTTCCCTTAGTAGCGAATTTTTGGATCAATGACAGCATATAAAATATCAACAACTGCATTAAAGGTTATTGTCAGCACGCCAACTAAAATCGTAAGGCTTAACACCAATGAATAATCACGATTTAATGCCCCATTGACAAACAGTTGCCCTATCCCAGGTAAACCAAAAACACTTTCAATCACAAGCGATCCTGTAATAATCCCTACAAATGACGATCCTAATACGGAAACAACAGGCAACAATGCTGGGCGTAATGCGTGTTTGAAAATAATTTTAGACATTGGCAGCCCTTTGGCTTTTGCGGTACGGATAAAATTAGAATGCAAAACTTCTATCATTGAGCCCCTTGTAATCCGAGCAATACTCGCCACATAACTAATCGTCAGTGAAAGTACTGGCAACACCATATAATAGAGCTGTCCCCCATTCCAACCGCCCGCAGGCAGCCATTTAAGATAAATCGCAAAGAAAAGAACAAGTAACGGAGCAAAAACAAAACTTGGCATAATCACGCCCGTCATCGCAAAGCCCATCACGATATAGTCCCATTTACTGTTTTGTTTAAGGGCAGCGATTGTCCCTGCGCTGATGCCTAAAATGACCGCGAGAATAAACGCAGTTACTCCTAATTTAAAAGAAACAGGGAAAGCCGAAGCAATCAGATCATTGACACTTTGATCTTTATATTTAAAAGAAGGTCCAAAATCACCGTGTGCAAGATCGCCTAAATAGCGAAGATATTGAGTATGAAGCGGTTCATTCAAATGATATTTTGCTTCAATATTTGCCATCACTTCAGGCGTGTAGGCACGTTCACTAGTAAAAGGATTACCCGGCGCAAGACGCATTAAAAAAAAGGAAAGGGTAATCAAAATAAATAGCGTAGGCAACGCTTCTAAAATCCGTTTAAAAATAAACTTCAACATAATGACTCCACAAGTCAGAAAAAAAGAAAACAAGCGATCAAATTTCATTTTATAAAATTTGACCGCTTGCCAATATTAATTAATGCTGAATAATATAAAGGTTTCTTAAAAGAATATTATCTTGTGGATCTTTACCGTTATAACCTTTCACATAAGGTTTAACCAAACGTGTATTCACATAGTTAAATACAGGGACTACGCCAGCATCATCAGCAAGAATTTTTTCTGCTTTTGCATACGCAAGTTCACGTCCTTCTGCATCAGTGGCTTTATAAGAATCTGCCACAACTTGATCGTAAGCAGGATCACTATAGAACGCCGTATTATTTGAACTATTTGATAAGAAATAATTCACGAATGTGGTTGCTTGGTTATAATCGGCACTCCAGCCTGCACGTGCCATATCGTAATTTTTGTTACGACGACTATCAATATAGGTTTTCCATTCTTGATTTTCTAAAGCCACATCAATTAAACCATTAGTATTTTTCTTCAAAATAGCTTGTGCTGCTACTGCGACTTTTTTATGGTTCTCATTTGTATTATAAAGCAGTTTAAATTTTAATGGTTTGTCTTTGCTATAACCTGCTTCTTCCAATAATTTGATCGCTTCCGCATTACGTTGTTCCATACTCTCAGACGCATAGGCAGGTTGTTCGATTTTATTCCCTTCTTTAATGTAAGGTGGTGTAAAGACGTAAGTTGGTGTTTGACCTTGAGCCATAACTTTGTCCGTAATAATATTGCGATCTAAAGCTAAATTTAATGCTTTACGAACACGAACATCATTAAATGGTGGTTTAGTTTGATTAAGCTCATACATATAAGTAGAAAGCGTTCTTACCACAAACAATTCATCTGGCACTTCTTGTTTTAATTTTTTAAATTGCTCTGGCGGAAGTCCGTAATTAGTCACATCAATTTCACCCGCACGATAACGTTGAATATCGGTATTTGGGCTTTCAATTTCAAGGAATGTCGCACCTTCAATAACTGTATGCTCGTCATCCCAATAGTTTGGATTACGTGCAAATTCAATTTTTTCATTAATCACGTGATTTTTAAGGGTATATGCTCCATTACCCACAAAATTTTCTTTTTTCACCCAATCATCACCAAATTTTTCAACCACGGCTTTATTCAATGGCACAAGGCTATGATGTGTGGTTAAATCAGCGGCATAAGGCACAGGATTACTTAACGTAACAACTAAAGTATAATCATCAGGCGCTTTTACGCCTAATTCAATCGGTTGTTTTTTGCCGTCAATAATCTCTTGTGCATTTTCTACTTGCAGATAAGTTAAGAAACTGGCGTATGGCGAAGCTGTAGCAGGTGTCGCTAAACGTTGCCACGCAAAAACAAAATCTTTCGCCGTAACAGTATCGCCATTTGACCACTTCGCATTTTTGCGCAAATGGAATGTCCAAGTTTTATAATCTGGTGTACTTTCCCAAGATTCAGCTACCCCAGGAATTTGATTGCCATCTGCATCTTTAGTGATTAATCCTTCAAATAATTGTAATGCAATTTGCGATTCTGGCACACCTTCCACTTTTTGCGGATCAAGACTTTGTGGCTCGGCACCATTATTGATCACAATGTATTGTTTATCTGCTAGTTTTGTCCCTTCTGGAAGGGTAACAGCGAATGCGGATGCAGAAATACTCAACGCAATAGCTGACGCGAGAAGACTACGGATAAATGTTGTTTGCATATTTATTCCTCCTAAGTGAATGAATATTTTAATTAAAATTCTGTTATCATTTCTACCCGAAAAAACAAGGCTTGTAAAGTGTTATATGCCAAATTTCCTGCACAAACGTATATTTTGCAAAAAAAATCGCATTTTTCTCATTACCATAGTCTAATAAAAAACTGATAGGTTATTTCTTTCACTTTCTTTTATGAAATATTTCCTGCCAAAATTCACTCAATGCGCAATGGTCTGGTCAAAATTTTACGCGTTTTTTGACCGCAGTTTCTCTCACTTCACACGCAATATATTTTATTTTTCTAGTTCACAATGTCAGGATTTTTCGTTATCATAACGCAATTTGTCGTATAGTTTACCCAGGCAAATGGGACAGGATTGGAACAGATTATGAATATGGCGGAACAAAAAGTGGTCGTGATTGGCGGCACCAATATGGATATTAATGGTTATGTCAATGCCCCTTTGATCTATGGCGATTCAAACCTCGGCAAGATCAAATGCACACCAGGTGGCGTTGGACGCAATATCGCACAAAATGTCGCGATGCTCGGCAAAGAAACCCATCTTATTTCAGTTGTCGGCGATGATTTATACGGAAAAACCTTGCTCGAACGCACCGCTCAATCAGGCGTTAATGTAGATAAATGCTATACGTTATCGCACAAGACAACCTCTACTTATTTATCTTTGTTAGATCATCAAGGCGAAATGGTTGCCGCAATCAATGATATGCAAATTATTGATTGTTTTACCCCTGATTTATTGGCTCCGCATTTAGATTTTATCCAACAGGCAGATGTGTTGATCTTAGATTGCAATCTTTCAGAACAAACCCTTGGCTGGATTATTGAACATTGCCCCGATAATGCTATTTTTGTGGATACCGTATCCACGGTCAAAGCATTGAAAATACAACCTTGGCTTAGCCAAATTCACACATTAAAACCTAACCGAATTGAAGCCGAAACCCTTAGTGGAATAAAAATTCACAATAATGCGGATATTGAACGCGTTGCTGATTGGTTTCATCAACAAGGCATTGAGCATATCGCATTAAGTCTAGGCAAAGAAGGTGTCTTTTACAGTGAAAAAGACGGTGTAACAGGTTGGTCAACGCCCTTCAATATTGAGGTGATTAATGTTACAGGGGCAGGCGATGCAATGATGGCAGGGCTAGCTGTCAGTTGGCTCGATAAACGCCATTTACCTTCTTCCATTCGCTATGCTCAAGCCTGTTCTGCTCTCGCACTCTCATCCGAATTTACCAACAATCCTAATTTATCAAACGATCAAGTTCTCAACTTAATGGAGGTTCAACAATGAATAAATACTTAGATATTTCCCCTGAAGTGCAACAAGCACTGGCTAATAATGTGCCAGTGGTTGCCTTAGAATCCACAATCATTTCGCACGGAATGCCTTATCCACAAAACGTGGAAACCGCATTAGCTGTTGAAAAAACCGTGCGTGATAACGGTGCGATTCCTGCCACCATTGCAATCATCAACGGACGCTTAAAAGCAGGCTTGTCACGTGATGAAATTGAATTACTAGGCAAAGCAGGACATTCTGTGACCAAAGTCAGCCGTCGTGATTTACCTTTTGTGGTCGCTGCCAAACAAAACGGGGCAACTACCGTTGCCGCAACAATGATTATCGCAGAACTTGCGGGGATTAAAGTCTTTGCTACTGGTGGTATCGGCGGCGTACACCGCGGTGCAGAACATACCTTTGACATTTCAGCTGACTTGCAAGAGCTTGCTCATACCAATGTAGCGGTTGTTTGTGCAGGGGCTAAATCAATTTTAGATTTAGGTTTAACCACCGAATATTTAGAAACCTACGGCGTGCCATTAATTGGCTACCAAACGCAAAAATTGCCAGCTTTCTATACTCGTTCAAGCCAATTTGATGTTAGCGTGAGTTTAAATAGTGCGGAAGACATTGCTCAATCTTTAGATGTCAAATGGAAATTAGGGCTAAATGGTGGCGTGGTCGTGGCAAACCCAATCCCTGTTGAATATGCAATGCCTGAAGAAAAAATTCATCAAGCCATTGAGCAAGCATTGAAAGAATCCGTAGAACAAGGCGTTATTGGTAAAGAAAGCACCCCATTCTTATTAGCACGTGTGGTTGAATTAACGGGCGGTGAAAGTTTACAATCCAATATCAATTTGGTATTTAATAACGCCAAATTGGCATCGGCAATTGCCGCACACTACTGCCAATTAAATCAATAATAAATTCACCGTGGTTTTTGACCGCGGTTTTTTTACGCTTATTTTTTGTTAATTATAAGGAATCTGTATGGAAACATTACGCAGTTTGTTCGGTATCGCAGTGCTGATACTGATCGGCTTTATCTTTTCAGTCAACCGTCGCCAAATCAGCATTCGTACCGTTGGCTCGGCATTATTATTACAAATCGTCCTTGGGGCATTTATGCTTTATGTGCCATTCGGAAAAAACCTCATTCATACCATTGCTGACGGCATCAACCAAGTCATTGCTTACGGTGATTCAGGGGTTAATTTCCTATTTGGCGTTTTAGTTGGGCCCAAAATGGACAAAGTTTTTGACGGTTCAGGCTTTGTTTTTGCCTTTCGTGTCTTACCAATCATTGTGTTCGTGACTGCATTAATTTCCATTTTATACTATATTGGTGTGATGAAATGGCTCATCAATATTTTGGGCAGCATTTTCCAAAAAGCATTAAATATCAGTAAAGTGGAATCCTTTGTTGCAGTGACAACCATTTTCTTGGGGCAAAATGAAATCCCAGCGGTAACTCGTCCATTTATTCACAAAATGAACCGCAATGAATTATTTACGGTAATGTGTAGCGGAATGGCATCTATCGCGGGTTCAATGTTAGTAGGTTATGCAGGACTAGGCGTACCGATTGAATACTTGCTTGCCGCTTCTTTAATGGCAATCCCTGGCGGGATTTTATTCGCACGTTTAATCCGCCCTGCGACCGAACCAAGCCAAGTTGAATTTAAAGAAATGATCTTTGGCGAGAAAAAACCTGTGAGCATCATTGAAGCCACCGCATCTGGTGCAATGATTGGCTTACGCATTGCGGTAGGGGTCGGCACAGTGGTGATGGTTTTTGTCGGATTAATTGCATTGATTAACGGCATTATCTCTGGCGTAGCCCATTTATTCGGTCAAGAATCCAGTTTAGAGAGTTTGCTCGGCTATCTATTTTCGCCATTAGCCTATCTAATGGGCGTGAGTAGTGAACACGCCTCACTTGCAGGCAGTTTTATCGGACAAAAATTGGCAATCAACGAATTTGTGGCATATCTCAATTTTTCTCCTTATTTAAAAGAAGGATTAGATGCACTTGATCCCAAAACCGTTGCCATCATCTGCTTTGCATTATGTGGCTTTGCCAATTTCGGCTCGATTGGCGTGATTGTCGGAGCATTCAGTGCCGTTGCCCCTGAACGCACCAGTGAAATATCTCGCTTAGGCTTCCGTGCCTTACTGGCAGCAACTTTATCTAACCTAACTAGTGCAACCATTGCAGGCTTATTTATTGGTTTAAGTTAAAGCCCTAATTAATTAAAAAGGCGATGAACTGCTCTTCATCGCCTTTTTATTTATAACGTTGTATACCAAAATAAAAAACCGCGGTCAAAATTTCAATCGTTTTTTGACCGCGGTTTTTATAAAAGTTAGGTTAATTTTATTTCCACAGACGATGGTCTAAGCCACGATGTTTTAATTGCGGATAGTTTTCTACTTTAAACTCAGGCTCTTTCACCCCTGCTTTTAATTGTTTTTGGAAATCTTTAATCAATAACCACACGATTGGTGCAAGTAACACAATCGCAATCAAGTTGATTAATGCCATTGTTGCCATTACCGTATCGGCAAAATCCCATACCACTGTGCCAGAGTTGACCGAACCGAAGTACACGAAAAATAGCACAATAAGGCGGAAACCGAATACTAACCAAGGGCGGTTGCGTAGGAAACGAATATTACTTTCTGCATAGGCGTAGTTGCCGACAATTGATGAGAAAGCAAATAAAAACAAAATAAAGGCAAGGAAATGCACTCCAAATTCGCCAACGTGAAATTGCAATGCATTTTGAGTTAAGGAAATACCTTTTAAGGTTTCGCCACCATAATTATCGGATAATAAAATAATGACCGCGGTACAAGTACATACTACAATGGTATCCACAAACACGCCAAGCATTTGAATTAAACCCTGATTTAATGGGTGCTTAACTTCAGCACTGGCAGCAGCATTTGGCGCCGATCCCATCCCCGCTTCATTAGAGAACAAACCACGTTTGATCCCCATAATCATCGCTTGCGAGAACATTGCACCAAAGATACCGCCTGCCATCGCAGAAAAATCAAAAGCACTGCTTACGATTAAACTAATTACTGCAGGAACTTTATTTAAATGCATAAAGAAAATGATCACTGCCATAATCAAATAAAACAGTGCCATCACAGGAACTAAATAAGAAGATACTTGCCCGATACGTTTTACGCCGCCGAAAATAATCAATGCGGTAAGGACAACTAAACCGATACCAACATATTGAGGATCCCATTGCCATGCATTATGTGTTGCTTCAACAATCGAGTTCGCTTGCACTGCATTAAAGGCAAAACCAAAAGTAAAGATTAACGCAATCGCAAAGGCAACGGCTAACCAAGGTGCACGTAAACCTTGTGTAATATAATAGGCAGGCCCACCACGGTAGCTACCGTCTTTATCTTTCACTTTAAATAATTGTGCCAAACTAGATTCCGCCAAAGCACTTGACATCCCGATTAATGCAGTAATCCACATCCAAAACACTGCACCAGGGCCGCCTAACGCAATCGCCGTTGCAACCCCGCCAATATTGCCCACGCCAACACGGCTAGCTAAGCCCGTTGCAAACGCCTGAAATGGAGTTAAGCTATCGCTATTGCCTGAGCTTGTTCGTCCAAACCACATTTCTCGTAAACTTTGTGGAAATAAACGTAATTGCACCAACCCCGTTGAAATCGTAAAAAATAAGCCAACTCCTAATAAAACAATTACCGTGACATCCCATAATGGACCATTGCAATTATCCACAATCCATTGTAACCCTTGTTCAAACTTGCTCACAAAATCGCTTAACATTGTTCACCTTTATAAAATAATGATTAATCCAAGTTTGCATTCTAACGATATCTTAACAAATTACTATCATTTTAATGAATAAGATAAAATTTTCCTACAAAAACTAGACATCATTTAAAAAAAATACTATTTATTTTGAGAATATCTAATTAAAACGTAAAAATAATCGTTTTTTTGACCGCGGTTTTGATATGCATTCCTTTACAAATCACAAAATCTGCCTACAATACGCATTCCTAACGACTTACCGCGGTAAGTTACTGACCTGACATCAGAGAGAAATTTATGACAACATTTAAACCCGAACTGCTTTCACCAGCAGGTTCGTTAAAAAATATGCGTTACGCTTTTGCCTATGGTGCAGATGCCGTTTACGCAGGACAGCCACGTTATAGTTTACGCGTACGCAATAATGAATTTAATCACGCGAATTTAAAAATTGGGATTGATGAAGCCCACGCCTTAGGCAAAAAATTCTATGTGGTTGTAAATATCGCCCCCCACAATTCCAAATTAAAAACTTTTGTAAAAGATCTGCAAGCCGTTGTCGATATGCAGCCCGATGCTCTGATTATGTCGGATCCCGGTTTAATTATGCTCGTTCGTGAACATTTTCCGCAAATGGATATTCATCTTTCTGTTCAAGCCAATGCGGTGAATTGGGCAACCGTGAAATTTTGGCAACAAATGGGCTTAACCCGTGTGATCCTATCGCGTGAATTATCCATTGATGAAATTGCTGAGATCCGTCAGCAAGTGCCAGAAATGGAGCTTGAAATTTTTGTACACGGTGCATTGTGTATGGCATATTCAGGACGCTGTTTATTATCAGGCTATATTAATAAACGTGATCCTAACCAAGGTACTTGTACCAACGCTTGCCGTTGGGAATACCAAGTTCAAGAAGGCAAGATTGATGAGGTGGGCAATATCCTTCCAACAATCGATCCTGAACAACAAATTGCAATCAAAAATGTTGCTCCAACCTTAGGCGAAGGCACGACGACCGATAAAGTTTTTCTCTTAGCGGAAAGCCAAAAACCCGATGAACAAATGACCGCGTTTGAAGATGAACACGGCACTTACATTATGAATTCCAAAGACTTGCGTGCGGTTCAACACGTTGAACGCTTAACGCAACTGGGCGTGCATTCCTTAAAAATTGAAGGGCGAACCAAATCCTTTTACTATTGTGCTCGCACCGCCCAAGTGTATCGCAAAGCGATTGATGATGCGGCAGCAGGCAAACCTTTTGATGAAAGCTTGCTCAGCACCTTAGAAAGCCTTGCCCACCGTGGTTACACCGAAGGCTTTTTACGCCGTCATACTCACGATGAATATCAAAATTATGACTACGGTTATTCTATTTCCGATCAACAGCAATTTGTTGGCGAATTTACGGGTCATCGCAATACACAAGGGATGGCGGAAGTAGCAGTAAAAAATAAATTTTTACTCGGTGATGAAGTGGAAATGATGACACCGAAAGGTAACATTGTGTTCAAGATCAATCGGATGCTCAATCGTAAGGATCAAGAGGTTGAAGCAGGTTTAGGCGATGGACATTTTGTCTTTTTAGATGTGCCACAAGATATTGATTTGAATTATGCATTGTTAATGCGTAATCTCTCTGGTTCAAACACCCGCAATCCTCATAATAAATAATCCAGAAAAATACCCTTGATAAAAGGGTATTTTTGATAAACAAGCCTAAAATCAACGGCATTTTTGACCGCGGTTTTCGCTCAATCTAACCATTTTGCATTGCAAGTGAAGTTACTTTCAATCTATTAAAAACGCTTTTTCTAGCCAAAAACCAAGCAAATTCTGACCGCGGTTTAGCCCAATAAACACGATATAACTATTCCACTTTATTGTTTCTCTTATCCATTTCCTTATAGCAACCAATACTTTTCTAATAATTGAAAATAAAAGAGAATTATTTGCATTAAAATTAAACTTGCTTTAACATATTTACCGTTTTACGTTATTTGAGCAAATGTAAGAATGAAGCCCACTTCATCTTTACATATCGCAATTATCAACATCACTATAAAGGAGCATTTATGAAGTTCAAACTTTCCCTTCTTGCTGCAACGCTCGCGTTCTCCGCTTTCGCTAATGCAGACATCACTCTCTACAATGGTCAGCACAAAGAAGCCGCTAAAGCCGTGGCTGATGCCTTTACGAAAGAAACGGGAATTAAAGTCACCATCAACAGTGGCAAAGGCGAACAACTTGCAGGGCAATTAAAAGAAGAAGGCGATAAAACCCCAGCAGACGTCTATTATAGCGAACAAATTACCCCATTAGTCAGCTTATCCGCTGACGGATTATTAGAACCGTTACCAGAAAGTACCATTCAACAAACTGCACAAAAAGGCGTGCCAACCGCTCCAAATAAAGATTGGATTGCCTTAAGCGGTCGTGCCCGTGTTGTGGTCTATGATAAAAATAAATTATCTGATAAAGATATGGAAAAATCCGTATTAGACTACGCAACCCCAAAATGGAAAGATAAAATTGGTTATGTGCCAACCTCAGGTGCGTTCTTAGAACAAGTCATTGCGATTACTAAATTAAAAGGTCAAGATGTCGCACTGAATTGGCTTAAAGGCTTGAAAGAAAACGGTAAACTTTATGCTAAAAATATCGTTGCATTACAAGCCGTTGAAAACGGTGAAGTGCCTGCGGCATTAATTAACAACTATTATTGGTACGGTTTAGCACGCGAGAAAGGCGAAAATAACTTGCACTCTAAACTTTATTTTATCCGTCATCAAGATCCTGGTGCGTTAGTCACTTATTCAGGTGCAGCCGTATTAAAAGGTTCAAAAAATAAAGCAGAAGCACAAAAATTCGTTGAATTTATGGCGTCTAAAAAAGGACAAGAAGCCCTTGTTGCGGTGCGTGCCGAATACCCATTGCATAAAGGTGTGAAATCATCATTTAATATGATGCCTTATGATGAATTACAAGCACCTGAAGTCAGCACAACCACTGCAGCGGATAAAGATGCAGCGAAAGCATTAATTGAACAAGCTGGCTTGAAATAATTTCACAACGCTAAGGGGCATTTGCCCCTTTTTTCTCAAAACTGCGGATCAAAATCACGATATTTTTATGGCTAAACGCTCGCCTTTTTGGCTTACTACACTGATTATTCTGATTAGCTTGCCTTTAATTTTACCATTTTTATATGTGATTTTACGCACAGCCAACGTGGGTTGGATACGTTCCCTTGAACTGCTGTTACGACCAAGAATGTGGGAATTGCTTTCCCATACCTTGATTTTAATGGTTGGTGTTACTTTTTTTTCGGTAGTCATTGGTATCGGATGTGCTTTTTTGCTTGAACGCTATCAATTTTGTGGCAAACGCTTTTTTCAAATCAGTATGAGCCTTCCCCTTTGCATTCCTGCGTTTGTTAGCTGTTTTACGTGGATCAGCTTGACCTTTCGGATGGAAGGCATGTTTGGTGCAATCCTGATTATGACGTTAAGTAGCCTTCCCTTAGCTTATTTACCTGTTACCGCCACCTTAAAACGATTAGATCGTTCTTTAGAAGAAGTCAGTTTATCCCTTGGAAAAAACCGAATTTATACCTTTTGGCACGCCATTTTCCCGCAATTAAAACCTGCAATCGGTAGCAGTATTTTGTTAATTGCATTACATATGCTCATTGAATTTGGTGCCGTTGCCATTTTAAATTATCAAACTTTTACGACCGCAATTTTCCAAGAATATGAAATGTCCTTTGACAATAATACCGCCGCCTTACTCTCTGCGGTGTTATTAAGTATTTGTTTACTCTTGCTGATAGCTGAAAGCCAATTCCGCGGAAAAACCGCCCTTTCATTTCAAGGGAAAGGGGTAAACCGTCCTTATCCCGTTAAACCCTTAACCATTTACGGGCAAATCGGTGCGGTACTTTTTTTCAGCACGCTGTTTTTACTCAGCATTGGCATCCCCGTAATTATGCTTTTATATTGGCTGAGTGTCGGATCGTCTGCACAAGAAGGATGGGATTGGCTATCCTTTGCAGATGCATTAAGCCATTCAATCTTGTTCTCTGCCCTAGGTGCAATATTAGCTGTGCTATGTGCCTTTCCCTTGGTTTGGGCTGCCATTCGTTACCCAAGCCGACTCACCCGAATAATTGAGCGTTTGCCCTATATCTTGCACGCTGTACCAGGTCTGGTTATCGCACTAGCTTTGATCTATTTTGGCATTAATTATGCTCGCCCGATTTACCAAACCTTTATTCTAGTGCTTTTGGCTTACTTAATGTTATATCTACCAATGGCACAAACAACACTCCGTGCCAATTTAGAACAACTCCCCATAGCAATGGAGAATGTCGGTAAAACCTTAGGGCGTAACTCATTTTATATTTTTAGAACAATCATTGTGCCTGCGATGTTGCCAGGGATCGCGGCGGCATTTTCACTCGTTTTCTTAAATTTAATGAAAGAATTGACCGCGACATTATTACTCACACCCAATGACATCAAAACCCTATCCACAGCCGTTTGGGAATACACAAGCGATGCGAAATATGCCGCTGCTACGCCCTATGCTATTATGCTCATTCTATTTTCAGGTATTCCTGTCTTTTTATTGAAAAAATATGCTTTCAAATGAACAAACCCATTTTACACATTCAACAACTGGATAAAACCTTTAATCAAACGCCGATCTTAAAGGCAATTAATCTTACCCTACAAAAAGGGGAAATTTTATTTCTACTGGGCGCTTCAGGTTGTGGCAAAACCACCTTATTACGCACAATCGCAGGATTTGAGAAAGCCGATCGTGGCGAAATTTGGTTACAACAACGCCAAATTGTTGGGCAAAATTTGCATATCCCTACCGAACAACGCAAATTAGGTTATGTCGTACAAGAAGGCGTATTATTTCCGCATTTTAATGTCTATCGCAACATTGCTTATGGGCTAGGCGATGGCAAAGGAAACAAACCCGCGGAACAAGAACGGATCAAACAAATGATGCAACTCACGGGTATTACAGATCTCGCAGATCGAATGCCACATCAGCTCTCAGGCGGTCAACAACAACGAGTAGCACTCGCTCGTGCACTTACACCTGATCCCGATTTAATTTTACTGGATGAACCCTTTAGTGCCTTAGATGAACATTTACGTCAACAAATCCGCACCGATATGCTCAACGCCTTACGGGCGAGCCAAAAATCCGCTATTTTTGTTACCCACGATTGTGACGAAGCACTGTGCTATGCCGACAAGATCGCGGTCATAATAAATGGCGAAATTGTGCAACTTGCCAATGTGCAAGAAAGTTATTGGCAACCACAAAACTTAACCGCCGCACAATTTTTAGGTGATAGCATAATTTTAACCGCGAAATTGCTTAACTCATCGCAAACACCACAAGCACAATGTGCCTTAGGTATGGTGCCAGTTCATCCTGTCGCCAAACGCCATACAACGCAAGGTCAGTTATTACTGCGTCCAGAACAGTTTCAGCTATGCACACAAGCAACGCCCAATGCAATCTATGCCGAAATTATCGCGATTCAGCCTAAAGGGAAAACAAGTCTGTTTACACTCAACGTAAACCAAATTACTATTCAACTAGAACAACCTTATTTACACGAATTTCACGTTGGCGATAAATTGCCGTTACAAATCAACGGCAAAGCAATGTTTTATCCCGATGAAATTCATTCTTCTTAACAAGGAGCGATTATGCAACATTTTATTGGGCTTGGCGTGGCAGGCAACTTTGCTGGTCATCTTGAACAAGCAGGCGAAGCGGCTGATTTTGCCAACGTAAAAACCGCAGATGATATTCAGCCCAAAGCCATTTTCCCCTTTTATGTGCCGAGTTCTCATCTAAGTAATGAAACCACCTTTTTAAACTGCCACCCCTTATCTTCGGATCGCATTCAATGCCCCAAAGATGCCGACAATCTTCAAATTGAGCCTGAAATCGCCCTGATTTGCCAAATTAAGTATCAACAAAACCGCGTGGTTAAACTCACGCCAACCCATTTTGCTGCCTACAATGATTGCTCAATTCGCCGTCCAAATGCCAAGAAAATTAGCGAGAAAAAGAATTGGGGAGCAAATTCAAAGGGCATTTCAGCGACACACATTCCATTAGATCATTTCAATTTGAATGGTACACTCGATCAATACCACATTGTTTGCTTTCACAAAAGAAATCAACAACTTAACCAATATGGTATTGACAGCCCTGCCTTAGGCTATAATTATTTTCATCAAAAATTACTGGATTGGATTATTGATCGAATGAACAATCAAAAAGATGAAGGGCCAATGAATAATATTTCTGAACTTCTAGCGCAAGCCAATTACCCGACCCAAGCGATTATCAGCATTGGTGCAACCCGTTATACTGAATTTGGCGAACAGCATTTTTTGCAAGCGGGCGATACTAGCATTGTAGTCGTCTATAACGCACGTCAACATAATTTGCAAGACATCACCCTAATGGCACAACAAGAACATTTTCAAGGGGATTTATCGGCATTAATCCAAACCATAACGCCATAACATTTAAAAAGGACAAAACCGCGGTCAGAAAACAAATGAAATTTTGACCGCAGTTGATTGATTTTTTGGCGTTTCCGTTAGATTAAACTCGCTATCAAATTATAAAGCCTCGATCAAAAAATGTTCAAAATTTTGACAGCGGTTTCCTCTCATTATTTTATTTCGGATCGCCAATTAATCTTAATGCACGATAAATTAATCCCCAAAATTTAGGATGATCCAATTTAACCGCAACGCTAGTATGGCAATCTTCAGGGATTGGCCAACGGAAATCAGCCACCGTCATCCCCAAGGTTAACGCCCCCTGCAATTCAATATTGACAGGCACTCGCTTTGTCGTAAACACGGTAGGATCAATTAAATATGCGACGGTACAAGGATCGTGCACAGGTGGATAATCAAACCCTTGGCTTTCTTTATAAGCCTGTTTAAAGAAAGCCAACAAATCCACAAAAAATTGTGCAGGTTTAGTATTGATTTTTCTAATATTTTCAACGACTTCATCGGTTGCTAAGGCTTGATGGGTTAAATCTAACCCGACCATCAATACATCCCAAGCTTCATTAAAAACAATATATGCCGCTTCAGGATCAATTTTAATATTAAATTCAGCTACTGCACTCCAGTTTCCTTCGTGATATCCGCCGCCCATCAAAACAACTTTTTTAACGCGTTCCACAATTCTAGGCTCTTTGCGAACAGCTAGGGCAATATTGGTTAATGCACCCGTCGGCACTAAGGTAATGGTTTTCGGTGGGCTTGCCATAATAGTTTGAATGATAAAATCCACCGCGTGCATTTGCTCACTCTCTACTTTTGGTTCGGGTAATTCCACTCCTTCTAAACCCGATTCTCCGTGGATACTTTCTGCCACTTCAATATTCCGCACAAGTGGGCGAGAGCAACCTGGTATAATCGGCACATCATACATACCAATCATTGTGGCGACCGCTTGAGCATTACGGGTAACTTTCTCTAAGGTTTGGTTTCCCACAACCGTTGTCACCCCTAATAGCTCAATTTCAGGGCTAGCGTGGGCTAATAGCATTGCGATTGCATCATCATGTCCAGGATCGCAATCTAAAATAATTTTTTCAGCCATCGGTTTTGCCTCCTTTTAAGCATAAATAAATTAAGTGGATGATTTCACACATTTTATATTCTCATACAACGAGAATGATAATGACTAAATGTCCTTAAATAACATACGCCTAACTACATATTTCGTCAAATAATATACCTAAAAATGAAAGAAAAGGATGATTTAAATGCCTAATTGGCAGACTGATATTTTATAGAATGGTTTAAACCGCGGTCAAAAAAACGCTTGAATTTTTGACCGCGGTTTGAGGTTATTTTGAAGTGTCAATTTCTGGGAAGGATTTCACTAAATCATCTATCGCTTTCATTTGGCTAACAAAGCCTTCAAGAGCATTGAGTGGTAAGGCTGACGGGCCATCGCACTTCGCACTATTTGGGTTTGGATGAGCCTCAAGGAATAGCCCTGCGATCCCCACTGCTAAACCTGAACGAGCAAGCTCAGTAACCTGCGCACGGCGACCGCTTGATGCCGCACCGAACGGATCGCGACATTGTAATGAATGCGTCACATCAAAAATAACAGGGCTACCTTTGGATACGTTTTTCATCACACTAAAACCAAGCATATCAACGATCAAATTGTCATAGCCAAAATTGGTACCACGATCGCATAAAATCACTTGATCATTGCCACATTCTGCGATTTTTTCCACAATATTGCCCATTTGACCAGGGCTTAAAAATTGCGGCTTTTTCACATTGATTACCGCACCCGTTCTCGCCATCGCTTCAACTAAATCCGTTTGGCGTGCTAAAAAGGCAGGTAGTTGAATAACATCCACCACTTCAGCAACAGGTTGACATTGGTAGATTTCGTGTACATCAGTGATTATTCTTACGCCAAAAGTCTCTTTCAATTCTTGGAAGATTTTCAACCCTTCTTCCATCCCTGGTCCACGATAAGAATGGATCGATGAACGATTCGCTTTATCAAAAGATGCCTTAAACACATAAGGCACATTGAGTTTCTGGGTGACTTCCACATAGCGTTCGCACACTTGCATTGCCATATCACGACTTTCTAGCACGTTCATTCCGCCAAATAGTACAAACGGCTTATCATTGGCAACTTGAATTGTACCAATATTTACTATTTTATTTTTCATATAAATTCCTTAATGAAGTTGATAATGATGAGTTTGTCCTGCAAGTTCAAAACGCAATGCCGCTAGCCCTGCAAGAATTTCGGTATTTTTTTGATCGGTACTCTCGCCAGACATCTCAAGCAAGCGTAAAAAATCTTTTTCGGCACTATGCAATACCCCCATTTGTAATAACACAAAGGCACGATCACGCAATAGATTAAAATCCGCAGGTTGAAGTGCTAATTGATATTCAACTAATTTATAGGCTTCCAAAATAAGTCCATTAAACATCAGGGCTTGACGTGCCCGTGCATAAAAATGATCGCATAATTTATCCGCACTACAAATTGCTAAATAGTCTTGATTGAGTTCAAAACCAAAACCGAGCATACCTTCTAAACGAACCTGTAAATCTTTATCAGATAAATATTGCCCATTCCAAGGATCGATAAAAGCTACTTCGGCTCCCACTTGCGCACGTAAAATAAGCTCATCCACAAATAAAACGGGATACAATGGCAATGCCAGTTTATCTGCTAGATACAATACTAAAGCTGCCAATGTGTAGGGCGACCCCATTTTATTGTGTAACATAAAATCTAATGCGAAACCATTTGGATGCATCGCCAGTTCGGGGTCACTTTCAAAATCCCAATCACCATAAACTAGCTGTAAAAGTTGATGGATATTAGATTTGATTTCCCCGTCGGGTTGGATAATCTTACGCGCCTTACGTGTCAATGCCCCAAAGCTTGTACGTATAGACGGCAAGCCGTGGCTATGCTCATCGCAAGTCAACAAATACAGTTGTTCGCAACTTAAATATAAACATTTTTGCAAATAACTTGTTTTCTTCATTTTATCCTAATAATTTCCCATTGTTACACGCTCATTTGCGCCATAATCTTGTACTGTTCTAACTTGTTTATAGCCGTGCTTTAAGAATAATGCTCTTAGCTTTTCGCCTTGCTGCCAACCGTGTTCCAACAATAAATAGCCCTCATCTTTCAAGTAATTAGGTGCTTGCTCTACAATAAAACGTAAATCTGCATAGCCTTGGTCTTCTGCCACTAATGCACTTAATGGTTCAAATCGTACATCGCCTTGCTGTAGATGGGGATCATTTTTATCAATATAAGGGGGATTGCTAACAATTAAATCAAATTGTTGATTAGCTAATGCACTAAACCAATCACTTTGATAAAAACGGACATTATTCAACTGATTAGCTTCGACATTTTTTTCGGCTAATTTTACCGCTCCCAATACCCGATCAACACCAATCACTTGCAAGGTTTTGTTAGATTTTTGTGCCAGTGGTTGACATTCCGCATAGATACTCAAGGCAATAGCGCCTGTTCCTGTACCTAAATCTAGTACACTAATCACCGACTGTTCCGATTTCTCTAATTTTTCTGCTAATAACTGAACGGCTTGTTCCACAAGAATTTCAGTATCAGGACGGGGAATGAGCGTATCTGCCGAAACCTTTAAGGTCAAATTCCAAAAGCCCACTTTTCCCAAAATATACGCCATCGGTTCGCCTTGACAACGTCGTTCAAGCCATAAATCCAGTTGGCATAATTCCTTCTCGGATAAGCATTGCGCTTCATTGGCAATAAGACTTGCTCGATCTCGCCCCGTAGCCTGACAGAGCAATAATCTTGCATCAGTTTTGCTCTCTAAATAAGGATCCTTATGCTGATTCTGTGCTAAGCGTTGTTGTGCAAATTGCAACCATTGTTGATAAGTAAGCGACATAGCGTCCTTTCATAAAAAATCCCTTAATCACGTTTAGGGATTTAATCCTTTAATTTTGTTCAGACAACATTGCAAGCTGATCCGCTTGATATTCCGTAATGATCGGCTGAATAAGTTCATCAATTTTCCCGTTCATCACTTCATCTAAACGATAAAGGGTTAAATTAATACGATGATCGGTTACTCGCCCTTGCGGATAGTTATAGGTGCGGATTTTATCAGACCGATCACCTGACCCCAACAGATTACGGCGTGTATCCGCTTGTTCTTGCATTTGACGTTCTTGTTCCGCTTGTACAATACGTGACGCTAACACAGATAAGGCTTTGGCTTTGTTCTTATGTTGTGAACGTTCATCTTGGCACTCGACCACAATCCCCGTTGGGATATGGGTAATTCGCACCGCAGAGTCCGTTGTATTAACGTGCTGACCGCCCGCCCCTGATGAACGATAAGTATCAATGCGTAAATCAGTCGGATTAATTTCTGGCATTTCACTTTCTGGCAATTCAGGCATCACCGCAACGGTACAAGCTGAAGTATGAATTCGCCCTTGTGATTCGGTTTTTGGGACACGTTGCACACGATGACCACCCGATTCAAATTTAAGCTGACCATACACACCTTCGCCACTGACTTTAACAATAATTTCTTTAAATCCGCCCTGCTCACTTTCATTAGCACTCAGGGTTTCAATACGCCAGCGTTTGCCTTCGGCATAACGGCTATACATACGGAATAAATCCCCCGCAAAAATGCCCGCTTCATCGCCACCTGTTCCAGCACGAATTTCTAAATAACAGTTATATTCATCATTAGGATCTTTCGGCAACAACAGAATTTGCAACTGATTTTCAATCTCTTCTAAATCGCTTTTACATTGTGCAATTTCTTCTTCTGCCATTTCACGCATACTCGGATCATCAAGCAAAATTTCTGCTTCTTGCATATTTGAATTGAGTTGCTTCCAACGTGCAAAGCATTTTACAACATCTTCAAGTTGCGCATATTCTTTAGAATACGCCCGAAATTTCTCTTGATCACTTATCACCGACGCATCGCCGAGCAACGCTTCTAACTCTTCGTGTCGCTCATTTAAACTATCCAATTTACTAATAATACTGGCTTTCATATTCACCCTAAGTAACAAACTATAAAAATCGCCCTATTCTAGCATAATTAGGTACATTAATAAACCGAGCAATCGGGGCTATCTCATCCGCCACAACGATCAAAACCGCGGTCAAAAATTCAAACGTTTTTTTGACCGCGGTTTAGTTCAATGAGTACAATAAAAGGCTAATACTATTTTTGTAATGCCGCTTTATAGGTTGGATTCATCAGATTTTCTACTGATAAAATATCATCCAGTTGTTCTGCAGTTAATAAACCTTTCTCTAGCACGACATCACGCACACTTCGCCCTGTTTGTGCACAGATTTTTCCAATCACATCGCCATTGTGATGCCCAATAAATGGGTTAAGATACGTAATAATCCCGATTGAATTAAGCACAAAGTTTCTGCACACGTCTTCATTTGCGGTAATGCCATCAATACACTTATCGCGTAAATTCACACAAGCATTACTTAAAAGCTCAATACTCTCAAACATCGCTTGACCGATCACCGGTTCCATGACATTAAGTTGTAATTGACCAGCTTCGGCAGCTAACGTAACTGTGGTATCATTGCCAATAACTTTAAAACAGACTTGATTCACCACTTCTGGCACGACAGGATTCACTTTCGCTGGCATAATTGATGATCCTGCTTGCAATTCAGGCAGATTAATTTCATTTAAACCCGCACGAGGACCTGAAGAAAGCAACCGTAAATCATTACAAACTTTGGATAATTTGACCGCAGTTCGTTTCAATGCACTGTGAACCATCACATAAGCTCCGCAATCTGACGTGGCTTCAATGAGATTTTCCGCTGGCACACAAGATAAACCTGTGACTTGAGAAAGATAATTGACCACCAGTGGCACATAACCTTGCGGTGTATTTAACCCCGTTCCGATTGCCGTCGCCCCTAAATTGACTTCAAGCAATAACTCCGCGGTTCGTTTTAAATTGCGGATTTCTTCTTCAAGTAACACTGAAAAGGCTTTAAATTCTTGCCCTAAGGTCATTGGCACCGCATCTTGTAATTGCGTACGCCCCATTTTTAAAACCTTCGTAAATTCAATCGCTTTGCGATCAAAAGCCTGTTTCAAATAATCAATATTATCAATCAATTTAACAATGCTGCGATAAACCGCAATGCGAAAACCTGTAGGATAAGCGTCATTAGTTGATTGGCTCGCGTTAACGTGATCCATTGGATCTAAATATTGATACTCGCCTTTTTTGTGTCCCAATATTTCAAGGGCTAAATTAGCCACAACTTCATTGGTATTCATATTTACCGACGTACCCGCACCGCCTTGATACACATCAGATGGAAATTGATCCAAGCATTTTCCCGCGGTCAAAATTTCATCGCAGGCTTTGACAATTGCTTGAGAAATATCCTTTGAAATTGCACCCAGCTCGCCATTAGCCAATGCCGCGGCTTTTTTTACCATCACCATCCCTTTAACAAATTCTGGCACATCTGAAATGGTTACTTTGGAAATATTAAAATTCTCAATTGCACGCAAAGTATGAATTCCCCAATAGGCATCAGATGGCACATCACGTTCGCCCAATAAATCAACTTCTTTTCTTGTTTTTGTCATAACATTCTCCTTAAATAAAATTTATTATGTCAAATTAATAAGTTAAAGATAAAATTAAACCGCTTAACGCCCTTATTATACAAAATTCTGCTTAAATAAAAATTATCTGTTGAGCAAAAAGCAAAAGCTCAATAAAATATAAATTATTCTTTTTTCAATAAAATTTTACTTTATTTATTGTTTATTTAATTAAAACTCGGAAATGATACATAAGTAGAATAAATTCAAGCAAAACAATAGGATATAAATAAATGAAATATAATGATAAGAGTTTGACCTATCTCAAACTTGGTCAACAAACCCAGTATCAATCACAATATAACTCCAATTTATTACAACCCGTCCCACGTAAATTAAACCGTGATGATTTAGGCATTACCCACGAACAACCTTTTTATTACGGGGCGGATATTTGGACAGCTTACGAAATTTCTTGGCTCAACCTAAATGGCTTACCACAGGTTGCAATTGCCGATGTGCAAATTGATTACCGCAGTGAAAATTTAATTGAATCTAAAAGTTTTAAACTGTATCTAAATAGCTTTAATCAAAGCAACTTTGCTAGTTTTGCCGATGTGGCACAGCATATTGAACGGGATCTTGCTCAATGCGCGAAGGGTGACGTCAAGGTGCAATTAAATCCGTTGTCTTATTATCAATCCCAAGCGATTGAACAACTTAATGGCATTTGTATTGATGAACAAGATATTCGTATTACTGATTATCAATTTAATCCTAATGTGTTACAACAATGCACCGCGTCGAATCAAGTTGAAGAAACGTTAGTTAGCCATTTGCTGAAATCAAACTGTTTAATCACGAATCAACCTGATTGGGGAACGGTGCAAATTCATTATATTGGCAAACAAATTGATCGGGAAAAACTTTTGCGTTATATCGTTTCTTTCCGTCAACATAACGAATTTCACGAACAATGCGTTGAACGCATTTTTTGTGATATTTTGCATTTTGCTCAGCCTGAAAAATTAACCATTTATGCCCGTTATACCCGACGTGGTGGCTTGGATATTAACCCATTCCGCTCAAATTTTGAGCCTGTGCCACGCAATCTACGCTTAGCTCGCCAATAAGCGACAAAATAGCTGAAATAAATGGAAGTAATTTACATTCAAAATAAATAGCAAAAACCGCGGTCAAAAATTTAGGCATTTTTTGGATAAATTGGGCTATCGGGAATTGAACTGTCAATTTATGCCACTTTCCGTTATACTACGTGCCTTTTGAACTTTAAGGCGGTGTACTACTATGAAAAAAATTGAACAATTATTTGCCAACAATCAAAGTTGGGCAATCCGAATGAAAGAAGAAAATTCCTCTTACTTTCAAGAGCTTGCAGAACACCAAACCCCAAGCTATTTATGGATTGGTTGCTCCGACAGCCGTGTGCCAGCAGAAAAACTGACAAATTTAGGCCCAGGGGAATTATTCGTACACCGTAACGTTGCCAATCAAGTTATTCATACCGATCTCAACTGCTTATCGGTTGTGCAATATGGCGTGGATGTGCTTGATATTGAACACATTATCATTTGTGGACATACAAACTGCGGGGGTATCCGAGCTGCAATGGAGAACCAAGATCTTGGGTTAATCAACAACTGGCTACTCCACATTCGTGATATTTGGTTTAAGCATAGCCATTTGCTCGGTCAGCTCTCGCCTGAACGCCGTGCTGATATGCTAACTAAAATTAATGTCGCCGAACAAGTCTATAACCTAGGGCGTTCATCAATCATTCAATCCGCATGGAAACGGGGTAAAAAATTATCCTTGCACGGCTGGGTATATGACGTTAATGACGGATTTTTGATCGATCAAGGCGTGCTAGCAACGAGCCGAGAAAGTTTAGAGATTTCCTATCGTAACGCAATTTCACGCTTACTTTCGCTCAGTGAAGAAGATATTTTAAGAAAAGATAATCCTGATTCAGACGCTTAAATAAAAATGACAAATAAAAAGACCGCAGAAAACCACGGTCTTTTTTTAATCTGTATTTTAGCTAAAAATTAATGAAGCTAAACCCACAACCATACCTAATGATAGAACAACCATCATCATTGCGTAACCGAAATCACTCATTTTTATTTCTCCTTGCAGTTAACGTGCCTTTATTCTAGCAAGACTGATTGCCAAAATCTACTTTCTCGTTTCAGAAAAATGTGAACAAATTCAAATTTTTTACATTAATGACGATAAATTTACATAAAATCCGCTATAATGCGCCGCGTATTTATGTAGGAGAAAACGATGGCAACAATTAAAGATGTGGCAAAAATGGCAGGGGTATCAACAACCACCGTTTCACACGTCATCAACAAAACTCGCCATGTTGCAGAAGAAACAAAACAAACCGTACTTGAAGCAATTAAACACTTAAATTATTCCCCAAGTGCTGTTGCACGCAGTTTGAAAGTCAACACCACCAAATCCATTGGAATGATTGTTACCACCAGTGAAGCCCCCTATTTTGCGGAAATTATCCACGCGGTAGAAGAACATTGCTACCGCCAAGGTTATTCTTTATTTTTATGCAATACCCAAAATAATCCTGAAAAAATTAAAAATCATCTTGATATGCTCGCTAAAAAACGGGTTGACGGTATTTTAGTGATGTGTTCAGAATACACCGCTGACAGTTTAGATCTGTTACAAAACTTCGGTGAATTACCTATGGTGGTGATGGATTGGGGCCCAAATAACAGCAATACGGATATTATTCAAGACAATAGTTTTACGGGCGGTTATTTAGCAACAAAATATCTGATTGAAAACGGACATCGCAAAATCGGCATTATTTGTGGCGAACTAACCAAAACGACCGCTCGAACACGCTATGAAGGCTTTCTGCAAGCCTTGCGTGAAGCAAATTTACCTTTAAATCCAGATTGGGTACAAGAAGGATTTTTTGAGCCAGAAGATGGCTATGAATGTATGAATCGCATTCTCGCCTTGCCTGAACACCCCACCGCTGTGTTTTGTTGTAATGACGTAATGGCATTGGGGGCGATTGCCGTGATTAGCGAAAAAGGATTACGCGTGCCTGACGATATCTCCATTATTGGTTATGATAATATCCACGCATCAAGATTTTATGCACCACCGCTGACCACCATTCACCAATCCAAATACCGATTGGGCGAACAAGCATTAAAAATACTGTTTGAGCGTATCAGTTCAAAACAAAAAATGCGTGAAAGTATCTATCTCACGCCTGAATTAGTCGTTCGTCAATCTGTTAAAAAAATCGGCTAAAATCCGTTAACTCGATTTCCAACCCTATCTTGCTCATATCAGAAAGACCGCGGTCAAAAAATCCCTTGGATTTTCAACCGCGGTTTGAGCAGATTTTCAACTAAAATACGCTTCGCCTTTCCATTATATCACCAGAATAAAGATCCTAATCGTAAACTATTCTAAACAGCGTAAAAAAAGCGTTACAAATAATTTTTTTATGGTTACAATGCACTATGTTTAATCATCTTGGAAGGTAAACTATGAACAAAACATTAGGTAGTACATTAATTGTCGCAGGAACAACCATCGGCGGCGGAATGTTAGCGATGCCATTGACTTCGGCTGGCATTGGCTTTACTTGGACAGCGGTTCTCTTAATCGGACTATGGCTATTATTATCCTTTAGTGCATTACTCTTTGTGGAGCTATATCAAACCGTTGAACCTGACGCGGGAATTGGCACTCTCGCCGAAAAATATTACGGCAAATTTGGACGGATTGTTTCCACTGCCGTGCTGTTAATTTTTCTTTACGCCCTAGTTGCAGCTTATGTGTCAGGCGGCGGTTCGCTTCTTAGCCCCGTTTTAGCCTCGGTGCTAAATCAAGATAGCAATCAACTTGATAGCTTATCCGTGCTCATTTTCACGATTTTTTTTGGCGTGTTTATTATTATGGGCACCACCAGTGTTGACCGAGTAAACCGTATATTGTTTTTCACGAAAATCGTGTTCTTTGCCATCGTATTATTTTTACTTATGCCGAAAATGGCGGTAGAAAATTTGTTAGCGATGCCAATTGATAACGCGTTAATCATTTCAGCTAGCCCAATTTTCTTTACCGCTTTTGGTTTCCATGGCTCCATTCCTAGCTTAAATAAATACCTAGACGGCAATGTAAAAGCCTTAAAAATTGCGATTTTAGTCGGTACATTTATTCCATTAGTGGCGTATGTATTGTGGCAATTAACTACTCACGGCGTATTAAGCCAAACTGAATTTTTGCAAATTCTCCAAAAAGATCCGAGCTTAAACGGCTTAATTACCGCAACTGAAGCCATCACAGGCAGTGCGTTTATCGCAAATGCGATTCGCATTTTCTCTGCACTGGCTTTAATTACCTCTTTCCTTGGCGTTGCACTGGGTTTATTTGAATGTTTAGAAGACTTATTGAACCGTGTAAATGTAAGAACTAATCGCATAAGCCTTGGTTTATTGACCTTTTTACCCCCACTTGCGTTCTCATTATTCTATCCAAAAGGCTTTATTGCTGCCTTGGGCTACGCTGGTCAAATGTTTGCCTTCTATGCTATAGTGCTGCCTATTGCAATGGTATGGAAAAGCCGCGTGCAATACCCTAATTTAGCCTATCGCGTGAAAGGTGGAAAATTATCACTTATTGTGGCATTAATTATCGGCGTACTTATTGTTTGTGTGCCATTCTTAATTCAAGCAGGCAAATTACCTGCTGTTGTTGGTTAATTTTATTGAGGTTTAAATGAAAAATAAAATCTTAGGCAGTGCGTTGATGATCGCTGGCACTGCCATCGGCGCAGGAATGTTAGCGATGCCCTTAACCTCTGCAGGCATTGGTTTCGGTGCAACATTGGCTTTGCTTATCGGCTTGTGGTTATTGCTTACCTACACAGGTTTGCTGTTTATGGAAGTCTATCAAACCGCACCACAAAAAGACGTGGGAGTGGCAAGCCTTGCCGAACAATATTTTGGCATTGGCGGACGCATATTAGCAACTGTCAGCTTGTTAATCCTACTTTATGCACTATTAGTGGCTTATATGACAGGCGGAAGTTCGGTTATCTCAGGTTTGTTACCCGATAGCCTAGGCGAACACCGTTCCCAAATTGGCGTGTTAATTTTCACGCTATTCTTTGGTTCATTTGTAGCGGTTGGTGTAAAAGGTGTAGATAGCATTACCCGTGTACTTTTCATCGGTAAATTAATCGCCTTCGCCTTTGTACTCGCAATGATGCTACCTAAATCGCAAATGACAAATCTATTAGCATTGCCTAAAGATAATAAACTGGTACTCGCTGCCATTCCTATTTTCTTTACCTCCTTTGGCTTCCACGTCATTATGGCAAGCATCAACACCTATCTTGATGCCAATATGCGTAAAATTCGCATTGCCGTGTTAATCGGTACAGCCATTCCGCTCGCTGCTTATGTATTATGGCAACTGACAACCCACGGCGTATTAAGCCAAACTGAACTCGGCGTAATTTTAGAAAAAGATCCAAGTTTAAATGGCTTAATCACCGCAACGAAAGTGATCACTGGCAGCGAATTTCTTGGCGAAGCAATGCGTTTGTTCTCAACCCTTGCACTAATCACGTCATTCTTAGGCGTTGCCCTAGGCATTTACGAATGCGTTGGCGACTTATTAAAACGCTATAATCTGCCTAACAATCGTTGGATTTTAACCTTGTTAACATTCGTTCCGCCATTATTGGCATCCCTTGGCAATCCAAATAGTTTTCTTTCTGCATTAAGCTATGCAGGGCTAATATTCGCCTTCTATGGCTTATTGTTACCAATCGGTTTAGCGTGGCGCGCACGCAAAGCTCACCCGAATTTGCCTTATCGCGTTGCAGGCGGCAATATCGCCTTACTGATCGCATTTATCGCGGGCATTATTATTATCGCCATTCCATTTATGGATCTACCCGCGGTAGTAGGATAAAAACAGTAGTAGGGTAAATAAAAACAAGCGAAAGCTAAACATAAAAGAATAAACACAAAAGGCGAACCACTCCAGTTCGCCTTTTCTCGTTAAAAAAGACCGCGGTTTTCGCTCAAAAAGCCCAAAACCGCGGTCTTTTTTAGGTTTATTTTTTAGTATCTAATACCTTAACCAACACATCATTCTGTTCATTTGGATCTCGTTCAACTAAACGCCCGACTTCAATCAGATGAATACCCGCTTGTTTTGCAATTTCTAACACTTGCATTTGACTCTCAGGTTTTACCGCAATAAGCAAACCGCCTGAGGTTTGCGGATCGCATAAAATCGCTTTTTGCAGTTCATTTAATGGGGAAATTTTATGTCCATAACTGTCAAAATTTCGCCCAGTGCCGCCAGGTACGCAACCTTTTGCAATATAATCAGGCACTCCATCAAGGGTTTCAATACGATCAAAATACACTTCGGCATTCAGACCCGATCCTTCGCAAATTTCGGTTAAATGTCCGAGCAAACCAAACCCTGTCACATCGGTCATTGCAGTTATACCGTCTAATTCGGCAAATTGGCTGCCAATGGTGTTCATTTGGCACATTGTATCACGGGCTAAATGTTGATGTTCTTTACGCAATTTACCTTTTTTCTCCGCAGTCGTTAGCACGCCAATCCCTAAAGGCTTAGTAAGAAAAAGGACGCAATTCGCTTGTGCTGATGCATTCTTTTTCACTTTTTCTGTATTAATGATCCCCGTTACCGCTAAACCAAAAATTGGCTCAGGGGCATCAATTGAATGCCCGCCCGCTAACGCAATGCCAGCTTGTTGACAAGCAAAACGTCCGCCATCAACAATGCGTTGAGCCACTTCAGCAGGTAACAATTTGATTGGAAAGCCTAAAATCGCGATTGCCATAATCGGCTTACCACCCATAGCAAAAATATCACTAATCGCATTCGTTGCAGCAATCCGCCCAAAATCAAAGGGACTATCTACAATCGGCATAAAAAAATCCGTGGTACTAATAATCCCCACGCCATTGCCGATATCATAAACTGCGGCATCATCTTTGGTTTCGTTGCCTACCAGCAAATTCGGATCTACAAATTTTTCCATTTCTGAATGCAAAATTTGCTCCAATACCTTAGGCGAAATCTTACAACCACAGCCTGCACCGTGGCTATATTGCGTTAAGCGAATATTCTCCGCAATGGTTTCATTGAATTCTTGTTGCAAATGTGAGTTCATCATTGCTCCTTAATTGATGAGAAGTTGCCTAAATTATACACCTTTTGTACAAACCGCGGATCAAAATTACGCTAGTTTTTAAACTAAAGCCATTAGCGATTTCAGCAAAAAAGCTTTATACTACACCTATTTCAGTTAAACAGCGTAGGATACATAATGGCAATTTTAGTTACAGGTGGTGCAGGTTATATCGGTTCACATACCGTAGTAGAATTATTACAAAACAACAACCAAGTTGTTGTATTAGATAATCTCAGCAATGCATCGCCAAAATCGCTTGAACGCGTACAACAAATCACAGGTAAAACCGTCAAATTTTATCAAGGGGATATTTTAGATAATGCATTATTGCAACAAATCTTTGCCGATAATGCGATTGACGCAGTGATCCATTTTGCAGGCTTAAAAGCCGTGGGCGAAAGTGTACAAAAACCCGATGAATATTATTGGAATAATGTAACAGGTTCATTGAATTTAATCCGCGAGATGAAAAAAGCTGGGGTGTGGAATTTCGTCTTTAGCTCATCGGCTACCGTTTATGGCGATCCCGATATTGTGCCAATCACCGAAGATTGTAAAGTTGGTGGCACAACCAATCCTTACGGCACATCTAAATTTATAGTCGAACAAATGCTTCGCGATATCGCTAAAGCCAATCCGCAATTTAGTATTACAATTTTACGCTATTTCAACCCTATCGGTGCACACAAAAGCGGTTTAATCGGCGAAGATCCAAATGGCATTCCAAATAATCTTTTACCTTATATTAGCCAAGTTGCCATTGGCAAATTAAAAGAATTATCCATTTTTGGTAATGACTACAATACGCCAGACGGCACGGGTGTGCGTGATTATATCCACGTTGTAGATTTAGCTATTGGACATTTAAAAGCCCTTGAACGTCATCATAATGACCAAGGCTTGCACATTTATAACCTTGGTACAGGCATTGGTTATTCGGTGTTAGATATGGTGAAAGCCTTTGAGAAAGCGAATAATATTGCCGTACCACATAAGTTTGTTGCTCGCCGTGCTGGCGATATTGCCACTTGTTATTCCAATCCAAGCCACGCGGCAAAAGAATTGGGTTGGACTGCACAACGGGGTTTAGAAGAAATGATGCAAGATACGTGGCACTGGCAAAAAAATAATCCTAAAGGTTATCAAGACGCCTAAAAATTTAAGAAAAAATGACCGCGGTAAAGTCTTAAATCGCGGTCAAAAAAATCAATATTTTAACCTTTTCATTTACTGATTAAATCCGATGACGACAACAAAACCTTCTCTTTTACAACAAATTTTTAGCCGAAATATGCTCATTTGTATTTTCACGGGATTTAGTTCAGGTCTTCCCTTTTATATCATCGTTTCACTGTTGCCCGTTTGGTTGCGTTCCGAAAAAGTGGATCTCAGCACGCTCGGTTATTTTACCGCAGTCACCTTGCCATTCACTTGGAAATTTTTATGGTCGCCGTTACTGGATCGCTACATTCCGCCGTATCTAGGGCGTCGTCGTGGTTGGATTCTCATCTCACAAATTTTGCTTATTATTTCTCTTTCCCTATTCGGTTTATTTGATCCAACTTCGTCATCAGGGCTTATCATCATTGCTGTGTTAGCAACATTCTGTGCTTTTTTTTCTGCCAACCAAGATATTGTATTAGATGCTTATCGGCGTGAAATTTTACCTGATAATGAATTAGGCTTAGGCAACTCTATTCACGTTAATGCGTACCGAATTGCAGGTTTAGTACCAGGATCTTTATCGCTGATTTTAGCCGATCATTTCAGCTGGGAAATGGTGTTTTTCATTACTTCATTATTTATGCTCCCTGGCATATTTATGACCTTATTTCTCAGCACTGAACCTGAGATTAAACTCAATTCGCAACGCACATTACGCGATAATATCATCGCACCATTTAAAGAATTTTTTACCCGTAAAGGAATCGGTTCTGCGATTTTTATTCTACTCTTTATTTTTCTGTATAAATTAGGCGACAGTATGGCAACTGCTCTCATCTCGCCGTTTTATTTAGATATGGGGTTCAGCAGAACAGATATCGGCATTGTCGTAAAAAATGCGTCATTATGGCCGATGATCCTTGCTGGCATTGCAGGCGGTGTGATTATGCTCAAAACGGGTATTAACCGTGCCTTATGGCTATTTGGCTTTGTACAATTAATCACAATTCTAGGTTTTGCTTGGTTAGCTAAACAAGGACCATTTACGACTATCGATACTCACGCCTTATTATCCCTAAGCCTTGTAGTTGGCGCAGAATATGTTGGCATTGGGCTGGGAACGGCGGCATTCGTTGCCTTTATGGCTCGTGAAACTAATCCGCTCTATACCGCAACCCAACTTGCTCTATTTACTAGTTTATCTGCTTTACCACGTGCTACATTTAACACGCAAGCAGGCAACTTAATTAATTATTTCGGCTATTATGATTATTTCTGGTTCTGCTTTTGGCTCGCCATTCCAGGTATGTTATGCCTATTTCTAATCGCCCCGTGGAATGAAAAACAAGCCGAAAAAAGACCGAGGTAAAGCACACAAAATAAGCATAAAAACTCAAAATCATCAACTCAATAAAATTCGTCTTGAGTTTATAGATTGAAACAGGTAAGGTAATCAGGTCTTTATTTTTACTCATTTATTTGGAGAAACAATGAACATCATTCTATTAGGTGCACCAGGTGCAGGCAAAGGCACGCAAGCACAATTTATTATGAACAAATTTGGTATCCCACAAATTTCAACGGGCGATATGCTACGTGCAGCAATCAAAGCAGGATCAGAACTTGGGCAGAAAGCCAAAAGTTTAATGGATGCAGGTCAATTAGTGCCAGATGATCTTATCATTTCCCTAGTTAAAGAACGCGTTGCACAACCTGATTGTGCCAAAGGTTTTTTACTTGACGGCTTCCCTCGCACCATTCCACAAGCGGATGCACTGAAATCCGTTGGCATTGCGATTGATTATGTTTTGGAATTTGACGTGCCTGATCAAGTTATCGTTGAACGTATGAGCGGTCGTCGCGTACATCAACCATCGGGACGTTCTTATCATGTTGTTTACAATCCACCAAAAGTGGAAGGCAAAGATGATATTACAGGGGAAGAGCTGATTATCCGAGCTGATGATAAACCTGAAACCGTATTAGACCGTTTAAAAGTGTATCACACCAACACAAAACCGTTAGTTGATTACTACCAAGCCGAAGCAAAAGCTGGCAATACGCACTATTTCCGCTTAGACGGCACCCAAACCGTTGAACAAGTAAGCCAAGCATTAAATAAAATTTTAGCGTAAAAACCCCAAAAAACCGCGGTCAAAAATTTATTCATTTTTTTGACCGCGGTTTTTATTAATTCTCAAATAAACGACGCAATTCTCGTTCATATCGATAAATATTCACAGGATTATCAACTTGAATACTATCTAAATATTCATTAGCTCTCTTAATATAAGCATCATGATTTTTATCATGATTCTTAATTACATCAAGTAAAACTCTCGCCCCATCATACGCATCAAATTGATCATAATAATATCCAACACCTTTAGGTAACAATCGAGAGTTATGAATAAATGGATATCCGCCGTAAAGCGCATCATTATAAGCGTAATTCAAGCCATTTTCCCATTGTGTACTCAATACAATATCCGTATAACGAGATAAAAAATCAGGCATTTGATAACGACCTTCAACAGTCATAATATTATTTTTTACTAAATCCGTTCTCCCAATAAAATTAAAAAAAGTCGGATTATCTTTGCGATCATATGTATTACACATATACACATGCTTAATTAATTCAGGCTCTGTCCTATAAGCTTGTTCAGCAATTAATATGTCAGTAAAACAATTTTTAACTATAGTAATATTTGATTCAAATGATGAAATTCTTCTTGATTGATCACTTTTATCCACATTTGCCAAATATCCAAATTCAATATCATTGTTTTCTTTTAAACGTTGAATAACAATATTACAGAAATCAGGCCCCCAAATGGCTGGAACAATATATGTAGGACAACGATACATTATTGAAAAGTAGGAGTGGCACGTATTTTCATGCTGAGGAATTGTCCATACTGCATCAAACTTCGTAGCAGTTAAGACTCTACCTGCTTTCTTATCAAATAAGAATGATTCAATATCCATAATAAAATCATTCCCCATTTTATAACAAACAACTTTCCCATTATTTTTATGGATTTTTTCAGCTAAATCAGGTTCAATAATCAAAGATCCTTCAATTAATACATCTAGATCATTAATCACATCATTAATTAGAGCAAATTTAATATTCACATTATCTAACATAAAACTTTTATCAGGAACCTTAACTTGCTCTGGTCCCCAAGAAACTAAATATACTTCATCAACCAAATTTGATTTTTCTAATAATTGATAAAGAAAAATCACATTCTGATTTGCACCATTCGCCCAAATATCTTTTACTTTTGCTTCTAAGTTAAAAGTAATCCCTACTTTATATTTTCTAGACATAATTCTACCTGAACATAATATAAAATCTCGTCTAAGTTTTCACTTAGACGAGATTAATTATAAAATTAACGATAAATAATTACCATTGATAACCCATACCTGCACCAACAGTATATCCACCTTGCGTACTTGTACCCGCATTAAGTTTCAATATTACTTTACCGTTATCACTCATTCTTGAGTAACCAACAGCTAAGGCATTTTGACCATTATTAGATCCAACACCTACACCCAATAAATTTGCTCCTGGTCGAGTAGCTTGAGGAATACTTGCTGTAGCAATAGCTCCGGCAATACCTGAACGTAGTTTACGTTCACTCTTACGAAGTTTATCAGACATACGGCTTTCTGATGCTCCAACCATTTCTTTCACTTGTCCAAGGTTAGTTGCATCAGTATCTCTCACACCTGCAGCCACATTAGTAATACGTCTTTCATTACCTACTGAACCAACAGAAACAGTATTTATTTCACTCGCAACAGAACCCTGACCTAAAGCAACAGAATTATTAGCTGTTGCTATTGCACCTTGACCTAATGCTGTTGAATTAGTTCCACTAGCTTTAGAACTATGACCTATAGCTGTTGAATTACTACCGCTTGCATTTGCACCATATCCTGCTGCAGTTGAGTCTTTACCCTTCGCCTTAGCGCTACCTGCATTACTTGTATTATCAGCGGCAAAAGCAGTATTACCACTTTTATCAATTAAGCCTGAGTCAGTAATTTGTTTCACTGCAGATGAAGCTACCGTTGCTGAACTGTCTGCCGCTGTCGCTGAGCTTGCTGCGCTAGAAGCAGAGGTTGATGCTGCGGTTGCTGAACTGTTCGCTGCTGTCGCTGAGCTTGCTGCGCTAGACGCAGAGGTTGATG
>JAUNAB010000006.1 GCA_030527795.1 Pasteurellaceae bacterium | reverse complement strand
GGATTATTCTAACCTGAAATTAGATTTCCCTAGTTATCTAGTACAGCCCCTTTTATTTATACATTATGATAACAATTTTATTACAAATGATTAATTTTGAATCAGTGCGGTATTTCTTATAAAACAATTCACATTCATTATTGACAACAAATAGAATAACCGTATAATGCACGCTCTTGTTGGTGAGATGTCCGAGTGGTTGAAGGAGCACGCCTGGAAAGCGTGTATGTGCGAAAGTGCATCGGGGGTTCGAATCCCCCTCTCACCGCCATTTATGTGTAAAATGGTGTTTGTTTTGTCAAAAAATTTGTTGTAAAACAACAGTTTCCTAAAAATTATCTGTCTGTTTTGTCAAATGGTGTTTGTCATTGTAAGGATTTAATGTTCCAGTTATTGTTCCATACGGAACAATGTTAAATTTGAATGGAACATTAAGTAAAATTTTCATCTTAAAAATGAGATTTTAACAATGGCTAAATCAATCAAACCTTTAACCGATTCCCAAATCAAAAAACTTAAATCTGCAGATAAAGAATTTATCGTTGCTGATGGTTATAATCTTTATATTGTTGTTACGCCGTCTAATACAAAATTATGGCGATTTATTTATTCTCACCCTGTAACAAAAAAGCGTATCAAGAAAAGCATTGGTCGTTATCCTGATGTGTCGTTACTCCGCGCGCGGGATAAAGCTAGAAGCTATAATTCTCTATTAGCTGATAATGTTGATCCCTGCGAATATGAACAAGAACAGGCAAGAAAGGAAGAAAAACGCTCTATTACTGTCAGACAAATGGCTGAAATTTGGAAAGCTAAAAAAGCATTAGATGTTTTACCTTATACTTTAAAAGATTTGTGGGGACGCCTTGAGTTATGGCTTTTCCCTACATTTGGTGAACTAAAAATAACAGAAATCAACTTAACTGATGTAATAGGAAAATTTACCCCCTTGTACAAAGAACGGCCCGATACTGTTCGCAAAGTTATTGGTCATTTTATTAGTATATTGGATCGAGCTGTTTTTATGGGCTATTTGATCTACAATCCTATTTCTAGCTTAAAAGGGGAATTCAAAAAGCCTTATGGGAAAAATCAACCAGCTATTCAATATGCTGAATTGCCGACTTTTATGGAATTATTAGAAAAATCTAGGCTATTTCCAGAAACTAAATTATTAATCGAATGGCAATTATTAACTATGGTTCGCGCCTGCGAATCTGTTAGTGTTGAATGGTCAGAAATTGATTTTGAAAAGAAAATTTGGCATATCCCTGCTCATAAAATGAAAGGATTAAGGGATAAGAAAAAGCCCCATTCTGTTCCACTATCAACGCAGGCATTATTAGTTCTTAAGGAAATGAAAAGAATGAATTATCACGGCTCTCCTTTTGTCTTTCCTAATCGGCTCAATAAGCAGTGCCATTGCAGCAAGGGAACAGCAAATAGCGCAATTAAACGCATTGATAATGGCTCGTATGTAGGTAAATTCACCTCTCATGGAATGCGATCAACAGCTAGGACATATTTGACAGAGATTGATATTGATCACTTTGTTGCTGAAGCCTGCCTTGCGCATGCTACTGGTGATACTGTTAGCCGAGTTTATAATCGTTCTGAATATTTAGAACGGCGCAGAGAAGCTATGCAGAAATGGGGCGATTATGTAGAACGATGTAAGAATGGATAATAAAACAAGAGGCGACTACTTTGTCGCCTTTATTCTTCTTCGCATTCGTCATCTTCACACTCTTCATCGTTATCATAAGAATCGATGGGCATATTTGCATTCTTTAACTCTTTACTTTTATCTTCGCTTTTATCGCGGGTGATGTATTTATATGCTAAATATGCTGCAACAACCTTACAAGCAGTATGACTTCTTTTTGGTTTACTTATCTCTTTTGATTTTGCTATCGCGATGTTGCTACTAACTCCTATCGCTATGGTTAAGACCGTTGCTATAAATTTAGATAATTGCATTGCTTTCTCCCTTTTTCTGCTTATTTATTATACCACACATAGCAATAATTAAATTTAACTGCCGTAGAAAATGTCAGATTTTCTGCTAAAAGTTTTTCTGAAAAAACGCAGACAAAGCCTCGCCTCGCCTGCGCATTAAAAATAGTGCTTTAAACGTAAATTCTAGCTCCATGAGAAGCCTTGTACCGTCTTTTATGCTTTAACTAAAGCATTAGCATTATTACAACGCATTTCAACGCAAAATAACGCATATTAACGCTACGGTTATAGTCTTAATTTTCGCAAATAAACTATCACGATTTCCATCTTTACCCAATTTTTTGCAGATATCTCCTTTTTTGCCCTTAATCCTGTGAAAAACCGAGCCACAATCCTAACAAAGTGACATAAAAACGACCTTTTTCTATGATGTATTCATACAGCATACGAATACATACGAAATGATATGAAACCAAGCGAAAAACTAAGGGGCATAAATGTGACACAACAAAAAGAGCGATTTATCAATATCAGCGAAGTGATACACCGCACGGGATTAAAAACCACCAGTATTTATTCGCTGATGAACCGCGGTTTATTTCCGCACTCAATAAAACTCACCGTTGATCGCGTGGGTTGGCTAGAAAGCGATATAGATAACTGGATAGCTGAAAAAGTGAAATTAAGCAAAGGGCAAAACCTATGACAATAGAACAACTTAAACAAGATTTTCAACAGAAAAAAAACGCATATTTAGCGAAAGAAAGCACATTAAAAGAGCTTGAACAAGAATATCGCCACAACAAAAACATTTTGAACGCATTGCAATATGAGCTTCAACAAAACAAAGCCAAAAGCAAAGAACATTTGACCGCGGTCAACACTTTAAGCCTTGATGAATATCTCACTCTAAAACAAGAAGATACAGGATTTAAAGCACGGATAGACTACTACACCGCTGTTTTAGAAGATTTAGACGAAAAATATTATCAAATCAAAGTCGAATTATATAAAGAACGCACACAGTTGTACCAACTGCGAGCCGAAATCTTTAAGCAATTAATCAATCCACTTTGTGATGAAATTATCGAAAAAATCAAACCTGAAATGAGTGATCTTTATACTTATTTAGCACTTAGCGGAGACAAAGAACCAGTCAATACTATCAAACTAAAAATTGCACAAGCAATCGATACAGATAAGCCAATTGATGAGTTTTACAAATTTCGCAATCTGACTGGTAGTTTTGAGCCTAAAAGACCAACTCAACTACACGCAGAAAGTTTCAACCAACAAGCGAAAGGCTTTGAAAGATTATTCAATAACATTTATAAATAGGTAGCCGATATGGAAAAATTAACTAAACAAAAATATAACGCTTATATTGAGCATTATGCCAAATCAATGAAACTTGAGAAAACAGGCGATTTAACGATATTTGACACGGATCTACAATACGAGATAAATTTGTTAGAACAGCTAAGAAATAACAGTTTATTAGGTCTAATCAATATCGTGCGTCCAATGAACCATCAAGGCGAAAGTTTAGGCATTCAATTACCAATGCCAAGTACCACCAATACTGATAACGCGGATCGTGAGCCCACAAAAGGCTATATCACACCACCACAAACATTCTATTGTCAGCCAATGCATATTGATACCTGCATAAGCTATACAAAATTAGATGTGCTACGCGATTATTTAACTGAAGAATTTAATCAACATTTTGATAATCTACTCAATAAAAACATCATCAATAGCCTATTATTAGCAGGATTTAATGGCGAAAAACGGGCAATAACATCAGACTCAAATCAGAATAAATTTGCGCAAGATGTTGCGGTCGGTTGGTTGCAAAAAATACGCCAACAAGGAGCAAGCCAAGTAATTAATGCAACAAGCCAATCATTCAATAATTTGACCGCGGTCATTAACGCAGGGTTAGATAAAATTGAACGCCCACGTCAATTAAGTGGTGATTATGTTGCGATTTGTGGTCGTAACGTATTGCCAGACTTTCCAGTCAATAACGCACTATCAACCACTACTTATAAAATTTACGATAAGCAACAAGGCGGAGTAACACTAATGAATGCGCCTTATTTCCCTGAGAATAGCGTTTTGATTACTCAGCTAGATAATTTATCAATTTATATCAAATCAGGCAGTATTCGCCGTTTTATTGAAGATAATCCAAGCAAAAATCGCTTAGAAAACTATTTTGAGCTAGAACTTGATTATCTTGTTGAAGATTATCGCTCAGTTGCTTTAATTGAAAATATCACATTAAATCATTAATCAAAGGGGCATACAGCCCCTTCTTCGTTTTTCTAATTTACCCCCTAAAAATGCTGATAAATATCAGCATTTTCAGCACAATAGATCATTGAAAAAACTTTTAACGGTGCTATTATTGATGAGTAATCAGCAGTATTCATCAATAAACAAGGAAAATTCAATGGCTATTCATCAAGTTTTAACTAGCACCGTAGCAAGCATTACCGACCTAAAACGTAACCCTATGGGAACTGTCGCTAGTGCTACTGAAAATAGTGGCGCAGTCGCTATTTTGAACCGTAACGAACCCGCTTTTTACTGTGTAACGCCTGATATGTTTGAGTTATTTTGCGAACTAATGGACGATGTAGAATTAGGCAAACTAGCACTAAAACGTAAAGCAGAAAGGGACGTTGTCGCGGTAAACATAGATGAGCTATAAACTGACATTCAACCGAAACGCCCTGAAAGAATGGGAAAAACTGGGCGATACAATCAAGCAGCAATTCAAAAAGAAATTGGCTGAACGCCTAGAAAATCCACACGTTATCGGCGACAGGTTACACGGCTTTCATCACGCACTTTATAAAATCAAACTAAAATCGGCTGGCTACCGTTTAGTTTATGAAGTAAATGATAATGAAATAACCGTACTTGTCCTTGCCGTGGGCAAACGTAACGGGCTAGAAGTCTATAAAAATGCAAAAAATCGAACACAATAAAACAATTTCAAGCCCAAATAGGCTTTTTATAACGAAAAGGAGTAAAAATGATTAAACAACTATTACCGACACGGAAATGGTATGATTTACAACAAGCAGCGGATAGATTAACCGAGATTATAGGTAAAACAGTCACTAAAAAAGACTTAATTTATTATGCTAGCCAAGGTTATTTGGAGCTATCTACTTATTTAGATTTTAGCAAAAATGAATTTAATGAATATAAAATAAATATCTATAACATTACAATGCAAGAAATTATTGCTGACATCCAATTTTTTGAATTTAGAGCAATTTCTACAGATCCTACTCAAGAAAATTATTATACAGATACAGTAAAACTTATTGTTAAAGATGAATTCTCATACGACATATTCTTTAATGATTCTAAAGAAATGTATGGAGATGAATTCATAGAAAACTTAATGCAGCAACCTAAAATAAAAGAAGAGACTTTAAATAATAAGAAAGTTTTATTAAAAACTAATATAGAATTAGCCAAAGGGCTTTTCGTAATAGATTTTTTAGATTTTGATTACTTAGTTCTAAATGAAAACAAATTAGAAATAAATTGTAGTGAAGTCCTTTTTCGCTTATCTCGCCATGATAAAAACGAAAATCATTTAAGTATATTTATGCAGGCATTAAAGAGAGATAAAGAAAACATAATTGAAAAATTATTATTAAGTGATAAAAACATTTTAGTTTCTGAAAATGAAATACAGATTTTACTAAATGGCGGTAAGAAGATACGTAGCCTATCAACAATAGAAAGTTATATTGATGAATTTAAAAATCCAACAAGGCAAATTATTCAAAATCCAGATAAAGAAAAAAGTATAGCAAAATCAAAGCCATCCCACAGACCACCCAAAATAAAAGAGAAAGAAAAAGCCATTGAAGTAGCTAGAAAAACATTTAAAAAATATCCTGATGCTAACTTATCTTGTTTAATAGCTTGGATATTACCCTATCTTGAAAATAAATATAATATCAAATTATCAGAGAATACTTTAAGAAATACATTAAAATCAGCTAATATTGGAAAACATAAAGGAAAAAGTTATTCAAAGCTTGAGATCCCTGATTAGTTACTATTACAAAAAGTCATATTGATAGAAATTATTTCAATAACTTATTCTTTAAATATCAATCTATTACAATTACAAAAAGGACTTATTGCAATACAATAAGCCCTTTTTGACTTCATATCACTATCATCTGTCCCTACTATAGCCCCCGACAAACACATTTGACAAAACATCATTCATTTTACATATCAAATAATCAAAGGGGCACATTTTGGAACATACATCACCAACACAACCACTTTACTACTCCACCGCTGATATTTGTCGTTTATTGAACGTTTCTCGACAATGGATTTTTGAGAATGTCAACAAGCAACACTTTCCTGCACCTCGTAAGATTGGCAAACTCAATCGCTACAATGTCGAAGAAGTAAACGCTTATATTGCAAAAATTGAACAGGAGATAAGCAATGAAACCGCTAAAAATTAATCAAGCCTACTACACGGGGCAAAAAGTTGATACGATAACCCTACAGCGTTTATTAAATATAAGAGCTAAACACTTAAAACGCATCTTGGGCAAGAAAAATGAAAAGCCTTGTTCACTGGCTATTGAAAACAAGGCTTCAGAATTTTATGCAGAAAAGAAACAATCAAACATTTAATTCATCTAGGAGTAAAGTAAGATGAATATTTTTCATTATAGCGATAATTGCCCTAAAATCAAGGGTGCCACATTATTTTTTAAACGCAATCAACAATACCATTCATTTTTTGGCTTGACAGCGGGTCTCTTTTCTCGCTATCTTACGTTTGCAGCCGCAAAATCGGTTGCCGAGCGTGACAACTCGATTAACTTACCAAAGGCGAATAATCACACGCGCCAAGCGTGTTTTTTTATTCATAGCATACGCACATCTAAAGAACGCTTCAAGAAAGCGTGTTCATCAATGGTAGCGTGTAGCGGGAAAGGTTCGCCCTTTGCTGATTTGCCTTTGGTATCAGTTTGTCACCCCGTTACACGTTACCGCCAAAGCGTGACAACTTTTGCGGTGACTCTTGAAAAATTGACCAAAGGAGTTACAGCAATGTTTATCTACATTTTTGCGGCTATTCGCCGTTCTGATTATTGCGACACAACACGCCGTCTTAATCAATTACCTAAAATCACACTTCACGTTAAAGCTGAGAATGAAAATCAAGCCAGAGCATTACTAAGCCGTGATTATTTTCTAATCTCAGTGGGTCGTATCAATCCAACTTTCAAAAATACAGCCATTTTTGGCCGCGGTTTAACAGGGAATGTTTATTTGCATTAAGGAGAAATCAAATGAACCAGCTGGATTTCAAGGAGTTAATTCAGCGGTTAGAACGTATTGAGCAGTTACTTTTAAACCGCAATAACGTTATTCAGATTTTTAATGCACCTATCAATAATGTGATAGGCGAACAAGAAAACCAAGGTAGCTTAATTAGCCAAAACGCATGTAATGCAAGCATAGGCAATATGGCTGGCAATGATATGACAATGCACGGTAACAATACGCAATGCATTGGAAAAAGTGAACAAGATTTAGGGGAAATATGATGAACGGGAATAAGGTTAAACTCAAAAAAGCACCATTTTTAGATCAACAAAGCGATGCACCTCATAGCGAAATTATTGCTTTAATCGGTTCAAAAGCATGGGTTGCATGGGGAAAAGGAAAAAGTGAAGATTGGCGTTTATTAAGCCAATATATTCACGCTGAAAATAATTATAAACCGATTATCCTCGGGCCTAGCCAATTAGCTGAGATTAGTCAATTACGCCTAGCAAATAATAATCATGAACAAATTCGTTTTTGTGTATTTGGCAAGCTTAGTGAGCCGCAAAAAACGGCAGTTTTATTAAATATTGCCAAAAATAGCGATATTGAAACTGTCGTTTTCTGTGATAATTTAGGTCAAACGCAAGAAAATCTAAGCCAATATATAACTCGCTTGCGCAAAGATGAGCAAAGCCAAGATACAGCTCAACAAATAGCGAAATTAGCATCAACCGCCAATTTACCTAAAACAAGTCCTTATATTGATTATAGAGAAGTTAATAATATTCAGGGTTTGTATTATATCGTTCCTAAAGTTGATAAAGACACGGGCGAAGTCTTACGCGAAGAAGAAAAATGGCTTTGTGATCATTTTGAATTATTAGGCGAAGGCTACACCACTAGCGGTGAAAGTTTTTATATTTTTCAATGGTTACACCCCGATACAAAAGAAAATGTAATTGAGCCAATACCGCTCGCCGATTTTGGGAGTGCTGATGGTTGGAAAATGCTAAAACGCCAAGGGCTAAAAATGACATCAAAAGGCTATATCAATAATCTAGCCGACCATTTTCATCATAATGGCGATCATCAAACAAAGTGGACGGTTGCTGAAAGCACGGGTTGGCAAAATGGGGCTTATTTGTTGCCGAGTGGCGAAATCATCGGCTCAGCTGAAAAGCCTGTTATTTTCCTATATAAAAATAAAAACACTGGTGAAAATGGTTATTGCGTACAAGGCGATATTGCAAGTTGGCAGCAAAATATTGCTCGTTACGTTGCCAAAAACTACTCAATGATGTTAGCTGTCGCAACTTCTTTTGCCGCACCTTTGCTCAAAATTATCAATGCCGATAGTTTTGGCGTGCATCTTTATGATGACAGTACCAAAGGTAAAACTACGGCATTAAATATTGCAAATAGTATTTGGGGCAATCCTGAAAAATTAAAACGTTCTTGGGATAATACACCCACGGCGATAATGACTTTTGCCAATGCGCAAAATGACGGGCTTTTAACCCTAGATGAACTAGGGCAAGCACAGAAAATTACCGATGTTGAGAATGCAGCCTATAAATTATTTAATGAAACTGGGCGCGGACGCGGTAATAAAGACGGTGGGTTACAAGAAATCCATAAATGGAAAATCACGGCGTTATCAACTGGCGAAATTGATCTTGAAGGTTTTTTATCTGCTAAAGGAATTGATATTAAGGCGGGGCAATTAGTTCGCCTATTAAACATTCCTATGATTGAAGCTGATCAGCTACACGGATTTGATAATAATAAAGCACACGCCGATCATATTAATGCTGAATGTGCGAATAATTATGGCGCTGTTGGTCGTGCTTGGATTGAATATCTCCTTGAAAATAAAGATACCGTTAAAAATGAATATAAAAGGTTAAATGAAATTTGGCAAAAACGTGTACAAAATATGGCGGCACAAATACAACGTGTCGCAAGTCGTTTTGCTATTTTAGAAACAGCACTCAATCTTGCTAGCCATTTAACCTTATGGAGTATTGATGATAATCGAGAAGCCATTTTAAGCTCTTGGAATGATTGGCTAGCCATATTTGGCACACGCTCAAGAACTGAAACACAAATTATCGAACACGTTAATGGTTGGTTGCTAGAAAATGCAGATAGTCGTTTTTATGAGTACCCTGATGATCCAAATAAAAAACCGAGAGATCCTGTTGGTTATCACATTTTGGAAAATCCAAGCAAAGGAGAATATGAAAAATTTTATGTCTATGTTCATTCATTCAAAAAGCATATAAAAGGCAATTTCAATTTAAATCAAGTATTGGAAACATTACATAGCGTAAAAATGACGACTGATGAAGGTGCAAATGAAAAAGATCGCCCCTATCAACATAAACTCAGTAAGAAAATAGACAAAAATCAACCTAGATGCTATGTACTATATAGGCTAGATGAAAGTGATTAGATTAGATTGGATTATGTTAAAAACCAGTAACTTTTTGATACTGGTTTTTTTTATATACATGAATACATGCACATTATAGAAAAATAAAAATTTTGAAAACTGGGAAAAAAACTGGGAAAACTGGGAAAGAAAATACACTAACTAATATAATCAATAACTTATATAAAATAACTTTCCCAAAACACCCCTAATCTTTCCCAAAATGACCAAAATCTTTCCCACTTTTGCCCATTTCTTTCCCAAAATGATTTTTTTGATTTTGGACTAAATTTGCATTTTTTGGGAACGTTTTGGGAGAAAACTGGGAAAGAAATGCGATTTTTGGGAAAGTTTTTGAATATCAAAATTTTTATCATTATGAAAAATAAAGGAATTTTAAAAAACTTTCCCAGTTTCCCAGTTTTCCCAGTCGAAAAAACAAAACTATAAAAAAAATAAAAAAATAGATACAGGTATATCCTTTTATACAGTACCAAAAAAGTGACTCTTTTTAACGCCAAATAACAAATTTTTATCAACCTTCAAATACCATTCTTATCCATTAATTTTATGATGTAACGAGCATTAGTCCTGATTAAAATTTCATCTTTGAAAATAGGGTTTGATGATCAATAATTGAACACCACAATGACAAATAATTACATCTTGTTCCATGTAATGTTCCATTTTGCTACCTAGCAACAATTATTGTATTGAAATATCAATGAGTTATAACGCAATTCAGCGTTCCCTCTCACCGCCACTATTTTAGTCTGATTTAGTCTGACTATTCCATTTTATCTCTTTCCTAATAGCATCACTTAAAATTATTAATCTATTGCAAAAGATAATCGTTAAAAGTGCAAAAAACTGACCAATATTTCCCTATTAAATGAAAAAACCGCGGTCAAAAATTTAAGCGTTTTTTTGACCGCGGCAAAAGCCTATATTCTAATTAAAACAACTATCCAGTAATGAATTGGCTCAAGGGCATAATTTTCAGATTATCGCTAGTGATTTTACTTGATAACGTATCTTGTCTTTTGTGCAATAATGAATGTTATTTCGTAATTCAATATAACTTATTGAATGATAAAATAAAAAAGCCCAAGATAAACTTGAGCTTAATTTCAATGGTTAAAATGCTGAGGTATCTTGGAATAATCCAACTTTTAAATCCGTTGCAGTGTATATAACACGTCCATCCACTTCAACTTCGCCATCAGCAACACCCATCACTAATTTACGATTAATCACTCGTTTTATATGAATGCGATAGGTTACTTTTTTTGCCGTAGGCAAAACTTGCCCCGTGAATTTCACTTCACCCACTCCAAGCGCACGTCCTTTACCTTCGCCGCCAATCCAACCAAGATAAAAACCGACTAATTGCCACATTGCATCAAGCCCTAAGCAACCTGGCATCACAGGATCGCCAATAAAATGGCATTGAAAGAAAAATAAATCAGGATGAATATCTAATTCAGCTTCAATATAACCTTTACCAAAATTACCACCAGTTTCGTTCATTTCAATGACGCGATCCATCATTAACATTGTTGGTGCGGGTAATTGTGGGCCTTTTGCACCAAAAAGCTCGCCACGACCAGAGGCTAATAAATCGTCGTAGCTATACGAACTTTTTTTATTCGGATTACAGGTGTTCATTCATTTCTCTCCATCTAAACCTGTTATTATCATAAATATGATTCTATCAAGTTTATTGAATAAAAGATACAGCTAACAGTTGTTCGCTTAATACATCTGAACACATCCGATCAGTTATGAATCAAAATTGACTGTTAGGATTTACGCTTCAATAAACGTTTAAACCAATTTGATTGAATTTCATTTTGCCCAATTCGTTGATGGATAATTTGTGCAATGCTCTCTTTTTCGTTAGATAACAAAGGGATAGCAAACAAAATCTCACAAGCCTGAAACACATCATCAATCGCCCAAATAAAAAATTGCTGATTTTTGACCGCGGTTTTGACCACTTCGCTTAAACTGAGCTGATTAAGCACGGTTGTTGGAATGATGACACCTTGTTGACTATTCAACCCACGACGTTGACAGATTTCAAAAAAGCCTTCAATCTTATCATTGACACCGCCCACGGCGTGAACTAAACCAAACTGATCTATCGCCCCCGTAATAGCAATAGATTGCGGAATCGGCAGATCTGACAAGGCACTTGTTAATACGCAAAACGCAGCAAGGGATGCACTATCGCCATCAATTTCGGCATAAGATTGCTCAAAAACTAAACTTGCCGAAAAAGGAAGCTGAGACGGCAATGCCAATAAATTAGCAAGACAGGTTTGGGCGATCATCATCCCTTTACCGTGAATATTCCCTGCCAATTCGCTTTTACGCTCAATATCCACAATTTCCCCTTCGCCGAACTGCACAATGCAACTAATTCGTGATGGTTCACCAAAAGATAAAGGCGTACCCGTATAAGAAATCACCGACAATCCATTAATCTGCCCCACGGCATTTCCCTCAGTTTCAACATAAACTTGATCGGCTAAAATATCGCGATAGGCTTGTTCGCGTAAAAAACCATATTGCGTGCGTTGCCATGAAAAAACAGCGTGAAAATGATCCGCGATTAATTGGACATTGCTCTCAGAACTAGAGTATGCGGTAGCCGCTTGGCTAAGTAAGGCTTTGAGAGAATCTGGCGTAATATTAATTAAATGACGATCTTCACTCTCACGAACTAACAACTGATATAAGGCATTTAATCCGTCTAAACTCAACTTAGGCAGCCCATTTTGTTGGGCTAATGTTTGCACATAATCCGCCCATTTTTGCTGATTCTCTTCGGTTTGCATCGCATAATAGCTTTCCAATTCAGCATACGCCGCAAAGGGATAAAGCTCACTTTCTAGTTCATTAAATTCAGCTAATTCATCACGATTGCCGAGTAAAATCACTTTTAAATTCAATGGATAGCTCGGAATATCGCAAGGTAAACTCTTAAACGGATGGGTAGAATACCAATCAAAATGCTGATTGATTAAGATCTGTTTTAAGCGCGGCCACAATGCAAAATTATCCAATAATGCTGATAAAGATAAAATCAAAACACCTTGATTAAGCTGATGAACTAATCCCGCTTTGAGTTGAATTGCTTTTGATACGGAGTGAATTTGTATCGCACCGAATAGTTGGTTCTGATCAAAATACGATGCGATTGTAACTGTTTTCTTCGCAGCAAAATTATCTGAAACTGATTGTGCAGGGAAAAGGCTAACTTTCGCAAATTCAGCGCTATCCGCCTGAGTGATCTCATAACGTACACCCGCAATGGATAATGGTTTTTTTTGCACCGCAATAAAATGTTCAAGTTCTCGCATTACCTCCGTTTGCAGATTGCCTTTTAACATTAATAACGGACAATAGGGGTTATTGATAAATTGACATATCGCTTCTCGTGCATTAGCTTGTAAATCAAAAAAACCAACACTCTGATCAGATAAGGTATTAATGAATAAATTTGGCTGTAATTGTTGCCAAGATAATAGCTGTTCAGATAAATTCACAGAAAACTCTCAACTAGATTTAAGTTCCGATATTATTGCACAAATTGCTAGTAAAACCTATTAAAAAGGCGTATATTTACTACCGTTACCCCGTCACGAAGACAAGCGTTTAGCGGTTATATCACTATGAAATATCAAAAATTAGAAAATCAAGAAAGCCATTGGAAGTGGCTTTATCTCAATAAAAAGCAACGTGAAGGCGAAAAAATCAGTTGCTATACAGAGAAAAGTCTTGAACAAACTAAAATAGCAGAATTGCAGCAAGCTAAAAATAACCCTGAATTAATTGAACAATGGATTGTGCAACATCTCAATCCTGATTTACGGATAAAGCTGGATCAAGCTATTCGTGCGCGTCGTAAGCGGTTTTTCAATGGCGAAAAACAGCATACAAAGAAAAAATCAATTGATTTAGAGTATGCAGTTTGGCTACGCCTATCGCGTTATTCGCGGAAAATGAAAATGACACTTTCGGAAACCATTATGTATATGATTGATGAGCGTGAAAGTAAAGCCGCTTACGAAAATCATATTAGTACGATGAAGCAAAGTTTAAAGGACTTACTTAAATAAATTTTCTTTCATAATAGGTATTTATTTATGAATATGACATTAGGTATTATACTAACTTATTTGATCCCAATCTTACTTTGGTCATTAACCGTTGCTATTACCATTCGGATTTTAACTAAAAATCTCTCCGTGTCGGCAACGTTATCTTGGCTTATGATGATTTATCTTATTCCAGCAATTGGTATTATTGCCTATCTAATTTTAGGTGAAATTAAACTGGGTAAACAACATTTATCTCGGGCTGAAAAGCTCAAACCGCATTATGTAGAATGGTTTGGTAAAGTATCACAATGTCCACATTTAGTTCATCAAAATAACGATCTTAAATTTAGTCCGATTTTTGATTTAGTACAAAAACGCTTGAATATTCCTTGCGTTGTAGGCAACGAATTGCATATTTTGGATAATCCTGAAAGCATTATTCACAGTATTATTCACGATATTAATCAAGCACAATATTCCATTAATATGGTGTTCTATATTTGGCATAATGAAGGGCTTATTGAACAAGTTAGTCAAGCCTTAATTGCTGCTCATCAACGCGGTGTCAAAGTCCTCATTTTATTGGATTATGTCGGCAGTCGCCCATTTTTAAAAAGTGCCATTTGCCAACAATTATGCCAAGCAGGCATTGAAATTCATGATGCTCTACATGTTAATTTATTCCGTATTTTTATCTCTCGCATTGATGTTCGCCAACATCGCAAAATTATTGTGATCGATAATCAAATTTCTTACACTGGCAGTATGAATATGGTTGATCCAAAATTCTTTAAACAAGATAGCCACGTTGGAGAATGGGTTGATATTATGGTGCGAATTAATGGCCCTGTTTCTACGATCTTTAATAGTTTACAAGCTTGGGATTGGGAAATTGAAACCAATCAACAACTTGAAGTTGAATTGCCAACTTGCTCACCCATTGCCCTTGATAAAGACAATTCTCACGCTGTACAAATCTTAGCAACAGGACCTGGGTTTCCTGATGATCTTATGGCACAATCACTCTCCATTGTCATTTATTCTGCACGCAAAAGTATTAGCATTACATCTCCTTATTTTGTGCCAAGTAGCAATGTTGCCGAAGCACTTCGGGTTGCGGCATTACGTGGCGTGGAAGTCAGTATTATTTTACCACGCAAAAATGATAGCTTAATGGTCGGCTGGGCAAGCCGTACTTATTTTGATGAATTGCTTTCCGCAGGCGTCAATATTTATTTCTTTGAAAATGGTTTATTACATACCAAAAGCGTACTGATTGATAATCAGCTTGCTTTAGTCGGCACAGTCAATATGGATATCCGAAGCTTTATGCTCAACTTTGAAGTTACGATGCTCGTGGAAGATCAAAGCTTTGCTAATGAAATTGATATCTTACACGAAAGCTATCTTGCCAAAGCAATCCCACTTAATGCACAAAAATGGCGTAACCGCCCTTGGTATCAACGGTTAATTGAACGCTTATTCTTTATGTTTAGCCCGCTATTATAGCTCTTTCTACCCGAAACCGCGGTCAAAAAACGCTTAAATTTTTGACCGCGGTTTTAACAAAAATTTTACTGTTTAACAATGAGAACATTATGCAAAAAGAACTGACATTTTATTTTATTCGCCACGGACAAACCGAATGGAACTTACAAGGATTAATGCAAGGTTGGGGCAATTCTGACTTAACTGAACAAGGTATCGTCGGCGCACAATTAACGGGCAACGCATTAGCTAATGTGCTATTTACTGTTGCGTATTCTAGCTGTTTGCAACGAACAATTGATACCGCTCGCCATATTTTAGGCGAACGTGATGTGCCATTATTTCAACACCAAGGTTTGAATGAACAATTTTTTGGCAGTTGGGAAGGCAAAAAAGCCGATGAAATTCGTCAGTTGACCGAATTTCAGCAATTAGTCAACGATCCTGCGGCTTATCAAGCGCAAAGCAATCAAGGCGAAACTTGGGAGCAATTGGCTGAGCGAGCGATGTCAGCCTTGTATGACATCATTAAAATTCACGATCAAGGCAATATTCTTGTGGTTTCACACGGGCATACGCTACGCTTACTCATCGCCTTATGCGAAGGGGCAACTTGGCAAAATCATCGCGACAACAATCGCAGTCAAAATCTAAAAAATACCTCTATTTCCGTGATCCGCTATCAACAGATCGGTAATGTTGGGCGTTTTATGACAGAAAAGATCAACGATACCGCCCATTTACCACAGGAAAATGCTTAATTAGTTTACTGGGTTTGTCTCGCACTTTTTCCTTCGCGTTGCACAACGGAAGTGGGTTCTTGATGAATAATCACTTCCGACATCGGCAACGCCATTAGGATCTTCACCTCAAGACTATCAGCAATCTCGTGCGCATCAAGCAAGGTGAGATGATCTTCTAATTCCAAATGTAATTGAATAAAGCGTTTCGCCCCTGCACTGCGGGTCAACATATCGTGAATACCAATCACATTTGGATGATTTAACGCTAAATGCCAAATTTGCTCGATTTCTTCTTTTGGCAAGGCTTTATCTAACAAGACTTGGATCGCTTCCCATAGCATTTTGATTGAACTGAGCATAATGTATAAAGCGATCCCAATCGCAAATAACGCATCAGCATAAACCATTCCAAAAAAGCTCAACAACATAGAAATCAAAATCGCACTATTCATAAAAAAGTCCGTTTGATAATGCAAGGCATCGGCTTTAATCGCTGGGCTATTGGTAATTTTCACTACCTTTCGCTGATACATCACTAATGACGCAGTAGCGATAATAGAAATTATGCTGACCACAATCCCAATCTCTGAACTTTGCACTACTTGCGGTTCACTTAATTTGTGAATACCTTGTAGCAGCAAAAATACCGCAGATCCCGTAATAAACGCACTTTGAGCAATCGCGGCTAAAGATTCTGCTTTGCTATGCCCAAAGGCGTGATCTTCATCGGCAGGTTGTAAGGCAAAGCGTAATACTATAATATTCGTTAACGATGCAAATAGATCCACTAATGAGTCGGTCATTGCCGCCAAAATGGCAATCGACCCTGTTTTCCACCACGCAAACGCCTTAATAATAATTAAAAATAAAGCAACCACGATAGCAAAATTGGCAGCACGCTTAACAAGCTGAGTGTATTGTTGCTCCATTACTCAATTAACTCCAAAAACGCACCCACCGTATGAAAAGATCCAAAAATAAGAACGATATCTTCTGCTCTTGCCTTTTGCAACGCATTGATCACCCCATCCTTTACAGAAAGGCAATGTTCAGATAACAATGTTTCGATTTGTTGTTGTGCGATATATAACACTTTCTGTTGCAATTCTTCTCCTGATTGCCCACGCTCGCCATCCAACCCTACACAATACCAATAATCAATTTGTGACAGCAACGGTTGAACCACACCATTGGCATCTTTATCACGTAATAAACCAAAAACGGCGTAAATTTTGACCGCGGTTTTGGTGCGAATATGGTTTAGCTGTTCCGCCAAATAGCGTGCAGCGTGTGGGTTATGCCCCACATCAATAATCGCTTTTGGAAATAAACTCAAAGGTTTATTTAATACTGTTGCCAAAGGTTGTAATTTTATTGGTTCAATACATTGAAAACGCCCGATTAATTGCACCTGAGCTAAGGATTGGCGGATCACTTGTTCGCTAATCTCAAAGGGTAACATTTGCACCGTTGCCAATGCAGTTGCGGCATTAGCTAAAGGAATTTGGCACAAAGGTAAATGTGAAAAATGCGTTTTCCAATCTTTCTTTTGCCCTTGCCAATCCCAATCGGTGCCATTTTGTTGAAACGCCCAGTCCTTGCCACGCTGACTAACCAAGCAATCCAATTTCTGTGCTTGCGTTAGCATCATAGATGGCACATCAGGTTCGCCAATCACAACGCATTGCTTAGAACGAAAAATTCCCGCTTTTTCATAAGCGATTTTTTCACGGCTATCGCCTAAAAAATCAACGTGATCAATATCAATACTTGTAATAACTGCAATATCTGCATCAATAATGTTCGTTGCATCTAAACGCCCGCCTAGCCCCACTTCTAAAATGACGACATCCAATTCCGCCTGTTTAAACAGATAAAGTGCCGATAGAGTGCTAAATTCAAAATAGGTTAAAGACGAATTTTTAGATTGCTCAATAAAAGCAAAAGAAGCCGTATGTTGTTCATCTGGCAATTCTTGATTTTGAATACGCACACGCTCATTATAGCGTAGCAAATGGGGCGAAGAATACACGCCAACACGCAATCCCGCATTAAGCAAAATAGTTTCTAATAATCGGCAAGTTGTGCCTTTGCCATTCGTTCCGCCCACGGTAATAACAAAAGGTGCAGGACGTAATAAATCCATTGCCTGTGCTACCCCTTTTACACGTTCAAGCCCTAAATCAATGGATTTATAATGACTGTTTTCTAAATAAGAAAGCCACTCATTGAGTGGCGAAGTGGCTTTTAAATTAATTTGCATATATTCTATCCAACGGATACTTGTTCTGGCTCGGCACCTTGCTCAACGTCTTCAGACACAGCAAAAGGCGAAGGCAAACGCATTAATTCGCTCAATACACTCGCTAAGGTATTACGCATATCTTCACGTTTCACGATCATATCGATCGCCCCTTTCTCTAATAAGAATTCACTGCGTTGGAAACCTTCTGGCAATTTCTCACGCACCGTTTGCTCAATAACCCGCGGTCCCGCAAAACCAATTAACGCTTTTGGTTCAGCAATATTAATATCCCCAAGCATTGCAAAACTTGCCGATACCCCACCTAACGTTGGATCGGTTAAAACAGAAATAAACGGCACGCCCTGTTCACGCATTTTAGCCAAAATAGCACTGGTTTTTGCCATTTGCATTAATGAGAATAAGGCTTCTTGCATCCGCGCACCGCCACTTGCAGAGAAACAAACAAACGGGCAATTTTTCTCAAGGGCAATTTCTGCGGCTTTAACAAATTTTGCACCAACAACCGATCCCATTGAACCGCCCATAAAACTGAAGTTTGATGCAGCAGCAACAATTGGCATACCTAGCAATAAACCTTCAAATACCACCAACGCATCTTTTTCGCCCGTTTCTTTTTGTGCACTAGATAAACGATCCTTATATTTCTTCAGATCTTTAAATTTTAAAATATCTTTAGGTTCTAATTCTGCTGCGATCTCAACCGTGCTACCTTGATCCAACAGTGCTAATAAACGTTCACGTGCATCAATTCGCATATGATGTCCACATTTTGGACAAACTTCCAAATGCCGTTTTAATTCATCACGATACAGCACCTGCCCGCAAGATGTACATTTCGTCCACACCCCTTCTGGCACATTGGCTTTCCGTGAATTTGATACTGTATTTTTGTTACTACTAAAAATGTTAATTTTATCAATCCAACTCATAGTATTCCTTTCATTTTTCAAAACCCAAAAATTTCGGCTATTTAACCACAAATTGAGTTGATTTAAAAGCGTTGGTAACAAACTAAAAATGGCACGATAAGAAATTTTCATTAAAGGTTGCTTAAATTTTTAGCAATCAACGACGACTTAAAAATTATCGCTTGTTTTCATCCACAAAAGTCGTTAGTATGCACACATCTTAATTTCTCATCTTGAGAATGTCTTTTTTACTCTTTGCGACCGTAGCTCAGTTGGTTAGAGCACCACCTTGACATGGTGGGGGTCACTGGTTCGAGTCCAGCCGGTCGCACCATTATATTATTTTAAACCATTAGTGGAACAATTATTAGTTTTGTTGTTGGGCTTTTTGGTAGTTGCAGTAATCTTCTCAATGTTAAAAAGATTGACAACAAACTTATAATGCCCCTTCCTAAAATGGATTCTTCTAGCAATGAAGTATACATATTTCAAAATAGGAAACTGACTCAGAAGCAGTAGAGATATTATTTATTTCTAATCAACTGCAGGAGATTTTATGAAATTATTTATCAAAAAAAGGAAAAAAGGAAATCACAATGAATAATGAAACACCCCCAAAAAATCAAGAACAAACAGCTAAAAAAATAATAAAAAGCGCTGAGAAATTTTACAGTGATATAATAAAAATAAAAAATCACCGCTATAAGTCATGGGAACACTGTTATCAATGCTTTCATCAGGCAATAAAAGAAGGCTGTGATGATAAAACTATTGATGATTTAAGCCTTCAACTCTCCTTTTACTTGGCTAGCTGGGGGATGTACCGAGGTTCTTCTTTCCTGCTTCAAAGAGATTATTAAGTCCACAAGCCAATTATTAAGGAAATTCTTAAGCCTGAATATAAGGAACTACTCGACCTTGACTGTAGAATATTACTATCTAATGAAAAAATCCAAAATAGTCTAGAAAATCTGAGTAATAACCTAAAACAGCTCTATAATGATATTCGGACACCAGTTAATCAAGAAAGAAATGTAGCCGAAGTTAAAAATAATGTTTCTAATGTATTAATTACAAAGGTTTTATTAGGCACACTAGGTTGCGTTCCCGCATACGATAGATTTTTTATGGATGCAATAAAAAAAGAGAGAATTACGACAGGTAATTATAATCTTAAATCTATACTTGAATTATCAGAATTCTATAAGAATAATTATGATTCGTTTGAGAAATCTAGAAAAACTTTTAAAATCAATGGGAAAGAAGAATTTATCTATCCACAAATGAAATTTCTTGATATGGGATTATGGAAAATTGGTTTTGATATAGATAATTCAAAAAAAGAATCGAAAAGCTAATACGTCTATATTTAAAAAAGCAAGGACCGCCTAAGTCCTTGCTTTTTGTTTATCTCATTTTTACAGCTTTTTTAGCTAGCCTTATGTCTTAACCACTTATGCAACTAACTCCCTATTTTCTCACTACCCTTTTTAACTAAACTTCCTTGCTCCCGTCCGACTGGCGTACCTTTGCGATCACCTTTCATTGATTTATCCAAAATAAATTGACCCCCCTAACGACTGCAAATACACTACTCTTTCTCGATAGTTATCGGTCAGCTCGTACTGGTAGTGATAGCCAATTGATTTTCGCACTAACCCTATTTCATCCGATAACAATACAGCCATTAAGAACGCCTGATTATTACGGCTTTTACTTTTAAACGGCTCTCTCAGCAAACTTGAGGTAAATACTCCTTTTGCCTTACTTGATAACAACTGATTCAATTTCTCTAATAAAATCCATTCTTTAGAAAATAAACCGTTTTCATCATTATCCCATAACGCTATCGCTATATGATGATTCTGTTTATGCTGCCCTAGACGGTAATGCACATAGCCCTTACTCCCTTCTCTAACCTTATGGGCTTTGCCTGTTAATAAGACATTATATTCATCTTCTAATAACTCTATCGCCATAACCTTACTCCATTAACTGACGTAATACATTATTTGATTGAGCTAATGACTTATCAAAAACTAAATAAGTCCCACCGCCTTCGTCATCCCATATTGCGAGAGTTAAATAACCGAGGCCATGGCTTAATGCGTCAGTATATTCAGGATAGGTTAAAAGGCGTTGAAGGTGATAACGGTAAGATTCGGGGAAGTAGCTGAGAAAGGTTTGTTCAGACTGATAAGGGGTTATACCAAGTAGGGTATCTTGCTCTATTGTTAAGATTATCATTATAGAGTCTTGCCAACCTGGCTGTGTAGCTTTTGTTCACTGATATGTATCAATAAATGAGCCAATATGGATTGATTAAGTTGGTTAGGTAAAGCTATCTCTTTGAGCTTTTGCCAATCTTGTATAATGTACATAATAAAATTCCTATATTAAATGATGTAATGAATAAATGCAGTAATGCGTTAACGGCTTTATGGATTGATAAAGTCATGGAGTCATACGCTCATAGGTCTATAAATCTATGATTATATATGTAAATTGGTATAACAAGGTGAGTAGAACGCGATAAGATTATGGGAATATATAGCGCTATGGCACTATGGCACTATGGAAAGCATAAGATTATGCTAGGTAAAAACAATAAACTCATGCTTACATAACTCTATGGACTACTGCTATAACGCCATGATTCTATGTATAAAACTATGACTCCATGGTTCTATACTTAACCCATAACACCATGGTTTTATGGATAGCCCTAGTAACAGCTAGATAAAAACAATATGCCTATGCTTACATGATTCTATGGACTAATACCATAACGCCATAATTCAATCATGATTCCATGGTTTTATGGATAGCATTAGTTACTTCGTTTGCTGATAATGGTAGTGCGTCTTAACCATTAACATATCGCTTATCCCTTGCCCGATTTCCTGTTGTCTTGCTTGGGCCAACTTCACATAACGTTCTGAACTCTGAATACTACAATGGGCTAATTGAGACTTAACGTCATATAAGTTATATTTCCCTGATGAAACCATTAAAGATGCAACCGAATGTCTTGCAGTATGAAAGCAAATATTGTACCTATCCTGTATTCCTGATTGCTTGAGTAATATCTCAAACGCACAACGTGGAGCTGAAATAGGCTTATTGCTATTCTTTCTTGCAAAGATATAGGGATTATTCGCAATACTAGAACAATTAGGGGTAGTACTATACTTAAGGCTATTAGACAGAATAGCTAATCGGTCAATCCAGTACAACATCTCATCCGTTAAGTAAATCTCCCTAGGCTTACCACTTTTTTGTCATGAGGACAAATAAGGTTTTCCTTTCCCTATCTAAATACTCCCATTTAGCTTGCTGCAACTCATTGCGTCTTGCTCCTGTTAATAACAATAAGGCTATCAAGCTCCCTGCTGATTTATTCGGGTAGTATTCCGCATGAAATAACAACCTTTGCATTTCCTCCTGTGTAAAGACCCGTTCTCTTGGGGCAACTTCTTTTAATAAGGTCACTTTCATTGCCTCATTGATAGTCAGATAGTCCCAACGATAAGCTAAGTTACCCATGGTCTTTAATAAAGCGATAACTCTATTGCATGTTGCTGGAGAATACGCAATGGCATACTCTTTACCTGATAACATATCACTTTGGATTTTTTGAATATGAATCGCCTTTAACTCAAAGTAACGTAGATGTCCTATTTGATTTTCTAAGTAACATTGAAAACGGGATACATCTTTATCCCATGACCGTTTACGTTGTTTAGCATAAGGTAAATATACTTGCCAAAAAAATTGGCTTACAGTTAAATCTGCCGAATGAGTATGGCTATCCTGATTATTCCCTATTCCCACGGCATTGTCTTTATTAAACTCTGTCTTTGATTCTCTCTCAGACTTTAGATTAATTCCGCAACACAGCAACCCTCTCCACCTTGTTGCTATGATTCGGGCTTCCCCGACACTCACCTCTGGAAATCGCCCCATCGCAAGGCTTTGCTTTTTTCCTTGATATTGATAACGAAATAAAAAAACGCTTATTCCCACTTCTCCCAACCAAACACTTTAACCCGATAATTTCAGTATCTGATACCTCTAGCTCTGTCGCGGTGGGAGATTGATTCTTTGGTAATGCCTTTATCGATTGCGTAGTAAACTTAAACGGTTTGATTTTGGGATTGGTTGTTGTATTGGTATTCGCTACATGCGTAGATGGATTAGATGATGACATACAAAACTCCTAAACATAATAGTCAGTAAAAAAGCGACTTATCAACATGATAAATCGCTATCCATTGACATAATATATTTTTAAAAGTAAGGCGATATCGGAGAGTAATAAGGATAACGGTAGGAATAACTATAGAACTAAGGAAGATAAATAAGAAAGAGATATGGTGGGTCGTGAAGGACTCGAACCTTCGACCAACGGATTAAGAGTCCGCTGCTCTACCAACTAAGCTAACGACCCAGTTGTTAATGCAAACTATGACTTAATATAGTACGACTATATCATTAAATCAAGCCCCTTTACCCCGTAGGAATAACTTTATTTGACAAATTAAAATTCATTAGATTTTAAGTCTAATTTTAGCAAATAGACCCAAAAGACAGGAGAAAAAGGTTGCTGTCGACTTAACTTAATAAATCAACATAAACATGGGCTTATTGCCATTGAGTAGCACACAATAACCTGTAATAAGATACCTGCTTTGACAGGATTTTGACAGGGGCTAAATAACAGACATAAAAAAACCACTTAACATGACTATTATTTTTTAGATTCTTCCTGTCTTTCAACAAGAATTTATGAAGTGGTGGGTCGTGAAGGATTCGAACCTTCGACCAACGGATTAAAAGTCCGCTGCTCTACCGACTGAGCTAACGACCCACTTAATACACGGGGGTATTTTTATATGGTGCCCGAGGCCAGACTTGAACTGGCACGCCCCGAAAGGCGAGGGATTTTAAATCCCTTGCGTCTACCGATTCCGCCACTCGGGCATACACACATTTAAATTTGGAGCGGGAAACGAGACTCGAACTCGCGACCCCGACCTTGGCAAGGTCGTGCTCTACCAACTGAGCTATTCCCGCATTGTGTTAACAAATCGCTGTTAACGAGTGCGTATTCTACGGATTTACTTAAATATGTCAAATAGAATTTCTTACAAATGCAATCAACTGCTCAAAAATGCAACTTTTTGCTGATAATTTAAAAATAACGCTCTTTTTATCCGCAGTTTTAAGGTTGGATATCGTCTAAAAGCGAGCCTTTTGCGGCTTTCAAATATTGCACCATTGACCATATCGTTAGGAATGCGGCAATATAGAATAAAATCAATGCAACAATTTCCATTAATGAATTATAGCGCCATAACAAACCGCCAAGTGAAAACATTTGCGCTGTTGTTTTTACTTTTCCAAGCCAAGACACTGCCACTTTTGTCCGCTCTCCGACTTCTGACATCCATTCGCGTAAGGCAGAGATAATAATTTCACGAGAAATCATCAAAATGGCAGGCAAACTAATCCACCAGCTATGGTAATACTCAACAATTAACACTAACGCTGCTGCAACAATCACTTTATCGGCGACAGGATCGAGAAAAGCACCGAAACGCGTAGTTTGTTGCCATTTACGGGCGAGATAACCATCAAACCAGTCAGTAATCGAGGCTATAAAAAAAATCAATGTAGTGATATAAGGGCTTGACTCAAAAGGCAAATAAAATGAAATAATAAAGAAAGGGATTAACACTAAGCGAAATAATGTTAAAAAAGTGGGAAAATTAAGTTTCATAGGCTATCAATATTAGGCTTAGAAAATGTACAGCTATTCTAAAACATATTTTGCCATTTGAAAATCGCATTTTTCTTTGTTATCCGTTTTTATTGATATTATCTCACAATTACTTAAAGAGAATAGGCTTTAGCTTGTTCCACGTCGTCAATATCTTCCCATTTAATTTTTACATCTTAATCGTTGCCCCAAAACCGCGATCAAAATTTTAAGCGATTTTCTGACCGCGAAAAAATAGGGCAAAATAAAATATCACTATCGGTTAATTAGTTTACGAATTAGCCTTTGGGCTTTTTATTAAAGATGAACGAATTTAGCCCAAAAACGCACTTATTTTCGTCCGCAGTTTTACGTTGCCATTAATCTCGCAACGTTTCTACAATTTTTTCCGCTAATGCTTTAGAAATACCTGGCACGCTCGCGATTTCATCCACCGACGCATTTTTTACGCCTTGCATTCCGCCTAGATATTTAAGCAATGCTTGACGGCGTTTAGCCCCTACGCCTTCAATGGTTTCTAACCCACTTTGAGTAAAGGCTTTTTGACGTTTTTTGCGATGTCCTGTGATGGCGTGATGATGACTTTCATCACGAATATGTTGAATTAAATGTAAAGCAAGGCTATCGCTAGGTAAATTAATTTCTCGATCTTGCTTACTTAAAATTAAGGTTTCTAAACCTGCTCGGCGATCGACACCTTTAGCAACACCAATTAAATGCGGTTTATTTTTATCCCATTTGACTTTTAAATCAGCAAAAACCTGTAGCGCACGATTAAGTTGCCCTTTTCCGCCATCAATGAAAATCACATCAGGGATTTTGTCAGGATCAAGATCCCGATCATAGCGTTTTCTTAAAGCCTGTTCCATTGCAGCATAATCATCGCCGCCCGTTATACCTTCAATATTAAAACGGCGGTAATCGGCTTTAAAAGGCCCTTGATGATTAAATACAACGCACGAAGCAATGGTTTGTTCACCCATTGTATGGCTAATATCAAAACATTCCATTCGCTGAATCTGTTCAATGCCGAGCAATTTTTGCAAGGCTTGATAACGTTCTTCAATTAAATTTGATTGCTTGAGTTGATTGACTAACGCCGCTTGTGCATTCATTTGGGCAAGCTGTAAGTATTTGCTTTTATTGCCTTTTACATTATCCTGAATATCAACTGTTCGCCCTGCCCTTTCAGTTAATAATTGAGTTAATTCTGCTTTTTCATCGAGTTTATGATCTAGCACGATAGCATTAGGAATACTACGCCCTTGATGTGCTTGTAAATAAAATTGCCCGATAAATGTAGCAGTCAGTTCGGCTAAATCCGTATTGGGCGGCACTTTCGGAAAATAGCTCCGGTTGCCCAAAATCTTTCCTTGGCGAATAAATAACACTTGTACGCAAGCAATACCCAGTTGATAGGCGATCGCTATAATATCCATATCATCAAGACGTTCATTGCTCACAAATTGTTTTTCCATTACAGAACGTACCGCTTGGATCTGATCGCGATAACGTGCAGCTTGCTCAAAATTTAGCTGTTGGCTGGCTTGCTCCATTTTACCAATCAGATGATCGAGGACTTGTTGATCTTTGCCCTGTAAAAACAATCGTGCAAAATCCACTTGTTGTTGATATTCTTCATCTGTCACAAATCCTGCAACACAAGGTGCTAAACAACGTCCGATTTGATATTGCAAACAAGGGCGTGAGCGGTTGTTATAAACGGAGTTTTCACATTGACGAATCGGGAATAATTTTTGCAAAAGTGACAGGGTTTCTCGCACGGCACTGGCGTGAGGATATGGACCAAAATATTCGCCCGCGATCTTTTTGCTACCACGATAAGCGGTAATACGCGGATGCGTTTCCTTCGTCAATAAAATATAAGGATAAGATTTATCATCACGTAATAGCACGTTATAACGTGGCTGATAGGTTTTGATATAATTATGTTCGAGCAATAACGCTTCTGTTTCACTGCTCGTGATCGTGGTTTCAATCCGTGCGATTGACGCCACCAACGCCATGGTTTTTGCACTAGTAAGATTGCTTCTAAAATAACTGGATAATCGTTTTTTTAAATCCTTAGCTTTGCCGACATAAATGACTTGATCTTTATCGTCAAACATCCGATAAACACCTGGGTTATGCGTGACATTGGCAAGAAAAGATTTCGCATCAAACATAAAAAACCGCGGTCAAAATATTGAGTATTTTTTATTAAATAGCCCGTGCGCACACAGGCTAATTAATTATTTGAAGAAATTATTCAGTACAGAACCGACATTGTTTGCCAAATCATTGCTATTTTCAGATTGGCTGATGGTTTCGTCAATTTCAACTTCTTGTCGTTCAGATTGAACTTGAGTTTGCTGAGTTTTATTGCCGAACAAACCGCCTAGCACATCATCTAGCCCTAATCCGCTTTGTTTGCCTGATTGACCGCCTAATAATCCACCGATTAAGTCATCTAAGCCAAATCCATTATCTTGCTGTGAACTAGCTTGCATATTATTTTGAGCTTGACTTGAACGCCCCAATAATCCACCAATTAAATCGTCTAAGCCAAAGCCATTATCCTGATTTCCACCAGAATGGTGTGTTACACTGTTAATAAGATTAGGTAATAATTGCGATAAAATATCGTGCGTGTCCGCTTTATCCACCCCTGATTGCTGTGCTACGCTGTCTACGGTTTGTTGTGATACAGTACCACTGCGTTGAAATTGGCTTAAAATACCGTCTAATCCGCCATTTTTAAGCAATGAACCTAGCACATCGGTAATCATACTGTGGCTATGTTGATTGTTACTACTTAATACATTGTTCAGCACGGAGCCGATGATTTTGTCTAACATAAAATACCTATAATAATGTTGATGAAGCCTGAAAAAACAACGAATTTTTTGACCGCGGTCTTTTCCATTTTTGTTTAATAATGCCCAAGTAGGCTACGCACTTTTTCTAAATCTTCCGCAGTATCTACGCCCACAGCAGGTTCTTGTAATGCAAGTTCGAGATGGATTTTTTCCCCATACCAAAGCACGCGTAACTGCTCTAGGCTCTCAATTTTTTCCAATACCGTTGCTTGCCACGCTACATATTGCTTAATAAAACCCGCACGATAGGCATAAATTCCAATATGGCGTAAATAACTCTCGGTAAGTTGCAATGATTGCAACTCCACCTCCGACAATGACTTAAATTGATCACGATCCCAAGGAATAGCAGCACGTGAAAAATATAATACATAGCCCTTTTTATCGGTCAAGGCTTTGACGACATTCGGATTAAAAAGTTCATCAATATCTGTGAGTTTGACCGCAAGGGTTGCCATATTAACTTGATGTTTAACTAAATTATGTGCCACTTGCGACACAATAATTGGTGGAATAAGGGGTTCATCACCTTGAATATTCACAATAATTTCATCATCAGGGATCACCAGTTTATCTACCACTTCGGCTAAACGTTCCGTGCCAGATTGGTGTTGTTCAGCCGTCATACAAACTTCACCACCAAAAGCCAATACGACATCGCGGACTTTTTCATTATCCGTTGCCACGATCACACGTTTCGCCCCTGCTTGTTGAGCCTGTTGCCAAACGTGTTGAATCATTGGTTTTCCTGCGATATCCGCCAAAGGCTTTCCTGGTAAACGTGTAGAAGCAAAACGGGCAGGAATAATAACTGTAAAACTCATAAATTATCCTTATTTCTGTTGATCTGTTGACAGCGGTTTTGCTTGTTCAGCTAATAATACTGGAATGCCATTTTCAATAGGGTAAACCACTTTGTCAAACTGGCAAATAAGTTGCTGATCATCGGCTTGATAATCTAGGCGCCCCTGACAAATCGGGCAAGCAATAATGTCTAATAATCGATTATTCATTTTATTTTCTCACTTATGTTATCTAGCAACGTGAATGCTGACGTTGCGGTAATTTCAGCTTCAACAGGAATATACCACCAATTAGCCTGTGCGAAACTCATACATTTTACCGCGTCCTTTTCCGTCATTAAACAAGGTAAATCGGAAGATAATGAACGCAATAATTCCATTGAAAAGTCTTGATGATCCGCAAAAGCAAAGGTTTGATTTAACTGGATATTTAATGACCTTAACATTGCAAAAAAACGTGGAGGATTGCCAATTCCTGCAATGGCATTAGCGTGGGTAAATTCGACTAATGGCTGTTTTTCTCCTGTTAGTAAATTAATCGCAACCGAGGGAACCAAACGCATTTCGGCTTGGCTATATTGATTGACGCCACCATTGCTAATCACTAGATCAACTTCATTTAATCGGCTCGGCAACTCACGCAATGGACCTGCTGGCAACAATAGCCCATTTCCCAAACCACGTTCAGCATCCACCACCACAATTTCAATATCGCGTTGTAGCTTATAATGTTGTAAGCCATCATCGCTAATAATGACATCACAAACTTGATTTTGCAGTAACATTTCAATCGCTTGTTGACGATTAGGCGAAATCGCAACCGCGGTTCCCGTCCGTTGTGCAATTAAAACAGGTTCATCACCCGCATAAATTGGGTTACTTTGTGCATCAACTAATAAAGGAAATACTTTAGATTTTGAACCATAACCGCGAGAAATAACGCCGACTCGTAATCCGCGTGCTTGTAATTGTTGCACCAACCAAATCGTGACAGGGGTTTTCCCATTCCCACCGACCGACAGATTGCCAACAATTACGACTGGCACGGACGCACGATAAGAACGCAGTTTATGGGTCTGATATAAATAACGTCTTATATAAGTGATTCCCCAAAATAAAGCAGAAAACGGCAATAGAAGATAACAAAGCCAAGATTTTTTATACCAAAAATTCATACTTTACCCTTTCACAAAAATGAATGGCTTTCACTAGCCACTAAATTGCATACTGTGTAACTGTTTATACGCCCCATTTAAACGCAACAATTCTTCGTGCGAACCGCGTTCTTTGATTTCGCCATGTTCAATCACCACAATTTCATCAGCTTTTTCAATCGTAGATAAGCGATGAGCAATCACTAAGACCGTCCGATTTTTTTGCAACTGCTCTAATGCGGATTGGATCGCATGTTCAGACTCCGTATCCAATGCCGAAGTTGCTTCATCTAATATTAATACTGGCGAATCACGCAATAATGCTCGTGCAATAGCTAAACGTTGGCGTTGTCCGCCTGATAAATTCGTGCCATTTTCCCCGACCATCGTATCCAAGCCTTGCTCAAGTTGGTCCACAAATTCCATCACATGAGCAGCTTTCGCTGCTTCAATAATTTGCTCACGAGTATATTTATCTTGTGCCGCATACGCGATATTATTTGCGATGGTATCATTGAATAAATGTACTTGTTGCGAAACTACTGAACATTGCTCGCGTAAATTTGCCAAGGTGTAGTCTTCAATATTCACGCCATCAAGCTTAATTTGCCCCGAATCCACATCATAAAAACGCGTCAACAAACTGGCTATGGTTGATTTTCCCGAACCAGATCGCCCTACTAACGCAACAGTTTTCCCTTGCGGAATATGCAACGAAATATGATTTAGTGCAGGTTCCTCTTTTCCTTGATAAGTAAAGGTGACATTTTCAAAGCGCACATCACCTTTTGCACGATCAACCTTATATGTTCCCGTATCTTTTTCGGTATTTAAATCTAAAATTTCAAATAATGTCTGACAAGCAGCCATTCCACGTTGAAATTGTGCATTCACGCTAGTAAGCGATTTCAATGGACGCATCATTGCCATCATTGAAGAAAAAACAACCGTAAAAACGCCCGCGGTCAAATGCTCATTCATAATTAAATCGGACGTTGCCAATAGCAATACAGCGGATAGGGCAAAGGATGCGATTACTTGCACCGAGCCATCGGAAATGCCATCAGCTACCACAATTTTCATTCCTTTACGGCGCATATCATTGCTAACACGAGCAAAACGCTCTTCTTCCACTTTTTGCCCACCAAAAGAAAGCACTACTTTATGCCCTTTTAGCATTTGTTCCGTAGTCGCGGTTAAATCGCCCATTGAATTTTGAATGTTACGGTTTAACTCGCGAAAACGTTTTGACACAATACCAATCAATGCCCCAATAATTGGAGCTAAAATAAAAAGTAATACTGAAAGTTGCCAGCTATTCACCAACATCACGCCAAATAATGAAATCAAGTAAACCCCTTCACGCACCACAGTAACCAGTACACTAGAGGAAGAACTTGCTACCATTTCACTATCGTAAGTCACGCGAGATAACAATCGCCCCGTAGAGTTTTGATCAAAAAATGGCACGGGCATATACATTAATTGCTTAAATAGACGGCGACGCATATTCATCACCACTTTGCCAGAAACCCAAGATAAACAATAACTTGCAATAAAATTACTGATACCGCGTAGCACGATTAATAGCACCACCACAACCGCCATTAAACGTAAAAATCCGTGCTCAGCTTTGCCAAAGCCATCATCAAGTAAAGGTTTTAATAAATAAATCAATGATGAATCGGTTAACGCATTGATAATCAACGCAAAACCCGCAGCGAGTAATCCAGATTTAAACGGCGAAATCATCGGCCATAAACGCTTGAAAGTTTGTAGCGTTGAGAGATCTTTTTGTTGCATAACATTGTCTAATCAAAATAAAATTGCGCGCATTGTACTCTGAAATTGCTAATTCACCAAATTTCCCCCTTTCCATTGTGGATAAACTATTCAATTCGTTGGCGATACCAAGGACTAAACCTCTCCCGTGAACTCACTAGCTTTATTTTATCAACGTAAAACTGAACTGAAATTTCCCCCAAAACCGCGGTCTGTTTTACGGCAATTTTATGTTGCTGCAAACGTGTTAATACCTGTTGGTGTGGGAAATGCCAAGGGTTAAAACGCCCAGCGGAAATTAACGCTATTTTGGGTTGAAGCTGCTGTAATAATAATTCAGACGTTGAAGTTTTACTGCCGTGATGCCCTACTTGTAATATGTCCATATACTTACCATCAAGTAACGGCACAAAGCGATATTCACTGGCTTGATCCGCATCACCCGTTAACAAAACGTTATATTGCTGATCGCTCACCCATAATACGCAGGAATGGGTATTATCTGCTCGCTGACTCAGTTCTGTTGGTGCAAGAACAGTAAAATAAAGTCCTTGCCATTGCCACTGCATTCCCTGCTGACAAAACCGATCCGCTTGACGATTTGCATATTTTTTGAAAGATGAACTGATAAATTCCGCCTTGGGATAAGTACGCAGTAAGAAATCTACGCCACCCGAATGATCATTATCATCGTGACTTAAAATAATCTGATCAAGTTCAATCCCTTCACGTTGCAAATAGGGCAAAATTTCTAATTCTGCCATACTCCCGCCCCGCCAAGACGCTCCCGTATCATACAATATCGCCTGTCCATTTTTGACTAATAACACCGATGATCCTTGCCCAATATCAAGCATTTCTACTCGCCATTTTGCTTGAAAAAGCAGTGAATTTACGCCATAACCCAATAGTACGGTGATCGCAACAACACCTGTTACGAATAGCCTGTTGAGATGAATGGCACGGATAATTGGGTTAGGCTGAATGGAGAATAAACGCGGTTTTGATTGCGTTAAATTCGCCTTACGCCAGCGATAAAGCCAAATAATAAAGATTAGGAAAGATCCCCAAAAAACCGCGGTAAAAAAAACCGCGTTTTTTTGGCTGAAAATGAGATATCCTTGTTCAAATAACTGAATAAAATCCGTGAAATACTGAGAAAGGTTATCTGTAATTCGCCATAATGTAGTGAATTGGGTAACAACTGCCAATAACACCAACGGCACAAGGATAAAACTAAATAATGGCACAGCAAATAAATTGGCAATAAAACTATTCAATGAGAAACTATTGAAAATCAACAGCATAACAGGCGTGAACAACCAAAATAAACCTAACTGCAAATGCAATAAGCGTGCAAGCCAACGCCACCGCAATGCAATGGTTTTCCCTTTGAATTCAATCGTATAAAACGGCACAAACTGATACCACAATAGCAAACAAGCTACCGCAGAAATTGATAACCAGAAACTCGTAGAAAGTAGCATTAGCGGATCAATAAATAGCAACAAGCCAATTACGCGTAAAAAAGCACGCCAAGGTGAACAATATGCTCGCCTAAAATGGAAAAAATACACTAACAGTAACCCCAATAATGCTCGCATTGTTGACACTGCAAAGCCCGCCAGTTCAGCATAGCCATAAGCACATAACAACCCAATACCCAGTGGCAATTCAGGCAGAATAAACCTTGTTGGTAAAACAAATTGCAAAACTCGTGTGCAATAAAACCCGAGCAACATTGCCAATCCAATATGTAAACCTGAAATCGCAATAAGATGTGCCGTATTCGTTCGCTGATAAATTTGCCATTGCGTTTTCGGCAACCACGCTCGCTCGCCAAAACCCAATGCAAGTAACAGACCTTGTTGCGTTAATCCTTCAGTTTGTTGCAATGCATTAGCTAATCGCCGTTCACGCCACGAAAATTTAGCGGGATTTTCAACCGCGGTTTTGACTTTACCAACAGCACTGATCCCTTGGCTAAGACACCATTGTTGGCGATCAAATCCGCCCAAATTTAATCTCCCATTCAAGGGCTTCACCTGCATTTTGACATGCCATTTTTCCCCAGAATGAACAGGTATTTGATTTTGCCAATTGACATAAATCCTCTGTTCATCGCTACCAGATTGCAATTTTGCTTTTCCGATCAGGGTTTGATAATCCTGTTGATGCAAAACCTGCTCTACGGTCAATTCGGTTTCAACAGGATTAGCTAACTGAGCGATCTGTTTAGTTTGCTGTAATAATGACAACGCACAATAATCTACATAACTCAGGCTCATCAAACTTAATGCGATATACAGCAAAACGACAATATTCCGATACCGATTGCAGCACCACCAACAGAATATAAAAAATAAACTTAAAGCGCCCCCAATTTGCCAACTAATCAGCAAAAAATCGGGAACAACGAGTAACGTTAAACTCGATAGCACAAAGATTAATGCGAGTTTATCAATATTCAAAGGGCAATTCACAATATTCTCATTCCAACGAAAATAACCCATAACATAGCCTCATTTTTTATAAGCAGACAATCTACAAGCTACACATTTGCGATCAGGCTCACAAATAAAATATTACGACTCGCTGATTATTCAAAGTTCATGTAAATTTTGTTGCTTATTAGAATAAGTTCTGCTATTTATATGCACCTTTAAAATTACCAGCAGTTTCAGGTGTTTTATTTTTTTATACTTTTTTGATGTTAATAACCGTATAGAATAAAAGGGAATGGTTTTCCTTAGGAGAGAACAATGACGAGTAATAAATCCTCTTTAAGCCTATTAGCCTTAGCAGGTGTAGAGCCTTATAAAGAACGCGTAGGCGAAGAATATATGAACCCCGCGCAATTAATCCATTTCAAGAAAATTTTGCAAGCGTGGTTAGAACAAGTTAAAGAAGAAGCAACTCGTACTGTGGCACATATGCGTGATGAAGCCGCAAATTTCCCGGATCCTGCTGATCGTGCCACCCAAGAAGAAGAATTTAGTTTAGAATTACGCAACCGTGATCGCGAACGTCGCTTAATGAAAAAAATTGAAAGCACCTTAAAAAAATTGGAAAGTGATGATTTCGGCTATTGCGATTCTTGTGGCGTTGAAATTGGAATTCGCCGTTTAGAAGCTCGCCCCACTGCAGATTTATGTATTGATTGCAAAACCTTAGCTGAAGTTCGTGAAAAGCAAATGGGACGTTAATTTTTCATCAAATCGTAGAATAAAGTGCGGGAATCCGCACTTTTAGTTCGTTGGAGTTCGTTATTTTAACCTATATCAAAAAGCTGTTTAACAAAAAAACACAGCAAAATTTGACCGCGGATCAACCTCAACAGGTTGAGAAACCGTTGCATTCATCACAACCCCATTTCACCCGAGAACCCCAAAAAACGAATACGTTTCGTTTTAATGCCAGTCAAATGGGTATTCAAAGTAAAGCAATCAGTAAAAATGCACTCAATGTGATTGAAAAACTCAATCGCAATGGTTTTGAAGCCTATGTTGTAGGTGGTAGCCTACGCGATATTTTACTTGGAAAAAATCCTAAAGATTTTGATATTGCGACCAATGCTAGACCCGAACAAGTCCAAGCGATTTTTCAGCGTCAATGCCGATTAGTCGGTCGCCGTTTTCGGTTAGCCCACGTTTTATTTGGACGTGAAATCATTGAAGTGGCAACATTTCGTGCTGATCATCATAGCAAACACAATGATGCTCAAGCCAAACAAAATGCTGACGGAATGCTATTACGCGACAATGTTTATGGCACATTAGAACAAGATGCTCAACGCCGTGATTTTACGATTAATGCGTTGTTCTATAGTCCGAAAAACAATACCTTATACGACTATTTCAATGGTATTCGAGATCTTAAAGCGGGCAAATTACGTTTAATCGGTGATCCAACTACACGTTATCAAGAAGATCCCGTGCGAATGCTACGAGCTATTCGCTTTATGGCAAAACTCGATATGTTCTTGGATAAACCGAGTGAAAATCCGATCCGCGAGCTTGCACCACTATTAAAAAGTATTCCACCTGCTCGCTTATTTGATGAAAGTTTAAAAATGTTGCAAGCAGGCTATGGCGTAAAAACTTACCAACTTTTGCGTAAATATGGCTTATTTGACCAACTTTTTCCTAGTTTAATCGGCTATTTCACGCCCAAAGGCGACAGTTTTGCAGAACGGATGATCCAATCTGCCTTAAAATCCACGGACGATCGCATTGCAGATAAATTACGCATCAATCCAGCCTTTTTATTTGCCGCATTTTTTTGGTATCCCTTGCGTGAAAAAGTAGAAATACTTAAAAATGAAGGAGGGCTAAATAATCACGATGCCTTTGCTTTAGCGGGTAATGAAGTCTTGGATCTGCTCTGTCGTAGCCTAGCCGTTCCGCGTCGCCACACCAGTGTGATCCGCGATATTTGGTTTTTGCAACTGCAATTAGCCAAACGTATTGGTAAAACCGTGCAACGCACAATGGAACATAACAAATTCCGTGCAGCCTTTGATCTGTTGGTTATGCGTGCAGAAATTGAAGGGGGTGAGAGTATTGAATTAGCCACTTGGTGGCACGAATACCAATTTAGTTCGCCAGAACAGCGTATCAACTTGGTTAAAACTCAGCAAGAACACCACCCAAAACCCAAGAAAAAGCACTACCGACCACACAAACGGAAGAAACCACAACCGAAGGTAAGCTCATAATGCGATGTTATATTGCACTGGGTAGCAATCTCAATCATCCCGTTGAACAACTCAAAAATGCATTACGGGCATTACGATCGCTCCCACAAACAAAACTACTCCAATTCAGTGCCTTTTATCACAGCAAGCCACTTGGTCCACAAGATCAACCCGATTACATTAATGCAGTTGCGTGCATTGACACCGATCTTTCCCCCCTTGCCTTGCTCGATCATTTACAACATATTGAAAACGAACAAGGACGTGTGCGTTTACGCCGTTGGGGCGAACGCACCTTAGATTTAGATATTTTACTGTACGACGATCTGCAAATTAACACACCACGGTTAACCATTCCCCATTACGATATGTATAATCGCAATTTTGTTATGCTACCTTTAGCCGAAATTGCAGCAGATTTATTGTTACCAAATCAGTTAAAAGTTGAGCAAATCGCTCAGAAATACAACAATCAACACGATTGCTTACAAAAATTTACGATTTCTTTAGAATAACCTGAACTTTTTTATATTTTAATTGACAAACTAATCACTTAGTTACTGCGTTCCAAATGGCTAAGTTAAAAATTTTATTCGTAAACCTTAATTAAAAATCCCCTCTCTACTACAAGGGAATTTTTTATTTGCTCAATAAAACCGCGGTCAAAAAACGCTTGAAAATTTGACCTAATTAATTAAACCTACGCATAAAAAAAGAATGGATAAATCTTAAAATAATAATTTATTCTCAACTAAATTCTACTCTGATGATTTTAAAATTAATTTATTCAAAAATATACATCCACGAAAAAGTAGAATTTAATTGATTGTTTCTCAATCTGATTTATCAACTAAATAAATTCTCTGTCCAAAATCAAGCAAACTAAAATTAAGTAACTCCTGCAGTATAACATAGTGCATAATGAGAATTATATCTCTCTAAAATCAGCTCTTGCTCTATATTTACAAACTCCAAGCAATATGCCACACTATTATAAAATAATATTCTAGAATAACAATAAATGAGAAAAAAATTATTTCTAATTCTTATATTTACTGATGTGTGCTATGCAGCATCAGATACCTTGCCAAAAGAATCAACGGAGTTTAATCAATTCCAACAGCAAAATAAGCAAACCTTAGAGCAAATTCAACAATTTCACCAACAACGTTGGTTATCTCAACATCAATATCAAAATTTGGATAATCATATTGAAAAGCAAGATTATTCTAATATTTGTTTACCTTTTCAATCCATCCGATTTTCAGGGTTTACGCTTATCGACCCAACTCCTTTTGCTCCCCAAAAAGGAGAATGTTTAAACGAAAAACGCCTAAATCAACTTAGCCAAGATATTACTCAAGCCTATCTAGCATTGGGTTATATCCATAACCCTTTCCAATTCCAAAACAACCACTCTGGCGATTTAATCATGAGAGTTGATGAAGGGAGAATTACGGAAATCACTTCGGATAGCCCAAGCCTAAATTTCACAATGCTCTATCCCCATTGGCAAAATAAACTGCTCAATGTAAAGGATTTAGATCAAGCACTAGATCAAGCAAATAAAATGATTGGTAGTCAGGTCAGTGTTGATGTTTTCCCACAGAAAGATGGTGCAATCAGTTTACACTTTACTAATCAACAAAAAGCAAAAATTACTACTTTTATTGGCATAAATAATAATGTCTCCAAACGCTATGGACGCTGGCAAACAAATTTAGGGGTAAACATTGATAATCCATTCGGCTTATCCGATACATTATATTTAAATACATCGCACACATTAAAATCAGTTCATCGTGATTTTAATCGCTCCGCTTCACTTTATTATAGTTTACCCTATGGATACTGGACATTTAATGCTTTTGCTTCGTTATCACAATTTAATAGCCAAATTCCATTACAACATATTGTGGCTGAACAAAAAGGTCGCACATTCCAAGCGGGAATGAATGCTAACTATACTTTTCATCGTGGTGAAAATCACATTTCGAATCTCACAACGCAATTATCCCATTCAAATTCACATACTTACTTCCAACAAAGTTTAATTCGCATTCAAAGCCCAATTATAACTAAAGCAAAACTTGCCATTAGTCATTTACAATTATTAGAATGTGGTTCATTAAGTGCTGATTTATCCTATGAACGAGGCTTAACTCGATTTACTACAGTAAATAATCAAAGCATAGAATTGCCACAAGGGCGATTTAATAAATGGAATTTAGATCTTTATTTAAATCATTATCCACAATTTTTTGGGGAAGTTTGGCACATCTCTCATCGCTTATTGGGGCAATATAGTCAAGAGCCCTTACCTTCTATTGAACAGGCAGATTTTTTAGGTCGCTATGCTATACGCGGATTTAATAATATCGCTTATTCGGCAGAAAAAAGCCTAGTGTTCAGAAATAATATTGGGCGGATATTTACACTAAATCAATGGCAACTTGAACCTTACTTGTTATTTGATTTAGGTATGCAAAAATCTACTAGCCCAAATGCCGTATCACAACGTGCCTTAGCTTATGGTACAGGGATAAATATTTCACGTTCATCATTCTTTTTTAATTTAGAATGGGCTACTGGTCGCTTATTTTCTAGAGCTGAACCCATTCAACAAGAACGAAGTATAAAAATTAATATGACTTGGTCTTTTTAGTAAATAAAAATGCTCGCTAAAATTCTATTATTTGATAGAATGCGAAAGTTTTGGCTGTTTAGTTAATTTGATATTTTCTAACAAAACAATCTAATGTTGTTTAATATTTTTTGTAAAATCTTAATTCTTAATATGGAGAATTGTTATGCCGAAATCTATTTCACTATCTAAAATAGCACTCGCTTTATCCTTATGTTATGTTTCTCAATTTAGTTATGCAGATATTCAATCTGCCAACGATCAAACCCAAATAAGTAAACAAAAAGGCGTAGAAATCGTTAATATTGCGACACCAACTCAAGCAGGTTTATCATATAACCAATATAATAAATTTAACGTTGATAAAGCTGGCGCTGTATTAAATAATGCAAAAGAAAATGCATCATCACAATTAGCTGGACAAGTTGCGAAAAATCCTAATATTAAACAACAAGCCGCATCGGTTATTTTAAATGAAGTAGTTAGTCGTAACCCTTCAACTTTATTAGGAAAACAAGAAATTGTAGGTCAACGTGCCGATTATGTTTTGGCTAACCCAAATGGTATTAGTTGTCACGATTGTGGTTTTATCAATACACCAAGAGCGTCTCTCGTTGTGGGTAAAGCAAGTGTTAAAAACGGGGCATTGACAGGATATAACGTTACTGGCAATAAAGCATTAACAGGTCATAATATTCACAGCAATAATGATATTGATTTAATTGCACCCACAGTTAATTTATCCGGTAATATTCATATCAAAGGCAATGCCAACGTAATTTTGGGTAAAAATACAATTCATCGTGAACAAGATGGTTCATTAAATATTGAAGTCCAACAAGGAAAAGGACAAGTTTTAGATGGTAAAATTGCTGGAAGTATTCAAGCTGGAAGAATTCGTATTCATTCAACCGATGACCGTGCAACATTAAATCTTAATTCAGCCAATATAAAAACTAGTGAAGTCGCAATTATTGCAGGAAATACAAAACTTGATGGCACAGTAACCAAACAAACCAAAAGAAATGGACATAGTGGTTTAGAAGGTAATCGGGTTTCTGCTGCTTATCAAACAACCGCAACAACAGAACAATTCAAAAAAACAACAATCCAAGCTAACACAGTCATTATCGGAGCAAAAAATAATTTAGATATTATTGGAGCTGATATTCAAGCCAAAGATGCTAGCATTGTGGCAGCAAATGCCCACTTAGGTACAACAATCACCACTAATGAGAAATCAGAACATTCCCATAAAAGCAAAGGTCGTTGGTTCCGTGATGAATCTGAAAATAGCCAAGAAAAAACCGTTCATCAAACCCACATTAAAGCAGATAACGTAAAAATTGTAGCGACAAATGGCAAAATTACAGGTGAAGCAGTAAAATTAGATGCTAAAAACCTTAGTTTATCTGCTGATAAAGGCATTGATTTAAGTGGAACTAAATCAGTAAATAAATATCAAGCTAATGCCGATTTCAAAAATGAGAGTGCGAAATTAAAAACGGGTAGCAGCTCACAAAATGCATCAAAACAACAATATACAAATTCCGAAATCAATACTTCAGAACATTTTGTTGTTACTAGCCAAGGCAATGTAAATTTTGTTGGAACAAAAGCAAATGTACATGGTAATTTAGTTTCACAAGGCAATGGTGAAATTAAATTTGTTTCTGACACAGTACAAAATAATTTTAACGTGGATGATAAAGAAAAATACTGGGGTGGTTTAGCTGGTTCTAAAAAGCTGGCTTCAACAGCAAATAATATCGTTCATCATGGTAGCGATTTTACAGTAGATGGCAAAATTCAAATCAACGCGGATAAAGGAGTCACTTTGCAAGGAAGCCGCGTAATTGCAGGGCAAAGTAGTTCAGTTAATGCTGAACATGGTCAGTTAATCATTGACTCTGTTCAAAATAAAATGACATCAAGCCAAAACAGCAGAATAGGCACTATCTTTAATATTGCTAAAGCACGTGAAGCACGTTTTATGCATACCACGACTTCGCAGGGTTCCGTCTTACAATCCCAATCAAATCTTAATTTAGTGGCTGAAAAAAATATAGATATTATTGGCAGCACAATTTCGTCCGCGGGATTATTAGATATCAGCTCATTGACAGGTACCGCCATCAATATTCAAGGAGCAAAAAATACTGAGCATATCACTTCTGACAAATCGGGCTTTGGTATCAATGCAAAAGCTGCAAAACCAACCACCACCTTTGATAAAGATTCAATGTTAAAATTTTCCATTAGTGCGATTAAAGATCTCATAGAAGGCAAAGTCAAACTACCAGAAGCCGTAAAAGGATTGGTGAATAATGCTAAAGACAATGTGAAAATTGATGCTGAAGCAAGTGTCTCACTCGATATTTATCGTCATCAAAATGATATGCAAGCACAAACCCATACTGCATCAAAAATCAGTGGTTCAGACGTCAATTTAAATGCCAAAAAAGTGCTGATCTCAGGTAGCCAAGTAGAAGCGGCGAAAGGGAATTTAAACATTCATGCAAATCAACTTGAAACCCGAGCGGATATTGATCACAGTAGTGAACAAACAAAAAATACCGATGCATCTTTAAAAGCGACTATTCATGCAACCAAAAATGATGTAACTGGCACACTTTCTGCCACTGTAACTCATCAAAATGAACAAAAGCAAACTGAAAAAGCACAAAATAGCCAACTATCTGCTAAAAATGATGTGAATTTACATGCACAAACCATCACGCATAAAGGTTCAGAGCTTGTTGCAGGTCACGATATTAATCAAAATGCTCATACTATCCGTCAAGATGTTGCTCGCGATATAAGTATTACCAATGCGAAAAACGTTGAAGTTGGTGCAACCCTCACAACAGCCATTGATAAAAGTAAAGCAATCAATGGTAGTCTTGAACTCAATGCACAAGGCGGTCATAACAATGCACTTGAAAATACAGCAAAAGCATCATCATTAACCGCGGGCAATAATATTAATGTTTATGGTAAACAAGTAAATGATGTTGGCACACAATATCAAGCGGGCAAAAATGTGAATATCAATGCAGATAGTCATCATTTAGTTTCTGCACAAGATAGCATTCACAAAGATAGCCTTTCAGCTGGGGTAAATACTAAATTAAGTGCAAGCACAAGTGATCTGCAAACCGTTAATGCAGATGTGAGTGTTGGTGTGAAATACCAACAAGATCATTCATCTATACTAAATAATAAAAAAGCGAATATCCAAGCTGAAAATGTCAATTTACATAGTAAAAACTTGCATAGCCAAGCGGATATTACAGCAAGCAAAGATATCAATATCGCTGCCCAACAAGCCACTTTCACCCAATCACAAAATAGCACACAGCAAAAAGGTGGTGGTTTTGAGTTAAATGTGGGTGTTGGTGCGTTAGTCATTCCTGCTGCTCAAGCGGCCATTCCTTCTATTTCTGTTGATGCCAAAACCAATGGTAAAAATAATGCTGCTTCTGAAGGTGTTTCAGCCACGCTTAAAGCAGGCAATCAAGCCAATATTGCAGCAAAAAATCAGCTTAATGTACAAGGCACAACTATTGAGGCTGGAAAATCAATTAATTTATCAGGTAAAACTGTAAATGTAGAAGCTACTCATAGCCATACAGACAAAACAGAAGCTGATGTTGGCGTTGGTGTGAGTGTTGGTGCAAAAGTGTCTGATGTGGGTTTAAATACGCATATCAATGTTGATCTTGAACACAGCCAACAACATCAAGGCACACAGTTAAATGCACCGAATCTCAATATCAATGCCAATAATCAAGTAACCTTATCGGGCATCGCATCAAATGCACAACATACTCAATTAAATGCGAAAGATGTGGCGTTAAATGCATTAAAAAATAACATGAATAAAACACAAGTCAGCACAGATTTTGCATTAAATGGCGGAGTAAGTGATAAAAAATGGACACCTGCGAATGGTTCTGCTTCACTTGATGTAAACGTAGTACGTAATCAAACTCACACGACAACAAATATCAAAACTGACAACGCTACACTTAATGTTGCTGGCAATGCGAACTTTAATGGCAGTCATGTTAAAGCAAACAACGTAAATGGTGCAATTAAAGGCAACCTAAATGCACAAGATGTTTCGGATAAAGTGAAGGAAACCAACGTTTCGCTTGCCGCGAACGGAAGTGGTAAATTCACCGCTTATCCGAAAGATAAATGGCAAGAAAGTGCTAAAAATGATTGGAATAATGGCACAATTGCTGGAGTAAAAGCTGATGCAAAAATAGAAGCGGAAGCAACCCGTAAAGAACCCCCAAAAACAGCGGGATTAATATCACAACATTCTAGTATTGCTGTACAAGGGCATTCAACCCACGTTCAAGCATCTGCTGCTCACGGTTACCATGTAAAAGTGAATGTGCATCCTACCACGCACCTTAAACAATCCGTTCGGAAAGTAAGATTGCCAATCAAACGCTCAACTTACTTCCAATTTAATCACTATTAATCTTTAGCCAAATCCGAAGCCACAATTGCTATTGTGGCTTTTTTCATTATGATGAAGTAATTGGATATGACAAATAGAAAACCGCGGTCAAAAATTTAAACGTTTTTTAGACCGCGGTATTGGTTATATTACTAATATTTCAAAATAAAATGGCTTATCAATATACTAACTTCTATCATTCCATTTGGGAAAGTAATGTTATATTTAATAGATTATAACTATAAATGGCATTAATGAACCCCATACCTTATTTGATTACTATGTATTATTATCACTAAAAATACTATTAAGGAGTTTAAAAATGGAAGTAAGAAGTTCAGCTATTACAAATGGATATATCGCAGATAAATTTGGAAAAAGAGGGGCGCAATTTAGTCAAAATGGGATGCCTAATTATTCTATTCCTTTTGAAATTATTGATGTACCGAAAGAAACAAAATCTTTCGCGGTTATTTTAGAAGATAAAGATGCAGCACCTGTAACAGGGTTCGTATGGACTCACTGGATGATAGCTAATTTAGAACGAACTCTTGTTAATGAGAATGAAAGTCAATCTGCAACAGACTTTGTACAAGGTGCAAATAGTTGGGCTAGTCCGTTAGGGAAATTAGACATATCTGAAGCTTCTGCATACGGCGGTATGGCGCCACCAAATACAACTCACAGATATGAACTTTATGTGTATGCTTTAGATACTAAACTGAATTTACCTCAAGGTTTTAGAATAAATGATCTCCATTTCGCTATGCAAAACCATATTTTAGATCAAGCTTACCTTGTTGGTTTATATGATGCATAAGTGCGTGCAATCCCGTAATATTATTGTAAAATCAATGTAATATAAGCTTTAATTCCCAATATAAATACAAAAAATGGTGAATATTCAATTCACCATTTTATTATAACTTAAATTCTACATTATCAAATTCTATTTAAATCAAATAGTCTAAGATCAATACAATCTGCTGTACCATAAAATTTTGCTAATGCTTGGCGTAAGGTTTCAGCCCGTTTTGGTAACCCTTTTTCTGCATAAAATTTTACTTGCTCATATACGGCTTGCTTAAATGGGGCAGTATCGCCAGGGTTGCCATTTAAATTATCTGAACTGGCAAAAAATCGGAAATTTGCCGCCGTTGCTAAAATCCATTCTAAGGCTTGTGGCTTAACTTCTACCTTCTCAAAATCACGTTGACGTTGTTCTGAACGCCCATCAGGTTCATACCAATAACCAAAATCTTCCAGTTTACGCCGTTCTTTGCCAGCAACAAGCCAATGGGCAATTTCGTGCAATGCACTACTATAAAAACCGCGGGCAAAATAAATGACATTATAAGATCGTTCATCATTAGCGGGTAAGTAAATCGGTTCATCGCCCCCTTTTTCTAACCGAGTATTATATTTTTCCGCAAAACACTGATTAAAAATTCGGATAATATCGTCTAATTCGTGTGTCATTGTGATTCTCTTTTAAGCCAATAAAAAGAGGCATTATATTGCCCCTTATTTTAATTTCAACTATTTTAAACTATCTTGATTTTTTAATGCTTCAATCCGTTTTTCAAGTGGTGGATGGCTCAAAAACAATTCAGCTAATCCCCCACCCCGTTTACCGTTAATGGCAAATGCGGCTAATTGTCCATCGGTATGTTGAGGTTCGTGCAAACTTTGCAGGCGTTGCAAGGCAGCAATCATTTTTTGTTTACCCACAATTTGAGCCGAACCTGCGTCAGCACGAAATTCGCGGTAACGGCTAAACCACATTGCAATTAAACTAGCCAAGAAGCCGAACACCACTTCCAATACCATGGAAATAATATAGTACAAACCTGAATTGGTTTCCCCATCATCATTGCGATTGCTCGCAGCAACTTTTGCGATCATTCGTGCCGCAAAAATAACAAACGTATTCAAAACCCCTTGTAATAAGGTCATCGTTACCATATCACCATTTTTAATATGGCTCACTTCGTGTGCTAATACCGCTTCCGCTTCATCTCGTGCCATTTGATTTAATAGCCCCGAACTCACGGCGACTAACGAATTATTTTTGCTCGCCCCTGTCGCAAAAGCATTCACATCATTAGAATGATAAATAGCAACATCAGGTTTCGGCAAGCCGACCCGTTCTGCTTGGCGATGCACGGTTTCCATTACCCAACGTTCAGCTTCGTTGCGTGGCGAATGAATAATTTCCGCCCCCACAGAACGTAATGCCATTGTTTTAGACAAAAATAGAGAAATTAACGATCCCGAAAAACCAAAAAGTGCAGCTAAAATTAGTAGCCCCATTGCATCTTGCGAACGGATGCCCGTTAAACTTAAAATAATATTGAAAACAACCAATACTGCCATATTCGTTGCAAGAAATAACAAAATTCTCATCATAGTTTATTGTCCTTTAATGATATGAATAAAACCCCATTATAATGGTTCTAAATTTCTGAAATTCAAGTGCTATATCAAAATATCTTCTTACTTTTTAGATAAGTGAAATTTCTCAACGTGAATTGATTAAGATTACATCAATCAACGTATTAAATTAATTTTCTTAAGGATTTCTTAAGATTTATTTATTTTAATACACTCGTCTGAAACAAAATGGATTTGTTTCAACAATACTTAATCAGTTTTATGAGGTTTTTATGAAAAAGATTTTATTATCCGCTCTTATTCTTGGTTTTGCTGCATCTGCCTTTGCGGGTTTTCAAGGCAATTCGCAAACAGCAAATGTAATGACAGTTCAGCAAGTGAAAAAAGCCCCAGATAACAGCATTGTTGCGTTACAAGGAAAAATTGTTCAACAAGTCGGTTCTGATGACTACTTGTTTGCCGATAAAACAGGTCAGATTAAAGTTGAAATCGATAATCATATTTGGAATGGCTTAAATGTAACGCCAAATGATACCATTCGTATTGAAGGTAAATTAGATAATGAAATCTTTGATCGCCCAGATATTGAAGTTCATCACGTTAAAAAAGTAAATTAATCATCTATATCGCAAAGTAAAAAGGTTCTAATAAGCAGAACCTTTTTACTTTAGAGACTATATTAAACATTTCAAATAAGTTCGTTTTTCCCTTATCTAATCAAAAGATAGCACCATTTGCTCAGAATTCAACATATTTGGAACGGCGACGTGCAAACCAATTAAGCGTACGGAGCGCCCCTTTCCTCGTTGCCAAATTTGCTGTAATAATTGTGCAAAATTTCCGCGGTCAATTTCTAATCCCTTTTTCTCTAAGGTCGTTACTTGGAAATCATCAAATTTTAATTTTACCCCAATTTTCCGAAACGCCGATAAAGGCAAATCAGGACAAGTTTTTGCTATGCGTTGTAATAAGGTCACATACAATTTGTCTAATTCCGCTAATGCCTGTTCAAATTGATCGATATTCTGCCACAATGTTGTTTCCACACCGATAGATTTCCGCTCACGATGTGCTTGCACTTCACGTTCATCAATCCCGTGGCTAAACGTCCATATTCGCTGCCCTATCTTGCCAAATTGCTCTAATAATTGCGTTTGCGAATAAGCTTGCACATCTGCACAGGTATGTAAACCTAACGTTGATAATTTATGTGCCGTGACTTTGCCTACCCCAGGGATTTTTTTCAAAGTTAATTGACGAACAAATGACATCATTTCATCAGGCTTGATCACAAACTGCCCATTGGGCTTATTCTGATCTGAGGCAATTTTAGCTAAGAATTTTAAGGGTGCGATTCCCGCGGATGCGGTTAATTGCAATTCAGTCCAAATCGCTTGGCGAATATCTTGTGCAATCCAAGTGGCAGATCCTGAACATTTCTTACAGTCCGTGACATCCAAATAGGCTTCATCAAGCGAAAGGGGTTCAATAAGATCCGTATAACGTTGAAAAATTTGATGAATTTGTGCTGAAACCTGTTTATACAATGGCATATTGACAGGCAATAACACTAAATTGGGACATAACTTCAATGCCTGTGCCGCCGCCATTGCACTATGCAAACCAAATTTGCGTGCGGCATAGTTACAAGTTGCCAATACGCCACGATGCAATGCCGATCCCCCCACTGCCACAGGTTTATCTTGTAAACTTGGGTTCTCACGCATTTCTACCGCAGCATAAAAACAGTCCATATCAATATGAATAATTTTTTTCATTATGTATAACATACCATCAGAATTTGTCATATCTTAACAAATAAAACTGATTAAATAAACAGTGTTTTATCATTGCTAATCATGCACCATAGCGATACAATAATCCGTTAATTTCGTTAAGGATCAACTATGCAAGGATTACTCATCGTACTTGTGCCATTGCTTATCGGCTATCTCATTAAAGTTAAGCACCCACAGCGTTTAAAACCCATTGGTTTCATTCTCACCCTTTGTTTATATGCAATTTTATTTATTGTGGGTTTTGATTTAGGGCAACTAGATAATCTTGCCAAGCAGTTACCGCAAATCGGATTTTCCGCTTGTGTCTTTATTTTTTGTATATTGATCTGCAATCTGCTCTGCTTAATCGCTTACGATAAATACCGCCCCTCCCCTGTTCAAATTGCTTCGCAAGCAATGCCATCACGGCTTAAATTGATCTGCGATAGTGCCAAATTATGTGCAATGGTTATCTTGGGGTTTCTATTCGGCAACCTTTGTGCAGAAGTTTTTTCATTGCCAAATCACACAAGTTATTATGTATTGGTTTTAATGATTTTTTTAGTAGGGCTACAACTGCGTAACAGTGGCATTTCAATGAAACAGGTTTTACTCAATCGGCGTGGCTTAATCACGGGTGCGATAATGATCGGCAGTTCACTTTTAGGTGGATTTCTGGCGGCAAAATGGCTGAATTTACCAATAGAAAAAGGGCTAGCACTTGCGTCAAGCCTCGGCTGGTATTCGCTTTCTAGTGTGGTATTAAATGACGCTTGGGGGCCAATATACGGCAGTATTGCGTTCTTTAATGATCTCGCACGCGAATTATTCAGTTTATTTTTGATTCCCCTGTTAATGCGAAATTATCGTAGCACTGCCATCGGTATCGCAGGTGCTACCGCCATTGATTGCACCTTGCCAATTATTCAGCGTGCAGGAGGGATAAATGTTGTGCCACTTGCCATTAGTTTTGGATTTATTACCAATATCCTACCGCCCATTCTGCTTGTTATCTTTACGGCAATGTAAACCTCATTTAAGCCCATAAAAAACCGCGGTCAAAAATCCAATCGTTTTTTTGACCGCGGTTTTACTGTATTTTATTGACTAATTAAAGACGTAATTGTGCTTCTGCTGCTTTGGCTCGAATTAAGAAACTACGGCGTTCTGCATCGCCCATTGCACTATTTGTCCCTGGTAATTTAACGGTCATCGGGTTAACCGCTCTGCCATTAATATGAAATTCATAATGCAAATGCGCTCCCGTTGAAATGCCCGTATTCCCTGACAATGCAATCCGTTCACCACGCTTAATTTGCTGACCTGCGCGCACTAATGGTTTGCTTAAATGCATATAAACCGTTTGATACTCACGCGAATGGCTGACAACAATATAACGCCCTGCCCCGCCAGCTTGATATGCCACTTTGACAACAACGCCATCAGCTGGTGCGATAACGGATGTGCCGATTGGTACGCTTAAATCAACCCCTTTATGCGGACGAATCCGCCCAGTCACAGGATGACGGCGATTGGGGTTAAATGGCGAAGAAACACGTGCTGGATTTTGCAACGGATAACGTGCAAAGCCTTTGCCTAGGGTTTCACCTTGGCGATTATAATAACGTCCATTTTCTGCTTGAATTGCATAATAACTCTTACCTTTACAGATTAAATGAATCGCTTCAACATTCCCTTGCCCCGTGAGTTTATCTCCCAAATATTCACGAGAAACCAAGATCGCAAACTTATCTCCCTGAGATAATTTATTATTGCTTAATTGCCATTGCAATGCAGTACTTAACTGAGCAATTTGGCGACTATCTAACCCTTGAGCCATCAAACTTGAACGGAATGTGCCAGCAATTTGACCACGTAGCACATCTTTTTTCCAAATACTTTTCTTCTCAAGAATTTGACGGGCAAATTGTCCATTATCTTTCCGCTCATAAACACGTTCTTCTTTTTCTGAAACCAACCAATTCAAATATTCAAGCTGATTATTATCATCTAAAATCCAATAAATTTGCTGACCCGCTTTTAAATTTTTCAATTCAGGGTAGCTGTCCATTAATTGTTTACTGGTTTCATCTTCCAAGCCTGATAATTCCAGCACATCGCTTAATTTATCTCCACGTGTCACGGTATGAGTAAATTGATCTTTAATTTTGATGGCTTGATTGGCGGCATCCAGTAGATCATTTACCGCATCTTGTGCATCAGAAGGCAATTCTTCAGCAAATTCATCATTATTAGGTTTGATCTCATCAACTTCATCATCTTTATCTGTTAATTCATCATAAGACGTATCTGTATCACGTTCTTCGTGATTCTCTGATTGATTAGTCTTCGCTTCATTATTTGCATTTGCGACTTCTGATGAAGTTTGCTCAGTAGCCTTTTCTTCAGGTAAAACAGGCTGCACTTTTTCATTTGGGTTTAGTGCTTGATATTGCTGATCAGGTTTATTCGCTTCATCCGATTGGTTATTCTTTTCCCAATTTAACAACGCACCCGTGGCAATGGAAATGATCGCTAAGGCAAAAACCATCGCTTTAATGCGTGATTTCCTTTTGCGTCTATCTCTAGCTAACTTAACACGTTGTACCATAACTTACGAATTATCCTTATTTTTATAGGGGTAGTGTTGATAAGACAAAGGAATGTTTAAATAATTCATTAAAATTTACAAAAAATTTACTTTTTGGCGATTTAAACAGCAACTCATTACAAAACTTGTTAAATAACAAAAAATAAGTTATCGTTATCAGCAATATTTTTTAAGATTTTTCGTTATGCAAATTCATTCAATTCAATCGCCGTTAATCCAACTCAGCGATATTCGTGTTATTTTCGGCACGCAAACTGCATTAGATCAGATCAATTTAACCATTTATCCTAAGCAAGTCATTACCATTGTGGGCCCAAACGGCGGCGGTAAATCTACTTTATTAAAAGTGTTATTAAAACTGATTGAACCGACTTCGGGGAACATCACTTATGCTAAAAATCTCCGCATTGGCTACGTCCCACAAAAAATCCACATTGATCACAGCTTGCCGATTACAGTAGAAAAATTTTTGTCGCTAAAAAAAGGTATTAAACAAGATGAAATTGAACAATCGATGCACTTACTCTCGATTCAACATTTAGCACAACATTCAATGCAAAAATTATCAGGCGGTGAAACTCAGCGTGTCTTACTGGCTCGGGCGATTTTAAATAAGCCTAATTTACTTGTCCTTGACGAACCCACTCAGGGCGTGGATATTAATGGGCAAATTGAATTATATCAACTCATTCATCAAATGCGTGAACGGTTAGATTGTGCAATATTAATGGTATCTCACGATCTGCATATCGTAATGGCAGATACCAATGAAGTGCTTTGCATAAATCAACATATTTGCTGTGCAGGATCGCCTGAAATAGTGTCAAGCGATCCGAGTTTTATTCATTTTTTTGGCGATCAATTTGCCAAGAATATTGCATTCTATACTCATCATCACAACCACAAACACGATATGCACGGTAATGTGTGTTGTTCGCAAAATAAACGCTCGGCACAATGTCTACATCAATAATCAAGGAATAATATGTTTGAAATTATTTTTCCCGCTTGGCTAAGCGGAATATTGCTCTCATTAATTACCGCCCCCCTTGGTGCGTTTGTGGTATGGCGTAAAATGGCATATTTTGGCGATACCCTATCGCATTCCGCCCTTTTTGGTGTTGCTTTAGGGATTTTCTTTCAGATCAACCCCTATTTTGCAATGCTAATTCTAACCTTAATATTAGCCGTTGGCATCGTCTGGCTTGAAAACCATACGCAATTTTCAGTTGATACGCTATTAGGCATTATTGCACACAGTTGTTTATCTCTCGGCGTAGTAACCGTAGGACTATTGCAAAATGTTCGTGTTGATTTAATGAATTATATGTTTGGCGATTTATTAGCGGTTGATTATCAAGACGTGATTTATATTAGCATTGGCGTGGTTGTGGTGCTTGCCACACTTATTTACTTTTGGAAACCGATGATTGCGACCTCCGTCAGCCCTGAACTCGCTCAAGTTGAAGGCATTAATACCCGTAAGATGAAATTTATTTTAATGCTAATGGTGGCACTAACTATCGCCCTTAGCATTAAATTCGTTGGCACCCTAATTATTACATCACTGCTCGTCATTCCTGCTGCCACCGCCCGCCGTTTTGCCAATACCCCTGAAAAAATGGCGATTATCAGCATTTTACTCAGTATGATTGCCGTATCAATGGGCTTGGCGTTATCAGCTTTTTATAACACCGCAGCAGGCCCTTCTGTTGTCATTAGCAGTGCCTTATTATTTTTACTGTCCCTATTAAAAAAAGAAACCGCCTAATTGCTCCAAACCGCGGTCAAAAAAGCGTGTGAATTTTAGACCGCGGTTTTGAGCATAATGGTTAGGGGCGTAAACCTAATGTATGGCAAATAGCGTAAGTCAATTCGCTCCGATTTAGCGTATAAAAATGGAAATCTTTCACGCCTTCACGGGATAATACGCGCACCATATCCATCGCCACACTCGCGGCAACTAAATTTCGCGTCGTTTGATCATCATCTAACCCATCATAGAGTTTTGTCAACCAATTTGGAATTTTCACATTTGTCACTGTTGCCATTTTTTGTAACTGCTTAAAATTGGTAACAGGTAAAATCCCTGGGACAATTTCGCTTTCAATACCAATATTGGCACAACGATCGCGAAAACGTAAATAGCTGTCAATATCAAAGAAAAATTGGGTAATCACGTGATTCGCCCCCGCATCAATTTTACGTTTTAAATTGATCAAATCCGCCTGTGCTGATTTTGCTTCGGGATGAACTTCGGGATAAGCCGCCACTGAAATATCAAAATCTGCCACATTACGCAATAAGCTCACTAAATCTGACGCATAAAACGGCTTTTTCGCATAACCTTTTGGTTCATCGCCACGTAATGCCACAATGCGACGAATGCCACTTTCCCAATAATCTTTTGCAATTTGAACTAATTGCTCAGGGGTTGCATCAATGCCTGTTAAATGTGGTGCCGCATCCAACCCTGTTTCTTGTTTAATACGTTTTACAACACTATGTGTGCGATCTCTTTCACCACTATTTGCCCCATAAGTCACAGACACAAACTTGGGATGCAATGTGCTCAAACGATGAATAGAATTCCATAAGGTTTCTTCCATTTTTTCATTTTTAGGCGGGAAAAATTCAAAGGAAACGTTAATTTTCCCTTGAATATCAATAATATGTTGATTTAGTGTATCAATTTCTTTTGCGTAACTCATAATAAACCTTCATTGTCGTTAGTCATAGGACTAAAGTAGAATTAATCTGATTATGTGTCAATTTCAAATAATTCATCATTTCAATGAAAAATATTCATAATTGTAGTTGCTATCTATATTGCGTTATACTTAGAAAAATTTTTAAAATTTGGAGAAACATTATGGTGAGCAAACGTAGAAAACTATTTAACCTTTCTGCTATTGCACTGATTGTTGCTGTCGGTGCACAATTTTATACTAATTACAAAATCGATCGTGTACTACAGCAATTTCCGTACCATATAAATAATGAATTTACCTTACAAGTTAACGAACAAAACTCTGATTTTTTTACCCGCGATTTAACCTTTAGTCTGCAAAGTGAACAATCTCAAACAGAATTTATTCACACTAAATTGACGGCACTTCCCTTTATGATTACCGCAGAGTCTGAATTATTGCCTGCAATCGTTAAACAATTAAATCAAAAACTTGACATTACTATTGATAAAAATAGTATCAACAGCCATATTTCTGTATTTAGTGATAGTTTATCAACAGATATGCAAACGCAATTTCGTGATTTAACCAATACTCAACAAAATGTAGAAACCGAATTAGTCTATACAACTAAAAATAAACGTATTGATTTACAGCTCGATTTATCAGGATTGAAATCAGAAAATGCTCAACTAAAAAATGTGAGCGGAAAATTTCGTTTTCTCCCCATCAGCGAAAGTAAATATGATCTCGTGCGTGCAGACAGTAAGGTTGAGAATTTAGAAATTAATTCCTTAGACGGCAGCAATAACCAAATTCAAGCCCAAAATATGAAATTCGCACTCAATCGTCAACAACACGAAGAGAATTATGATATAACAACGAAATTTACCGCCGATACCATAGCAATCACTAATCAAATTACTGAACAAAAAGAAAATAAAGATAATACAACAAAGGATCTTGATAAAATTCAGATTAATAACATTGATTTATCAAGTAAGAAAATAAATGTTGCAAATGAAATCAGTTTCTTTAATTTACCCATCAATCCAGAACAGAATAAGATCGATCTTAAAGCGATATTCCATTATATTCAAAGTAGCTTATTTGATAATGATCAAGTTGAAGTCCAATCACGGATAAAAGAAATAGATTTTTCTAACTTAGGAAAGTTAAAAGAAATGACGTTCAATTTCAACTCTGCTCATAAAAATAAATCTGATGCAGATCTACAACTAAAATGGAGTTTAGGACAAGCTGACTTTATTCATCATCAATCACCAATGGAAAAAGTGATTGAAGGATTAAGTTTTTCTCACACACTAACGCATTTTGATCTTGCCTCACATTTAGCCTTTTTTGAACAATTTATTCCACAATATATTGATCAAATTGGCCCTAAAACAAAATCAAATAAAGAATTTATTAATGCTATCGATAAATTATCTCAACAAGATAACTCAGAAGCCCAAATTAGTATTAGCTTAGAATCCGCCAAGTTGGATCAAGTTATCAGCTTAAATAAGCTAAAATTGAACTCAGAAGAGAAATTTGATAGAGAAAAAGATAGAATTCTTAATCCAATACAGTTAAGTGTAGATAAATTAAATTTTGATATACAAAAAATAATGTTAGATAAAATTAAATTTAATTTGACAAATGATAATATACAACCAACAAAAGAACTTCAACGTGGACTATTTTGTAATGCAGTAACGTATAAATTATTATGTATGAATAATTTATCAACAAATGATTTCTCTCATATGATAGAAGAGTTTATTCATTATTTCTCAGGTAATTTAAAGGGAGATCTCACAATGAATATTGATACACTACCAAATTCAAAAACCTATCCTTTACAAGCTGATATGAATTTACAAATTATTCAAACAGAAAAAGATGTTTGGTCTAAGCTAAAAAATGCATTATTCACTATTCAATTCCCAACAGGTTTAGTTGCAGATATGAATAGAGAACCAATTAATGAAAGCGGTAAATTAAAACAAGATTCAGCTTTTTGGAAATGGTTAAATCAAACAACACAAACTTATTTTATTCAAGAACAAGAGATTTACAAATCAAATCTAAAATTTAAAGATGGAGAGTTCTTCATTAATGGGATTAAACTTAATTTACAAGAAAAGTAGAAAGATCCAACATTAACATTATGATAATATTAATTAGTAATAACTTACCTTGGCTCTATTCTTAATAACTAAGACACTATCTATTATAACTAGATAGTGTTTATTTCTGTACTTTAATTTTTTGAAAAATATAATAATACTTCTAATCTTATATAGGGTAAATAGATAAAAATTACTGAAATTTTCTTTATAAGAAAGTAGAATCAAATAAATAATGTTACGAAACTGCGGTCAAACTTTTAGTTAAATTTTAAATAAAAAACCCACGCTAACGTGGGCTTTTTTATTATTAAATAATGTTATTTTTTTAACACGAGTACAACGGATTCACCCGCGACCACTTCACCTGATTTTTTATCAATATGGTTAATTTCGTCCATATTAGAAATCACAACAGGGGTTAAAACTGATTTTGCTTTTTGCTCAAGCAACGCAAGATCAATTTCAATAATGGTATCACCACGTTTTACTTTTTGACCTTCTTGTGCGATACGAGTAAAGCCTTCGCCTTTTAATTCAACGGTATCAATACCAAAATGAACAAATAATTCAATACCTTGTTCAGACTCCATTGAAAACGCGTGATTTGTTTCAAAAATCTTTCCAATAACACCATCAATTGGTGCTACAATTTTATTTCCCGTTGGGCGAATAGCAACACCATCGCCCACGATTTTCTCAGAGAAAACCACATCGGGTACATCTTCGATGTTGACAATTTCACCTGAAAGCGGTGCATAAACATCCACTTCAACAGATTTACTTTCTTTGGAACCAAATAGTTTATCAAATAATCCCATAATTTTTCTCCTACATAAAAGTTCGGGCGTACTTATCGCAAAACACACGGATTATATCAGTTTAATCCTTTCTCTGCTAAGAAATTGCTAACTAACTGTTCAATTTCTGCGGCAGTTGGCTGTGCGAGTGCTTTTTCTGCTAATGCTTTAACTTCAGCAAAATGAAGACCGCGGACAAGTTTTTTAATTCGCGGAACTGAAATTGCACTCATACTGAATTCATCTAATCCCATACCTAACAACAGTACGGTCGCTCGCTCGTCGCCAGCTAATTCACCGCACATTCCCGTCCATTTTCCTTCGGCATGTGACGCATCAATAACCTGTTTGATTAAGCCTAATACTGATGGGGTCATCGGATTATACAAATGTGAAATTAACTCATTACCGCGGTCAACCGCTAAGGTATATTGCGTTAAATCATTTGTTCCAATACTGAAGAAATCCACTTCTTTTGCAAGGAATTTAGCATTCACTGCTGCTGAAGGGGTTTCCACCATCACACCAACTTGGATATTCTCATCAAAAGCTTTACCTTCTGCACGTAATTCTTGTTTTAAGGTTTCAATAACCACTTTTAGCTCACGAACTTCTTCAACGGAGATAATCATCGGGAACATCACCGCTAATTTACCAAAAGCAGAAGCACGTAAAACGGCACGTAATTGATCGTTCAGAATTTCACGGCGATCCATTGCAATACGGATTGCACGCCAACCTAAAAATGGATTCATTTCTTTTGGCAAATTTAAGTACGGTAAATCTTTATCGCCACCAATATCCATAGTACGCAATACCACCATACGCCCTTCCATTGCTTCTACGACTTCTTTATAGGCAATGAACTGCTCTTCTTCACTTGGTAGTTGATCACGATCCATAAATAAAAACTCGGTGCGATATAATCCCACACCTTCTGCTCCATTACGATGTGCACCATCGCAATCGCGGATCGTACCAATATTGGCGACCACTTCAATACGATGACCATCTAGAGTTACTGCTGGCAAGTCTTTTAATTTCGCTAATTCCGCTTTTTCTTCCGCAAGTTTAGCTTGTAATGCTTTTAAACGTTCAATCTCTTGCTCTGTTGGATTGACATAAACTTGGTTGTTTACTGCATCAAGAATTAAATAATCGCCTGAATTAACTTGCTCGGTAACATTATTGGTTCCTACAATCGCGGGCAATTCTAATGAACGAGCCATAATAGAGGTATGCGATGTGCGACCACCAATATCAGTAATAAAACCTAATACTTTATCTAAATTAAGCTGAGCAGTTTCAGACGGGGTTAAATCATAGGCAACTAAAATCACTTCTTCGTTAATATCGCCTAAATCAACAATATGCATACCTAAAATATTTTTAATTAAGCGATTTCCAATATCACGGATATCGCCCGCTCTTTCTTTTAGATATTCATCATCAATTTCCGATAACATTTCAACTTGTTGATCGATAATTTTGCTTGCTGCCGCATCTGCGGTAACCTTGTTTGAACGTAGGTAATCAATGATTTCTTCTTCCAACTCTTCGTCTTCTAAAATCATTAGATGCCCTTCAAAAATCGCGGCTTTTTCTTCGCCTAAGGTTTTGAAAGCTCGTTCTTTAATTGATGTAAGTTGTTCAACAGCGGCTTGGCGACCCGAATAAAAGCGAGCAACTTCAGTTTCAATTTGCTCATCGGCAACCTTATGCAAATTGAGTACAATTTTTTCTTCTTTAAGCACTAATGCTTTACCAAAAACAATACCGGGAGATGCTGGAATTCCTGAAATCATATTTACCATCCAAAAAATTATTAAAATCGCTGATTTCCGTACGACAAAAAACCATACGAAAAATGCCATAAAACATTGTTTTATGGCTTAAGGGCATTACTCTAAAGTTGGAATTAGGGCAACTAAATGCTCAACGGCTTGTTGCTCATCTTCACCTTCAGCAGAAATTGTAATCACAGTGCCTTGAGTCAAACCTAATGTTTGTAGCTTAAATAAGCTTTTTGCACTTGCACTTTTGCCCGCAGAAGTTACCGTAACATCAGAAGCAAAGCCTTTAGCTTCTTTTACAAATTGTGCTGCAGGGCGAGTATGTAAACCGTTTGGTGCAGTGATTTCAACGTCTTTTGAGAACATAATTGTTTCCTTCTAAATAAAGTTTAAAAAATCAAAATTTTTTGCAAAATGGAGTGTGCAAAATTTTGTTTGCTAGTATCCCTATTCTTGGATAATAATCAAGGTTAAATCTAATAAAATTTAGCTTAAATCACAAAATTTTGCAAAATTGCCTTATTTTTAATCAAATTTAATCTATTTATCTCATCCTAAATGTTACAACCTTGTAAACCCAGCTTGGAGATCTGCAATCAATTCATCCACATTTTCCAATCCGATATGCAAACGAATTAATGTTCCTGTTAATTTACGTGCAATATTTGGACGAATTTTAGCTATTTCTTCAGGTTGGTTAAATAAAATTAAAGACTCATAACCGCCCCACGAATAAGCCATTTTAAAAAGTTGAAAATGATTCATAAGGGCTTCTAATTGTTGCTGGGTAAGTTTTTGTTTTAATTCAAAAGAAAATAAGCCACTTGCACCACTAAAATCACGTTGGAAAAACGAATGCCCAGGACAACTTTCCAATGCAGGATGATACACCGCTTTCACTTCTGGCTGTTGAGCCAACCATTTAGCCACTTGTATGCTCGCTTTGCCTTGTTCAGCTAAACGAATACGCAATGTGCGAATACTCCGTGCCGTAGTGTAAGCCGTATCCGCATCCACCATTTGCCCCATTAAATAGCTATTTTCACGTAGCTGATCCCAACAACGAGCATTGGACACCGCAGTCCCAATCATCGCATCAGAATGCCCCACTAAATATTTTGTTCCCGCTTGGATAGAAATATCAATGCCGTTTTCAAGTGCTTTAAATAGCACCCCACCGCCCCAAGTATTATCAATCATAATCACAATATCAGGATTGACTGAACGTGCCGCAGCCACAATACTCGGCACATCTGGCACTTCCATTGTCAACGAACTCGGACTTTCTAAAAATAAGACTTTTGTATTAGGTTGAATAAGTGTAGCAATCTCCGCCCCAATCAACGGATCATAAAATGTGGTACTCACGCCTAATCTTCTCAACGTTTTTAAGCAAAACACTTGGCTTGGTTCATAAGCCGCACCTGACATCAAGATATGATCGCCCTGCGATACAAATGCTAAAATAGAATGGGTAACCGCTGCAGCACCGCAAGGATACAAATAACAACCTGCACCGCCTTCAATTTCACACATTAAATCCTGCAAAGCAAAATGGGTGAGCGTACCACGCCGTCCATAAAATAATGCCCCGTCCGCACAATGTTCACCACTGTATTTTTTCTGTGCTAAATCCTCAAAGATCAGCGATGATGCACGTTGAACAACAGGATTTACTGCCCCTTGCGTAACACGTTTATCACGCCCCGAATGTACTAGACGCGTAGCTAATGAATATGTTTTTTTCATAAAAACTCCTATTTCTTACAGTCAATGAAATGTGCGAAACCGCGGACAAAAATCCCGTTATTTTCATCAAAAAAACAGTTAAATTTTTGTCCGCGGTATTGGCGAGAATCGTTAATTAGGCTTGCTGGCGGCGAGCTAATACGGCATCGGAAAGTTGTTTTAACACCTTCTCGGTATCGTCCCAACCAATACAAGCATCGGTAATACTTTGACCATAAGTCAACGCTTTACCTTCAACCAAATCTTGTCGCCCTTCAACTAAATAGCTTTCAATCATTACACCAAAAATATGTTTTGAACCGCTTGAAATTTGTGCACACACATCATCACATACATCAAGTTGCTTTTTAAATTGTTTACTACTATTGGCGTGACTAAAATCCACCATCACCTGTCCAATACGCCCTGTTTTTTCAATAGTCGCACAAACTGCATCAACATCTTCACGATAATAATTCGGTCCATTATCGCCACCGCGTAGAATAATATGGCAGTCTTCATTTCCGCTCGTTGACACAATCGCAGAATGGCCAAATTTCGTTACCGATAAGAAATGGTGCGGTGCTTCTGCGGCACCAATCGCATCTAAAGCGATTTTTACACCGCCGTTAGTCCCATTTTTAAAACCAACCGCACAAGATAAACCCGATGCCAACTCACGATGCACTTGGGATTCGGTCGTTCTCGCCCCGATTGCCCCCCAGCTCATAAAATCAGCGACATATTGCGGCGTAATCATATCTAAAAATTCGCCCGCGGCAGGAAGACCTAAGTCATTGATATCCGATAATAATTTTCGTGCAATCGCCAACCCTTTGTTTAATTGATAAGTATCATTTAAATCAGGATCATTGATTAGCCCTTTCCAACCTACCGTTGTGCGTGGTTTTTCAAAATAAACACGCATAATAATTTCAAGATTATCTTGATAGCGATCGCGTAAAACCTTTAACTTATGAGCATAATCTAAAGCTGCCTCAGGATCGTGAATAGAACAAGGTCCAATCACCACAAGTAAACGATCATCTTTACCGTGAATAATATTATGGGTTTTCTCACGCGTTGTTGCCACTAACTCATAAGCACGCTCGCTCACAGGAAAACGTTCCAATAATGCAATCGGGGCTAATAATTGTTCAATCCCCACAATTCTCGTGTCATCAATGCCACTTTTTACTTTTGTCATAACCAACTCTCTGTGTAATTTAAATAAAACTTGTCCAAGCAATCTAACATCAAAATAATACTAGTGCAATAGTACAGCAAAATTATTACTAGCTTCCACTTAATACTTGTGCGGGTTGTAATTTCGCTGCTCGGCTTGCAGGGTATAAACTTGCAATTAAACTTAACACTAACGCTGAAATTAACACGAATACCACATCTTGCCAATGTAATTCACTCGGTAGAAAATCCACAAAATAAATACCATCAGAAAGCAATTTACGCCCAATAAGATGCTCAATAGCCTGAATAACCGCGGTCAAATTTAGGGCTAAAATCACGCCCAATAAAATGCCAATTAAGCAACCTTTCATTCCTGCTTGCAAACCATACCAAATAAAAATTCGCTTGATAAAACGGTTATTTGCACCCAAAGTTCGCATAATCGCAATATCGCCCTGTTTGTCTTTGACTGCCATAATCAGCGTAGAAACAATATTAAAACAAGCCACCCCAATAACTAGCACCATTGCGATATACATAATCGTGCGAATTAACTGAATATCGCGGTACATATAACCAAATTTATTGGTCCACGTCATTAAATTTAACACTTGTGGATAATTATTCAAGGCGGAATAATCCATATTTTGCATATCAAAAGGATCGGTTACACGCATTTCAATCCCACTGGCTTGCAATGGCTGATAACCGAGTAGTTGTTGGGATTGTGTCATCGGCATTAATGCGTAGCTATGATCAAGTTGACCGTCTAAACGCAAAATACCGCTCACTTGAATACGCTCACGTTCGGGTTGATTTTGCTCATCGGATTGCTGTTGCGAAATCAGCAAGGTTACCCAATCGCCAACTTTGACATCCAAATCCTGAGCAATCCCATAGCCAAGCACTAAGCCACCTGATTGGTTAAACTGTTGCCAGCCATTATCTAACACAAAATGGCTCAAGGCACTAACCTTATCCTGTTGCGCAGGATCAACCCCTTTTATCTGAACCACTTTCATCTGCGCCCCATTTTCCACTAATGCCGTGAAGGTGACAAAAGGCGCACTCGCTTTGATCCGCGATATTTGGCTCACCGTTTGGGTTAATTGTTGCCAATTTTCAATCGGTTGCTCAACACCCGTTAATTCAGCGTGTGGAACCACGGCTAAAATGCGATGATTTAATTCACGTTCAAAGCCATTCATTGCACTCAAACCTAAAATCAGCACCGCAACACCCAATGAAATGCCTAAACTTGAAAAAAGCGAAATCAAGGAAACAAGACGATTTTTTTGTTTCGCACGTTGATAACGCCAACTAATAAAAAATGGCGTATTCATTCATTCTCCGTTTGAGTTAAATTATCTTGCAAAAGCACCCCATCTTGCATCACTAAACGGCGATTTAATTTTTCCGCCAAATGTAAATCGTGCGTAACCAACAAGAACGCAATATGATGTTCTTGATTAAGTTGTTGAATTAACTCAAAAATACTTTCTGTGGTTTTGCGATCCAAATTCCCTGTGGGTTCATCAGCCAACACCAAGGCAGGTTGGTTCACTAATGCTCGTGCAATCGCTACTCGTTGACGTTCCCCCCCAGACAATGCAGAAGGACGATGATCAATCCGATGAGATAATCCGACCGCGGTCAACATCGCACGAGCTCGATCTTCCGCTTCAGAGCGATTCTTACGCCCAATCAACATTGGCATTAATACATTTTCCAATGCACTAAAATCTGCCATCAAATGATGAAATTGATAAACAAATCCAAGGTATTGATTGCGTAACTTAGCCAGTTGATCTTGGTTCGCTTGCTGTAAGGATTGCCCTTTGATAAACACTTCGCCACTGGTTGGTTGATCTAATCCGCCTAATGTATGAAGCAAAGTGCTTTTTCCTGAGCCAGAACTTCCCACGATCGCAACCAATTCACCCGTATTCATCGCAAAATTGACATTTTTTAGCACTTCAGTTTTTTGGTTGCCATCAAGATAATGTTTTACAATATGCTGACAGCGAAGTAATAATTCATTCTTCATTCTTTTCTCTTAAAAATTTAATCGTTTTTTTGACCGCGGTTTATTCATAACGTAACGCCGTAGCGGGTTCAACTTGTGCCGCACGATAAGCGGGATAAATTGTTGATAATAATGATAATAATAACGAAAATAAAATTATCATCGCCACTTGAATCCAATCAATATCCGTTGGCAAATGAATCCCAAGGGGGTTAATTAAATTAATGATATTATCTAAATTCAACGTCACAATAATACCCAGCAATGCCCCAATAAATGTACCTAATATCCCAACTAGAAAACCCTGTAACACAAAAACATTGCGTACCTGCCCTTTCGTTAATCCTTGGGTTTGCAAAATAGCAATTTCCCCTTGTTTATCCACCACCATTAAACTGAGCGATGTAATAATATTGGATACGGCAACCACGACAATTAGGCTAATCAGCAGTCCCATCATATTTTTTTCCATTCGCACCGCTTGGAAAAACTCTCCTTTTTCGCTACGCCAATCATCAATAACATATTGATTTTCAGGATAAAATGTAGATAACTGGGTAATTTGAAACGGATCGGCTAAAAATAAACGATAACCTTGCACTTGTGTAGGGTTGATATGCATCAAACGTCCGATATCGCTTAAATTCGCAAACACTTCAACCCCAGAACTTGAAATTTCACCATAAACAATATCAGAAACTGTGAATAAACGTTGAACGGGTACGCGTCCGAACGGGGTATATTGGCTATTTTCACTGATGATCAAACGCACCTTACTGCCAACTTGCAAATGCAAATTATCAGCTAATTGTGCACCAATTAACAACTTAAATTCACCCGCGGGCAAATAATCTTGAATATTTTCACCTTTAAACTGATTAAGCTGTGGATCATCGCTAAATTGTTGTATGCCTATCACTTGCCCTGCACTTACGCCTTGAGCAGATTGTAAAATCACATTCGTGCGGTTAATTGGCACAATTTTCTGCACAAATTTTGGCGTAGCAGGCATAGGATCATTTAAATTAAAATATCCCTGTTTCGCTTTTAAAATGGCGTGAGGTAAGCTAGATAAAATCTGTTGTTTTTGATGGTTTTCTAAACCGTTCATCACAGATAATACAATAATCAACGCCATTACGCCCAACACAATGCCACTGCTGGCTAAACGAGTCACTAAACGTCCAAATTGATCCGCACTTTTCGCTCGCCAATATCGTAACGCAATAAATAAAGAAATAGGCATATTCATAATAATCAAATAGGGCAAGTAACTTGCCCTGACGTTTCACTCCAAAATTTAATGTTTATCTATTTGTTTGTTGGCTATGCCAAAATGCTTCAAGATTATCACGCACCTTATTCACTAATGTCGTTACCGCACTATCCGATGCCCACGCAATATGTGGCGTGATAATTAAATTCGGTGACGTTTTAGCATATTGTAACAACGGATTTTCTTTCTCTGGTGGCTCTTTAGTTAACACATCTAACGCAGCCCCTCCTAATTGACCCGATTTTAAAGCAGCAACTACCGCAAGCTCATCAATAAGTGGCCCACGTCCTGTATTAATCAGCAAAGCCCCTTTTTTCATTTTTGCTAAACGCTCTGCGTTCATTAAATGAGTAGTTTCTGAAGTAAGTGGGCAATGTAAACTAATGATATCCGCTTGGGCTAATACCTGATCAAACGGCATATAGCCATCACGGCATACATTCACATTAGGACGTTCTGCATATAACACACGCATTCCCAATAATTCCGCTAGCCGTCCGACTTCACTGCCTAAGCAACCTTTGCCAACCACACCTAACACCGAACCGCGTACATCGGTAATCGGATAATCAAAATAACAAAATTGTTCACTATTAGACCAACGATCACGTTGTAAATCCGATTGCCAAGCCGTAATACTGTGTTTTAAGGCAAAAATAAAACCAATAACGTGTTCAGGTACCGTTACAGAAGAATACCCTGTTACATTTTTTACTTCAATGCCTAATTCTTTTGCGGCAACTAAATCAATATTATTTGTACCCGTTGCAGTCAGCGCAATCAATTTAAGTTGAGGTAATTGTTGCATAATCTCGCGTGAAAACACGACCTTACTGGTTACCGCAATTTCAGCATCGTGCATTCGCTCTAAAAGTTGCACAGGTTGTGTGGTATCGTATTCAACCCACTGATGAGGGAAATTTGGGCGAGGAATAGGCAAATGTGGCGGAATACCTGTTCGATCCAAAAATACAATTTTCATCATTGTGTTTCTCCTTTATTAATTTGCTTTTATTTTTCATTTAGCGATACTCATTATGCATAAGTCTGTCGCTAAACTCATTGGCTAGCATAACAAAAAGCATCCTAAAACAAAATAAAAAACCATTCATAATCAAATTTAGAAAAATTCATTATCCAACTCGCAAAAGAAATTATGTGCTAGGACTTTTCATTTTATGAATAATCTCTATAATATTTAGCTTTTAATTTTAAAACATTTTCTCTTTGAAGGTATCACGATGACGGATATGAACAATGTTCTTGCAGAACTAAAACGTGGGGTTGATCAGATTTTTTCAGAACAAGATCTGATTGAAAAACTCAAACAAAACCGCCCATTACGCGTGAAATTAGGTGCAGATCCTACGGCGCCTGATATTCATTTAGGCCATACCGTAGTGCTAAACAAATTACGCCAATTCCAAAATCTAGGGCACGAAGTTTATTTCCTAATCGGTGATTTTACTGGAATGGTTGGCGATCCATCAGGTAAAAACACGACTCGTCCGCCACTTACCCGTGAAGATGTATTGCGTAATGCAGAAAGTTATAAAGAACAAATTTTCAAAATTCTTGATCCACAAAAAACCAAGGTTGTATTTAATTCTGAATGGTTAGGCCAACTGGGTGCAGAAGGGATGATCCGCTTAGCTTCAAATTATACCGTTGCACGTATGCTCGAACGGGATGATTTCAAGAAGCGTTTTAGCAATAATCAGCCTATTGCTATTCACGAATTTATTTATCCATTATTACAAGGGCACGACTCTGTGGCATTACAAGCCGATGTAGAACTCGGCGGTACAGATCAAACCTTTAACTTATTAATGGGACGTGAATTACAAAAATCTGCAGGTCAAGCTCAACAGGTTGCGATCACGATGCCATTATTAGTTGGGCTAGACGGCGAGAAAAAAATGTCTAAATCCCTTGGCAACTATATTGGTGTCACGGAATCGCCAACAGAAATGTTTGGTAAAGTGATGTCCATTTCTGATGAATTAATGTGGGATTGGTATGACCTCCTTTCATTCCGTCCATTAAGTGAAATCGCTCAGTTTAAACAAGACGTTGAAAATGGACGCAATCCTCGTGATATCAAAATTCTCCTTGCGAAAGAGCTTATCGCTCGTTTCTATACTCCAGCAGATTCGGAAAGTGCGGAACAAGAATTTATCAATCGCTTCCAAAAAGGGGCAATACCCGATGAAATGCCAGAATTTACATTTACTGGCGAAATGGGCTTAGCTAATTTGCTCAAAGAGGCAGGATTAGTGAATTCAACATCCGATGCTATTCGTATGGTAAACCAAGGCGGCGTAAAAATTGATGGCGAAAAAGTGGATGATGCGAAACAAATCATCAGTGCCTCTACCGCGGTTTATCAAGTTGGTAAACGCAAATTTGCACGCGTAAACATAAAATAATCAAAATTTTGACCGCGGTAAATTGGCTAAACATTTATCGCTAAAAACCGCGGTCAAAAAAACGATTGAATTTTTAAAAATTTTTAAAGGAAAAGCAAAATGACACATAAAATTTGGGTGCTTGGCGATGTTGTTGTGGATTTAATCCCTGATGGCGAACACCACTATTTACGCTGTGCTGGCGGTGCACCAGCCAATGTTGCCGTTGGCGTATCCCGCTTAGGCGTACCTAGTGCGTTTATCGGGCGTGCAGGACAAGACCCAATAGGCGAATTTATGCGTGAAACCTTGCAACAAGAAAAGGTTAATACCGATTATATGACGCTCGATCCCGAACATCGCACCTCAACAGTGGTGGTTGGATTAAACAATGGTGAACGTAGCTTCACCTTTATGGTCAACCCAAGTGCAGACCAATTTTTAACCACTGCTGATTTACCTTCATTTCAACAAGGGGAATGGTTGCATTGTTGCTCTATCGCATTAATCAATCAACCTACTCGTGATGCCACATTCCAAGCAATGCGTTCAATTAAACAAGCGGGCGGATTTGTGTCTTTTGATCCAAACTTGCGTGAAAGTTTATGGGCAAGCCAAGCTGAAATGAAAGACGTGGTAATGCAAGCGGTTGCTTTAGCCGATATTCTAAAATTCTCTGAAGAAGAATTAATGCTACTCACAGACACCCACTCGCTTGAACAAGCCAGTGAAAAAATCAGCACAATGTACCCAAATAAGCTCGTGATTGTGACATTAGGAGCATTAGGAGCGTGGTATCACTTAAATGGGCAATCTAGCATTATCGCCGGTAAAGCCTTACAACCTGTTGATACCACAGGTGCAGGCGATGCATTCGTAAGTGGACTATTATCTGCACTGGCGACCACACCAAACTGGCAAGATAATACGCAATTACAACGTATCATCCGCCAAGCCAATGCCGTTGGAGCATTAGCAACGACTGCCAAAGGGGCAATGTCTGCACTACCAAATCAAGCCCAACTAGCTGAATTTTTAGCAAGCTAATCTCGCACTGTTCCTTATTTTTCAGTAAGGAACAGTCCTTCCATTTATCTTTATCGTCGGAGAAGTTATGCTCGTTTTTAATAATGGAAAATACAAAAGTATTCTCGCTGCTACGCCCAATGAATTGCACCAAATTCAAACCATCGTCGCCCAAGATCAAGATTATCGCCCCGTTTATCATATTGCTCCGCCGACAGGTTTACTCAATGACCCCAATGGACTAATTTTTGATGGCGAAAAATTTCATCTTTTTTATCAATGGTTTCCCTTTGATGCCCTACACGGAATGAAACATTGGCAGCACTTGATAACCCGTGATTTCCAAGATTATCAATCCGCGGATAATTTAATCCCCGATGAATTATTTGAAAGCCACGGTTGTTATTCTGGTGGCGCATTATTAGTTGGCGATAACATCGCAGCGTTCTACACAGGCAACACACGTAGAGCCACAGATAATCAACGTGTTCCCTATCAAAATCTCGCCATTTTTGATAAACGTGGAAAATTGTTAAGCAAGCGTCCGTTACTTGAATCTGCACCTGAAGGCTACACTGAACACTTCCGTGATCCAAAACCTTATTTTACCGCGGACGGAAAAATTCGCTTTATTTGTGGTGCACAGCGTAACAATTTAACTGGCACTGCGTTAGTTTTTGAAATGGATAATCTTGATGATACACCAAGATTATTAGGCGAGTTAACCTTACCTAATTTCAATAACGCCAATGTGTTTATGTGGGAATGTCCCGATCTCTTGCAAATCAACGGTCAAGATCTTTTCATCTGGTCGCCACAAGGCAAAGCTCGTGAAACAGAGCAATTCCAAAATAATTACCACGCCACCTACGCATTAGGCAACTTAGACAGCTTAACCTTCAACAGTACGCAAATTGCCGAGCTCGATCAAGGCTTTGATTTCTACGCGCCACAAACCTTTGCCAACGTTAAGGATCGAACCATTTTATTTGGTTGGTGTGGACTACCTGATTTAACCTATCCAACGGATCAATACAAATGGCATTCAATGCTCACGATGCCACGCGAATTACGCGTAGTACAGGGTAAAATTTACCAACGCCCAATCAATGAAATTTATGCGAATTTGCAAAATGAACAAACTGTTCAAGGGCAACAAATACAAATTGAACAGCTTGATCAAGCCTATATTAAATTTGATGTGAATAATCAAGCATTTAGCATTGATTTCTTTACCAATGCTCAAGGGCAAAAATTAAGTTTACACTACGCAAATAATCGCCTTACCCTTGTTCGTGAACATACAGAACAAACCGAATTAATGCGAGATTTTGGTCAGCAACGCCATTGCCACATTGAAAATCTACAACAAATTGAAATTTTCTTTGATCGCTCGATTGTTGAAATTTTTATCAATCAAGGCGAAAAAGCAATGACTTCACGCTTTTTTATTCCACAACGCACCAATCAATTTAGTGCGGATCGTGAAATAATCGCTCACATCGCTTACCCAACTCCGATTACAATCAAATAATACAACCTAGACCGCGTATTTGCGTGGTCTGTTTTCAATTCATTTCAATTTATCTTGATAAAATGCGATTTTATGTTGCAAATACACTTGATGTGACATTAATCTATCTTGTAAAGTTGCGAGTTCTTTTTGATGTGCCAATAATAGATGATAACGTTCTTCAAAGGTTTTATCACCTAAATAACGCAATTCAGGCATAGCGTTTAATTTTCTCAATCGGCATACGCGTTTCTTTTAATCTCAGAATCATTTTTACCCATTCAATATCTTGCTCAGAATAATCACGATGCCCACTTGCATCACGCACAGGCTTAACTAAACCTTCTTTTTCGTAATAACGTAATGTATCTGATGTTAGCCCAATTAATTGAGAAAACTCTTGAATTTTCATAAAAACCTCTTGACTTGGAGTTCACTCCATAGCTTATCTTTCTCTTGCAATTTTGCATAATTTAAACAATAAGGACAAGTATTATGTTAACTAATCAAGATTTATTAGAAAAAGGATTAAAAAAACTTATAGAAGTTGATGGCGTATCGGGAGAAAATGTGATGTCTTAGCTTGAAAATATTGCACCAGATCTTGGTAAATATATCGTTGCATTCGCTGGCGATATTTATAGCCGCCCAGTACTTAATCTGCAAGAACGTGAATTAATCACGCTCGCAAGCCTGACGGCACAAGGCGGTTGTGAAAAACAACTTGACGTACACATACACGCGGCATTAAATGTTGGACTGTCCCGTGAAAAAATTATTGAAACGTTTATTCACTGTATCCCTTATTTAGGGTTCCCTAAAGTGCTTAATGCTGTTTTTGTGGCAAAAGCTATTTTTGAAAAAGCTGAAGCCTAACTCATTAAATGGATAAAAAACCACGGTCAAAAAACGCTCAAATTTTTGACCGCGGTTTTTGGCTATTTGAGTGGAATTTCTGATTGGCAATGTGGGCAATCAAGTAGATATTTTTCATTGTTATGCACAATATAATGCCCCATTTTCTTCGCTTTTGTGTCCAAATATTGCGTATTGTAACGATTTTCCCCTACGTTCAATGGCACTCGCTCAACCACATTGATCCCCTCTTGACGCATTGTTTCAATTTTATTAGGATTATTCGTCAGCAAACGCACTTGGTTCACACCTAATAATGTAAAAATATCGGCACAGACGTCAAAATTACGCTCATCCGCGGCAAAACCTAACGCAAGATTGGCTTCAATGGTGTCCATTCCTTGATCTTGCAACCCGTAAGCACGAATTTTATTAATCAACCCAATGCCCCGTCCTTCTTCACGATGATAAATCAAAATTCCCCGCCCTTCTTGGCTAATTTGGCGGAGTGCTGCACTTAATTGAAAGCCACAATCGCATTTTAAACTATGCAACGCATCACCCGTTAAGCATTCGGAATGAATACGTGCCAACACAGGATCACCGTCATCCACCGTTCCCATCACTAACGCAACGTGTTCTTTTTTCGTGTCAGGAAATTCAAATCCTACCATTTTAAATTCGCCAAACTCAGTTGGTAAATTGGCTTGTGCGACTAATTCAATTTTACTCATATCAGAAATCCTTGCTTTTATGCTAAAATAACGCTTTCAGCTATCTTAGGAAAAATTTATGTTTAAACGCTTTTTATTATATACGTTGTTACTCTGTCTTGTACCACTTTTTGCGTGGATTTTTAACTACCATTGGCAAGGCGATGCAAATCTTGGTGCATTCGATCATTTTTTATACTTTTTAACGGAAACAGGCAGCACGCCTTATGCGTTGATCACTTGTGTGATCTTTGGCTGCCTATGTTATGGCTTAATTCGTCAACCTAAACAATGGGGACTTGCCGTTGCGGTGATGATTGCGTCAATGGTAGTAACTCAAGGGATTAAAACAGGGTTGAAAATCGTCTATGCTGAACCGCGTCCTTATATTGTGGCAATGGCTGATACGCAAGACAATCCGAGCCAAGCGATTGATTATTTTTATCATCAAGACCGCAAACAACGTGCGTTATTAATACAACAATTTTATGCAAATATCGATACTCCAAATTGGTTAATTTTACACCGTACTCACGAAACGGGCTATTCTTTCCCATCGGGTCACGCAATGTTTTCTGCAAGTTGGTTATTTCTGGTTGTTGGATTTAGTCAACTTTATCGTAACCGTAAAACAACAGGACGTGTGTTGACTGTCGTTATCGGCATTTGGGCAATATTACTTTTAATTAGCCGTTTACGTTTAGGTATGCATTATCCAATTGATGTCTTTACTAGTTGCTTAATCGCATTACCAATTCATTGGGCAATCTTTACCTTTTTACAGAAAAAAGGCTGGTTTAAAGCCTAAAACCGCGGTCAAAAAATCCTGTGTTTTTTAATGCTATTTGAATTTAACAAAAGGAAGGTCTATGTTATATGGTTTTGATATTGGCGGGACAAAAATAGAACTCGCCGTTTTTAACAAAAAATTAGAAAAGCAATATAGCGAACGTGTTGAAACGCCCAAAGAAAGCTATCAACAATGGCTTGATACTATCGTTGAATTAGTCAATAAAGCCGATCAAAAATTTGGTTGCCAAGGAAGCGTAGGATTGGGATTACCAGGCTTTGTCAATCAAGAAACAGGCATCGCAGAAATTACCAATATTCGCGTTGCCGATAACCGCCCGATTCTAACGGATTTAAGCGCACGTTTAGGGCGTGAAGTTCGTGCGGAAAATGATGCAAACTGCTTTGCCCTATCCGAAGCTTGGGCTGAAGAAAATCAACATTATCCCTCTGTACTAGGGCTAATTTTAGGCACAGGCTTTGGTGGCGGGTTAATCATCAATGGTAAAGTCTATTCAGGGCAAGTCGGAATGGCAGGCGAATTAGGGCATATCCAACTAAATTATCACGCATTAAAACTTCTCGGCTGGGATAACGCACCAATTTATCCTTGTGGCTGTGGCAATCAAGGTTGTTTGGATAATTACTTGTCTGGTCGCGGATTTGAAATGTTATACCAAGATTTAGAAGGACGAAAACTCAGCGCCAAACAAATTATTGAAAACTTTTATGCAGGCGAAGAAAGTGCATTGCAATTCGTGGATCTGTTCGTCCAATTAACCGCAATCTGCTTAGGCAATATTATCACCGCATTTGATCCGCACGCCATTATTCTAGGCGGAGGATTATCCAATTTTGATTATTTGTATGATGCGTTGCCAAAAGCCTTGCCTGCTCGCCTAATGCGTAGTGCAAAAGTACCACCGATAAAAAAAGCACGCTTTGGCGATTCAGGCGGTACTCGTGGTGCAGCCGCTTTATTCCTAGAAAAATAATCAATAAAAATGGCACATTACCGTGCCATTTTATTTTTCCTTAATTTTCAATACCGTTGAAAAACTTCGCAGCCCAGTCGCATCGCCAATTTTAACCATTTGCTGCATTGCTTGGGTTGGCGGATGAATTAACTTATTCATTAATTTATAACTGAGTTCTTGTAAAATTTGTTCTACATTCTCGCCTTGTTGCACACTTTGAATCGCTTTTTCTAACAACGCTTGACGTGTTTTTTCCGCATTATCCCGATAATCACGAATTAATCCCGAAAACTGATGCACTTTCAACCATTCAAAGAAATCTTGGCATTCTTGTTGAATAATCTGTTCCGCTTGCTCTGCGGCTTTTTCACGCTCATTGAGATTACGTTGAATAATATGATGTAAATCATCTACCGTATAATGATAAACCCCATCTAATTCATCAACCGCTTCATCAATATCGCGTGGCACCGCAATATCAATCATTAATTGCGGTGCATAATGGCGTTTCTGTTGGGCAGTTTTTGCCATTTGTTGATCAATTAATATTGTCGGACTTGCCGTAGAACTAATCACGATATCTGCTTGATTTAAACCATATTGCAATTCGGCTAAACTTAGCGCTTGAACCTTGCTTTGATCGCTTACTTCCAACTTATTAATCAGTTGTTCTACCCGTGCCAAAGTACGATTAGCAATTAAAATATGCTGTACATTATGGCGTAATAAATGACGGCAAACCAATTCAATAGTTTCCCCCGCACCAACTAATAACACTTTTAAACTACGTAAATTCTCAAAAATCTGACGTGCTAAACTGCAAGCCGCATAAGCCACAGAAACTGCACTTTCACCGATTTGGGTTTCCGTTCTCACGCGTTTGGCTGTCGCAAAGGTTTTCTGGAATAAGCGTGATAATTCACTGCTCATCGCACTATCGGATTGATTAGCTTGATAATACTCTTCGCTAATTTGAAATGCTTGTTTTACTTGCCCTAAAATTTGTGGTTCGCCGAGAATTAATGAATCTAAGCCACAAGCAACTCGCATCAGATGTTGAGCACTGTATTGATTTAAATGTGTATAAAGGCAATCTGCCAATTGCTCTGTTTGAAGTTGATGAATTTGTACAAACCAATTCATAATTTGAGCAAGCCAACCTTCTGCTTCATCGGGGGCAATATGCTTATTATGCAAATAGATCTCAGTACGATTACAAGTTGACAAAATTACCGCACTTTGTGCCAAACCTTGCTGTGAAATTTGTTGCAAAGCAAGCTGACGTTTTTCATCAGAAAACGCCACTTTCTCACGCAATGCAATACTTGCGGTTTTATGATTAATACCAAGAACTAATAAAGTCATAACAATAATTTAAAATTCACAGGGACATTATTCTAAGAAATCAATCATTTAGATACAAATTAAAAATAACTTCTGATTTAATAGGCAATAAATGAAAATTAAAATAATTCTTAATTCTATTTTGTTTCGGCAATGAAAAACCCTGCTTAGCAGGGTCTTTCACTTCATACAACTTTAAGCGGAATGACGTTCAGCCACTTCTTTTAATAATGTCTGCAACTCGCCTTGTTGGATCATTTCTAAAATAATATCACAACCGCCAATTAATTCGCCTTCAACCCATAATTGTGGGAAAGTTGGCCAATTTGCATATTTTGGCAATTCTGCACGAATATCAGCGTGCTGTAAAATATCAACATAACCAAATGGCACTTGGCAATTAATCAACGCTTCCACTGCACGAGCAGAAAATCCACAAGATGGCAATTTTGGCGAACCTTTCATATAAATAAGAATAGGATTTTCCGCAATTTGCTGTTTAATTTTATCTAAAGTTTCCATATTTATCCTTTAATTCCAATAAAAATTGGCTTAATTTTACCATAAACCTACTAAACTGACTAGGCAATTCCCTCACCTATTCGGTGTATTTTACCAACTTCCGCCAGCACCACCACCGCCAAAGTTTCCGCCCCCAAAACCGCCAGAGCCTCCACCAAATCCGCCCGATGATCCACCACGGAATGGATCATTTCGTCCGCCAAGCCCCGTACCATAACCCATCGCATTACCACGACGACGTGCAGCTTGACGCAGAATTTCGTCCATTTGATGATTATTTGTCGGACTAACATAAGGTCTACGCCAACTAATTTCGCCAAACAGGACAAATAAAATAAATAATACCACCATAATCAATGGGATATATTTATCTGTCCAATCCTCTTGTTGTGCAGCAGCATCAAATTCGCCTTTACTCGCAGCAATAACTTGATCTAAACCATCACTAATTCCTTGTGCATAGTTGCCTTGTTTAAAATAGGGCAAAATATTATGACGAATAACTTGTGATAAAAATGCATCGGGCAAGACGCCTTCTAACCCCGGCCCCACCGCAATAAATACCTTACGGTCTGACATAGCCACAAGCATCAATACTCCATTATTAAGCTTTTGACGCCCAATTCCCCATTTATCGCCAAGTCTAAACGCATAATCTGAAATCGCATATTCATCGGTACTTGGCACCAACACCACCGCAATTTGCGAACTTGTTTCTTGCCCATAACGAACCAATTTATTTTCTAGCTGTGCTTTTTCATTTGCGGATAATATATGAGTATAATCATTCACATAGCTATAAGGCTGCAAACGTTCAGGAAAATTTGCTGCAAAAACGGATGTTGCTAAAAAAACAAGCAAAAAAAAGACCGCGGTTTTTATCCCATTTTTCATTGAATAATTACCTCATTTGGAAGTTCATTTTGGTCATCAGGTTGAATCGGAAAATGCAATGCTAATTCTTGTCCAATTTTCTGAATAACGACGATCACGCCTTCCGTAAATTTTTTCTGTTCAAAATAGCTTGTTAACAACTCACATTGTTGTTGCCAAAATGTTTGTCCAACATATTGATGAATACCTTGGTCACCAATAATCGCACATTGTTTGGCTTTGAATGCAATATAGATCAAAACCCCATTACGAGCATGTGTTTTTTCCATTTCAAGCTGTTGGAAAAGCTGAAAATTCCGCTCTACCGCGGTCAAATTTTTGCTTGTTTTTGGAACCTTTCGCTCAATATAAACACGCAATTCTGCTGAACTTTGCTGCTCAAACTGAGCAATTGCATTTTCAATTTGTTTTTTATCAAAAGGAATACGGGAAAATAACGACATTTTTACTCACTTAGAGAAGAAAAGAATGGATAACTCGCATTATCCATTCATATTAATTATTCAAAACTTACCGCAGGGGTATTTTCTGCACCCGCATTTGATTTGAAATAAGGTTTTTCTTTAAAACCAAAGATCATCGCAGCAAATTTGGTAGGGAATTGACGTACTTTTTGATTATAAGTTTTCGCCGCTTCGTTGAATTGATTACGTGCCACATTGATACGATTTTCAGTTCCTTCAAGTTGAGCTTGTAAATTCATAAAACCTTCGTGTGCTTTTAATTCTGGATATTGCTCAACGGTTACCAATAAACGTGACAAAGCCGATCCCACAGAATCTTGATTTTGTTGGAATTGATTTAATTGTTCTTGTGTCATATTGGTTGGATCAATTTTGGTTTGTGTCGCTTTTGCACGGGCATCAACCACGCCTGTTAAAGTGTCCTTCTCAAAATTTGCTTGACCTTTAACGGTATTTACCAAGTTAGGAATTAAATCAGCACGGCGTTGATATTGCGATTCTACATTTGCCCATACTGAATCAATTTCTTCTTCTGCTTTCACTAAGCCATTATAGCTAGACATTAAGGTAAAACCTGCAATGACTGCGATAATAATAACTAAAAGCCATTTTTTCATTTATACATTTCCTAAGTAAAATTTGGATTTGTGATCGTAATATATCACACAAAATAAAAGACCTAAACAGATGTTTAGGTCTCTCTAAAATCAATACATTAAATATTCAATTGAATATCTAATTACATAGTAGCTTGTTTGTTACCTTGAACAGAAACATCTACACGACGGTCTGGCGCTAAGCAAGCGATAAGTGCTTTACGACCTTTAACTGCATCACAGGTGTTGCCTGAGAATTGAGTTGTAGAACCGTGACCATAAGCAGTGATAGCCTGTGCTGGTAAACCTTTAGAAACGAAGTAGTTAGCTACAGTTTCTGCACGACGTTGAGATAATTTTTGGTTACCTGCTGGTTTACCGATACGGTCTGCATAACCGTTAACTTGTACTGCTGGGTTAGCAACTTGGCTGATTTCACCGTAGATACCATCTAAAGTTGAAGCAGCTTCAGGTTTTAAAGTTGATTTACCGAATGCGAAAGTCACATCACTGTTTAAAGTGAAAGTTTTGTTCACAACTTCAGGTGCTACTGCAGGAGCTGCACCTTGACCGAAACGGTAAGATAAACCAGCTGTTACACCGCTGATGCTTGGGGTATAGTCATAACGAGTACCGTCAGCATTTTTTAATTTACCAACTTTGTTGATCCATTGGTATTCTAAACGTACTGCTAACTCAGGTAAAGATGGTAAGTTATACTCTAAACCTGCAGCAAATACTGGAGATACTTTTAAGCTATGAGCTTTATCTAAGCTATTACCCCAAGCACTACTGCTTGCACCTTTAGCATTTTTATAATCTGAACGGATCAATGCTGCACCAACACGACCGTAAACATCTAAACCATCAACAACTTGATAGCTTGCTTTTAAGCTTAAGTGAGCACCGTGGTTAGTATGTTTAGCGACAGTGGTACCGTTAGTACGTAATTTAGCACGACCAAAATCATCGTAACCTAATTCAGCAGCTAAACCAAAGTTATTTTGGTTAAGAATTTGATAACCACCAAATACACCGTAAGTTACTGAGTTACGGTTATAACCATAACTATTTTGATACTGTGTATAACCATCGTGGAATGATGACCAACCTGCTTTAGCACCTGCATAGAAAGTATTTTCTTGTGGTGCTGCTTGTGCAACTGATGCTGCCGCTAAACCAGCGATAGCTAATGCGATTGCTGTTTTTTTCATTTGATGATCCTCTTAAATTTAGTCATCTTAATCTAAAAATTATCAGCTGATTATAGCTGAGTTCCGAAACACAAATTGTTGTGTTGTGTTTATTCTAGATTAGTTTTAAAAAAAAGTGAACTTTTTTCTTTCAACCTAATCCAAAAACTTAAAGGGTGTTGTGAATTTGCCCTTATTTTTACATCGCTTTTGACAAATTCATTCCTTAACGGGAAAACCCAATAAGAATGTCTCAAAAGTGGGCTTATTATCTAATCATATTTTTATAAAATCAAATCAAGCACCAATCATTTGACTAAAAAACAATCATTTTATAGTTTCTTGTTTATTTATTAGACAAAAATACGTTAATTTTCAGATAATTATCCTAATTCTCTAAATTCAGAACTTACTCTATTTTAGTTAAAATTTCTTTCCACGAAGATCTTTGCTATAAAAAACTTCACTGGGGTTGCTAATTTGATACCCTGCGATCCTTGGTGCAATATAAATTGGTTTAGTATATTGAAATAACGATAGTTGTGCATATTCTTGTTGCACAATTAGCATAATTTGTTGATAAAGCTGAGTGCGTTGAGCTTGTGATAACGTTGGTGATAGGCTTTTTTGTAAAAGTTGGTCAATCTTTTCATTATAAAAATGCACCTTATTATCTGCATTATACGAATATAACAAATTTAAAAAGGCAGAAGGTTCATTGTAATCTGCACACCACCCCGCTCGAATAATTTGGAAATCACCCTTAGCACGTTTAGCTAATAATTGTTGATAAGTTAAAGGATCAGCTTTGATCACAATTAAATCGGACTGAGACCAAGCTTGAATCAAACGTTCTGCCAACAATTTATGTAGTCCATCATTATCATAGCTGATTCGTAACGTCAGCGGATGCTTTTCACTAAAGCCAGCTTGTTTAAGTTGCTGTTCTATAAAAGTGGGTTGCCAATCTCTTTCTTGTTTAAATTGCATATTCCGCGGTAAAAAATTAGCACTATTTATCAGCATTTTTGGATCAGTTGGCAAAAGATTAAGCACTGAAACCATTGATACTAACGCCTGACGAACGGGCTTTTGAGATAATGCAGGATCATTAAAATTAAACTCATAAAAATAGGTACAAAGTCGGGGTAAATAGGTTAATAGCGTTGTTTCATCTAACATTTTTGGTTGCTCAACCCAATCAAACCCATTAATTTTCTGCATTGCATCAATTTGTTGATATTGCACTTGCTCAAAAGTCACCTGATCTTTGTGCCAATAATACGGATTTTTAATCAATAAAATTTGTTTATCTTGCCGTTGGGCAACCTGATATGCTCCATTTCCAATTAATTCATTTGGATTCGGATTGTGATATTCTAGCAACAAAGCAGGGTGCAATAACATTTGGGGCAAATAAGGCGTAGCTTTATCCAATTCAATGCGTAGTGTATTTTCATCTAACGCATTTATGCCTAGTCGTTCTACGGGCAACTGTTTATTTAGCACCGCACTCGCATTACTGATATTCATCAATGCTAAATACTGTTTAAGCGGACTAGTTGATTGAGCCAAATGTTGCCAGCTACGAATAATGTCCTGTGCGGTAATTTTCTCACCATTTGACCATTTAGCATTTTGGCGTAATTGAAAAATCCAGACTTTATTGTCCGCGGTTTGCCATTTTTCCGCCACGCCTGGCAAAATATTACCTTGGCGATCAGCAATAACTAACCCTTCACGCACATCACGCAATAGACTAGCTTGATCTACACGTTGTAATTGTGCCAAATCAAGGGTTAATGGCTCATAAGTTGCACGTTTTAATACCGCATCATCTTGTTTTGGCTGAATAGATTGAACAGCACTGTGTGTCGTAGTGATAGGATTAACCTCTGTTTTATGGCGATCACAAGCCGTAAGACAGGCAAAAGATCCGATAAAGGCAAACACAATAAATTTATTTTTTAATGACGGCATAGCTAATCCACTAGGTTTAATCTCTACGTTATAGTATAAAACGCATTTTCCATAAAAATAAGCCAAAACCGCGGTCAAAAAAACTTTTGAAGTTTTGACCGCGGTATTTGATTAATCAAGCTGATGAATTTGCTTGGCTATCTGTTGCAAGCCATTTAAGCGAGTTTGGCTTAAACGCTGGGCAATCCCTAACTGAGTAAAATAGTGTGTTAAATCAAATTGTTTTAATTGCTTAGCAGATTGATTATCAATCGCTTGCAGCAAGATCCACAACAAACCATTCATAATTCGAGCCTCGCTAAAGGCGTTAAAATGGTAACGCCCGTTTTGCATTGGCTGTATATCAAACCATACCTGACTTTCACAACCTTGCACGATTTGCATTTGCTGTAAGGCTTCATCACTTGGGCGTGGGAGATGTTTGCTCGCTTGAATAATTAAACGATAACGTTCTTCCCAACTTGTTGCTTGTTTAATTTGTTCAATCTCATTCATTGATTATTCACTCAATAAGGATAGACTTTTTTCTAACGCGAAAAGAAACTCATTTAAATCCGTTTGGATATTATAAGGTGCAAAACTTAAACGCAACGTACTTGCTTGCCCAAGACGAGCTAAATAAGGTTGAGCACAATGCACACCGCTACGCAGTGCGATATGTTGTTCTGCTAATAAGGTTGCCAAATCACTGGTATGTACGCCCTGACAAACAAAACTAACGACCGAGCTCGGTTGTGGTGCTACGAAAAGCTGACAATTCGGTATTGCGTTTAAAGCTTTCTTGGCTTGTTCTGCGAGCTGAACCGCGTGTGCTTCAGCAGCACAAAAATCCCATTGAGATAACCAATTTAACACTGCATTAAAACCAATCACGCCCGCGATATTCGGCGTGCCAGCTTCTAAACGATAAGGCAATTCCGAGTAACTAATTTGCGTAGCACTCACGCTTTCCACCATCTTTCCACCGTAAATCAACGGCTGTAATAACCCAAGGGACGCACGTTTTCCGCTTAATACCCCTAATCCATTGGGCCCATAAATTTTGTGTGCAGAAAAAGCAATAAAATCGGCATCTAATTCTGCTAAATTTAACTTGTAATGGCTAACAGCTTGAGCCGCATCCACTAGCACAAATGCTTGACTATGCTGACGAATAAGACGAATAAATTCTGCTACAGGCTGAACCGTTCCTGTCACATTTGACACAAAATTTAATGCCACAACCTTGGTGCGAGCGTTGAGAGCTTGTTGCAAGGCTTGTTGGTCAATAAGCCAATTATCCAATATCGGTAAAACACGAACGATCGCACCACACTTTTGCGCCACCGCGTGCCAAGTAACAAAATTAGCGTGATGATCCGCTTGGCTAATAATAATCTCATCGCCCTTTTGAATATGAGGGATCAATCCATTCGCCACCGTATTAATCGCTTGCGTCGTGCCAGAAGTCCAAATCACCGAGTCAACACTTTCCGCTTGAATAAATTCACGCACTAACTCACGAGCCTGCTCATACTGAAAGGTGTTTTCTTCATCATATTGGCTACGATGTACCGATCCCGCGGATTGATAAAAGGCTACCGTCGCATCAATTAAGGCTTGTGACTTCAGTGTTGTCGCTGCGTTATCAAGATAAATTGTGGCATCTTTTTGCTTAAAATAAGGAAATTGTGCACGAAATGCGTCAGGATTAAACATTATATCGCCTTAATTTTGTTGACCACGATTAGCTCGCTGCTGTTTACGAAATTCATTAGGGGCAATCGGGTTTTTATCCTGCCATAAACCTATTTTTTGTTTTTCAGCTTGCTGTTGTGCCGCCAAATACGCAGTATCTTTCATATACTGCACATACGCCCACGCCATTCCCATCTGCACCATTTTTAAATTAATATTCTCATCATTAAGATACACCGTTGCCAAGGTGCGATGATAGCGATCTTGCCCTTGAACCACTAAATGCACGGTTTTATTAAATACGAATTGAGCAAGGGTTTGTTTCGCACGATTGCCAAAAGCTTGTGATTTTTCTGGTGCATCAATTTCATTTAAACGCACTTTAATTTGGTTTTTATTGTCGTCTAAACAAGTTAAGGTATCGCCATCAGCAATTTTCACAACAACGCAATCAAGCTGACTTAAAACCTTGGTTTGATGTGTTGATTTCGTTTTAGCTGAAGATGATGGTGCATATTCAGAACAAGCGGTCAGTGCCAAACTCAACAAAACCGCGGTCAAAATTAGCCGCGGTTTTTGCAATACATTGTGTTTCATTTTGTGTCCTTGTTATTTCTTAGCAAAGTTATCTCTTAGCAAAAAATGAACTAAATCAAATTTTCGGTTTATTTTACTCAAAAAAAGTGATAAAAGGAAAAAAATCAGCGTAAAATTATTTTATAAATTCTATCAAAAAATTTGAAAGGTGAACTATGAGATTAAAATTTGTGCAAATGCTGCGTGCATTTGCCATTTTGTATTTAATGCTTTATCTCGGCGGTTGGGTATCACACTTTTTACCTGTTGGTGTGCCGGGTAGCATTTGGGGATTGCTATTACTTTTCTTTGGTTTAACTACGCGAATAATCCGCGTAGAATGGATTTACTCAGGGGCGAATTTACTCATTCGCTATATGGCGATTTTGTTCGTACCAGTGAGTGTGGGCATTTTAAAATATATTGATTTGCTTACCAGTCAAGCAAAAGCATTGCTTATCCCCAATATCGTCAGCACCTGTGTGACTTTGGTTGTCATTGGTTTATTTTCTGATTATCTTTTTTCACTCAGCTCTTTTACAAAATTACGCAAAAAAGTAGAGAAAAAACGGCTTAAAGGACAAAAATAATGATGTATTTATATTCGCTACTTACCATCGCAGGATTTTATCTTGCCCTTCAAATCAGCAAACGCTTGAAATCTGTGCTATTTAATAGCTTTATTTTAACTGTATTGATCTTAATTGGCGTGCTGTTAATTGCTCATATTCCCTATGATGATTATATGTCGGGCAACGCTCCACTAAATAATCTGCTCGGCTTAAGTGTTGTCGCTTTGGCATTGCCACTTTATGAACAACTTCGTCAAATTGCCGCACGCTGGCAAATCATTTTGCTTGTTACCCTTAGTGCATCGCTACTTTCAATGTTATCGGGCGGATTATTAGCTTTATTACTCGGTGCCAAACCCGATATTATCGCCACAATTTTACCCAAATCCGTTACAACGCCGATAGCAATGGAAATCGCCCATAATCTCGGCGGCGTGCCATCGGTTGCGGCAGTTGGCGTGGTGGTTGCGGGCTTACAAGGCTCAATGTTTGGTTACGTTATTTTGAAAAAAATCGGCTTAAAAAATGCAGAAGCTATCGGCTTATCCGTTGGTTCAATCTCACACGTTCTTGGTACGGTAAGCTGTATGGATATTGATCCCAAAGCTGGCAATTATAGCTCGATCTCATTGGTATTATGTGGCATTATCAGTTCATTACTCGCACCATTCGTCTTTAAACTGATTTATTTCATGGTGATCTAATGCTAACAAATAAAATTGATGAACGCTGGCAAGAGCGTTTTCTTGCCGACAAACCTCGCGAAAAAGATCATCGTCCACCTTTTCGGCGTGATCGTGCACGCATTTTGCACAGTGCCGCTTTCCGCTGTTTACAAGCGAAAACTCAAATTCATGCGGTGGGGGAAAATGACTTTTATCGCACAAGGCTAACCCATTCACTCGAAGTGGCACAAATTGGCAGCAGTCTTGTGGCTCAACTCAAATTTATTGAAAGTTATCAACCTCTAGCAGAACAACTTAGCGTAGATAAAAACGAGTTGCAAAAATATTTAAAACCACTTTTACCTAGCAATGATTTAATTGAAAGCCTGTGTTTTGCTCACGATATTGGACATCCGCCTTTTGGACACGGCGGTGAAGTCGCGCTAAATTATATGATGCGTTATGATCACGGCTTTGAAGGCAATGCTCAAACTTTCCGCATTTTGACGAAGCTTGAACCTTATACCGAAAATGCAGGAATGAACCTAACTCGCCGTACATTGCTCGGCATTATCAAATACCCTACCTTGCTTGATCATACCGCACCCAATTATCAACTCTTGGATAACTCGCCTACACGCGATCCAAAATACTTAAAAATCCACAACTGGCGTCCAGGGAAAGGGCTATTTGCTGATGATAAAGCACAATTTGACTGGTTGCTTGCTCCCTTAAATGAAAAAGACCAATCGCTCTTTCAAACACTTGAACAGATCCAAATAAAACAAACAGAGGAACAAAAAGCTCAACAACAACCGCCTGAATATACCTATAAAACTCGGTTCAAATCCCTTGATTGTAGCATTATGGAATTAGCCGATGATATTGCCTACGCAGTTCACGATCTGGAAGATGCGATTGTTGTCGGCTTAGTGAGTCCGCAACAATGGCAACACGCACTAGACAAGTTAAAACAATGCAATTCGCCTTGGATTCAAGAACATGGCGAAACGCTGAGCAAAAATTTATTTTCAGAGCACCATTATCAACGCAAAAATGCCATCGGAGCATTAGTCAACTTCTTTATTACTCACGTCCATTGGAAAAAAACCGCGGACTTTGATGAACCCTTGCTCCGCTACAACGCGGATCTACCGCCTGCCGCCAAAGATGTGCTAAATATCTTTAAGAAATTTGTCTATGATTTTGTTATCCGTGATGTCAACACACAACGGATTGAATATAAAGGGCAGCGAATGCTAATTGAAATGTTTCAAATGTTTGAAAGCGACCCCGAACGCTTGCTCCCACGCAACACTGCAAATCGCTGGCGTCACGCAAAAACCGATCAACAAAAAAAACGTGTGATTTGCGATTATATCGCAGGAATGTCTGATGCCCACGCAATAAGAGTCTATCAGCAATTATAAATTCAAGCAAAAATGATTATTGTGTTATCTCAATATTGTTTCATTTAATATCTACTGGTATTATAGAAAATTCTTCGAACACTGACTTCTTAAATATCTTCCAATTAGAATCAGGTCTATCGTTAGAATCAAAATATTCTTTTATTTTAGGTTCAAGATCTTTCATTAATTGATTATATTCCAGTATTAACTCACGATATTTTTTTATCATCAAACCTTTATACAAATTTTGTATTGGTTGCTTTAATTCTGATTGACTTTCATGCCCAGTAAAAGGATCAATAATTTTAGGTATATACACAACATTCCAAGGTGCGCAAAAAGCATAAGGATTTTTTGTTTTTCCAAAGATATGTGAAACTTGGTAATTTCGAATATTTGCATTACGTCCAGTTTTTACGTAGCTAGTCAAACTAGAAAGTATTTTGGTTGGCTCACTATTGTTAGTCGGATCAATATTTATACATCTATCAAATAAAAATTCATATAACTCATTGTATAATCTATGATTATTACCATTTCTGCCATATGCTCGAACAAAAACCTTATCTTTCTTATCGCCAATATTATTTTTTAATTTTTTCCCATTCAGCTTTTCCTTTTTCAACATCAATAGAAATAACTGTACTCCCTGAAAATTCTAAAAATTTTTCATTTGATATATTAAATTTCTCAAAAAACTCATCATAACCATCTTTCATTTCTCTAACCTATATTTTATTTATCTAAATTTATAGTATATCAACTATTTTATATTATTTTATGGCATAATACTCGCCCACGAACGACAAAATCCTATCCGATTTTTCTCGCAGTAAATAATCAAATTCACATTTTATCTCAGCCTAGCGGAGTTTTTATGCAATTAGCACAATATGGCATTATTGATTTGCACCTTCATTTAGACGGTTCTCTCTCGCCTGAATGGATGATTGAATGGGCAGAGAAACAGCAAATTAAGCTTCCAACGACGCAAGTGGATCAGCTTTGGCAATATATTTCCGTGCCACAAGATTGCTCAAGTTTAAATGATTATTTACGCTGTTTTGATCTGCCAATTTCTTTATTACAAACGCCCGAAGCCTTAACATCCGCAGTGAAAGATTTATTAATTCGCTTGGATAAACAAGGGCTTGTGTATGCAGAAATTCGCTTCGCTCCGCAATTTCATACCCAACAAAAAATGTCGCAACAAGATGCCATTGAAGCGGCATTATTAGGGCTTCAACAAGGACTTTCCGCCACCCGTTTATTTAATGCTAAACTGATTTTATGTTGTATGCGGGGCGAAGATAATCAAGCGGAAAATTTGACGACCGTAGAATTGACGCCACAATATTTAGCTCAAGGCGTGGCGGGCTTAGATTTAGCTGGTGCTGAAGCCTTATATGCAACGGAAAATTTTGCCCCGATTTTTAATCAAGCCAAAAAGTTGAATGTCCCTTTTACCCTTCACGCTGGCGAAGCCGCTGGTGCAGAAAGCGTGCAAAATGCCCTGAAATTTGAGCCAAATCGCATTGGGCATGGCATTCGTTCTTACGAATCAAAAGAGGTAATGGCACAACTTGCTAGCAAGCGTATTCCGCTAGAAATGTGTCCTTGTAGCAATTTACAAACCAAAACCATTCGCCACTTGCAAGATTATCCATTACGCCATTATTTACAACATCAAATTGTCGCTACCATCAACACCGATAATATGACGGTGTCAAATACCAAACTGGCACAAGAATTTCAATTATTAGAAAGCGACTATCAACTCACGCAAGCCGAAGCACAACAATTATTGCGCAATGCGATTGAAGCGGCATTTTTAACTAAAGTAGAAAAAATCGCGTTGCGAAAACAGATTCAGCAACGCTATCCGCATTTACTTATGGAATAACATCGCCATTACCGCGGTCAAAAAACTTTTAGAATTTTGTCCGCGGGTTTATCCATTTCGCTAACCTATCACTTTCACTTGAAAGCCAAATAAACAAAAACCGCGGTCAAAAAATCCTTTAATTTTTAACTGTGAGGTTCTCCATTTCGCTAACCTATCACTTTCGCTTGAAAAGCCAAAGAAACAAAAAAACCGCGGTCAAAAAATTGCTTGAAATTTTGACCGCGAGTTTACTAAATTAGGTTTATTTAAAATTCAACAAATTATCGCACGCCACTTTCTCTCCACTTCGGCAAGCATATTGAAAATACATTAGGGCTTTATTACGATCCTGTTCCACACCCCGACCATAATAATACAATACGCCAAGGTTATTTTCTGCTGTATCCGATACGCCAAATTCTGCTTTAGACGATACACCCTCTGCTTTCTGATACCAATACGCCGCTTGGCGATAATCTTGTGCCACACCTTGTCCAAGCTCATACATTTCGCCGAGATTCTTTTGTGCATATGGATCACCGTGCTTCGCTGCTTTTTCATACCAATAGCGTGCTTGATGATAATCTTGTGCAGTGCCTAGCCCTCTCTGATACAACTCACCAAGATGATATTGAACGGCAAAATCGTCTTCTTTCTTTGTCAATTTCTCATACCAATAAAACGATTTACGATAATTTTGCGGTACGACTTTGCCCTCATAATACATATATGCCAAAGACCCCTGAGACGACATATGGCCTTGCTTCGCCGCTTGTTCATACCAATAAACAGCAAGGTTATAATCTTGAGGAATATCCTCCATAATAACGTATCGTAAGCTCATATTGTGCATCAGCATCGCCTTGATTCGCCAATTGTTGAACCCATCTCTTACTACTAGTGCTATCAACATAAGCCGTCGCCACGCTCACGAAATCTAACCCCAATAGCCCAATCAGAAATGTTCGTTTTAGCATAATGTTCTTCCTTAATTAAATTCTTAAATTATTGTTTTTTTGATAAACCGCGGTCTAAAAATCCTTTAAATTTTTGACCGCAGTCTTAGCAAAAGCATTATTTCATCATATCTAAATTGTTACGAGCTACATCGCAGCCATTTTGATAGCCTAAACGCTCAGCCCCAAAATCCCACTTTTGCTATCATTTTCTCCTTTCTCAATTAAATTTACAAAACTTCCGATTAATTTTGAAATCATAACTCAGACTCTGCGGGAAATTTATTCATTTTTATTGATTTCGCAAATTGACTGCTTTGTTTATAAAAGAAAAAAACGCGGTCAAAAAACATTTAGAATTTTTACCGCGGTTTTGAGATTAGAAATCGTTTTGAGTCGGTTGATCTTCAATCACGCCTTGATTCCATTCTTCTTGGTTATCAGGACGTTTGGTTTGCAATAAGAAACGTTGATTTGCTTGCGCCCGTGGTTGCACCACTTGCCCAGAGGGCGTTCCAAAGGAAATCCCGCCTTTTAATAATTGTTTAACTGTGCCAGTATTCAGGTTCATTCCCGACCAGCCAAAGCTTAAATCATAGCCCGATGACCGCCAAAACTCTGAGTTTTGACGCACTAAATGCTGATAATTTTTGCCGATAGTCAAAGATAGAATAACGCGATCTCCTAATTTATTTAATTCCATTGAGCGAATTTTACCTACTTCAATACCGCGATAAAGCACTGGCGATCCTTCGGATAGGTTAGACACATCATTAGCTTCTAACAAAATTGGAAAACCGTGATTAAAGCGGTTGTTCGTTTGTGAATTGCGATCGGTTAAGGCAAATTGCGTTTTCACCTTGCCTTCGCCCGCATCAATGTCAATATAAGGTTTTAATAAACTATCAATATTTTCAATGCCCCCTGCGGAGATTTGTGGCGAAATTACGCTAAATTGGCTACCTTCGTGTGCGATTAATTTCATATAATCAGGATTCATTAAGGCTTTGGCAACAAATTTTTTGCTATGTTGATCTAAATTAATGCTTTCTACTTCGCCCACATCAAGCCCACGGTAGCGTAATGCCATCCCTTTACTTAAATTAGTGGCATTATCCGCGGTTAAATTAATCACCTGCCCTGCGGATTTAGCACGCAACTCATTGCTATATAAGGTTTTATTTCCTTCCGAACCATTATTATCAAAGCTAATCGCCCCTTTAAGCGAACGCCCTAACGGGCTGGCTTGCACACTAATGCCTTTTGGCGTGATATCAATTTGTGCAGCACTTTCCACCCAAAAACGACCATGATCGGTTAATAATGAACGATATTTCGGATAAATGCTGACATCAACTTCAAAATTTTTCGCCGTTGGACGCACATCTGAAATTTTTCCCACTTCAAATTGGCGGTATAACACTAATGAGCCTTTACTAATATTCGGTAATATCGGGGTCGTTAATGTGATATTTGGCTTAGTTTGACTGCCCGTATCACCTATTTCAGCATTATCTTGATTAGCATACAAAGGATAATGGGTCAGTGCTTGCCCTTGCTCCTTCTCGCCCGCAATCACGCGAACTCCACCTTGTAGCCAATGTTCAGGGGTGGCACTTTGGAAACGCACCCCATCTACACCAAGACTCGCATCCAAATTGGATGCTGCAACAAATTTGCTGTCCGAATGAATTAAATAGCGGTACTCCGCACTGATTGCCGCGGTAAATTTCACCCCTTGTGCGGAAATATGTTGTTTTGCAATTTGTCCGATAACAATACTGTTGTAATAAATCGGTTGTCCATCTGCTACGCCGTAGGTTTCTGGTGCTGTTAACTCCAATACTAAGGCGTTAGGTTGTTGCAGTAGTAATTCATTTTGGCGGACAACATTGAATTCTTTTTGTCGGGTCGGGCTATTGCCAGGGATAATTTCAAAATAATTACCGCGAAAAACGCTTGGTAACTCTTTTAAATTAGCTAAATTAATTTCAGGCTGGCGTAATACGATTTGGCTACCTGTGTTTAATGCCGCCGCTTCATTGGGATCAATTAATAACACGCCATTGAGCTTTTCTTGGAGCAAATTATTGGTATCTAATTGAATTAAAGTCCCCACCTGTACATTTTTCAAAAAGACCGCGGTATTATCAACTTGCAATCCAGGTTCATTTGGCACTGTTACTTTTACTTCAATCCCACGTTTTGCGGAGCTTAAACTGGAATACAATTTATAATTTTCATCTTGCTGTGCAACAGGACTGTCTTCAGGCGAGTCAAAAGCGATTGCACCTTGCACGATAGAATTTAAACTATCCATACTGACTTTTAAACCCGATGCATTAATGTTGGCACGAAAACCGCTAATATTCCAAAAACGCGAGTCTTTTTTCACTAAATCAGCATAATTTTTGTCAATCACCACTTGAATTTCAATTTGCTTTCGATCTTTAGTGAAATGGTAATCGTAAACCTTACCCACTGCCATTTTTTTATAATAAACCGATGCACCACTAGAAATTGAACCTAGATCATCGGCTAATAAATTAATTAAGAGATCGCCATCGTTAAGCTGAACATTTGAACCTTTGTTTTCTGCAACAAAATTATATTGATGATCGCCATCACCAGGTTGCAAAGTAATATAGTTACCGGAAATTAACGTATCTAATCCAGAAATACCCGCTAAAGACGCACTCGGTTGAACTAACCAAAACCGTGTATTTTCACGCAACACATTTTTTGCTTCGGGATAAATACTGGCTTCCACTTCCACTTGCTTCATATCGTCTGTGAAATTCACTTTTTTGACTACACCTATTTGTAGCCCTTGATAGCGTACTTGGGTTTTATTCGCAACTAATCCATCACCACGAGCAAAGGTAATATGAATGGTTTCTCCTTGCTCTTTTATAATTTGGAAGAATAATATGGCACCGATACAAAGTGCAATAATCGGCAATAACCAAAATGGCGAAATCCGTTTACTCTGCCGAATTTGCGCTTGTTCCACCTGAGTTTCATTTACTTCTATTTGATTATTTGTGTTGTTTGTCATAAATTTTCCAAAGTAAGCGACTATCAAAAAAAGTCGTTGAAATCATCGTTAAAAATACCGCGGATCCAAAATAAAACGCCGCAGGTCCAACCGAAAAATTAATAATTTGTCCTCGTGTCACTAAGGACATCATTAAAGATAATACAAAAAGATCGAGCATTGACCAACGCCCAACAAAATGCACGATATGAAATAATCGCATTTGCCATTTAATTGAATGCGCCCAGTTGAAATGCACGCTAAACAATAAATATAGCATAATCAATACTTTACTGATAGGTACAAAAATACTCGCCATAAACACGACAAAAGCAACAAAATAACTGCCCATCCCCAAAAAGGTTATCACCCCTGATATTAAGGTATCGCCCGTTGCCACATTATTTATTGCAGTATAAGAAATAGGAAATAAATTCGCAGGAAATAGCGTTACAATCCCGGCCAATAAGGTTGCCCAAGTATGTTGCAAACTCAAATAAGCAGGCATATCAACACGACTTAAACACCGCGGACAAATTTCACGATCTTTCCGATCCAACATCGCTTGTTCAAACGTATATTGACAACTCGAACAATAATGCAATGGTTTCTGTGATAAAGTGGTGGTCGTGCAACGATACTCTGGGTAAAAATCATTCCACAGCTCTTGCGGATTAATTTTAATAAACAACAGTGTAACTAAAATCGCGGTCGCAATAAACGCCACTAAGGATAAATCAAAAGATAAGCTCGCATATTCTCGCACCTTAAAGGCGGACACCCCTAGAGCAACTAAATACACATCAAACATTACCCAAGGTTTGATATAGGCAAGTGAAAATAACAAATTGCGTGGACGACGTTTCAGCACTTGAGCCCAGCGTAACAAAATAACCATTATCGCAAAGCTCAAGGGCATAAATACTGCACAAATGAAAACTAAAAAAGCGGTATAAGGGTAACCTTCCGTTGCCATTTTCCACACCCCGCCCCAAATTGACGCATTCACTTTTGCCCCAATCAAATCAACGCTTAATAAAGGCGAATTTAATGCAAAGGGCATCAAAATTAAAATAGAATAGGCGATAATGGCGCAACGGCGTAATGACCAACGATCCTGCGTTTTTAACGTGTGATGGCAACGTGGACATTGTGCTCGTTCTCCACGCGAAAGGCTTATCGGCACACGCACAACATCATCGCATTCGCCACAGCGAACAAATTGACAATGCGTAAAATCAGGTATGGTCATTCACTAGTTCGTTATTTAAGATGATAAAGATGGGTATTTTATACTGGTTCAGACAAATAAAGGAAGAATTAGTTCGTTTTTGAATAAATCTCACTCAAACCGCGGTCTAAAATTGCCTTGATTTTAACTTTTTACTACCTCAATCCCAAGGCTAAAAATAAGTATTTGTCATTTTTACAAAAAGTGCGTTAGAATAAGGACAATTTTCTATCTTTAGGATTTAACACAATATGAGCGAAATGCAAACTGATGTTCAAGTAGAACAAGTTTCAGAAAATCAAGTAGCCGAAACCGCAACGGGAACTTCTGAGCAGAAATTAACAAATAAAGAAATTATTGCTTTTTTAGCAGAAAAATTCCCTGCTTGTTTTTCAGTTGAAGGCGAAGCGAAGCCTTTAAAAATTGGGATCTTTCAAGATCTCGCTCAAGCATTACAAGATGATAACACAGTAAGCAAAACCCAATTACGCCAAGCATTACGTCAATATACGTCAAACTGGCGTTATTTACACGGTTGCCGTTTAGGTGCAGAACGTGTGGATTTACAAGGTCAAATAGTTGGTGTATTAGAACAAGAACACGTTGATCACGCAGCACAGCAACTCGCTGAAGCAAAAGCAAAATTTGCTGAAAAACGTGCCGCAGAAAAAGCAACGAAACCGAAAAAACGTGTCAATGCTCGCCCAACCACGCGTTCACCGACTAAAAATAGCAATGGAAAGCCAAAACGCGACAACAAACCGCGTTCACCAAAATTAGATTTAACACCCGTTGATTTTGCAATCCTACACAAAGACAGCAAAGTGAAAGTGAAATTTGGTGATAATGCAAAACACGCGCAAGTCCTTGATATTAATAAAGATGGTGCTCGTGTGCAATTAGAGAATGGTTTAATCGTAACGGTTTCGCCTGATCGCTTATTTGCATAATGAATCGCTCATTTAAAATATTAAGATAAAAATGTAATACATCCACCGAGCTTACGGTGTGATGTTTTCTTTTATAGGAAAGTTGGAAGATTAAAATGAAATTGAGTCAATCAAAAACGGTTATTGCACTACTCTTTACCTCAATATTCAGTACACAAGTAATGGCATTACAGCCAACCATTAAATCATCAGAGATCATTGCCCCAACAGCCAGTGATGAGAATGCGTTGGCAACGAAGCGAGTCACTACCCGTTTAACTCAATCTCATTATAAAAAATTCCAACTTGATGATGCGTTTTCACAAAAGATTTTTGATCGCTACATTGACTTTTTAGATTACAGTCATAATTTATTTCTCCAATCTGATATTGATGAAATGCGTCAGAAATATGCGAAGCAATTAGATGATCAACTGAATGAAGGCAAACTTGATGATGCCTTTGCGATGTATGATTTAATGATGAAACGCCGTTACGAACGCTATCAATACGCATTAAGTTTGCTCGATAAAGAACCCAACTTAAACGAAAATGATCAAATTGAAATTGATCGTAAAAAAGCCCCTTGGGCAAAAGATGTTCAAGCATTAAATGAATTGTGGGCAGAACGTGTCAAAAATGATGTGATTGAATTGAAACTTAAAGGCAAAAAATGGACTGAAATCCAAAAAACCTTAACCAAACGCTATAACTTAGCTATTCGTCGTTTGACTCAGACTAAAGCAGATGACATTGCCTCCTTGTTCTTAAATGCTTTTGCGCGCGAAATTGATCCGCATACTAGCTATCTTGCACCACGTTCAGCAAAAAGTTTCAACGAAAGTATGAATTTATCCTTAGAAGGCATTGGGGCAACCTTAATGCAAGAAGATGATATGACATCCATTAAATCTCTCGTCCCTGGTGCCCCTGCAGAACGCAGTAAAAAAATCAAAGCGGGCGAAAAAATTATCGGCGTTGGGCAAGGCGATAAAGGCGAGATTGAAGATGTCGTTGGTTGGCGTTTAGAAGATGTCGTTGATAAAATCAAAGGAAAAAAAGGCACCAAAGTCAGACTTGAGCTTGAACCTGAAAAAGGTGGAAAAGTCCATATTGTCACGTTAGTGCGTGATAAAGTTCGCATTGAAGATAGTGCTGCCAAACTAGAGGTCAAAGAAGTTGATGGCGAGAAAGTAGCAGTTTTAAAAATTCCAAGTTTCTACATTGGGCTAACGTCTGATGTACACAAACGCTTAGAAGAAATGAAAAATAAAAAAGCCACATCATTAATTATTGATCTCCGCGATAATGGCGGCGGTTCATTGACCGAAGTGGTTGAATTAGGCGGTTTGTTTATTAGCGATGGTCCTATCGTGCAAGTTCGTGATGCTTATAATCGCATTCGTATGCACGAAGACCCTGATAATGCACAAGTTTATTCTGGCCCATTATTAGTGATGATCAACCGTAATAGTGCGTCAGCGTCTGAAATCTTTGCTGCTGCAATGCAGGACTATAACCGCGGTCTAATTATCGGTCAAAATACCTTTGGTAAAGGTACGGTACAGCAAAGCCGTCCGCTTAATTTAGTCTATGATTTAGACCAAACGCCACTAGGCTCGTTGCAGTATACCATCCAAAAATTCTATCGAATTAATGGTGGCAGTACCCAATTAAAAGGGGTTGCACCTGAAATTGATTTCCCACCAATGATTGATATACGCGACACAGGTGAAGAAAAAGAAGATAATGCTTTGGAATGGGATAAAATCCCTGCGGCAACGTATAGCCAAGCAGGGAACGCCCGTAATGCGCTGAATGAATTAAAAGAAAAGCATCAGCAACGTATTGCTAAAGATCCTGAGTTTATTGCATTAAATGAAGATATCAAGGTTCGCGATGCTCGCCACGATCGTAAATTCTTAAGCCTAAACTATGATACGCGTAAAGCAGAAGATAATAAAGATGAACAACGGCGTTTAAAAGCACTCAATGAACGTTTTAAACGTGAAGGTAAAAAAGAGATCAAAAATCTCGATGATTTACCAAAAGATTACACTGCACCTGATTTCTTCTTAACTGAAGCGGAAAAAATGGCAGCAGACTTGGCTAAATTTGAACGTAAAGAACAAAACCATTAATATTTAGAGTGATAAAAATCACTGATTTACTATTTATAGGGACCCAATGAAAAATAAATTTAATCTTAAACTCGCCCGATTGGGCGTGCTTGTTTCAGCACTTTGTACGGGCTGTGCGATTGCTGAACATAATAAAGATAATATTGAAGTGGATTTAGCCACTCAGCAACAAACGGAAGAGCAACGTCAAGCGGATGCTGAACGCCAAACTGCATTGAACAAAGCGGAAGAAGATCGTTTAGCATTTGAAAAGCAACAGCAAGACGAAGCTAAACTGGCTGATATTATTGGCAATCGTGACTTACAATTTAAAGGTAATGTGGCAAAAATCTATGCGGATAATGGTTACACACCAATTTGGACCAACTCCGCGGCAGAAAAACAATTTCTGCACGACTACGCAATGATGCTCGCAAGTGGTATTTCATCTCGTTCAATGAAATCCTTAGAAGCCATTGATCAATTACCCGTAAATGATGCGAATGCACTTGTCCGCGATATGTTGATAACCGATGCGTTCCTTGATTATATGTATTATGCGAAAAATGTTTCACGCTACGCACAAAGTTGGTTCTATAATAATGCCAATTATAAAGTAGGCAATATCAGTGAAGAAACCATAAATCAATGGCTTACCGCGGTCAAAAATCAGCAAGATAATGAATTTATTAAGAATTTATCTTCCAATAACCGACTATATCGTCAAACCGTTGATTATATTAGTAATAACATCGGAAAAAGCAAAGCCGAAAGTCTTTATAAGCTCGCATTAAACGCACAGCGTTTGCGTATGCTGCCTGATTTTACTAACGGCATTTTTGTAAACATTCCTAGCTATCAGTTAAATTATTATCGTGATGGTCAAGTGATCTTAAATTCACGCGTAATCGTAGGGAAAAATGAACGCCGTACACCTGTTATGTCAAGCAAGTTAAGCAATGTGGTTGTCAATCCACCTTGGAATGCACCTGAACGTTTAATCAATGAAGACATTATTCCGAAAGTAAAACGCGATCCTGGCTATTTAGCGCGCAACGGCTACAGCATTATTGATGGAAAAGGCAATGTGATCGATCCATATAATATTAACTGGTCAGCGGTTGGAGCAAAATTCCCTTATCGTCTTCGTCAAGCTGCAGGTGATAACAGTGCCTTGGGCAGATATAAATTCAATATGCCAAGCTCAGATGCGATTTACTTGCACGATACCCCAAACCACGCCCTCTTTAACAAAGCAGCACGTTCGTTAAGCTCAGGTTGCGTGCGTGTTGATAAATCTGATCAACTAGCTAGCATTCTATTAAAAGAATCGGGTTGGTCAGATCAACGCAAACAATCCGTATTAGAAAGTAAAAAAACTACATCAGCAGCGATTCAATCAAATAATCCTGTTTATCTATACTATGTTACCTTTTGGATTGATAACGGCAAAATACAGAACCTAGCCGATATTTATAGCTATGATAAATCTGCACCAAGTTATCTAAACTGGGCTATTTTGAAAAAATATATTGGTTAATCAAATAAATAGACAGGCTAATGAACTATCAGTTGATTAGCCTGTCTAACAATCAACTACCATAAAATAGGAAATAAAAATGAATAACGTTAACCATAGCCGTCGCAAGTGGTTATCCTTAGGTGGTATTGTTTTAGGCGCCGCATTATTACCCAATACCGTATTAGCGACAATGTCCACCCCCGCACCACGAATTTTACGCTTGCGTAATATTAATACAGGTGAAACATTCAGTTCTGCCTATTCAGAAAATGCGGGGTTCTCTAGCTCAACACTCGCTCAGCTCAAAAACTTTATGCGTGATAAACGCGATGGTAGCACGCATAACATTGATCCAATGCTATATAGCAAACTTTACCGCGTACAAAATAACCTTGGATTGCGTAATACCGAAATTCAAATTATTTGTGGTTATCGTTCCCCACGCAGCAATGCACTAATGCACCTGCGTAGTCGTGGCGTTGCAAGCCATAGCTATCATATGCGTGGTCAAGCGGTTGATTTCCGCATTGATGCCGTTTCATTATCAAAAGTTCGCCAAGCTGCATTAGCGATGAATAATGGTGGCGTAGGTTATTATCCACGCAGTAATTTTGTCCATATGGATACAGGTCCTGTCAGAACGTGGTTTGGCAGCTAATTTACTCATCCCCCTTTATCTTTACCTTAAAATCAAACAAAACATAACTTATGAATATTGAAATTATTCCCGTTACCCCGTTTCAACAAAATTGTTCGCTAATATGGGACGATGAAAAAAATGCCGCGATTATTGACCCAGGCGGTGAAGCACCCAAATTAATTAAACGTATTGAAGAATTAGGCTTAAATCTACAAGCAATCTTACTCACTCACGGTCATCTTGATCACGTTGGGGCAGCGGAGAAATTAAAACAGCACTTTAACGTTACCATTATCGGCCCTAATTCATTAGATGAATTTCTATTCCAATCCTTACCACAACAATCTAAACAATTTGGATTATTTACTATCTCCCCGTTTTTACCAGATCGTTGGCTTGATCAAGAAAATGAAATCATCAAAATAGCGAGTTTTGAATTTGAAGTGCTACATTTACTAGGGCATACGCCAGGACACATTGGTTTTATTGAACATCAACAAAATATTGCGTTTACTGGTGATGTACTGTTTCGCCAAAGTGTTGGACGCACAGACTTTCCACACAGTAGCCATACTGATTTGATTGCAAGCATTAAAACAAAGCTCTTCAAATTGCCCGATGAAATGGTCATCATTGCAGGACACGGACCTTACACAACCATCGGTCAAGAAAAAGCTGAAAATCCTTATATAAAATAAAACGCGATGTTCTATGAATAAAGCCGCGGTCAAAAAAACGCTCAAATTTTTAACCGCAGTTTTATTGATTTATCACGCTAAATTAACCCAATAAAGACCGAATAGAAATATTTCCAATAAATCAATCAATATAATAATGCCTAAATAAATCTATCTCATTTCAATATAAAACCGCGGTCAAAAAATGAATAAATTTTTGACCGCGGTTTAATTTATTTAAGAAAATAAATGCTTATTTTGAATCGATAAAATGAAAGCTACAAGGCTTCAATCGCACTAAACTGGCTTTTTAACTTATCCAATCCCGTTTGATATTCTGCCATTTTCTCACGTTCTTTGGCGATAACCGCTTCTGGTGCTTTCGCAACAAAGGTTTCATTGCTCAATTTGGATTCAATACGCTGAATTTCACCCTGATATTTCTCAATCTCTTTATTCAAGCGAGCCAATTCTGCATCTTTATTGATAAAACCCGCCATTGGCACAAACAATTCTTGATTCCCGACCAATTTCGCAACGGAAAGTGGCGGTTCTTCGCCATTGTTTAGGATTTGGATATGATCCAATTTTGCCATTGGTTTTAATAAACGCTCATTCTCGGCAATATTTTTCGCATTTTCAGCAGACACATTACGCAAGAGTAAATCTAACCCTTTGCTCGGTGCAATATTACTTTCAGCACGAATATTCCGTACCGCGATAATGATATCTTTTAACGCATTGATTTGTTTAATCGCTTGTTCATCTTGCAACGCTGTTTCATACTCAGGGAAAGGTTGCAACATAATAGTGTCGCCCGTTACGCCTGCAAAGCCTTTGACTTTTTGCCAAATTTCTTCGGTAATAAATGGCATAATTGGGTGAGTTAAACGCAACAATTTTTCCAATACATTGATTAAGGTATAGCACGCAGCCCGTTTTTCTGATTCTGATCCATTAGCAAACACAGGTTTTGTCAATTCTAAATACCAGTCACAGAATTGGTTCCACGTAAACTCATAAATCGCATTGGCTGCCAAATCAAAACGGTATTGACTCAACGCATCACGGAAAGCCTGAACTGTGTGATTAAATTCTGCCTGAATCCAGCGATCCGCCAAACGAAACGCTTTCTCTTGACTGAGATCTAAATTCAAACTATTGACATTCATCAATACAAAACGGCTCGCATTCCATAATTTATTACAGAAATTGCGATAGCCTTCCAAACGTTTCATATCCCAGTTAATATCACGCCCATTGCTCGCTAATGCAGCAAGGGTGAAACGTAATGCGTCAGTACCGTGCGGAGCAATGCCTTCGGCAAATTCTTTACGCGTAGCTTTGGCAATTTTTTCCGCTAATTGCGGCTGCATCATATTGCCTGTGCGTTTTTCCAATAGCTCTTCAAGGCTTATACCGTCAATCATATCAATCGGATCAAGCACATTACCTTTTGATTTGGACATTTTTTGCCCTTGTTCATCACGGATTAAGCCTGTGACATACACTGTTTTGAACGGCACTTGCGGTTTGCCATTTTCATCTTTGATGAAATGCATTGTGAACATTATCATTCGGGCAACCCAGAAGAAAATGATGTCAAACCCTGTGATTAACACATCGGTTGGATGGAACATTTTTAATTCTTTGGTTTGCTCAGGCCAACCTAAGGTTGAGAATGTCCATAAGCCTGACGAGAACCAAGTGTCTAACACATCTTCATCTTGTTTTAATGGCAAGCCTGCGGGCAGATTATGTTTTTCACGCACTTCTTGTTCATTGCGTGCCACATAAACATTGCCTTGTTCATCATACCAAGCAGGAATGCGGTGTCCCCACCAAAGTTGGCGAGAAATACACCAGTCTTGAATATCACGCATCCAAGAGAAATACAAATTTTCATATTGTTTTGGCACAAACTGAATTTCGCCATCTTCCACAGCTTTGGTTGCCACTTCCGCAAGGGGCTTAACGCTTACATACCATTGATCTGTTAACATTGGCTCAATCGGCACACCACCACGATCGCCATAAGGCACTTTTAAATCGTGCGGTTTAATTTCATCAAGCAATCCAAGCTGTTCAAAATCTGCCACGACTTTTTTACGTGCCACAAAACGCTCTAAACCACGATAATCTTCAGGAATAACCGCGGTCAAATTTTCAAGCGTTTTTCCATTAGAGCCAATAATTTCAGCTTCATCACGAATATCAGCATTTAAAGTTAATACGTTGATCATCGGCAAGTTATGGCGTTTACCGACTTCGTAGTCGTTAAAATCATGAGCAGGGGTAATTTTTACCACACCCGTACCAAATTCACGATCCACATAATCATCCGCAATAATCGGAATTTCACGATTTACTAATGGCAAAATAACGCTTTTACCAATAAGGGATTGATAACGCCCATCTTCTGGATGCACCGCAACCGCCGTATCGCCCAACACGGTTTCAGGACGGGTTGTCGCTACCACCAAATAATCTTTCCCGTCCGCTGTTTTCGCTCCATTTACTAACGGATAACGGAAATGCCACAAACTGCCTTTGCTTTCTTTATTCTCAACTTCTAAATCTGAAATGGCAGTATGTAATTTTGGATCCCAGTTTACCAAACGCTTACCGCGGTAAATCAAACCTTCTTCGTGCAAACGCACAAACACTTCTTTTACCGCATTAGATAAGCCTTCGTCCATCGTGAAACGTTCACGTTCCCAATCAATCGAGTTACCCAAACGGCGCATTTGCTGACCGATTGTACCACCCGAATAAGCTTTCCAATCCCAAATTTTTTCAATAAAGGCTTCACGACCATAATCGTGGCGAGTTTTACCTTCTTCCGCTGCAATTTTGCGTTCTACCACCATTTGGGTTGCAATCCCAGCGTGGTCGGTTCCCGCTTGCCATAAGGTATTATCGCCTTGCATACGATGAAAACGGATCAAAGTATCCATTAAAGTTTGTTGGAACGCGTGTCCCATATGCAAACTCCCCGTGACATTCGGCGGCGGAATCGCAATACAATACCCTGGTTTACTCGAATCTTCTGACGGCTTAAAATAACCACTCTCTTCCCAGTGTTTATACAACGCCTGCTCTACCGCAGATGCTTCAAAACGATCTGCCATTTCAAAATTTTTAGTCATAAATTTCTCTTATTTTTATTACAAATAGTTTAATTTTTATATTCTTTTAAAAAGGTAGAATATTTCTATATCTACACTTCCCCAATCCCACCCTACAATTTATTTAATCAACATTTGGTAATAACAATACAAAATACATCGTACAGGATAAATAATACAGAGATGAAGTTGTATAAAAAACGTCTCTTCGTTTATTTATCTGAATAATATTAATGTTCGCTTTAAATAAATTGCCTAACCAATTTATTATAATTCTTCTTTCCAATTTGCTTGTTGAATTAATACATCTAATTCTCGGTGTTTTTTCGCAATTTCATCAGCTTGCTTACGAATTAGTTTAATATCCACCGCTGAAATTATTTTAATTTCACTGCGGCTATAACGATCTTGATCAGGTAAAGCACTTTCAGCTAAATGAATTAATGTAGAATGTTCAGCTTTTAAACGATCCCGTTCTGCCAACGCTTCCACCATATTTATTCCATTATTTAATTTTACCTGATTATTTCGTTGATTAATTTTTACAATAAGATCTCTTAATCCATTTGCTACTTGGCGATATTCTCTTAATAATTCCTGCGGATCTTCTGCAGGTTTCTCACTTTCTTGGTATTTCGCGTTTTGCTGTAACCGTTGCTGTAACTGTGCTAAATGGCGTTGATAGTCAGCACGTTGCATCAATGCTTCGGCAAGTTTCATATTTATTCCTTTTTATCATTATTTAATATGGATTTTAATCTAATGTTCACTAAGATATTAACTCAAATTCAATCACATAAAATTCTTGTTCATTCGGATAAATTTCTTGAATCACTGATTTTAATTCATTCAATGTCATATTTTCTTGTTTTGCGTGAATTTGAGTTAATTTATCCAACGTAATTGGCGATACATTTAGCACTTTTATTGTGCAAAAATATTGTTCATCTTCAAAACGACCAACTGCTAAAATATCTCCAATTTTAAAATGTGATTCCGATTTATCCCGAATCGTAATCGTTTTGCGTTTCGCTAAAATATCAGCTTCAAAACGCTGAAAAAATGTTATATCATTCATTCCATTATCCATTAATTTTATATAGCAAATTCCATACTTAAAAACGCTGGCTTTTTTGACCGCGGTAACGGCTATTATTTAGGCATTTTCCGTTGAAAGCGACCAACCAAGCTGGCGTAATTGCTTGTAACGTTCTCGAGCCAAAATTTTATATTCTTCATCAAAAGGCACAAAATCAATTAATTGATTAAAACTACTAATAAAATCAGGCAACTGAGCTTGCAAATTGATTAATAGATCTCGGCGTTGTGCATTACGTTTTCCTGCCCACGAAATTTCAATTGGCGTGGCATATTGCGTTATTTCGCCCAATAAATTGTGTGGCACAAATTGTTCAGGATCGCGCGCCCATAACGCCTCATCAATAGCAAACGCTTGTTGTTCACTGCCACAAAAAATCAACACTTTTTTGCCCGCACGCCAATTCTCCGCCGCCAAATCGCAAGCTAAGGCTTCTACAGCAGAAAGCTCACCTTGTTTTTCTGCTTGTTGAATGATATAAAACTGCGCTTGCCTACTCATTTCCTGTCCCTTATTTTAAAACTGGTCGATTTTAACGAAAAATACGCTCAAGATAAAGTTTTTTACTTGTACTCTCGCATAAATCACAATAGACTTAACGTTCTATCATTCATTAATTCTAAAATTCTAATTTTTATGCGTGTTTCTGACTTTAATTTTGATTTACCCGATGAACTCATTGCTCGTTATCCTAAACCCGATCGCAAATCAAGCCGATTATTGCAATTAAATGGTCAAAATGGCGAAGTTCAGCATAAAAAATTTAGCGATGTGTTGGATTTAGTTAATGCGGGCGATTTGCTCGTCTTTAATAATACGCGAGTGATCCCTGCCCGAATGTTCGGACGAAAAGCCAGTGGTGGCAAAATTGAAGTGTTAGTTGAACGTGTTTTAAACTCAACTCATTTTCTTGCTCACATTCGTTCATCTAAAGCACCAAAAGAAGACTCTGAATTATTTCTTGGTGAAGACAAGTTAGGCGAAGGAAATGGCATTAAAGTGATTATGCTAGGGCGACAAGGCGCACTCTTTGAATTAAAAACCGAGGACAAAAATAGCGATGTTTTTTCGTTATTGCAACAGGTTGGGCATATGCCTTTACCGCCTTATATTGATCGCCCCGATGAAGATGACGATCAAGAACGTTATCAAACTGTCTATAACAAAGTTCCAGGTGCCGTTGCCGCCCCCACTGCGGGCTTACATTTTGATGATGAATTACTTGCTCAATTAAAAGCGAAAGGAGTAAATTTCGCCTTTGTGACCTTGCACGTTGGTGCAGGCACCTTTCAGCCCGTACGGGTTGAAAAAATTGAAGATCATCATATGCACGCTGAATATGTGGAAGTGCCACAGGATGTTGTAGATGCCGTAATCAATACCAAACAAGCGGGTAAACGGGTCATTGCGGTAGGAACAACCTCAGTGCGTTCATTAGAAAGTGCTGCATTGATGTCTGAAGAAAAAGGATCGGATCAAATTATTGGACCTTATTTTTCCGATACCTCTATTTTTATTTACCCAGGTAAAAGATTCCGCATAATTGATGCATTAATTACTAATTTCCATTTGCCTGAAAGCACGCTGATTATGCTTGTCTCGGCATTTGCAGGCTACGAACATACAATGCAAGCATACGCCATTGCTGTGCAAGAAAAATACCGTTTTTTCAGCTACGGCGATGCGATGTTTATTACTAATGGGTAACTTATCAATTTTTTCTTTAACTACGTTATAAATATCTATGAGAACATTTGAAAAACCTAAATTTGAATGTATTAATTGTAAAAAAGTATTTACTGTTAAAATTCCAGAAGAAAAATGTCGTTGCCGATATTGTAATGCTGAATTAAGATTAGTATCCTATAATAAAAATTGGGTAAAAAATATTGGTGTAATAACCTTATCTGGTATAATAGGATACTCAATTGCTGAGGGGCCTGAGATATTTAATAGTTCAAACGATATTATTCACATGTATGAATTAATGAATGCCTGCATGAGGCATTCAATAGATTATACACGTCAACGCAATATATGTGCTTGTACTTTTTCAAAGACTTACGAGAGTTTTAAATTTCATAAGTCTATTGAAGAACTATTTATTGAAAATGTAAATAAGTGTGCAGAATAATTGCACATTTTTATAAAATCCTATGTTTATAGCGTAATTCAAACTGGTTAAGATCAAAACTAATTTGTTTAAATGAACTATTTATGCCAGTTTCAATTATGCTATTACTGTAACTATATCCATAATTCCCTAATTTATTTTGGAAAAATCTTCCAAGCGGATCTATCATAATATATGATTCTATCATTAATTCATTATTTTCATAACTTATAATAGATGATAATTCCTTATGATTATTTAAAAACATTCTAAACTTCTCATCATCTATATTAAATTTGTTAGTTACTACGCCAAGTACCTTCAAAACTTTCCACTTTGAAGGATGGATACTTTTTATAAAACAAGTAAAATCCTCAAGATAATTTTCTGAACTAACAACAGTGTTTAGTTTTATATTAATATTAGGATTTATTCTCCTAATATTATTTATTGAATCTTTAATACAATCAATATCTAAAGGTATTTTTATATTATTGACTCTACCAATATTTCTATTACAATCATTATCTAATGAATCAATACTTATACCTAACATAGAGAAATTTTTTGCAATAAATTCTTCTAATTCATAATCAAATTTACTTCCATTGGTTATTGCAGATATAGAAAATCCTAATTCTCTAGCAAATAGCACTATTTCTTTAATTTTTTTCTTATAAATAAATGGTTCTCCACCTACAAGATTTAATCTAATTTTATTAAAATTAGTATTATAAGATTCATTAATTATCTTAGGTAATAATTTTATCTGTTCTAATAACTTTTTACATTTATCCATATCGTGAATTAATTCTTTAGGTTTTTCTTTATCCCATTTGGCAAAACAATAAGCACATGAAAAATTGCAATGCTCAGTCAAATGCCAATTGACTACAAGTTCATGGGTGTTAGAATTAGTCATAATTTCTCCTTATGGTTGTAGGGTGTAAACAGTAGTAGATTTTAGAATTAGAATTGTTATAACATCGCCATCAACCCTAATACAGTAAGTATGATAATTTCTAAAAAGGGACAAAAATGGACAAATTGAACAAATTTCAGCCAATCAAACAAAAGCAAGAAAATTTAATTCGTGATGAAATCCATTCTCTTCGTGATGAAATCCATTCTCTTATAGAGAAAATAGATATTACTCAGAAGGAAGCCGCAGATATTATTGCTGAGACTCTGGATCCAGGTTCTGAGAAAAACTTTGCCGAGAGTTTTAAATCTGATTTAAAGCGTTGCACGAAAGTAGAAAAACTTAATTTATACCTTAGTATATTAAAAAATTCAGAGAAATATAAAATAGTCACAAAAAAACTACACCCAATAAATGGCGATCCTGATATTATAGGTAAAGATCATCAAAAATTTATTCACAACGTTAGTAAAATCATTGCAGATAAGCTCAATCAGCAAGACGAATAATTTTAACCCTCGAACTGTTTATTCGAAAAGGAAAACTATGAAATATGAACTCACTAAAACTAGCGGCAATGCACGCCGCGGTCGTTTAACTTTTAATCGTCCGCAAGGGGAATTTCACGTTGAAACTCCTGCGTTTATGCCCGTAGGGACTTACGGTACGGTAAAAGGAATGACGCCAGAAGAAGTCCGTGCCACGGGCGCAGAAATTCTACTCGGCAATACGTTCCATCTATGGCTACGCCCTGGGCAAGAAGTTATGCGTAAGCACGGTGATTTGCACGATTTTATGCAATGGCACCGTCCGATTTTAACAGACAGCGGCGGCTTCCAAGTATTCAGTTTAGACAAACTTCGCAAAATTACGGAAGAAGGGGTAAAATTCCAAAATCCTATTAACGGCGAACGCATATTCTTGTCTCCTGAAAAATCAATGGAAATTCAATATGATCTTGGTTCTGATATTGTGATGATCTTTGATGAATGTACTCCTTATCCCGCCACCTTTGATTACGCTAAAAACTCAATGGAAATGTCGTTACGTTGGGCACAACGTAGTCGTGATCGCTTTGATGAATTAGGCAATAAAAATGCACTCTTTGGTATTATCCAAGGCGGTATTTATGAAGAATTGCGCAAAATTTCGGTTGAAAATTTAGTCAAAATTGGCTTTGATGGTTACGCTGTTGGGGGCTTAGCTGTTGGAGAACCGAAAGAAGATATGCATCGGATTTTAGAATTTGTGACACCATTAATTCCTGCTGATAAACCTCGCTATTTAATGGGCGTTGGAAAACCTGAAGATCTTGTTGAAGGTGTTCGCCGTGGGATTGATATGTTTGACTGCGTTATGCCAACACGTAATGCTCGCAATGGGCATTTATTTGTGAGTGATGGCATTGTAAAAATTCGCAATGCTAAATACCGTGACGACACTAGCCCACTTGATCCTGAATGCGATTGCTATACCTGTAAGCACTATACCAAATCTTATTTATATCATTTGGATAAATGCGGTGAAATTTTAGGTGCTAGATTAAATACAATCCATAATTTACGATATTATCAACGCTTAATGGCACAAATTCGTCAAGCGATTGAACAAGATCGCTTTGAGCAATTTGTCAGTGAGTTTTACGCTAAAATCGGTAAACCGGTTCCACCATTACAAAGTGATACACAAAAATAAGAGGCAATAAAATGAAAATAAAAGTAATTTTGTCCGCGGTTTTATGCAGTTTACTCCCCATTGCGCACGCTATGGCTGAGCCACAGCAACAAGAAACCCAATATCAATGCGATGGTCGTCAATATTGCTCTCAAATGCGTTCTTGCGATGAAGCACGCTATTTTAATCGCTATTGTCCGAATACCAAGATGGATGGCGATCGCGATGGTAAACCTTGTGAAAACTGGTGTGGGCATTAATGATGATTACTTTAGAACCGCAATCTTTTGCAAGCTGGGAACAACCTATTGAAATGTTGTATGCTTGCCACAGTAAAGTAAAACGTTTTTGCCGTCAATTACACATTTTACCTGATTATTTAGCTAAAAATGGAGTAAATCAAGCGGTAAAAAATGACGTTCAGCAGATTTTGACTTATTTTAATCAATCTGCACCCTTGCACCACGAAGATGAAGAAAAGGATTTTTTCCCAGAATTAGTCAAGTTAGTGCCACAAGCACAAGCGGATATTGATGAATTAGAACGTCAGCATATTGTGTTACATCAAAATTGGGCAAATTTATCCTTACAACTTAACCAATTGCTTACAAATGAACGACAAACGATCGATCAGGCATTAATTGATGCATTTGTGGCTGGTTATGACAAGCATATCGCTTTAGAAGAACCGTTGTTTGAGTTAGGTAAGCAATATCTCAATGGCGAACAACTTGGTCATATGGGCAAAATTATGGCAGCTCGTCGCCAACACAACCTATAACGATAAAAATGGCAAACATCTATCACATTGATTTAACCGCTTATGATTGCCCATTGCCATTATTTATGTTAAAAAAAGTCCTAACACAAATAGAAAAAGGTGCAATCGCTATTGTACAACTTAATCAAACGGCAAGTTTGGCTGATTTCGCCCTATTTTGTGCAGAACAAGGCTATCAACTGAGCGAAATGCCCAAAACCGCGGATCAAAATAGCGATGAATTTTTGCCAAACAAGGCAAGCGAGAACGTACAAAATAGATTACAATACCAACAAATAACCCGATTGAAAATACAGACGTGAGGTAAATTAATGGCAGCAGAAGGCGCACATCAACTTGTTAGTGTCGTGACACTATTAGGTGCCGCCGTAGTCGCGGTTCCACTCTTTAAGAAACTTGGCTTAGGTTCGGTACTCGGCTACCTTGCCGCAGGGTTAGTCATCGGTCCTTTTGGATTTGGTTTATTTGACGATCCGACATCTATTTTGCATTTTGCCGAACTTGGCGTAGTAATGTTCTTATTTATCATTGGTTTAGAAATGCAACCATCACATCTATGGGCATTGCGTAAACAAATCTTTGGTTTAGGGAGCTTACAAGTCATTGTCTGTGCGATTTTACTTACCGCAGTGGGTATTGCCTTTGGCTATCCGTGGCAGATTGCCTTTGTGGGCGCCAGTGGTTTTGTATTAACCTCAACTGCTATTGTGATGCAAGTGCTCAATGAACGGGGCGATATTGCGTCAAAACGCGGGCAAAAAATCGTTTCAATTCTCTTATTTGAAGATTTATTAATCGTACCATTATTAGCCATCGTGACTTTTCTTGCTCCGCCAGATCCTGAAATCGCCGCGAAAGCTGAACCATTATGGCAACGTCTAGGCACGGCTGGCTTGTCTGTTGCCGTATTAGTGTCTGTTGGATTATGGCTACTGAATCCGCTCTTTAAAATGCTCGCTAAAACAAAATTACGCGAAATTATGACCGCGGCAGCCTTGCTTGTGGTATTAGGATCTGCTCTGCTAATGGAAATCGGTAAACTTTCTGCTGCGATGGGCGCATTTATTGCTGGTGTATTATTGTCCGAATCAAGCTTCCGACACCAACTTGAAGCGGATATTGAACCTTTCCGCGGTCTATTATTAGGGCTATTTTTCCTTGCAGTAGGAATGTCGCTTGACTTGTCTGTGGTGTGGGCTAATTTAGGATTGATTTTATCGAGCGTTATCGTTCTCATCGTGGTGAAATCTATCTGTATTTATATCGTTGCACGCATTGCAGGCAGTACAAGACGCACGGCAATGGATCGTGCGGTACTAATGGCTCAAGGTGGTGAATTTGCCTTTGTGCTTTACGCTGCAGCGAGTTCTCAAGGGGTGATTAATTCTGCGACTAATGCGAATTTAACGGCAATCGTTGTACTTTCTATGGCATTCACACCTTTTGCCATCATATTACACAATAAATTTGTTGAACCGCTCTTTGAACGTAATGCTGTTGAACGTGAAGCGGATCATATTGAAGAAGCACAACAACACAATATTTTACTCATCGGTATTGGACGCTTTGGACAAATCGTCAATCACTTGTTAACAATGTCGGGCTATCATGCGACCGTTATTGACCTTGATGAACGAATGATTGATGGGGCGAAAAAATACGGTATGCAAAGTTTCTTTGGTAACGGAACGCGACCTGAAGTGCTTCACACCGCAGGCATTGAGAAAGCTGAATTATTAATTATCGCCATAGATAATAAAAAACAAACCAATTTGATTGTGAAAATGGCACGTAAAATGAACCCGAATATTAAAATTATTGCACGAGCTTACGACCGTTCTCACGTATTTGAGCTATACAATCTTGGTGCGGATAAACAAGTTCGTGAAACCTTTGACTCCGCGGTTCGAGCAGGTATCCACGCATTACGTTTCCTTGGGATTGATGATGAAGTTTCCACTGAAATTGGGCATACTTACTTTAAACGCGACCGCCATCGTGTAAAACGGATGGCAGAGATCTATGACGGCAATTTGGATATTTTCCAAAATACCGAAATGATGAGAATTGCTTTAGATGAAGATCAGGAAACCATGGCAGAAATTCAGCAAATTTTAGAAAGAGCACGTGTAGAGGCTGAAGCCAGTTAACCCTCCATATTAGGAGAAACTATGCAAAATACGGATGAAAAACAACGGGAAATCACTCGTCTTTGCAGTAAAGTTGCACTATTACTTTTACAATATGGTGCAGAAAGTATGTTAGTCGTAGAAACGACCCAACGCTTAGGGATTGCGTTGGGAGCTAATAGTGTTGAAATAGCCCTCACCCCCAATGCGATTGTGCTTACCACGTTAGTTAACGGTAACTTTCTTACCACAACACGCAAAAATCAAGACCGCGGTATTAATATGCAAATGGTGACTGCGGTACAACACATTGTCATCACTGCCGAACACCAGGTTTACGATATACGTTACGTCCGCCAAAAACTCGAGCAACTCCACCCTTTTCAATATAACCGCTATCTTGTGATGTTGATGGTCGGCTTATCCTGTGCAAGTTTTGCCCATTTGTCAGGCGGCGATCGGCTCATCTGCTTGATTACCTTTTTTGCTTCATCAATCGCAATGTTTATTCGGCAAACCCTGACAAAACGTGCCTTTAATTCCATTATCGTGTTCCCAACGACCGCTTTTGTTGCGTCCATCATCGCGGGAATTTCGCTCAAATACCAACTCGGAAATCACCCACAAATCGCTCTCGCATCAAGCGTGTTATTACTCGTTCCAGGTTTTCCATTAATCAATGCCCTTGCAGACATCTTAAAAGGACATATTAATATGGGCATTGCGCGCTGGGTTATCGCATCGGTACTGACTTTCGGTGCTTGTATTGGCATTGCGTTTGCGTTAATTTTATTACACCTTGAAAATTGGGGGGCATAGGCATTGGATAGCTCATTTATTCTCTCACTACTTGATGATATGGTCTTTGCAGCCATTCCTGCCGTAGGATTTGCTCTTATTTTTAATGTTCCCCCCTCTGCTCTTAAATATTGTGCAGTTTTAGGAGCATTAGGTCACAGCTTTCGTACTTTATTAATTCATTTCCATTGTCCACTAATTTTAGCCACTTTTTTAGCTAGCGGTTTTATTGGTTTTTTTGGTGTCAAAGTCGCCCAACGCTATCTTGCTCACCCAAAAGTCTTCACAGTAGCCAGTGTTATTCCGATGATCCCCGGCGTTTACGCCTACAAGGCGATGATCGCCGTATTCCAAATCAATTATAAAGGTTTCTCTGATGCACGTTTGTCTCTATTGATTGATAATTTCATCACTACAGGTTTTATTCTTGGTGCATTAGTCTTCGGTTTGGCACTCCCTCGCTTATTATTTTATCGCAATAGCCCTGTGATTTAGCTTGCCAATATCGCTAAAACCGCGGTCAAAAATTTAATCATTTTTTAGACCGCGGTTTTAGGCATTAAAACAAGACTCTAAATGATAATAATCCAATTCAAGAAATTAATTCAACCGTAAATAAACTCAACCTGTATTAACAACTCTAAGCTAAAACTGCTCAAAAATACTCCTATTTTGATGAGTTTAGGAGGATTTATTTTCACATTAAGCTGATTTTGTGGTATGTTAGCGGGCGTTTTTAACTTTAACTTAAGAAGGAATAATGAAATGGATGCACAACAAGGTAGCCCAATGTCAATGTTGTTTATTTTCGTCATTTTTGGTCTGATTTTTTATTTTATGATCTACCGTCCACAAGCGAAACGAACAAAAGAACATCGTAAATTAATGTCAGAATTAGCAAAAGGTTCTGAAGTATTAACTAGCGGTGGATTAGCTGGTAAAATCACTAAAGTTAGCCCTGAAAGCGATATGATCGTGATTGCATTAAACGAAAATAATGAAGTTACCATTAAACGTGATTTCATCGTGGCAATCTTACCAAAAGGCTCTGTGAAATCTTAATTTTTTATTTCCGCAAGGGACAAACAAGCTATGTTAAATCGTTACCCTTTATGGAAGAATCTAATGGTGATCCTTGTGGTCGCCATTGGCGTTTTATACTCTCTTCCAAATATCTACGGTGAAGATCCTGCCGTACAAATTTCAGGAACGCGTGGGCAACAAGCCACCACGCAGACCTTATCGGATGTGCAAAACTTATTAGCTCAAAATAATTTGCAACCTAAATCTATTTTATTAGAAGAAGGTTCTATTCTTGCACGTTTCAATAACACGGATGTGCAATTACTTGCAAAAGATAAGCTCAATGAAGCCTTAGGTGAACATTATTCAATCGCATTAAATCTTGCACCAGCGACACCACATTGGCTCACAATGTTAGGTGGTAAACCAATGAAATGGGGCTTGGATTTGCGTGGTGGGGTACGCTTCCTAATGGAAGTGGATATGAACACCGCATTAAATAAACGCCAAGAGCAGTTACAAGATGGTTTACGTACCGAATTGCGTAAAGAAAAATTGCAATATAGCGCCATCAAATCCACTGACAACTATGGTGTTCAAGTAACTTTAGCGAAACCTGAACAAACTGCCGATGCACAACGTTTCTTGCGTAAACAACACCCAGACTTAACCATAACGGAAGTGTCCGAAGGCACATTAGGTTTAAAATTTACTGAAAAACTACTGACCGAAATTCGTGAAAATGCTCTTGAGCAAAACCTCACGATTTTGCGTAAACGGGTAGAAGAATTAGGGGTAGCTGAAGCGGTTATCCAACGCCAAGGTGCTGAACGTATCGTGGTAGAATTACCAGGTGTTCAAGATACCGCACGAGCAAAAGAAATTTTAGGTGCAACCGCAACCTTAGAATTTCGTTTAGTCAATCCAAATGTTTCATCTGAACAATTAGCCCGTAATATCGTGCCATCAGATACGGAAATTAAATTAAACCGTAATAATCAACCTGTGCCACTTTATAAACGTGCAGTATTGGGGGGTGAACATATCACTAACGCCACTTCTGGCGTAGATCAAAATAGTGCTAGCCCACAAGTTAACGTGGTTTTAGATAGTGAAGGTGGTGAGATTATGTCTGCAACCACACGTCAAAATCTAAAAAAACCGATGGCGACATTATATGTTGAGTATAAGCCTAGCGAGAAAAAAGACGAAAACGGCAAAGCTATTTTAGAAAAACACGAAGAAGTGATTAACGTAGCAACCATCCAAGGTCGCTTCGGAAGTAAATTCCAAATTACAGGGATTGATAGCCCATCAGAAGCACAAAATCTCGCGGTGTTATTACGTTCAGGTGCATTAACCGCACCAATCCAAATCGTAGAAGAACGCACAATTGGTCCGTCTTTAGGAGCACAAAACGTAGCTCAAGGTCTAGAAGCAGGGCTTCTCGGACTTGGGATCGTGGTAGTATTTTGTATCATTTATTATAAATTATTCGGTATTATCGCTAGTATTGCACTTTGTGCCAATATGGTACTTGCTGTCGGATTAATGTCAATTATCCCAGGAATCACCCTAACAATGCCAGGTATTGCAGGGTTAATTCTCTCCGTTGGGATGTCGGTGGATGCCAACGTATTGATTTTTGAGCGGATAAAAGAAGAAATCAATAATGGTCGCCCAATTCAACAAGCCATCAATGAAGGTTACAACGGTGCTTGGAGTAGTATTTTTGACGCAAACTTAACTACGATTTTAACATCCATCGTGCTTTATGGTGCAGGTACAGGTCCAGTAAAAGGCTTCGCGATTACCTTAGCGATCGGGGTGGCGATTTCAATGTTTACCGCCATTACAGGTACTCGTATGCTAGTTAACTGGATCTATGGTGGAAAACGCGTAGAAAAACTTTCAATTTAGGTGGCAAAATGAGTTTACATAAAATACACGAATATAAAGGCGTTATTCTTCCTTTTAGACTTGTTCGCTTTATGGAAATGCGAAAATGGGGTTATTTGGCTTCAGCTTTCATCATTGCTGCTTGCTTTTTCTTTATGTTTACCAAAGGCTTTAACTGGGGCTTAGATTTTACAGGTGGGGTGGTTGTAGAAACCCATTTCTCACAGCCAGCTGATCTGACTCAAGTACGCGCAACATTAAAAGGCAATGGCATTGAAGGAGCAACCGTACAAACCACAGGTAGTACAAGTGATGTGATGATCCGCCTTCCAGCTAGTATGAGCAATGCTGAAATTGGTAATCAGCTAAAAAGTATGATGAGCCAAATTGATAACAACTTACAAATTCGCAGCGTTGAGTTTGTAGGGCCTAATGTTGGGGAAGAATTAACGCAAGGGGCAATTTATGCCACCTTAGCAACCCTAATTATGTTGTTAATCTACGTAGGAATGCGTTTTGAATGGCGTTTAGGCACAGGCGGTATTCTCGCATTAGCACACGACGTAATCGTTACCCTTGGTGCGTTCTCCTATTTACAAATTGAAATTGATCTGACCTTCGTGGCAGCAATTTTAACAGTAGTAGGTTATTCACTGAACGATAGTATCGTGGTATTTGACCGCGTGCGTGAAAACTTCCGTAAAATCCGCCGTATTGATTCAGGCGAAGTGATTGATATTTCTTTAACTCAAACACTTGCCCGAACCATTATGACGTCATTAACCACGCTATTTGTGGTATTTGCACTGCTCTTTTTCGGCGGCCCAACCATTTATAGCTTCTCTTTAGCCCTATTAATTGGTATCGGATTTGGTACCTATTCATCTATTTTCGTTGCGATTGCCATTGCCTATGATCTCGGCTTAAAACGTGAACATATGCTTGTCAAAGTCGTAGATAAAGGCGAATTTGAAGAAGGCTAAAAAAACACAGCACACAAAACCGCGGTCAAATTTTTATTTGTTTTCTGACCGCGGTTTTTTATTTCCTTAAAAATAATTCAACTTATTCATATATTGAGTTCTTAATAATTGGGGCTGTACTAGATAACTAGAATAAATTCTGCTTTACTAATTGTTTTAAAAT
>JAUNAB010000005.1 GCA_030527795.1 Pasteurellaceae bacterium | reverse complement strand
TTTGTTTATTTGTTTATTTATATCTTCTTTTTTCTAATGTTTACATAAGGGTTGGTAATAATGTATAATAAAACCCTTATTTTAGTTGATTGTCTTGGCTAAGATAAGGTTGTTTCGACTACATATCTATTTTCATAGTATAGGATTTTATATGAAATTAAAAACTTTATTCACTTTAGCTTTCACAGGTCTAATGGCGGCTTCATCAATTCACGCTGAAACGCCAAAACAAGAGCAGCCAAAACCAACTCAATTAAATGTAATTACTTTTTCTGGCGGTTGGAATTTACCCGTTTGGATTGCTGAACGTCAAGGCTTTTTTAAAGATGAAAACTTGAAAGTTCGTTTAGATTACACACCTAACTCGAAATTCTTAGCTAAAGGTTTATATAACAATGATTTCCAAATTGCGATTGCTGGAATGGATAACGTAATTGCTTACCGTGAAAATCAAGGTGCATTAAAATTAGATAATGCTGATTTCTTTGCATTTATGGGCGTAGATAATGGCTTATTATCTCTAGTCAGCCAGCCAACAATTAAAGTTGCACAGGATTTAAAAGGGAAAAACTTGTCAGTAGATGCATTAACGACAGGCTATGCTTTTGTTTTACGCAATTTCTTAGCAGAAAATAAGATTGCGGATAATGAAACCAATATTAGTAGTATTGGTAGCACCAATTTACGTTTTGATGCATTAGTTGCAGGCAAAACTGATGCAACTTTATTACGTACGCCGATGAATATTCAAGCACAAAAGCAAGGTTTTAATATTTTAGCAACGGGCAAAACTTTAGGTGATTTTCAGGGCACCGTTGGTGTTGCAAAAGAAAGTTGGGTAAAAGAGAATCAAGAAGCTTTGGTTAAATTTATTAAAGCGTATCGTAAAGCATTAGCTTGGGCTGCCGAACCACAAAATAAGGGAATTGCTGAAGCTATCTTAATTGCGAACGATAAAGATATGACGCCAGAACTTGCTCCATTAGCATTGCAAGAATTATTACAAAATATGAATGCAGAGATTGATGAGAAAGGTGTGGTTAACGTGATGAATTTGCGTGCAAAATTTGCTGAGCCTAAAAAAGAGTTAAAGGATGCGAAAAAATATTATAATACGCATTATTATGATTTAGCAAAATAGAAAAGAGTGATTAGAAAATAAGGGTAAACATTGTTTACCCTTTTTCTTTTGCTTAATAAACCGCGGTCAAAAATAAGGTTGAATTTTATGTAATATATTTTGTGATCAATATTCCAAGTATTAATAATAACTATTTTCTTTTCTTAGAGAGCTATTATGCTTAATCACTGTTCTGTGAGGTGAATTATGCAAAAGGGTATGACATTAATTGAATTGGTTTTTATTTTATTTTTGCTAAGTTTATGTCTAACTTTGTCATTATCAAGTTGGCATTATTTTAATGACAAAAGACAACTTAATTTAGAACAACAACGGCTTTATTTATTTTTACGTTATATTCAAGCACGAAGTGAGAATTCAATGCATAGCTTTTCACTATTTGTATCAAAGAATAATAAGAAATGGTGTTTATTTTCTCAGAAAGAAAAATCAAATTGTAACTGTTTTTCGCCAAAGCAATGTAATAAAGAAGCCTTATTTTATTATCCTTATTTTTCAGAGCGTATTGAGTTAGATTATAAATATGATAATTGGATACCGATAACAGTATTTGGTGCTATTCAGAAGAATTCGCAGGCTAAATGTTTCATTTTACGCAGTGGTGATGAAAGAGTGGTCTTTTCTTTCTCTAATACGGGCGATATTAGGGTGAAATCTGGCGAATTTATCCGAAGTGGTTGTTTAGCAACTCGCGATTAGAAAAATTTGATATGAGAAAAATTTATGCTGGTTTTACTACGATAGGGCTATTGATGAGTATTAGTTTATCTAGTATTTTATTATTGAGTATTTTAAAATTTTTTCAACTTGAGCAGTATGGTAATAGAATTTGGCAGCAACGTTTATTATTACAATCGGATTTTCAATTAGTTTTGCAGACGATAGGGCGTGATATTCGTCGTGCAGGTTTTCGTGGCATAGCTAAGAATGAAAGTAATTTGAGCTTATTTGAACAAATGGGCGATTTGAATATTAATTTGTTTGCTCATCATTCGGTAAAGCCAGATTGTATCTTATTTTTTTATGATCGTAATATCAGCGGTTGCTTGGGCAAAAATAGTTATAAATGCATTAACAAGCAAAGAAATAATACTAAAGAACTTAATGTTGAATTCTTTGATTATCGATTACATCATCATAATATTGAAATGCTTACATCGGGCATTAATGATCGATGCATAGGGGCTGAATGCCGAAATTTTATTCAAACTGATCGTCTATGCCAACAAGATAAATCTTGGACAACAATGTTAGAACGTGGAAAATATCAGATAACCGAATTTACTTTTGATTGGTTTGCTGAACGGAAAGCTATCAATCTACATTTATCTGGGCGGTTACTCTCAAATCCATTAGTTTCTTACGAAACGAATATGATTGTTCCTTTGTTAAATCAAGGAGCATTAAGTGATTAAATTAAATAAAGGCATTATTACAATCAGTTTTCTGCTGATTATCAGCTCAACCTTATTTATGTTAATGCTATTTAATCAAGATTTATTACGTTTTCATCAAGGGATAACCGCACAACGTAAGCGCTATGTGGAGAGTACATTAAAATTACAGGATCTAAGTCGAGAAAGGTTGATTACTGGCTGTATTCAAAATACAAGGGGTGAAAATAAGCCTTATTTAATCTCAGAAATTGCACTCGATATTGACTCTTCTCTCAAACAATTTTTCTTTTGTCACCCCTTATTTAAGAAAGCACCAAATAAAGCCTATGCAGAAGGAAAGCTAGATACTTTTGTTAATATTGATTTAATTAAATATTTTGAGAACAGCTTTTTTCATCAAGTTAACCAATTAGAAACAGATAATACTCCCCATTTCTATTGGTTTAATCATTCTCAAACAGACTGTTATTTGGACGGGAAAAGTCAAGCATTAATTATTGCTGAAGGGGATCTGATGATTCACGGACAAGGCGAAGTACGAGGTGCGGTGGTAACGGGTGGACGGTTAACATTAGGTGATGGTGTAAAATTAATTTATTCAAAAAAAGTAGCAACCGAGTTGACTGGGAGAATGCAACGCTGGAAAACCGCGGATAAAAGTTGGCACGATTTTGAAATGGAACATCAGGATGAATAAATTACATCATATTCGTGGAATGAGCACGTTATCTTTATTAGTCTGCTTGGCATTATTTAGTCTGATCGTTTTTACGCTTAGCCAATGGAGTGCGAATCAGCGTCAAACCGCGGTCAAAATTTATCAAGTTTTTCAGGCAATACAAATTATTGAGAATCAAAAGCAACGCTTATTTTTAGGTATGCAATGCGAGTCTGTGGTATGGCAAAATCAACTTCGTTTTAATATTTCTTGTGCAGGGAAACAAGTTTCAGTGAGCTACCCAATGGGTAAATTGGTTTTTTAGTGATTTTCTCTTGCGGTGAATGATAAACTGGGCAAAAATACCCACCAAATTGGTATTGAGATAGGTAAAATATGTTTACAGTTTATCATTCAAATGATCTTGATTTGCTTAAGGATCTGTTAATTCAGATTATGCAAACGCAGCCGTTAGATGATCCTTTCCAAGCAGAAACGATTTTGGTGCAAAGTCCAGGAATGGCACAATGGCTTCAAATGCAGATTGCGTTAAAACAAGGCGTAGCTGCAAACCTGGGATTTCCAATGCCCGCGAGTTTTTTATGGCAACAATATGTTGATAATCTTCCTGATGTTGAATTAAATAGTCAATTCAGTAAAGCCTTAATGACCTGGCATTTAATGGAATTAATGTTAGAAAATGATTTTTCTGCGTTAGAACATTATTTAGAGCAAAATGATAATAATGAATTGAATGTACAACAAAAGGCTTATCAACTTGCTCGTACTATTGCTGATTTATTTGATCAATATCTGGTTTATCGCCCCGATTGGATTGATCTTTGGGAACAAGGTGAAGAAGCGCAAGTTTTGCGTCAAATTGCACAACAGAATATGACTTCAACGGAGGCATTAAGGCAACTTGAACAAGATATTCAATGGCAAGCACAACTTTGGCGAGCATTAACGAAGAAAATTAGCCTCACTCATCCTGCTAATAAAATACAACATCGTGCGCATTTATATCGCCATTATTTGCAAAAGCTCACACAACAATCGCCAAAAAACTTACCAAGTCGGTTATTTATCTTTGGCATTCCCGCCTTGCCCCAAACCTATCTGGAAAGTTTAAATGGAATAAGTCAATATTGCGATATTCATTTATTTTTTAATAATCCTAGTCAAGAATATTGGGGAGATATTATTGATCCGGCTTTTTGGCAAACTAAGCAATATCGGCTAAGTCTATCAGAACCTGAGCAAAAGAAACCTTGGCTTACAGGTCGTGTTGATTTAGAACAAACACAAGATTCTGAGCAATTACAAGTGGGAAATCCGTTATTAGCAAGCTGGGGTAAACTGGGGCGTGATTTTTTCTATTTATTAAGCTCTAATGCACAAGTTGCTGATTTTGTTTTCCCTGTTCAAAATGATCAGCAAAATCTATTAGCTCAAGTTCAGCAAAAAATATTGGAGTTAGCCTCCAGTAAAAAAGGTAGTCTGAATTTTGATCCCGCGGATAATTCATTAAGTATTCATGCGTGTTATAGTCCGATGCGTGAAGTACAGCATTTACAGGATTACCTATTACATTTATTTCAATCTGATAGCACAATTACCCCAAAAGATGTGGTTGTGATGGTCGCCGATATAGATAAATACACGCCTTATATTCAAGCCGTATTTGGACAATATGGTACGAAGGATAAACGCCATATTCCTTTTTCCATTTCTGACGGAAAATTATCAGAGAATGATGTGCTGATAGCCAGTTTTTTATCCTTGCTCAATTTAAAAGAAAGTCAATTTAGTGCGGAAGAAATATTAGCGTTATTGGATATTCCTGCAATTCGTGCGAATTTTCATATTAGTTTAAATCAGCTTGAGCAAATCCGTTATTGGGTAGAAGAATCAGGAATCCGTTTTGGATTAGAGCAAGAGCAAAACGGTCAATTTAATTATAATGCTTGGCAGTCTGGTTTAATGCGTTTATTGCTAGGTTACGCTTTAAGTTCAGAGCAAGGCGAGTGGCAACAAAGCGTAGCTTTTGATGATAGCTATGGCTTGAAAGGCGAGTTAGTGGGGGCGTTGGCAGATTTTATTGCACAATTAGCACATTGGTATCAGAAAATTCAACAATCTTATTCTATTCGTGAGTGGCAAAATATACTCAATGAATTGATTGAGAAGGTATTTGACGACAATGAAGCAAGCCAAGCAACATTGGTCTATTTAAAACAAGCTATTGAACAACTGGTTGAGCAACTTGAACAAATCCATTTCAGTATGCCGCTCACGATTGAAGTCCTTGCACAAGCATTAGCTGAGCAATTGGATAACAATGATTTTAGTGTAAAATTTTTAGTAGGTAAGGTGAGTTTTTGTACTCTGTTACCAATGCGTTCAATTCCATTTAAAGTTGTGTGTTTATTAGGAATGAATGAAACGGATTACCCATGTCAACAAGTGCCCGTCAGTTTTGATTTGATGCAATATCAAATGCGAAAAGGCGACCGCTCACGTCGTAATGATGATCGTTATTTATTTTTAGAAGCGATTTTAGCGGCGCAACAATATTGCTATATTAGCTATGTCGGGCGTTCGTTGGTGGATAATGCTGTGCGAGAACCAAGCGTATTGGTAAGCCAGTTATTAGATTATTTATATGATAATTTAGATGAAATTCCGACCGCGGTCAATGAACGTGGTAAAGCCGATAAAAAATTAAAACCCTTGGTATGCTATCATCCAATGACCGCATTTAGCCCTTATAACTTTACTCAACAAGGCTCATTCGCTCATCATTGGCAACCTTTATTGCACACCGAAGCTCTGGAAATCGCGGATTTTGTGGTGCAAACTGAAACCATAGAAACCATTGTTGAACCTCGTTATATTGAGCTTGAGCAACTGATTAGGTTTGTAAAAAATCCTGTTAATTACTTTTTCAATAATCAGCTTGGGGTGTATTTTGAGCGAGAAGATCCACTCATTCCTGATTTTGAAAATTTTACCTTATCAGGATTACAACGTTATGAATTTAATCAGCATTTACTCAATCACGAAATGCATTTGGAACGAGAATTAAACAATTTAAAACTCAGTGGTTATTTACCGCGGGCAAATTTTGCACAGATTTATCAACAACAAATCCAAGAAACCGTTGCTGAATTTCGCCGTGCGATTGGTTGTCCGTTACAGCAAATTCCCGAAAGTGAAAGTATACTTATTCCTTTAGCTACACCTTGGGGGACGGTTGAAATTGGCGGCGAAGTGGATCGATTATTTCAATTGCAAGATAATACGCAACGGGTTAGTTGGCGTGTGGGGAAACTCAGTGATAATTTTATGATTGAAAATTGGTTGTATTATTTAGTGCAAGTTGTTTCTCATTTGTCGCAACCTGCCCCAATTTTTTATGTAAAAGAAGGTAAGCAGATTAAAGGCTACAGTTTTACACCGATTGACCTAGCGCAAGCCACTGAGCAATTAGTTATCTATGTACAAAGTTTTATTCTGGGACGATCACGTTTACAATGGGTCGTTACTCAAGATGTTGGTGGTTATTTAAAACTCATCAGCAATGAGCCAGTGGACTTAGACAAATGCCGAGCGAAACTGGATGACATCGCAAATGGCTCGCCATATCAATCGGGGAATGTCTATTGGCAACGCCTATTGGAACAAAGTCAGCAGGTTGATTTGACAAAAATCAATCATCAAACAGCAGATTGGTTTGCATTAATGAATCAATCTCTTATTAATGTAGAAAATTAAAGAACAAAAGGAGTAAAAATGACACAGTTTTGTTTACCCGCAGAGATAACCGCGGATCGTTTTTTAAATGAATTTTGGCAAAAAAAGCCACTATTAATTCGTAATGGTTTGCCACAAATTGTGGGAATGTTTGAGCCTGACGATATTATTGAATTGTCGCAACAGGAAGAAGTTACCGCCCGTTTAATTAAGCAATATTCTGAAAATGATTGGCGATTAAGTTGTAGCCCATTAACTGCATCAGATTTTAAAAATTTGCCTGAACAATGGACGGTTTTAGTACAGAATTTAGAGCAATGGTCGCCTGAGCTTGGTGAGCTGTGGAATTTATTTGGTTTTATTCCCCAATGGCAACGTGATGACATTATGGTGTCCTATGCGCCCAAAGGGGGATCGGTTGGGCGTCATTATGATGAATATGATGTTTTTCTCGTACAGGGTTACGGGCAACGCCGTTGGCAGTTAGGAAAATGGTGCGATCCAAGCACTGAATTTAAAGCTAACCAACCTATTCGGATTTTTGATGATATGGGCGAGCTTGTGCTTGATGAAGTATTAAACCCAGGTGATGTGCTGTATGTGCCGTCACGGCTTTCTCATTATGGCGTGGCACAAAATGATTGTCTAACCTTTTCATTTGGTTTGCGTTATCCTAACTTAGCCGATTTACTTGAGCATATTAATAAAGGATTTTGCCACCCTAATCCTGATATTGATTTATACCAATTTAATCTGCCATTACGTCTTAGCCCGCAGGCACAGAAAACGGGCAAACTTGCACCCGAAATGGTTGCAACAATGAAAGCACAGTTATTAGATACATTGGCACAGTCGGAAAGTTTTGATCGCCTATTTCAACAAGCGGTTGCGACCGCGGTCAGCTCACGCCGTTATGATTTGTTATTAAGTGATGAAATGGCTGAGCCAGAAACGATCCAACAATTATTTGAACAAGAAAATGCATTTTTATATCAAGATAATAATTGTAAATTGCTCTATACGGAAAACCCGTTGCAAATCTATGCTAATGGCGAATGGTTAGATGAATTAAACCCACTAGAAGCATTAATATTACAACGCCTTGCAGACGGAGAGCGTTTATATTTGAATGATTTTGCCGCTTTAGCCGAAGGATTAGTATCGGGCGATGAATATTTGCAGTTACTTCCCGATAGCATCTGTAATTGGTTAGATGACGGTGTGGCGTTAATGAATACAGATTTAGCCGAGTAGAGAATGAACGAACAGATTTTTTCAGTTAGCCAGCTTAACAATAATGCACGTCAACTGCTTGAGCAGCATTTAGGCTCAATTTGGTTGACGGGCGAAATCTCAAATTTTACTCAACCTGTATCGGGACATTGGTATCTTACGCTAAAAGATGAAAATGCACAGGTACGCTGTGCGATGTTCCGAATGAAAAATTTGCGAGTGACCTTTCGCCCAGCCAACGGAATGCAAGTGTTAGTGCGTGCAACGGTAAGCCTTTATGAACCGCGTGGTGACTATCAGTTGATTATTGATGCAATGCACCTCGCAGGCGAAGGGCTATTGCAGCAACAGTTTGATGCGTTGAAAATGAAATTGGCGGCAGAAGGATTATTTGCTACGCACTTAAAAAAAGCCTTGCCCGATTTTGCCAAATCCGTAGGGATTGTGACTTCGGCAACAGGGGCAGCGTTGCAGGATATTTTGCAAATTTTACAACGCCGTGATCCTAGTTTAAAAATTGTGATTTATCCGACCGCGGTACAAGGCAAAGACGCGAGTGCAGAAATTGTGCAAATGATTGAACTTGCCAACGCAAGACAAGAGGTTGATGTGCTAATTGTTGGGCGAGGTGGTGGCTCATTGGAAGATCTGTGGTGTTTTAATGAAGAAAATGTTGCACGGGCAATTTTTGATTCTCAACTGCCGATCATTAGTGCCGTTGGACACGAAACTGACGTCACTATCACCGATTTTGTTGCAGATATCCGTGCACCAACACCATCTGCGGCGGCAGAGTTAGTCAGTCGTAATCAGCAAGATTTAATGCAACATATTCTTTACCAACGACAACGGTTAGATATGGCATTGGATCGTGCATTGCAACAAAAGCAACGGGATCTCACGCATCTTATTCAGCGTTTACAAAGTCAGCATCCTCAGGCACAACTTAATGCTCAATATCAACAAATGCAACAGTTGCAACAGCGTTTGCAATCAGCAATGCAATGGCGAATGAATAAAACACAGCTTAATTTTTCCGCGGTTTTTGAACGCCTACAAACCAACCCTTTGCCTTATGTGGTGCAACAGCGAATGCAACAATGTCAGCAATTACAAACACGTTTGCAGTTTGCTTTGCAACGCGAATTGAAACAACGTGAGCAACAATTTGCAATGTATTGTGGCAAATTAGATAGCCTAAGCCCGTTAAAAGTGCTATCTCGCGGTTATTCTATTGCCCAAAATCAACAAGGCGTTGCGATAACGACACTTGAGCAAGTTGGCATTGGTGAAAAGCTTCGCACCACCTTGCTTGATGGCGTAGTGATTAGTCAAGTTGTGGCATTGGAAAATCCACAATCCCAACATAAAGGAAAATAACGCCATTACCGCGGTCAAAAAATACTTGGATTTTTGACCGTAGGTTATCATAGATAAAGTAATCTATCAAAACAAGAAAAAGAGGGGAATAGAGATGACGAGATTAGATTTTTATCATTATCTTTATAATGAATTATTAAATGCGATAGACAATGACTTTAATCTGACTTTCTATTTTAGTGGACCAATAGAGAATAATTATCCAGATATTAAGGGCGCTTTTCTCTACCGTTGCTTAAAATGTGGGTTACTGGTTGAATTTGAACCACAATACTATGATGGAAAAATCACTACGACTGAAGAATTAGTCAAATATGTTTTGAAAAATGAATTTACGTTAGACGGGAAACATGACAGTATTTATTTAAGTGTATGGCTTTCTCGTTTTTCCTCCTCTGAACGTGTTGGAGATTTAGCTGAAAAATATGATCTACTCTCTTATGATGAATATGATCGTCTTAATTATGTGGAGTATGATATAAATGATGGTTCGGGAATGCAGTATTTTATCAAAGATATTGAAACTATTTTTGCCGAAAATGGGGTTCCTTGGGATCGAGAAGCTCCGTTGAACGTGTTGGGAGAATTTTAATTCTTACAGCGGTCAAAAAACGCGTGAAATTTTGACCGCGGGTTGCTGATTTATATGCGTTTCTCAATGAGAAAATGATATTTATTGTAAAACCGCTGTCTAAAAAATGATGATATTTTTAGCCGCGGTGTTTTTGGGGAAAACTAAGCTTGGCTATCTTCTTTTTCCCATTCTAAAGTGCGTTTTACTGCTTTTTTCCAACCTTGATAATTTTTTTCACGTTTGAGCTGATTGCCATCGGGAATAAATGTGCGTTCTACCGCTGCTTTGCCTTGCAATTCATCAAGATCTTTCCAAAAGCCTGTGGCTAATCCTGCTAAATATGCGGCACCAAGTGCGGTAACTTCTTTTACTTTTGGACGCTCAACCTTGGTGTCTAAAATATCGGCTTGGAACTGCATTAGGAAATTATTTGCTGTGGCACCGCCATCTACACGCAATGATTGCAATTTTGCACCTGAATCGGATTGCATTGCTTCAAGCACATCGCGTGTTTGGTAAGCAATAGATTCTAACGTTGCTCGCACAATATGATTGCGATTTGAACCGCGTGAAAGCCCAAAAATTGCACCACGTGCATAAGGATCCCAGTATGGTGCACCTAATCCTGTAAATGCTGACACGATATATACGCCGTTGCTATCTTTTACTTTGGTGGCAAAATATTCGCTATCGTGGCTGTCGTGTACAATTTTGAGTTCATCGCGTAGCCATTGAACAGTTGCCCCGGCCATAAAAATAGAGCCTTCTAGTGCATATTCAGGTTCGCCTTTGGCATTACAAGCAATGGTGGTTAATAACCCATTTTGGGATTCAACGGCTTTGTCACCCGTGTGCATTAGCATAAAGCACCCTGTGCCGTAAGTATTTTTAGCTTGCCCCGCACGAATACAAAGATGACCATATAACGCCGCCTGTTGATCGCCTGCAATGCCAGCAACGGGAATTCGTACCCCACCTTTTCCGCCAATATTGGTTTGTCCGTAGATTTCTGATGAATTGCAAACTTTTGGTAACATTGAACGGGGGATATCAAGTAAAGACAACATTTTGTCATCCCATTGTTTGGTGTGAATGTTAAATAACATTGTACGTGATGCGTTGGTGTAATCGGTAACGTGAGCACGACCTTGCGTTAATTTCCAAACTAACCAAGTATCAACGGTGCCAAAGAGTAATTCACCACGTTCTGCTTTCTCGCGAGCCCCTTCAACATTGTCTAAAATCCATTTTACTTTTGTACCAGAGAAATAGGGATCAACCACTAAGCCTGTGGTTTTACGAATATAGCTTTCGTGTCCATCGGCTTTGAGTTTATCGGTAATCTCGGCGGTGCGACGACATTGCCAAACAATGGCGTTATAGACAGGTTTTCCTGTTTCTTTTTCCCATACGATGGTTGTTTCACGTTGGTTCGTAATTCCGATTGCTGCAATATCTTCAGATGTGATACCTGCCTTGGCGACGACTTCATTTAATGTTGAACTTTGTGTTGCCCAAATTTCCATTGGATTATGCTCAACCCAACCTGTTTGCGGATAAATTTGCGTAAATTCACGCTGTGCAATTTCAACAACGTTCGCATCATGATCGAGTAGCACTGCACGTGAACTTGTTGTACCTTGATCTAAGGCGATAATATATTTTTTATTTGTCATAATGACGTTTTCCTTTTGTGATTAATTATTGTTGCAATCGCAAGGTAAATTTTTACCAACTAATTTGACATATCCCCAAGCTCCTAATAACGCACCTATGACTGGGGCTAAGAGCGGAACAAGAAAATAAGGGATAGATTGTCCGCCTGTTAGGGCAATTTCTCCCCAACCTGCAAGACTAGCAAATAATTTGGGGCCAAGGTCACGAGCTGGGTTCATCGCAAAGCCAGTTAATGGTCCCATTGAACCGCCAATAACCGCAATTAAAATACCGATTAATAGTGGGGCGAGTGGTCCACGTGGTAATCCGTTGCCATCATCAGTTAACGCAAGAATTAATGCCATTAGCACTGCGGTAATAACAAGTTCTATCATAAATGCCTGAGCGATATTTAAACTTGGGTTAGGGTATGTTGAGAACGTGCCAGTGAGTGAAAGACTTTATATTGATCCACGTACCATATTATGCGTAGTTTCATAAACAACGAATAAACTGGCGTATAAAAAATAAACTAATGCAGCGGCACAAAATGCACCTGCGAGTTGTGAAATAATATATGGAACGACTTTTTTACTATCAAAGCAGGCAAATTTCCATAATGCAATTGTGACAGCAGGATTGAGATGGGCACCAGATAATCCTGCAGAAGCGTAAACGGCGAGGGCTACCCCATTCCCCACATAATACTAATTTCCCATTGACCAAATTGGGCATTGGCAACTTTTAGTGCAGCGACACAACCTACACCGAAAAAAATAATTAAGGCAGTACCGATAAATTCACCGATACAAGCTGCTTTAAGTGATTTTTCTAATGCCATAAAATTCTCCATTTTAAATTTGAAAGATTAAATTTGAGTGTAAACGCTCAAACAACCAAGGCAAATGTATGAAAAAATTCTACAATTTGAAAGGGTATTTTTTTTCTAAGTTGTGACGTAGTTCAAACTATTTATTAACAAAAATTTAATAATGTTTAAATTTTGAACTAGAACGGTATAGGATTTTGCTGAATTGTAAGGCGATAAAAAATTTATCGTGAAAATAGACCGTGGTTTTGGACGTATTTGACGGATTTTTTGTTTGAATTATAAACAAAATGATAAATTTTCTTACGCTTGAGTGATTTTCCGTTATAATGCGCGACCTTATTATGTTTAAGGTACGTTGAACGTTTTAGTAAAAGCTTTGTCAAAGGCAAGGATTTAACAATGAATTGGTTATGTAATGAAACGGGAATTTTATGCGTGAGAACACGTTAGTTGAAGTGAAAAATCTCACTTTTAAACGCGGAGAACGCGCAATTTACGATAATCTTAACTTGCGTGTTGAGCAAGGCAAGATTACGGCAATAATGGGGCCGTCAGGGATTGGTAAGACGACCTTGCTAAAATTAATTGGCGGGCAATTACAACCTGAACAAGGTCAGATTTTATTTGATGGCGAAGATATTTGCCAAATGTCAAATTCGCAATTATATGCAGCTCGTCAGCGAATGGGGATGTTGTTTCAATCGGGGGCATTATTTACGGATATTTCAACCTTTGATAATGTGGCATTTCCTATTCGTGAACATAGTGCATTACCCGAATCATTAATTCGTCAAATGGTATTGATGAAATTAGAAGCGGTAGGGTTGCGTGGTGCTGCGGAGCTAATGCCTTCCGAATTATCTGGCGGAATGGCTCGCCGTGCTGCATTGGCACGTACGATTGCTCTTGACCCTGATTTGATTATGTATGATGAGCCTTTCACTGGGCAAGATCCTATTAGTATGGGCGTGATTGTAAGTTTGATTAAACGATTAAATACGGCGTTGAATTTAACTTCCATCGTGGTATCTCACGATGTGCAAGAAGTTTTGAGTATTGCTGATTATGCTTACATTATCGCGGATCAAAAAGTGATTGCCGAAGGTACGCCTGAACAGTTGTTAGAGAGTGATGATCCAAGGGTATTGCAATTCTTAAATGGCGAAGCAGATGGGCCAGTACGCTTTCACTATCCTGCGGGAGATTATGCTAAGGAGTTATTTGATGCTCGTTAATTTAATTTCATCCTTTGGGCGAGCGGTGATTAAACGTGTGAAAGCCCTTGGTAGAGCGGGTTTTATGTTATTCGGGGCATTAATTGGTAAACCCCAGTTGAAAAAACATTTTCCATTATTAATCAAACAGTTGTATGTATTAGGCGTGCAATCGCTTTTAATTATTATGCTGTCGGGCTTATTCATCGGTATGGTGTTAGGCTTGCAAGGTTATGTGGTGTTGGTGGATTTTGCCGCTGAAACCAGCTTAGGACAATTAGTTGCACTGTCGTTATTACGTGAGCTTGGTCCTGTGGTTACCGCATTGTTATTTGCAGGGCGTGCTGGGTCAGCTTTGACGGCTGAAATTGGCTTGATGAAAGCCACAGAACAATTATCCAGTTTAGAAATGATGGCGATTGATCCGTTACGCCGTGTTATTGCACCGCGTTTTTGGGCGGGGGTGATAGCAATGCCAATTTTGGCAATCATTTTTACAGCGATTGGCATTTGGGGCGGTCAACTGGTGGGTGTGGATTGGAAAGGCGTGGACAGTGGTAGCTTCTGGTCTGTGATGCAAAATTCAATCGGTTCTGTGGATCTTTGGTATGGATTTATTAAATCCGCGGTATTTGCCTTTGCGGTGGTATGGGTTGCGTTATTTAATGGTTATGATTGTGTCCCTACTTCAGAAGGCATTAGCCAAGCGACAACCCGAACCGTTGTCAATGCATCATTATTGGTGTTGGGATTAGATTTTATTTTAACGGCAATGATGTTCGGTGCGGGTTAAAACCTCGGTCAAAAATTTGCTTGTTTTTGGATGAATATAGAATTTTGCACAAGTTTCGTGTGCAAAAATAGAAAATGAATTAGGAAGTGTTATGCGTCAAACAAAAAAATATGAATTTTGGGTGGGATTGTTTTTGCTATTAGGCATTGGTGCGTTAGTCTTTATGGGGCTACGCGTGGCAAATGTTCAGGGTTTTAATGAAACAAAATCTTATAATATTACTGCAACTTTTGATAATATTGGTGGACTAAAGGTGCGTGCGCCGTTGAAACTTGGCGGTGTGGTTATTGGTCGGGTAACAGATATTGAATTAGATGAAAAAACCTATATTCCTAAAGTCAGTATTGCGATTAATGACGAATATAATCAAATTCCAGAAAATAGCTCGCTATCCATTAAAACTTCTGGTTTGTTAGGCGAACAATATATCGCCTTAGGAATGGGATTTGATGATGGCGAAACTGCTATGTTAAAAGAAGGAAGTCAAATTGTTGACACGAAATCAGCAATGGTACTTGAAGATCTTGTTGGTCAGTTCTTATATGGCGACAAAGATAAAAAATCTGAAACTACAGAAAAATCTGATGCAACAGAGAAACCTGCGGTTCAGTAGTTTTACACTCTAACTTGGAGAAACTCAATGAAATTAATGAAAACTTGGTTTGGAAAAACGCTTGCATTTTTGACCGCGGTTTTTGCCGTGCAAACCGCCGTGGCGGCAGTGCCTGCTTATGAATTAACTCAACAAGTATCAAATAAATTATTTGCGGATATTAAAGCTTCACAAAGCCAAATTAACGCAAATCCTAACTATTTGCGTACCATTGTACGTCAAGATTTAATGCCTTATGTTCATGTTAACTATGCAGGCTCGTTGATTTTAGGTCAATACTTTAAATCAAGTACACCTGAACAACGTGATCAATTCTTTATGGCATTAGATAAATATATTGAACAAGTTTATGCTCAAGCATTAACCTTGTACAAAGGTCAAGCATTGAAAATTGAAGAACCGAAAGATGCAACGGATACTTTCGCTAAAGTGCGTGTGAAAGTGGATCAAGGTAGTGCTGCGCCGATCAATTTAGATTTTTCTTGGCGTAAAAACAGCAAAACAGGTAGTTGGCAAGTTTACGATATGGCAGCGGAAGGGCAAAGTGTCGTAGAAAGCAAAAAACAAGAATGGGCAGGCATTTTGCGTAAAGATGGTATTGATGCGTTAACTGCTCGTCTGCAAAAAGATGCGACTAATTCTGTAACAATCAGTAAATAGACCATTATGCAAGCAGAACAACATTTACAATGGGAAGCTGTGCAAAATGGTGATAGAATAACGCTCCAACTTATTGGGGCGTTATCTCGCGACACGTTGTTGCCTTTCTACCAGCAATGGTTGAAAAGGGGGCAACGTGATTCTTTTTTTGCACAAACTCAACGCAGTTGGTGTTGGGATCTTTCACAAATTCAGCGTATTGACTCCGCAGGTTTTGCATTTTTGTGTGATATTGTGGTGGATTTACAACGGGCAAATAAAGTTGTGACGATTGAAAATGCACCCGCTCAATTAACAACATTGGCTGATCTATTTGGTTTAGCTACTTGGCTTAAACCAATATTAAAATCAGTAAAATAGCAGATGGGAAAATAATGGAACCGAAAGAAATTGAACAAATTCTTAAACAAGCGTTGCAACTTGATGAGATTTATGTGCAAGGCGAAAATGCACATTTTGGTGTGATTGTAGTAAGTGATGAAATTGCTCAACTTAGCCGTTTAAAACAACAGCAAACCATTTATGCACCCTTGATGGCACACTTTCAAACGGGTGAGATACATGCACTGACAATTAAAACATTCAGCGTAGAAAAGTGGAAACGTGAGCGTATGCTCAATGTAATTAATTAAGGATATATTATGGAAAAATTTCGTGTTTATGGGCAATCTCGTTTAAGCGGTGAGGTTGATATTTCAGGGGCAAAAAATGCGGCTCTGCCAATTTTATTTGCAGCGATTTTGTCAACAGAACCCGTAAAATTGACAAATGTGCCAGAATTAAAAGATATTGAAACAACATTAAAAATTCTGCGTCAATTAGGTGTTCAAATTGAGCAACCAGAGAAAAATACGGTGTTACTTGATGCATCAAAGATTGATCATTTTATTGCACCTTATGAATTGGTTAAAACAATGCGAGCATCAATTTGGGCGTTAGCACCATTAGTGGCTCGTTTTAATCAGGGACAAGTGTCGTTGCCAGGCGGCTGTTCTATCGGAGCACGTCCTGTGGATTTACATATTTCAGGGCTTGAACGTTTAGGTGCACGCATTGTATTGGAAGATGGTTATGTTAAAGCCTATGTAGATGGGCATTTAACGGGTACGCGTATCGTGATGGAAAAAGTCAGTGTTGGGGCAACTTTGTCAATTATGATGGCAGCGACCTTAGCGAAAGGTGTGACTGTGATTGAAAATGCGGCTCGTGAGCCAGAGATTACCGATACTGCTATTTTTCTCAATAAAATGGGTGCGAAAATTCAAGGTGTAGGAACCGACACGATGACCATTGAAGGTGTAGATAAACTAGGCGGTTGTGAACACCATGTTGTGCCAGATCGTATTGAAACGGGTACGTTCTTAGTGGCTGCTGCGATTTCTGGCGGGCGAATTGTTTGTCATAATACCAAAGCCGATACCTTGGATGCGGTGATTGATAAACTGCGCGAAGCGGGTGCGCAAGTTGATGTAACCGAAAATACGATTACGTTAGATATGTTAGGTTATCGTCCAAAAGCAGTGAATATTCGTACTGCACCTTATCCTGCTTTCCCAACAGATATGCAAGCACAGTTTACCTTGTTAAATATGGTTGCAGAAGGGACATCCGTGATTAAAGAAACCATTTTTGAAAACCGTTTTATGCATATTCCTGAACTGATCCGAATGGGAGCAAAAGCAGAAATTGAAGGCAATACGGCAATTTGTCACGGTGTTGAACATTTATCGGGTGCGGAAGTGATGGCAACTGACTTGCGTGCTTCAATCAGTTTAGTTTTGGCAGGTTGTATTGCCACTGGTGAAACGGTGGTTGATCGTATTTATCACATTGATCGTGGCTATGAGCATATTGAAGAAAAATTAGCGAAGTTAGGTGCGAGAATTGAGCGTTTTTCTGCTTCTAATTAATATCTAATCAGCAAAAACCGCGGTCAAAAAACGATTGAAATTTTGACCGCGGTTTTTTGTGAATGTGCATAGATTAAAAAAGCGAGAATTTATCTCGCTTTTTTATTGAAATGGCGTGAATTATTTAACGATAATTTGGCTACCATCGGTAAATTCAATAGTTGGGCTTGAAACTAAAGCATTTACTGCTAAATTTTTATCTAAAAATAGTGGGCGAATCTGTTCAGGCAAATTGGCAACTGATAATTGTAAATTAAGGGTGATATCGGCATTTGGAACGAATTCTTGATTAAAATTAGCGTGGAATAACCCTGGTGCAGCATAAATCATTTGGTTATTTGCGGCATAAATATTTGACCAAGATAAAGATTTAATTGGTTTGCCACTAATATTTTTAATGTTGTAACTATATACAATAACATCATTATTTTGTACATCTTTACTAAATTGACGTGGTGAGATTTGGATCTGCACAGAATTATTAAATTGGTTTAACGCTTCATTTCCTTGATTGGTTTCCGCGTTTTGACTTTGTTCTGCACTATTTGTGTTGGTTTGTTTTTTATCACAAGCGGTTAGAACAGCGATTCCTGATAATAAGCTAACTAATAAGAGCTTTTTTAATTTCATATTATTTCCTATCATAAAATTCAGACTGAAAGACATCACTATAATGAAAGTTGAAATTTTGGTCAAATAGAAATCGCTATTTCATTGGAAATTTACTTAATGTTACAGAACACGAATTTTAATCTTTAAAGGCATCCATAAAATGTTGTGCTTTTTTAACCATATCACGCGAACCAATAAATAGCGGAACACGTTGGTGTAAGGTATTGGGCTGAATATCTAAGATTCGTTGATGACCATCGGTTGCTAGCCCACCTGCTTGTTCTGCCAAAAATGCCATTGGATTGCCTTCATACAATAGACGAAGTTTGCCGTTAGGGTAGGTTGTCGCACTTGGGTAAATATAAATGCCCCCTTTAAGCATATTACGATGAAAATCTGAGACAAGGGAACCGATATAACGTGAAGTATAAGGGCGATTGGTTGCTTTGTCTTCTTCTTGGCAATATTTAATATATTGTTTGACGCCACGTGGAAATTTCAGATATTGCCCTTCATTAATTGAATAAATTTTGCCCGAATGAGGAATTTGAATATTTTCGTGTGATAAACAAAACGTGCCGAGAGAGGGATCATAGGTAAAACCATTCACGCCATTCCCCGTAGTATAAACTAACATTGTTGATGAACCGTAAACAACATAGCCTGCGGCAACTTGTTTATGCCCTGGTTGCATAAAATCTTCAAGAGTAACAGGTGTGCCGATGGGAGAAATTCGGCGATAAATGGAGAAAATTGTGCCTACTGCAACATTGACATCAATATTGGATGACCCATCAAGGGGATCGGTTAAGATAACATAACGAGCATTACGACCGCGTTCAGTATCAAATGCAATAAAATTTTCTTCTTCTTCGGAGGCAAAACCTGCGACTTCTTCACGTGCCATTAGGGCATTTTTCATGGTTTCGTGAGCAAAAACGTCCAATTTCATTTGGGTTTCCCCTTGTACATTTTCGATCCCTGATACACCCAGAATATTATTGCTTAAACCTGCACGGTTAATATCGCGGTGAATAATTTTAGCCACTAAACGAATTGACGAAAGGATTCCCGTTAATGCTCCTTTCGCATTGGGGTAGTCAGCTTGTTTTTCGACAATAAATTCACCTAATGTTTTCATCGTTTCTCTCTTTGGTAAAAATAAGTGGATTAAGAATGAGTTTGTTTTACTAACTCGATAAGTTAGATTATTATAACGACTTAACTTTGTGAGTTATATAACGGATCTCCTGTAATGTGATCATCCGCACATTTTTAATTTTGATGGACTTATAATAATGAAACAGCAACATATTCATATTCTTGGGATTTGCGGTACCTTTATGGGCGGTGTGGCAATTCTAGCTAAGCAATTAGGCTATCGTGTAACTGGCTCAGATACTAATGTTTATCCGCCAATGTCCACGTTTTTGCAACAAAATGGTATAGAGATCATTCCTAATTATGATATTTCCCAGTTGCAACCTGCACCAGATATGACAATTGTGGGCAATGCAATGAAACGGGGCAATCCTTGTGTGGAATATTTGTTGGAAAATCAACTTGCTTATACCTCTGGTCCACAATGGTTACACGATAATTTACTACGTGAACGTTGGGTGCTAGCGGTATCTGGCACGCATGGAAAAACGACAACGACAGGAATGTTAGCGTGGATTTTAGAACAAAATGGCTTAAACCCAGGGTTTCTAATTGGCGGTATTGCAGGTAATTTTGGTGTGTCGGCACGATTAGGGGAGAGCCCATTTTTTGTCATTGAAGCGGATGAGTATGACACCGCATTTTTTGATAAGCGTTCAAAATTTGTGCATTATTGCCCGAAAACGTTGATTATTAATAATATTGCCTTTGATCACGCCGATATTTTTGATGATTTGAAAGCGATTCAACGCCAATTTCATCATGTTGTGCGTATTGTGCCAGCAAATGGCTTGGTGTTATCGCAAGCTAACGAAATTGCATCAAAGGAAACACTGGCGATGGGATGTTGGTCAGCACAACAGTTAATCGGAAAAAATCAAGATTGGTTTGCTGAACGGATTAGTCAAGATTGTCGTCATTTTGCAGTCTATTACCGCGGTCAAAAAATGGCGGAAGTAAACTGGCAAATTGTCGGTCAACATAATATGCAAAATGCGTTAATGGCGATTGCTGCTGCACATCATACGGGCGTGAGTGTACAAGATGCTTGTTATGCGTTATCCAGTTTTGTTAATGCTAAACGCCGTTTAGAAGTGAAAGGTGAAGTACAAGGTGTTACGGTATATGATGATTTTGCACATCATCCTGATGCGATCCAAGCTACGTTAACGGCATTGCGTGATAAAGTTGGGGGTGGTGTGCGAATTCTTGCGGTATTAGAACCGCGGTCAAATACGATGAAAATGGGCGTTCACAAAGATGAGATTGCTCCTTCTTTAGTGAGAGCAGATCACGTTTTTCTACTTCAACCCGACAATATTCCTTGGGAAGTGGTTGAGATTGCAAATGAATGTATTCAACCTGTCAATTGGTCGGCGGACATTGATAAATTGGTTGATTTAGTGGTACAGGAAGCTCGTCCTACGGATCATATTTTAGTGATGTCAAATGGTAGCTTTGGCGGTATTCATCAAAAGTTATTGGATAGACTTCAAACTAAAACGTTTTAATGCGTTGAGAAGAATCCCAGTGAATAACTGGGATTTTTTGTTGTTATTGGGTAGTAAAAATTTGGGTTAATTCATTTTCAATTTGCTCTGCAAATTCATTATTACGATAAGCTTGACGTAATGTATCAATTTGATCGGGGGAGTTATCCATTTGCTGTATTAAAAACGTAGGGTATTCACGAACGATAACTTCAGTTTTAGCTTGATCAATATGAAATAAGCTTGGGATATTATGCGTTTCAATCACAATACGTTGTTGTTCGTCATTATCAAATAATGCCCGATCTTGATAGTCTTGCCGTGAAAGATAACGGAGTTTAATCAATGGATTTAATTCCGCCATTTTTTGTACAAAGGGAACGAAGACCAAACAATCTGGACAACGCGGTTCAGCCATTAATAGCCAATGTTGTTCACGCTTTATAGCAGAAATCGCTTTTTGTGCAAAAGCAGATAATTGCGTATTTTGATAAATCTCAAGTTGACGTTGCTTGATCTCATCTCCGTTAAATGCTAAATATTGTTCAAAAGTTGCCATTTGATTTCCTTTTAATATCAATAAATTATAAGCCTAATGCATATTTTAATGCCCGTTTTTTAATGGGGGTTGCTTTATCTGCTACCAATAATGCTAAATTACGTGCAAGTTTAAGTGGCAAAAGATCTTCTTTAAAGGCTTTATAAAAGAAATCCATTCCACTTTGCATTAATAGATTATCCGCTTTTCGTTGGCGTTGATAACGAGCAAGCGTGGCTTCATCAGCGAGTGATAAATGCTGTTGGCGTGCATTTTGTGCTACTTCAAGCAAGGCTTTAACATCTTTAAAGCCAAGATTAACTCCCTGCCCTGCTAATGGGTTAATGGTATGAGCGGCATCGCCAACTAATACCACACCTTGTTTGACATAATCTTGCGCGTGGCGGCGTGTGAGTTCAAAACTATTTGCATTAAGCACCTTAATTTTACCTAAGCGAGCAGGGAAATGTTGTTCAATTTGTTGTTCGAGTTGGTTTGGGTTAAGCTGTTTTAATTCGCGAATACGTGAGGGGCTATCATACCAAACCAAACAAGCCTGTTGATGATCGAGGGGTAGAAATGCACGTGGCCCCGAAGGGAAAAATTGCTGCCAAGTGGTATCTTGTCCGTGCAATTCCGTTTCAACTAGAATGAGCAGGCAACTTTGGCGATATTGCCAACCAGTCAACCCAATGTCTGCTAATTGTCGGAATTGCGAATTTGCGCCATCTGCTGCAATCACAATCGGTGCACTGATTTGTTCGCCGTTATCTAAAAAAATCGTCCAATTTTGACCGCGGTAATGGGCTTCTTTAACTTTAATATCAAGGTTTGCGGTTAAATTCGGATAATCTTTAAAGCATTGCCATAAACCACGTTGAATAACATTATTTTCTACCATAAAACCTAATTCAGGGAGATTTAATTCACGGCAATTAAAATGTGTAGAGAATCCATCAATTTCCCAGGTTTCTAGACCGCGGTATGGATAGACTCGCATTTTTTCAATATGTTGCCACGCACCGAGCAATTTTAATAGGTTAACGGATGCAACGCTAATGGCTGAAATACGCAGATCGTAAGGGGCGATCGGATCAAAATTAGGCAAGGCATTGTGTTCAATGACTTGCACTTGCCAGCCTTGTTGTGCCAACCCTAAGGCACAAGCTGCCCCGACCATTCCGCCGCCAACAATGATAATCTCTTTTTGTTCTGCCATTTGGGTTTCTCTTTAATTTGATTTGAGTGTATCTATTCTACCCATATCGCGTAAAAATTGCATTTAAAACTGGTTATTTTTACTACGAATCGGTAAAATAGCCGACCGAATTTTATTTTTATTTTATCGATGATTTATGACACAAAAATTACATATTAAAACTTGGGGTTGTCAGATGAACGAGTATGACTCGTCTAAAATGGCTGATTTATTATTAAGTACGCACGGTTTAGAACTCACAGAAGAAGCTGAAGATGCGGATGTGTTGTTGTTGAATACTTGTTCAATTCGTGAAAAAGCACAGGAAAAAGTCTTTCACCAACTCGGTCGTTGGAAAGAGCTGAAGAAGAAAAATCCACAGTTAGTGATTGGAGTGGGGGGCTGTGTAGCATCGCAAGAAGGGGCGCATATCCGTGATCGTGCGCCGTTTGTAGATATTATTTTCGGACCACAAACCTTGCATCGCTTACCTGAGATGATTAATCAAATTCGTGGTGGCAAAAATTCGGTGGTGGATGTCAGTTTCCCTGAAATTGAAAAATTTGACCGTTTGCCTGAACCGCGGGCAGAAGGGCCTACCGCATTTGTTTCCATTATGGAAGGTTGTAATAAATATTGTTCATTCTGCGTGGTGCCTTATACCCGTGGTGAAGAAGTGAGCCGTCCTGTTGATGATATTTTATTTGAAATTGCACAACTGGCTGAACAAGGTGTGCGTGAAGTGAATTTACTTGGGCAAAATGTGAATGCGTATCGTGGTGCAACTTTTGATGGCGGTATTTGCAGTTTTGCTGAATTATTACGTCTTGTGGCGGCGATTGATGGTATCGATCGTTTACGTTTTACCACCAGTCACCCGATTGAATTTACCGATGATATTATTGATGTGTATCGTGATACGCCTGAGCTTGTGAGCTTTTTACATTTACCTGTGCAAAGTGGCTCGGATCGTGTGTTAACGATGATGAAACGTAATCACACTGCACTTGAATATAAATCAATTATTCGCAAATTACGCAAGGTTCGCCCAAATATTCAAATTAGTTCTGATTTTATTGTGGGTTTTCCAGGTGAGACTGATCAAGATTTTGAAGATACAATGAATTTGATCGCTCAAGTGAACTTTGATATGAGTTTTAGCTTTATCTATTCCGCTCGTCCTGGCACACCTGCCGCAGATATGGCTGATGATGTGAGTGAAGATGAAAAGAAACAACGTTTATATTTATTGCAACAGCGGATTAATAATCAAGCGGCACAATATAGCCGAGCAATGCTTGGCACGGAACAACGGGTGCTAGTGGAAGGGCCGTCTAAAAAAGATATTATGGAACTGACAGGACGCACTGAAACTAACCGCATTGTCAATTTTAAAGGCACGCCTGATATGATTGGTAAATTTGTTGATTTAAAAATCACTGATGTGTGGACGAATTCATTGCGTGGCGATGTGGTTCGTACCGAAGAGCAAATGGGATTACGTGTAGTACAATCTCCACAATCTGTCATCAATCGTACGCGTAAAGAAGATGAATTGGGCGTAGGAAAATTTACCTTATAACTAAAAAAGCCGTGATCACACGGCTTTTTTATTATATTGAAATAATAATTCATAAAACCGCGGTCAAAAAAACATTTAAATTTTTGACCGCGGTTTTTATTGCGAAAAAATATAAGACATAGCATTTTCGTCTTTTATTTTCTTATTAAGATTTGCCTATAATCAAGCATAAGTTGTTAACCTAGATGACTATGAATTGGCAATATATTTGGAATGCGTTACCACGTTTTGAGCAAGCAATGATGATGACGTTGCAGTTATCGTTCTGGGCGATTGTGTTATCGTTATTGATTGGGGTGTTATGTGCAACGATCACTACCTATAGCCGATCAAAATGGGCGAAGGGCATTGTGAAAGGCTATATTGAAATTTCTCGTAATACGCCATTGTTAATACAGGTTTTCTTTCTTTATTTCGGGTTATCTAAAATCGGGATTAAATGGGACGGCTTTACTTGTGGGATTGTCGGTTTAGCGTTTTTAGGCGGTAGCTATATGGCAGAAGCCATAAGAGCGGGATTGCAATCGGTATCAGAAGGTCAAATTGAGTCGGCTTTGAGTATTGGGTTAACGCCGACGCAGGCTTTTCGCTATGTGATTCTTCCGCAAGCCTTAACTGTTGCCACACCTGCCATTGGCGCTAACTGTTTGTTTTTGATTAAAGAAACATCGGTAGTCAGTGCAATTGCCATTGCTGAATTGATGTTTATGGCAAAAGAAATTATCGGAATGGATTACAAAACCAATGAAGCACTTTTTTTGTTAGTGGTCTTTTATTTGATTATTTTGTTACCGTTATCATTATGCACACTTTATTTAGAACGCCGTTTACGGAGAGCAAAATATGGGGCTTAGTCTTTTGTTGCAAGGGAGTAATCTTGAACGTTTGTTAACGGGTTTGGCTGTTACTGCGGAGATTGCGTTTGTTTCGGTGTTGTTTTCTTGTTTATTTGGCGTATTGCTTGGCATATTGATGACGAGTCATAGTCGTATTGTTAAATGGATTTGCCGTTTGTATTTAGAAATTATGCGAATTATTCCTTTATTGGTACTACTTTTTCTATGCTACTTTGGGGTGGCGAAGTGGTTTAATACGCATTTAGATGGCGTTGTAGTTTGTATTTTGGTGTTTATTTTTTGGGGAACGGCAGAAATGGGCGATTTGATGCGTGGGGCATTAACTTCGATTGAAAAGCATCAAATTGAATCGGCTCAAGCATTAGGATTAACGCAGTGGCAAACCTTTATTTATATTTTGTTACCGCAAAGTTTGAAACGTGTTACCCCAAGTGCCGTGAATTTATTTACACGAATGATCAAAACCAGTTCTCTTGCGATGTTGATTGGTGTGCTGGAAGTGGTGAAAGTCGGGCAACAGATTATTGAAATCTCATTATTTACCGATCCGAGTGCGGCATTGTGGGTTTATGGGGTGATTTTTATACTTTATTTTATGATTTGCTACCCATTATCGCTATTTTCACGTTATCTTGAAAAGCGTTGGGACGAGTAATTTGCGGGGGAATTATGGCGTTATTAGAAATACAAGATTTAGTGAAAAATTATGGTGAAGCAAGGGCGTTAGATCAAATTAATTTGCAAATTGAAAAAGGTGAAGTGGTTGTGATTCTTGGCCCGTCTGGTTGTGGCAAGAGCACCTTATTACGTTGTATTAATGGATTAGAACCAATCCAAGGTGGTAAGATTATTTTGCAAGGCAGTGGCGAACTTGGCAAAGCGATTTCTTGGGTCAATGCTCGGCAACATATTGGTATGGTTTTTCAAAGCTATGAATTATTTTCTCATTTATCGGTAATTGACAATATTTTACTTGGTCCGGTGAAGGTACAAAAACGTAAACGTGAAAAAGTGGAAGCTCAGGCGAATGAATTGCTTAAGCGTGTTGGGTTATTTGAGCGTAAAAATGCTTTTCCACGTGAATTGTCGGGTGGACAGAAACAGCGAATTGCAATTGTGCGATCGCTGTGTATGAACCCCGATATTATGTTATTTGATGAAGTCACCGCTGCCCTTGATCCTGAAATGGTGCGAGAAGTTTTGGATGTGATGTTGGGTTTGGCAAAAGAGGGAATGACAATGTTAATTGTGACCCACGAAATGTCGTTTGCACGTCAAGTGGCGAACCGCATTGTATTTATGGACAAAGGTACGATTATTGAACAGGCAAAACCTGAGCAATTTTTTACGAGTCCCCAAAGCGAACGGGCAAAATTATTTTTAAATATCTTAGATTATTACATTTAATCACTTAACTTGAAGGAAACACAACGATGAGTAAATTTCTACAAAAAACATCTGCTTTTTTGACCGCGGTAACTTTAGCATTTAGCCTTGCCGCTTGTGATAAAAAAGAAACCGCAGGGGCAAATGTGCCAGAAAAAGCCCCTTCTGCGATTGAACGGATTAAACAAAGTGGCAAAGTTCGGATTGGCGTATTTAGCGATAAACCGCCATTTGGCTATGTTGATAAAGACGGAAAAAGCCAAGGATTTGATGTTGAAATTGCAAAATCTATCAGCAAAGATTTACTTGGGGATGAAAATAAAGCGGAGTTTGTGCTCGTTGAAGCCGCAAATCGAGCCGAGTATTTACTTTCTAATAAAGTGGATATTATTTTAGCGAATTTTACGGTAACTCCTGAACGTCAGGAAGTAGTGAATTTCGCAAAACCCTATATGAAAGTTTCTCTTGGCGTGGTGTCAAAAGAGAATGCACCTATTACTGATGTTGCACAATTAGCTGATAAAACCCTATTGCTCAACAAAGGTACAACCGCGGACGCATATTTTACAAAAAATTATCCGAACGTTAAAAGTTTGAAATTTGAACAAAATACCGAAACCTTTGAAGCCCTGCGTGATGGACGTGGAGATGCACTTGCACACGACAATACTTTATTATTTGCGTGGGTAAAAGAAAACCCAGGGTTTGCTGTGGGCATTAAAGCACTTGGCGAACAAGATTTTATTGCTCCTGCTGTGCGTAAAGAAGATCAAGATTTACTTGATTGGTTAAACAATGAAATTGAAAAACTTGGCAAAGAAGGGGCGTTAAATGCGGCGTATCAAAAAACGTTGCAACCTATTTATGGCGAAAGCATTAATCAATCGGATGTGGTCGTTGAATATAAATAACCTTTTCAAAAAATAGGGGACATAATGTTCCCTATCTTATTTTGTCTAATAGTTGAGTATTCCACTCAAATTTTATACCCAAAAGAACGAAAAAATGCTATTTTAATGTCAATTTTATCCGATTTTCTAATACCACTGCGGTGGTATTGTACGTTTAAAGGTAAGAAACAGTAATGAACATTCAACAAATTATCAAACAGCATCAGCTTGGTTTATTATTTCAGCAAGGGAGTTTTGGCATTGAAAAAGAAAGTCAGCGTGTGTACGCCGATGGATCTGTGGTTACTACGGCACACCCTGCTGAATTTGGAAGTCGTGCTTTCCATCCTTATATTCAAACGGACTTTGCCGAAAGTCAACTTGAGTTAATTACGCCGCCTAATCGTAAATTGCAAGATAGCCTGCGTTGGCTTTCAGCTATTCACGAAGTGGTGCTTCGCACCTTGCCTGAAAATGAATATATTTTCCCGATGAGTATGCCCGCGGGGTTGCCGCCTGAACATTTAATTCAAGTGGCACAATTAAGCGATCCGAAAGATGTGGCTTATCGTGAACATTTGGTTGAAGTTTATGGTAAGAATAAGCAAATGGTAAGCGGTATTCATTATAATTTTCAATTAGATAGTGAATTTATTCATCAATTATTTCTCGCTCAAACCTCGGACAAAAATCCAGTCGTTTTTCAAAATAAACTCTATCTTAAAATGGCACGCAATTTCTTGCGTTACCAATGGATTTTAACCTATTTACTCGCTGCAACGCCAACCGTTGATGACAATTATTTTAAAAATGGTTCGCCCTTAAAGCCAAATCAATTTGTACGGAGCTTGCGTTCAAGTCAATATGGTTACGTCAATGATCCTGAAGTGGTGGTGTCCTTTGATAGTCTTGAGCTATATGTAGCTACGTTAGAGCATTGGGTTGCACAAGGTAAATTGATTGCTGAGAAAGAATTTTATTCAAATGTGCGTTTACGTGGGGCAAACAAGGCTCGTGATCTCTTAACAAAAGGGATCCAATATCTTGAATTTCGCCTTTTTGATCTGAATCCTTTTGAGCAATATGGTATCAACTTAGCCGATGCACAGTTTATTCACGCGTTCGTTTTATTGATGATTTGGCTTGATGAAACGGGTGATCAACAGTCAGTAGAACTGGGCAAAGCCCATTTAGCACAAGTGGCGTTGGAAGATCCTTCGAGTCAAACAGCATTTCGGGCAGAAGGTGAGCAAATTCTTCATCAGCTTGTGGCAATGTTAACGCAAATTCAGGCGTCCTCGGAGTTGATTTCAATTGTTCAGGCTAAATTAGCCCAGTTCGCTGATCCGAGTTTGACATTGTCAGCACGTTTGGTTCAAGCCATTCAACAGCAAGGTGGCTATCAGCAACTTGGTGCAAAATTAGCCCAACAATATAAAGCCCAAGCCTTTGAACGTTTTTATGCGTTATCGGCATTTGATAATATGGAATTATCAACACAGGCATTATTATTTGATTTGATTCAAAAGGGTATTAAAACTGAAATTTTAGATGAACGCGATCAATTTTTAGCCTTGCAATATGGCGATCACATTGAATATGTGAAAAATGGCAATATGACTTCGCACGACAGTTATATTTCGCCGTTAATTATGGAAAATAAAGTGGTAACCAAAAAAGTGCTTGCTAAAGTAGGTTTTAATGTGCCACAGAGCCTTGAATTTACAAGTGCTGAAGATGCAGCGAAGAGTTATGCGTTATTTGAAGGGCGTGCGGTGGTAATTAAACCTAAATCAACTAACTTTGGTTTGGGGATTACGATTTTCCAGCAAGGCGTTCAAGATCGAGATGACTTTGTTAAAGCAGTGGAAATTGCATTTCGTGAAGATAAAGAAATTATGGTGGAAGACTATTTGGTTGGTACCGAATATCGCTTCTTTGTCTTGGGCGATGAAACCTTAGCGGTGTTACTGCGTGTGCCTGCTAACGTGATTGGTGATGGTCAACATACGGTTGCCCAATTAGTTGCACAAAAAAATGATCATCCTTTGCGTGGTGATGGCAGTCGCACGCCACTGAAGAAAATTGCATTGGGTGAGATTGAACAGTTGCAATTAAAAGAGCAGGGTTTAACGATTGAGTCTGTGCCTGCACTGGGGCAACTAGTGCAATTACGTGCGAATTCAAATATTAGCACAGGTGGCGACAGTATTGATATGACCGATGAAATGCACCCAAGTTATAAACAGCTTGCGGTGGGGATTGCCAAAGCAATGGGCGCTGCCGTTTGTGGCGTGGATTTGATTATTCCTGATTTAACGCAACCAGCACAGCCGAATTTGCAGTCTTGGGGGGTAATTGAAGCGAATTTCAACCCGATGATGATGATGCATATTTTCCCTTATCAAGGTAAATCACGCCGTTTAACGCAAAATGTGATTAAAATGCTGTTCCCTGAGTTGAAGTAGCAATCAGCGATGGATTTTATTAAAAGACCGCGGAAAAATTTGAATGAAAAAAGAACCGCGGTTTTTTTATTTATTGGCGAACGCTGTAGTCGCCTGTGGCTATCCATTTATAAGTTGTTAATGCTTCTAAGCCCATTGGACCGCGGGCGTGTAGTTTTTGTGTGCTGACAGCCACTTCAGCCCCTAAACCAAATTGTGCGCCGTCCGTAAATCGGGTACTTGCATTAATGTAAACCGCAGCAGCATCAACTTGTGCGATAAATTGTTGAGCGAGTTGTTGCGAGGATGTCAAAATCGCTTCAGAATGTTGGCTACCATATTCCCGAATATGCTCAATGGCTTGTGTGATATTTTTCACAATCACAACATTTAAATCCAATGAAAGCCATTCTTGGCGGAGTTCTTGATCTTGCACTGGCACAACAGGGGCATTGGCTTGTTGTAAGATTGCTAAAGCGTGCGGATCGGCATGAAATTGCACTTTTTTATTGGCTAAATGTTGAGCTAGTTTTGGTAAGAATTCGGCTGCGATGCTTTCTTGCACTAATAAGGTTTCTAGGGTGTTACAAGTGCTTGGGCGTTGGGTTTTTGCGTTTTCAATAACAGAAAGTGCCTTTTTTTGATCCGCGGTTTGTTCTACAAAAATGTGGCAAACCCCAATGCCGCCAACAATAACAGGAATGGTGGAATGTTGTTTGCAAAGTTGATGCAAACTTGCCCCACCACGCGGAATAATCATATCTACATAGTGATCAAGTTTGAGCAATTGCATTACTAATTCACGATCAGGATCGGTAATTGCTTGTACGGCAAATTCAGGTAACCCTGCTTGTTTTAATGCACGTTGCACTACTTGAACCAATATTTGATTGGAATGTTGTGTTTCTTTTCCTCCTCGTAAAATAACGGCATTGCCCGTTTTTAAACAAAGGCTAGCAACGTCAATGGTAACATTCGGACGTGCTTCGTAGATTGTGCCAATGACGCCAAGGGGAACACGAATACGCTCAATTTTTAAACCACTGTCTAATATTCCTCCATCAATCAATTTGCCCACAGGATCGGCGAGTGAGCAGATATGGCGAACATCGTTTGCAATGGCTTGGATACGTTCAGGAGTTAACAGCAAACGATCAATCATCGCTTCAGACAAGCCATTTTGACGGGCTTGTTGAATATCTTTGGCATTGGCAACAAGGATTTCGCTTTGTTCTGATTCGAGTTGCTGTGCAATAATTTGTAAGGCGTGATTTTTTTCTACATTAGTACATTGGGCTAAAATCAGGCTTGCTTGTTTGGCTCGTTGCCCCATTTCAATTAAGTTTGTCATCGTTATCCTTATTTATTAACTATTAGTTTTAGGCGGTAGTTTGTCATCATCATTATTAGGTTGATCGGAATAATCAAATACGGGCAAGCTCAGTTCAAAATAAATGGCAAGTAAACGCAAAATAAATCCACTAATTAATGTGATGATAATGACAATATTCAGAGCGATGCCAACATATTGTAAGCCGATATAAATACAGGTAGAGAGAAACGCAACACTGGCATAGAGTTCTTTTTGGAATACAAGGGGGATGCGGTTACAAAGCAAATCTCGCAAAATGCCCCCAGACGCACCAGTGATAGTCGCTGCGATACAGGCGATTGTAAAGCCATAGCCCATATCTTGTGCTACTTGAGCACCGATAATTGAAAACGTCACTAAGCCAAGGGCATCGGTTACCAAAAAAATAGTATTGAAATAACGCATAAAGTGGCGAATAAATGGTGCAATGAATACAGTGAGAATTGCCGTTCCCGCAACAATTAAGAAATATTCGGGGTGCTTTACCCAACCTAATGGATAATGCCCAAGCAATACATCACGCACAGAACCGCCACCAATCGCTGTTACTGCGGCAATAATAATCACGCCGAAAATATCCATTTTCTCACGCCCTGCAGCAAGTGCGCCTGTAATGGCTTCAGCGGTAATGCCAATAATATAAATAATACTGAGTAACATTTTATTTTTATTTTCAAATTAGACCGCGGTCAAAAAAAGCGATATTTTTAGGGCGGTGAGTAAACAATTATGAGTCAGTCAAATCAATGTGTGATGATGACCGCAGAGTTTTTAAACTATATTGGATTTTATCTGACTTTGCTACAAAATTTTATGTCAGACTAGCAAATAGGGTGTAAATCTTGCATAATAAAAGCAAATTATTTTGTTTAATCAACGATTATGTCAGAACACGCTTCCTCATTTTCTGTGCGAATGTTTTCCATTCTAATGATCTTATTCTTGTTAGGTATTGATTTATTTACCTATTTTTTGCAACCGTCAATTAAAGCTTTTTCCCATTTAGCGTTTGGCGTATTGATTGCACAATTTTTGTGTAGTTTAGTTTTTCTAAAAGGTGAAATCTGCAACGGGCAACGCCAACGGTTGAGTAATGTCCATCGCTATTTTATGCTATTTTGGCTTGTTTGGTTTGGTTTTAGCCTATTTTCAAATCAACATTATGTTTTGACTGATTTGGTCTGTTTATGTGGTTTTATGATGTGTTTAACCTGTTGGACACAACCGCAAGAGCCACAACTACGCCGTTCTTTATTAATTATGGGTACGTTATCAGGCTTGATTGGTGTGTTGTGTTATTTAATGATTTTTATTGAATTGCCTGTTGTGCTATGGCTTCCTGCGAATATTTTTGCACAGGCGTTGGTTGGCGTGGTGTTGGTTAACCTTGCATTGACTCTTTCACGCAACCGCTTACAAGGTTTTATCGGATTATTGCCGTTATTAATGGGCATTCTCACGCTGTTAAATGCGATCGGTAGTTTAATATTATTATTTGTATATCAACAACATCAAGTTAATTTTAGTAACCATTTTGCGTTGATGTTATATTTTTTATTGCATCTTTTTATTATGGTATTGATTGCAATGCCTATTTTTCGGAAAACACGGTTAGGTTATCGTAGCTTACTAGTGTTATTGCTTTGTTCCGCTACCTTGCCATTGTGGGCAAGTTTCGCTTACATTGCTTAGTTAGATTAAGAGTAGTCTGGTCGTTATGCTCAAAAAAGTTGGGATTGCGGTAGTTGTTGCTTTGTTTGTACTGGCTATTGGCTTATTTTTTTTGTTATCGAGCCAGAACATTATGCGTATTGCAAACCATTTTCTTGCGCCCAATTATTCGTTAACCTTATCAAATCAGCAACGGCATCTTTTAAATTGGCAACTTGCGGATTTATCATTGAAATCAACGCAAGCAAATTGCCAACTGATTGATTTACAAGATGTGACATTAAGTTGGTTTGAGCGAAATCTGAGCGTGAAACGTGCCACTTTAGATTATGCTTGCTTGCTAGCAATACCCAGTGATCCAAAGCAAAAAACATCGCTAAATTTGACCGCGGTTTTATCAATGTTGCCTAATGCTCGTATTGATGTCGCGGATTTTCGTGTTATCAACGCACAGAAAATCACTAATCTACAATTACGCCATCTGCTTGAAAGTGCAAATCAACTGCAATTAACTCAACAAAATGGCAAAGTAGAGTTTACCTTGCAGCCAACAATTCCGTCAGATGAACAAAAATGGCATATTCATCTTGCTTTGGAAAATCAACAAATAACGGGAAAAGTGGTTTATCACCAAAACCAATCTCAATCAAACGGCAATGCTACGCATCAGCAAGCTGATTATCAAGGGCAGATGAATATTCAATTAGCACCAAATGCGAATGATTTTACGCCCAAATTTTCTGCGGTAACGCAATTGATGCCAACGGGCAACATTGATATTCAATGGCATAATCCTGATTTGCCCGTTGCAAATGGCAATCTGAATTTGCATTGGCAAGATAATCAGGGCGAATTAGCGGTACAAGATGAGAACGCGAAACAACAGCTCGTGAAATTGCCATTTTCTTTGATGGATCAACAAATTATCATTAAGCAAGCCGAGTTAGTTTGGCAAGCTACGCCTGAACTTCCACTGCGTTTAATCTTTGATTTAGCCATTAATAAAGCAGGTGATGATTGGTTACCTTTACAAACCGATATGGCGGTGCAATTAATTTGGCCTGGCATTCGTGATAACCTCGGCATTGTTAGCCACGGTGGCGAATTTCGTGCCGATGATTTTAACTTGCCATTGGAAGCCCACGGGAACATTAAATACGGCGATAATATCGTCTATAACGATTTAATTTTTACGATTGGCGGGAAATATCAAGATCCCATTTTGCATTTTTTAAAGGATTCCACACTACACGTTGCACAGAAAGGCGAAGGATCGAATATCTTAACCAGTGTGCCATTAGAGAACGTAAAAGTCAGCCGTTATGGGGTGGATGGCTATTTGCAAGCAAAATTGGAAGGCATTACGCCCCAATTTGATGATTTAAATTTAACACTTGAAGGACAAGCGAACGAATTTATTGCGGGGATCCAATCTATTTTTAGTATTCGTGATGAGCAAGATTTAGGATTAGCAAAAACTAAAGCCTTAAATCAATGGGATTGGACTTTTAAAGGCGGTGGGATATCAAAAGTGCTGAAAACGCGTTTTCATTTTTTAGGTCAAGGGCAATGGCTCGGCAACCGTATTGATATTCAGCAATTAACTGGGCATACCGACAATATTCAATTGGGCGGAATGCATATTGATAAATTGACGTTAGCACAAATTGATCACTTGCATTGGGATTATGAAAATCAAAAAATGGACGGCAAGGTTAGATTATCTACATCACAGATTGATTTTGCTTACGGGGGCGTGTTAAGCCGTCCGCAATTGAATTTAGCATTAAATGGCAAAAATCTTTCTGATTTTCATTTGAATGGAGATTTAAGTGCAGGAAAATTAGGGCCGATTAATCTACAAACAGATTACCGCGGTCAAGATTTTAGTGGAAAATTGAATTGGAAACCGCAGTCAGCCAGTGTTTTTCAATCCTTATTCCCTGCGAAATGGCAAATGCTTATTCAAAATGGCACGATTAAAGGCAATAGCCAATTTTCCTTTGGGGCGAGCAAGGCATTTCATTCTGATGGCAAAATTGAAATCCAAGGTGGCGAAATTTTGTTGCCAGATAGTGCGATTAAGGGTATTCAATTTAAATTGCCTTACTTTTATGGGCAAAATGGCTTTGAGTTTAATCGTCAGCCCGTTGAAATAAATATTGCCGATATTCAAAAAGGCGAGTTAGCTTTGGATAATCTGACTTTAAAAGTACAGGGATATTATCCTTATAGTACAACGAAACCGCTACGTTTAAGCGAATTGAAGGTTAATGTATTAGGCGGCAAGTTGTCTATTAATCAATTTGCTCTGCCACAACAAAAAATTGCCAATATCCAGTTACAACAAATTGATTTAGCACAAGTATTGACCTTGGCACAATATACTCAATTAGAAATGCAAGGGCGAGTCAATGCGATTTTTCCATTTTGGTTGTCACATAAAGATTGCCTGATTTGTAATGGTGAAATTGAGCAAGCACAGGATGTGAAATTACGTCTTAGCGAGCGAATGGTGAAAGGTTTGAAAGAAGGTGGCTGGACGGAAAGCATTTTAGTGGATTTGGTGCGTTCGATGGATTTTCAAACCTTAAAAGCGAAAATTAATCTTGCACCCGATGGGGTAATGCAATTACATTCTCAGTTAATAGGATATAATCCAGAGAAACACCACAGTGGCCCAATCACCTTGAATTATCATCATCAAGAAAATGTTTTCCAGCTTTGGCAGATGATTGACTATGGTTCACAATTTGAACAGAAATTACAACATAACCTTTATCAGCAGTTAGAAAAATGAGATTAAAAAAACGTTTAAATTTTTGTCCGCGGTTTTTAGCAAGCCTTACGCTATTGACCGCTTGTACACCAACGATCCAACTTGATACTCCTAAAGATGGCATTACCATTAATATGAATGTGGTGGTGGATCACAAAATTAGTGTAGAAATGGACGATAAAGCCCAAAAAACCGTGGGCAAAACCCTTGAAAAGCAATGATTATTAACTTTTAGTTGATAGTCTTTCAATTAATTAAGGATTTTTTTATTATCTAGATAGATTATAATCAACACACTTATTTTTACCTTATTGTATAGAGGAAATATTATGACAAAACAAGTCGCCGTGCTAATTGGTAGCAACAGTAAAACATCATTTTCAAAATTAGTTTTTAATTATCTAACGCAAGTTGCGCCAGCAACAATTCAATTAAACCTAATCCAAATCGCTGATTTACCATTATATGATCGTGATTTAGATGAAAATAGTCCTGCAGAATATACTCGTTTCCGTGAGCAAATTGCGAAAAGTGATGCGGTATTATTTATTGCCCCTGAACATAATGGTGCGATTCCTGCGATGATTAAAAATGCGATTGATGTGGCTTCACGTCCAATGGGTAAAACCCTTTGGCCTGGCAAACCTGCAGGGATTGTGACGTTAGGCGGTGCAATGCAAGGTGGTGTTCGTGTGGCTGATCAATTACGCACTATTGCATCCGCAGGATTTGTGGCAATGCCTGTTTATACATTGAATGCGAATATTTCACAAGTGTTCTCGTTATTCAATGATAAAGGCGAGATCGTTGTTGAGCCTGTTGCGGAAATGTTGCAAAACTTCATTCAAGGTTATGCAGATTTTGTACAAAAATTTTAATTTGTTTGCATATAACAATCCCGCGTTGAGCGGGATTTTTTTATGCCTATTCACATTATAATGACAAAAAACGCGGTCAAAAAAACGTTTGAATTTTTGACCGCGGTTTTGCATAGCGAAATCAAGCAAGCAATTCGGGTAAGCGATAGAGTGCATACACAAAAAATAATAAAAAGATTGCGAGCAAACCCTGTTCAAATTGATTCAACTTAATTTGTTTATGATGTTGATAATTGGAATAGAGAAATAGGGCAATGCCTGGTACATATAACACGACTGAAAGAAGCAGATAATCTAATCCTGCAGCGTATAAAATCCATAGTCCATAGAGGCTTGCTATTAAGCCCGTCAATTTAATATACCATTTGGCGTTTTGTTGGCGTGCGAGTTTGAATAAATACGCACCGATTAAAAAATAAGGCACAAGGATCATTGAGGTGGAAATGAGTAATAACGTGTTGTAGCTTTTGCCTGTCATCAGCACTAAAAATAAGCAAAATTGTACGACTAACCCCGTGAACCAAAGGGAATTAATTGGCGTGCCATTGGCGTTAGTTTTATCAAGAATTTTAGGAAACGCACCTTGTTTTGAACCGCGGTAAGGCACTTCCGCAGAAAACATTGTCCAGCTAATATAAGAGGCTAGCACTGACACGATTAAGCAGAGCGTGATAATGATTTTCCCGCTATTGCCAATCATTGATGACAGTAAATCTGCCATTGATGGATTGGGTAAGTTAGCAATGGTTTCACGCGGTAAAATGCCAAGTGATAGTACCGTGATGGCAACATATAGCCCCAGTGCGATAATGATCCCTAACACGGTTGCTAAGCCGACATCGGATTTACGCTTAGCGTGAGCAGATAGCACGGATGCCCCTTCTACGCCAGTAAAGACCCACAGGGTAATAAGCATTGTATCCTTGACTTGTTCAAGGGTGCTATTGTTGAGAGCGGAGCCATTGAAATCTTGTGCGAAAGTTGTGGGCTTAAAGAAAATCAGAGCGAGTACAATAAACAAAATGAGTGGGAACACTTTCACAACAGTGGCGATAAGATTAACTGATGCCGCTTCTTTAATTCCGTCAGAAATCAGCCAATGCACTAACCAAACGATAATAGACGCCCCAATAAATGCTGCGATAGTGTTGCCTTGCCCGAATAGCTTGAAAGATTCGCTGTCGGTGAATGTGCCAATGCCTTCAAATGCCACCACTAAATAGCCAACAATGCCGATGGTAGCACATAGCCAGTAGCCCCAAGCAGAGAGAAAACCGACTAAATCGCCGAAGCCTTCGCGTGCGTAGGTGTAAATACCACCGTCAAGATCGGGACGTAGGCGTGAAATGAAAAAGAAGGATAAGCCAAGGAAAATAATGCCGACACCTGTGATTGTCCAACCGATTAATAATGCTTGTGCCCCTGAGACTTGTGCCATATTTTGTGGCAAGCTAAAAATGCCCGAACCGATCATTGAGCTTAGCACCAGAGCGGTTAGAGAGAATAATCCAATTTTTTTATTTGACATAGAATTTCCAATAATGCTGAAAAATGAAATTAGGGTTTAAAGTAATCGGCTAACGCACGAATGTGTTCGGGCCCTATCCCACAGCAACCGCCAATGAGCGTTGCTCCAGCGTTAGCCCACTTTTTCGCCCAACCTAAATAGGCTTGCGAATCGAGATCTTGCCGAATGTCGTCTAAGCCATCATTGGCGGTCGCATTTTGTGGTTGTGGCGGAAAGGCGTTAGCGTAAGCACCGATCTGAATATGGGATGCGTTTAATGCGGTTAGCGTGCTTTTGGTAATATGAATGGCATTTTCAATCACTTCGGGTTGGCAACAATTAAATAAAATTGCCGATACTCCAAGTTCAACCATTTTTTCAACCGCGAGCTGAACGCTTTCCCCTGAACGCAGACAAGGTTGTGTGCTAGGTTGTTCATCTTGCAAGGTAAACGATACCCAAAGTGGACGATCATCGGGGAGTAAAGGTTGAATCATTTGTGGTTCTATAATGGCACTTTGAGTTTCACAAAGCCAGAAATCTACATAGGGCGATAGCCCTTCAATTAAAGGTAAGGCAAGCTCTTTTACCCGATCAACTTGAAATAAATCAGGGCGATAGGAACCAAATAATGGCGGTAATGAGCCAGCAATACGGCAAAAATTGGCTGAATTTTTGACCGTGGTTTTTACCGCATTTTTCGCCAAACGACCTGCTAATTCAGTAAGGGTTTTGGCATCGGCTTGAAAGCGTTGTTCGCCGATATGAAACGGCACCACAGCGTAGCTATTGGTGGTAATAACTTGCGCGCCACTGGTAATAAAATCGCAATGGATTTGCTCGATAGCACTGGGTTGTTGATAAAGTGCGAGAGCCGACCATTCAGGTTGACGGAAGGGGGCTCCACGGCGAGCTAATTCGCGCCCCATTCCGCCGTCAAGGAGAGTAATTGATTGCATAGTAACTGGTTGCATAAATATGCCTTGATTTGAGTGGTATATAAAAATGCGGTGCTCAACTTAAGCTTTGCCAAATTGAACACCGCACAACCTACATAGAATGGATTAAACGTTAAAACGGAAATGCATTACATCGCCATCTTGTACGATATAATCTTTGCCTTCTAAACGCCATTTTCCTGCTTCTTTTGCCCCATTTTCGCCTTTAAATTGAATAAAGTCTGAATAAGCGATCACTTCAGCACGGATAAACCCTTTTTCAAAATCGGTATGAATAACCGCTGCGGCTTTAGGTGCAGTCGCACCAATTGCCACTGTCCACGCACGCACTTCTTTTACGCCCGCGGTAAAATAGGTTTGTAAATTTAATAACGCATAACCTGCACGAATCACACGGTTTAAACCTGGTTCTTCAATACCTAAATCTTGTAAAAATTCAACTTTTTCATCATCGTCTAATTCTGCGATTTCCGCTTCTATCGCCGCACAAACAGGCACCACAACTGCCCCTTCTTGTTGTGCAATTTCACGCACGCGTTCTAAATAAGGGTTATTTTCAAAACCGTCTTCATTGACGTTAGCGATATACATTGTTGGTTTAAGAGTGAGGAAGTTATAGCTTTTAATAGCCGCTAATTCATCTTTATCCAGTCCCACAGAACGAATCATTCCCGCATTTTCAAGAACAGGAAGAATTTTTTCCATTACACTTAACTCAAATTTAGCGTCTTTATCGCCACCTTTGGCACGTTTTTGTAAGCGTTGAATCGCACGTTCACAGCTATCTAAATCCGCTAACGCTAGTTCGGTATTGATGGTTTCAATATCATTAATCGGGTCAATTTTGCCAGCTACATGAACAATATCATCATTTTCAAAACAGCGTACTACGTGCCCGATCGCATCGGTTTCACGAATGTTGGCTAAAAATTTATTGCCTAGTCCTTCGCCTTTACTTGCTCCTGCGACTAAGCCAGCAATATCCACAAATTCCATTGTGGTTGGCAAAACGCGTTCAGGTTTTACGATTTCCGCTAAGGCGTCTAAACGTGGATCAGGCATTGGCACGACCCCAGTATTCGGCTCAATTGTACAGAATGGATAGTTTGCTGCTTCAATACCCGCTTTAGTTAAGGCATTAAATAAGGTTGATTTACCGACGTTGGGTAACCCAACTATGCCACATTTGAATCCCATAGTGTTTCCTTCTTTGATAAAATTCGTTAATGCTTAATTTGCTTTAAATGCGTTTAAACGGTTAGTGGCTTTGGTGATGCCGTCTTTTAACAGTATTTCCACACAAACCGCAGCTTCATCAAGTGCTTGCTCAATGAGCTGGCTATCTTGCGGTGAGGGTTTATTTAATACATAAGCGGCGACTAAATTTTTGTTCCCAGGATGCCCAATTCCCACGCGTAAACGATAAAAATTTTTGTTATTGCCTAATTGGGCAATGCTATCACGTAAACCATTGTGTCCGCCATGTCCGCCCCCTTGTTTAATTTTGGCTACGCCAGGGGGAAGATCGAGTTCATCGTGTACCACTAAAATTTGTTCGGGTTGAATACGGTAGAAATTTGCTAATGCCCCGATCGCTTTTCCACTTAAATTCATAAAGGTGGTTGGAATGAGAAAACGCACTTCATTACCTTGGATAACGGTTTTTGCCGTTTTACCAAAAAATTTAGGTTCATCTTTAAAGCTAAAATTTAAGCGAGTTGCTAAACGTTGTAACAACCATTCGCCTGCGTTGTGACGTGTATCTGCGTATTTATCGCCAGGGTTGCCCAAGCCGACAATGAGTTTGATTTCTGCCATATTGACTCTTAACTTACTAAAGGTGAAATAAAATTTAAAAATAAGCACGCATTGTAGCGAAAAGTCAGCATTTTCTCAATTAAAACGCTAAAACGAGTACGCCCGTTACGATGAATAACGAACCGATAACCAATTTCCAGCTTAAAGGTTCGCCTAAAACCAATACCCCAATCCCAATGGCAATCACAAGACTCAGTTTATCAATCGGTGCAACCCAAGAGGCTGGTGCAAGCTGTAATGCACGATAATAGCATAACCAAGACAGCCCCGTTACGATCCCTGAAATAATGAGAAACCAAAGCGAACGGGCATTTAAATGTTGAGGTAGTTGCCATTCATTGCGTATGGAAATAATGCTTGCGATCACCGCTAAAATAACGAGAGTACGGATAAAAGTTGCAAGGTTACTATTTATGCCCGTCACGCCTAGCTTACCAAAAATCGCTGTTAATCCCGCAAAAAATGCTGATCCCAGTGCGAATCCGATCCAATTTAAGTTAGACATAATGTAATTTCTTTCGTGCCGTAGTATTAATTTAAGTTTAACATAAGATAATAAAACCGCGGTCAAAAAAATGCGTGAATTTTTGACCGCGGTTTTTTATGGGGGCTATGCTATCTTTGTGATTTTACGCTATTTATGGTTTGGTAAAGATTAGGTAAGATTTGGTTAATCATACTTAATTGCTGAATGGGGACATTTAATTCGGTATTGAGGACATTTTCATTATCACTATATTGCTTTAAAGCTAATTCAATATTAAGTTGTTGTAACTCAAATTGATCTTTATTGATTTGATCAATGTGATTCAATAAATGAATTATTTTTTTCGCAGTGGGATAAAAATGTACCAAAAAATCTGCACTTTGTCGCAATTGTTTCATATTATTTCGGTAAGCGCCTAGCCCTGAAATATAACTGAGTAATGACTGATTAAGTTTTAAAAGCTCAAATCCTTGCTGAAGATGTCTAGCATATTTTTGCGGCTCACTGTTCATATTTGAAATTGTGCTACTGAGCTCAGTGGCTTTTTCGTGTGCCACGCGGCGAGCAATGCGGTAGTTTAAATTATCGCCTTGACTAAAAAAGAGTTGTACAACGATATAGAGCAAATATTTCGCATCAGCTTGCAACGCATTGTGTATCACTTTATTTAATTGGAGATATTTCCAATCTGGCCATAAATATGAAACGGCAAACCACGAAATAGCGACACCGATTAGGGTATCAATCAGACGAGGTAGGGTTGCTGAATAAATATCAAGCCCCATTATGTCAAAAGTCGCGAGAACGTGGATGGTAATAAAAAAGGTTGAGAAGCTGAAACTATTACGGCGGAAAAATAAAAAGAATGTGCTACTAAGAACGACAACACCCAGTTTTGCCGCAAGGGTTGAGGTCATATACGGGAGCAGTGAGCCGACTAATACCCCTAAGATTGTGCCGATGATGCGTTGTTTTAAGCGTAGTTTGGTTGCACTGTAATTAGGTTGGCAAACAAACATTATGGTTAATAAAATCCAATAACCACGTTCAACAGTAGATAATGCCGCAAGGTTGCACCCGATAAACACAACAATTGCAAGGCGAATAGCGTGGCGAAAGAGTTGTGAATTGAACGTACATTGGCTTTTTATTGTTAGCCAAATATTGCTTAATCCCGTTATGTTTTCGGTATAAAGTTTTTGCCCTGAACGATCTTTTGGGGCGTTTTGTTGAATATTGCGTAATTGCCAGTCCACAGATTGTAAGTTTTCTAACAGCGTTTGAATATACAATAATTCTTGTGGGTTGCTATGATGTTGTTGATTATACAGGGCAAAGGATTGGTTAATGCCAAGAATAGCTTTATCTAGACGTGAGTTATAATGATAATCTTGGTTTTGCTTAAGACTTTGGGCGATATCACGACAGGCTTGAGCTTGTAATTCAAGTAGGCGTTGAATACGAAAGATAAGATCGGTATTTTTTAAGCGATCAACTAATAAACGATAGTTAAAATGGCTAGAATTAGCCCGTTCGTGAATTTCCTGTGCACTAAAATAATAGCGGAGTAATTTATTATTACGCGTATGGCGAGATTGGTTGCGAATTCGGTAAAATAAAGCAATGCGAGATTCATTAAATGCAGCAATTAATTGGCTATTTTTCATTGCTAAATTAATTTGTTTATTCTCTAATTGTTCAATTTCATCGGGATCAAAAACCGCGGATTTTGCATCAAGATAGTCTGCTAATGCACTAAAAGAATGGGCGACATTTTCTTGCACAGGGCGGTTCGGAAAAAATAAATAAACGAAAAGGGTAGCTGTGTTGTAGAGTAATGTTCCCGCTAAGATAAGTAAGGGATTAACATACCATAATGTATTTGGTTGATGTGCTAATGCGGTATAAATAGCGACAATTAAGGTGCCAAATGCAATGGTGCTATAACGTAATCCAACCGCGCCGAGCATTGTGAAACAGAAGGTCATTGCGGTCATTACAATAGTGAAGATAAAGCCTTGTTCAATAAAATACTGTGCTGTCAAAGATGAGATGCTAAATGCGAGAAGGGTATAAAAAATATTTTTTAATCGTCCTGTCAGACGATTATCAAGATCAACTAATCCACCCGCAATAATCCCCAACATTAATGGCATACTTTGCTGTGAAATATCCAAACTCCACACTAATATGGCGGCAATATTGACCGCGATAAAGATGGGTAAGCTAGCAATGATTTTTGCACTTAGAATGGTATTGGGTTTAAAAATGGATCTCAGCATACTTTAATGTATATTAGCGAATATTGAATTCTTGTTGAGCCCGTGATTGACGAGCATACTGTGCTACTTCTTTAGGAACGACACGTTGTCCGACAGGAAAGAGAGAAATTTGGGCTAATTTAAAATGGGCGATGCCTGTTGGAATACCAATAATGGTACAACATTGCATAATGCCACAGGCGATGTGTAATAGGCAAAGCCACCAACCAAATAAAACAAACCAAACTACATTTAAAAACGATCCTACGGCGTTGAGCCAATGATTTGTTGGTTCAAGATATTTGACGTGAATTAAATCATTGCCAAAGGGCAATAATGACATTTTGGTTATTTCCCAACAGCTGCGTGAATAGGGTAGAGTAATGATCAATATCGCACTTAATAGAGTTGCGATTAACCATCCGATAGTGACAGCGAAGCCACCTAATATAAAATTGAGAATATTAAGAATAAGAGCCATTTTTTTAATTTAGATTTTAAAAAAGTGAGCAGTTAGCTCACTTTTTAATCAGTTGTCAAATTATTGTTTTTTGCCCAATCTAAGAAACGTTTTTGTGTTTCTTTATCGGCTTGTTGATACCAGTATTGTAACATTTGCTCAGCAGCATTTTCACCTTGCACAGTTACTTTGCCTTTTTGCACTTTTCCACCCACTACGGCATTAGGCACAGCCGCAGGTAGCGTAGCAGTGGCAAATGCAGGGACTGCAGCGGCTGCACCTGATGCATTATATTCAGATAAATTCTCAATTAAATTTACCCCCGGTAAAAACCCTTCTTGTTTTAAATATTCTTGTTGAGTCGGTAATTCAGTACCAGACGCGGTTTTTACTGTAATTTTAGGATTTTTTGCAAAGTTATTGGCGTCACGTTCGTTGTCTAAATGTGGTGCAGTCATTTGAATATCATCGGTGCTACCTTGGAAGGTGACAACAATCGGATCACTTTCAAATAACGTACGATCAGAACCTTTGCGTACAATATCAGATACACGCACAACAACTTGGTGTTTATTGGTATCTTGTACATTGAAAGAATGGGTTTCTTTTAATAAGGACTTACTTGCTTTTTGACCGTCAATAGCCAAAAACTCGATATTAGATGAACTATTTACAACACCAGCAAAACTTGCGGTACTCGTTAATAAAGTGACTGCAGCAATGGCAGCTAAACGAAATTTCATATTGACTCCTTCCCTGTTAGGAAAATATTGGTTTATGTTTATCGAATAGAATAGAGTGTGATAAAATAGTCGATAACGCTAGATATGCTATGCTAAATTCGTAAAAATGAAAATAGATTGGACGAAAAAAATTCTAAAATTTGAATAAAAGTCAGGAAAAACAATGCAAAAACGACAATTTACAATTTATGGACGAGTTCAAGGCGTCGGTTTTCGTTACTTTACCCAGCGACAAGCACAAAAACTTGGCTTGCAAGGGTATGTGAAAAATTTAGCTGACGGGGCGGTTTTAGTAGTGGCTCAAGGGCAAATTCAGGCGATGCTTCGTTTTATTGATTGGTTGCATCAAGGTCCCCCAACTGCACGGGTTGAGCAGATTATTGAACAAGATTATTATGGCTTGATTGTGGGCGATATATTTCATATTAAATATTAATTTGTTTGGGAGAGAAAATTCAATGAAATTTTTGACCGCGGTTTAAGGCAATTTTTTGTTCAAGGCTGAGAATTATACTGCTTTTAAATAAATCCTATTACAAAATGAGCAAAAAACGCTTATAATTGCAACATTTCTAGAAAAATTCTACTTTCACGATTAAATTATTAGCGTAGTCATTTATACCGTTTAAAAATTCATCTTTTATGGTGTGGAAAGACAAAAATGACTATCTTTAATTCAAAAAATCTAATAAACTTTGTCAGATTTGTTAAAATTTTGTGAAGTATATAAAAATTTCTTTACTAAAAGAATTTAGTTATCAATCCATTGTTTAATGTTAGCTGATAGCTATCAATTAAACGTTTATTAATTAACTTAAAAATAAGGAAAAGACTATGTCAAAAATGGTTAATGACGTAGATCCAATCGAAACTAATGATTGGCTATTGGCAATCGATTCAGTTATCCGTGAAGAAGGGGTAGAACGTGCACAATTTATTATTGAAGAATTGATGCAACACGCACGTTCAAATGCTGTATCTTTACCAACAGGTGTGAATACTGATTATATTAACACCATTCCAGTTTCAGAAGAGCCGAATTATCCAGGCAATTTAGATTTAGAACGCCGTATTCGTGGTGCAATTCGTTGGAATGCGATTATGATGGTATTGCGTGCATCTAAAAAAGATTTGGAATTAGGCGGACATATGTCTTCTTTCCAATCTGCAGCGACCATTTATGAAGTGTGTTTTAACCATTTCTTCAAAGCACGTACAGAAAAAAATGGTGGCGATTTAGTTTTCTTCCAAGGTCATATTTCACCAGGCGTTTATTCACGTGCATTCTTAGAAGGACGTTTAACCGAAGAACAATTAGATAATTTCCGTCAAGAAGTACATGGAAAAGGGCTTTCTTCTTACCCACATCCGAAATTATTACCTGAATTTTGGCAATTCCCAACTGTTTCAATGGGATTAGGACCATTGAACGCAATCTATCAAGCACGTTTCTTAAAATATTTACATCATCGTGGATTGAAAGATACTGCGGATCAAACTGTTTACGCATTTTTAGGCGATGGTGAGATGGATGAAGTAGAATCTCGTGGTGGTATTTCTGTTGCGGCACGTGAAAAATTAGATAACCTTGTTTTTGTGATTAACTGTAATTTACAGCGTTTAGATGGGCCTGTAACAGGTAATGGTAAAATCATTCAAGAATTAGAAGGGCTGTTTAATGGTGCAGGCTGGGAAGTGATTAAAGTTATTTGGGGGCGTCGTTGGGATCGTTTATTACAACGTGATACCTCAGGTAAATTATTACAATTGATGATGGAAGTGGTTGATGGAGATTATCAAACATTAAAATCAAAAGATGGTGCTTATGTTCGTGAACATTTCTTTGGTCGATATCCTGAAACCGCGGCATTAGTCGCAGAAATGACCGATGATGAAATTTGGGCATTGAATCGTGGTGGTCATGATCCATTAAAAGTATTTGCTGCATTTAACAAAGCAAAACAAGTAAAAGATAAACCTGTCGTTATTTTAGCGAAAACCATTAAAGGCTATGGGATGGGTGAAGCGGCTGAAGGTAAAAACATCGCGCACCAAGTTAAGAAAATGGATATGTCAGGCGTGAAACATGTTCGTGATCGCTTTAATATTGATTTAACTGATGAAGAAGTAGAAAAACTTCCTTACATTACTTTCCCTGAAGGTTCAGAAGAATATAAATATTTACATGAACAACGTCAAAAATTAAATGGTTATTTACCAACCCGTTTACCTCGTTTCACACAAAAATTAGAGGTGCCTGAGTTAGATGAATTTGCACAATTATTTGAAGCGCAGGCACGTCCAATTTCAACAACAATGGCATTTGTTCGTTCATTGAATGTGTTATTGAAAAATAAATCAGTAGGTAAACATATTGTGCCAATTATTGCTGATGAAGCCCGTACTTTCGGTATGGAAGGGCTATTCCGTCAAATTGGTATTTATAACCCACACGGTCAAAACTATACCCCACAAGACCGCGAACAAGTAGCGTATTATCGTGAAGCGATTGATGGTCAAGTATTACAAGAAGGTATCAACGAACAAGGTGCGACTGCATCTTGGTTAGCAGCGGCAACCTCTTATTCAACTAATGATGTGCCAATGATTCCATTCTTTGTTTATTATTCAATGTTTGGTTTCCAACGTGTTGGCGATTTAATGTGGGCTGCGGGCGACCAACGTGCACGTGGTTTTATGATCGGGGGAACTTCAGGTCGTACAACATTAAATGGTGAAGGTTTACAACATGAAGATGGTCATAGCCACATTCAATCATTAACGATTCCAAGCTGTATTTCTTATGACCCAGCTTATGCTTATGAAGTTGCAGTGATTATGCAAGATGGTGTGCGTCGTATGTATGGTGATGCACAAGAAGATGTGTATTATTACATTACAACCTTAAATGAAACCTATGAACAACCTGCTATGCCAAAAGGGGCGGAAGAAGGTATTCGTAAAGGTATCTATAAATTTGAGACTGTAACTGGTCAAGGTAAAGCGAAAGTACAATTATTAGGTTCTGGTGCAATTTTCCGTCACGTTCGTGAAGCTGCAAAAATCTTAGCGGATGAGTATGGTGTAACTTCTGATGTATATAGTGTTCCTTCATTTACTGAAGTTGCTCGCGATGGTGCGAATGCTGAACGTTTTAATATGCTACACCCAGAAGCAGAACAACAAGTGCCATATATCGCACAAGTGATGAATGATGCACCAGCAGTGGCTGCAACAGACTATATGCGTTTATTTGCTGAACAAGTACGCGCTTATATTCCAGCACAAAGCTATCGTGTATTAGGTACGGACGGTTTCGGTCGTTCAGATAGCCGTGAAAATCTACGTGAACACTTTGAAGTGAATGCGCATTATGTTGTTGTGGCGGCATTGACCGAATTAGCAAAACAAGGCTCAGTTGATCGTAAAGTGATTGCTGATGCAATCAAAAAATACGGCATTGATGCTGATAAAGTGAATCCGTTATACGCATAATCTCAGGTAAAAAGGGGACATTACCGCGGTCAAAAAAGCCAGCGTTTTTCCCCTATCTTGAAAAGGAAAAAGAATATGTCTAAACAAATTAACATTCCAGATATTGGTGGCGATGAAGTTACCGTTACTGAAGTCATGGTTAAAGCCGGCGATACTGTTGCGGTAGATCAAAGTGTAATAAATGTAGAAGGCGATAAAGCTTCAATGGAAGTGCCTTCACCTGAAGCGGGTGTGGTTGAAGCGGTATTAGTCAAAGTAGGCGATAAAGTAACAACAGGTACACCTATGTTTACATTGGCAGCCTCAGATGCAGCTTCTCCTGCCGAACCAGCACAATCTCCAGCCGCTGCTCCTGTTGCAAATGCACCCGCAGCGAGTTCTGTCGTTGAAGTGAATGTACCCGATATCGGCGGTGATGAAGTCAATGTTACCGAGATTATGGTTAATGTAGGCGATAGTGTTTCTGCAGAGCAATCTTTGATCACCGTTGAAGGCGATAAAGCCTCAATGGAAGTGCCAGCGCCATTTGCAGGTGTAGTGAAAGAAATTTTAGTGAAATCAGGCGATAAAGTTTCAACAGGATCGTTAATTATGCGCTTTGATGTGGCGGGAGCAGGATCTACTGTTGCACCACAAGCTTCTGCACCAGCTGCGACAGCGACGGTAAGTGCTGTTCAAGATGTAAATGTACCAGATATTGGTGGTGATGAAGTTAACGTAACTGAGATTATGGTTAATGTCGGCGATAATGTGACTGCAGAGCAGTCTTTAATTACTGTTGAAGGTGATAAGGCTTCAATGGAAGTGCCAGCACCATTTGCAGGCGTAGTGAAAGAAATTTTGGTGAAATCAGGCGATAAAGTTTCAACAGGATCGTTAATTATGCGCTTTGAAGTGGCAGGTGCGGCACTTGCAGCAGCGAGCGTGCCACAAGTTGCAACGCCATCTGCTCCAGCACAAAGTGCGGCTGTAGCGCCTGCAAGTAGTGCATCGGTTAATCAAGATGCGGTTACGGCAAGTGCGACTTTCGCTCACGCGACACCAGTGGTTCGCCGTTTAGCCCGTGAATTTGGCGTAAACTTGGATAAAGTAAAAGGTACGGGACGTAAAGGCCGTATCTTAAAAGAAGACGTTCAAGCTTATGTGAAAGCGGCAATTAAAGCAGTAGAAAGTGGTTCAGTGGCTGCAACTGGCTCAACAGGTGCAAATGGTGCAGGTTTAGGCTTGTTACCTTGGCCAAAAGTTGATTTCAGCAAATTTGGTGAAACTGAAGAAGTAGAATTAGGCCGTATCCAAAAAATCTCAGGGGCGAATTTACATCGTAACTGGGTGATGATCCCACACGTTACCCAATGGGATAAAGCGGATATTACTGATCTTGAGAAATTCCGCAAAGAACAAAATGTGTTAGCTGAAAAACAAAAATTAGATGTAAAAATCACTCCGTTAGTCTTTATTATGAAAGCGGCAGCAAAAGCACTTGAAGCTTACCCACGTTTTAATAGTTCATTATCTGAAGATGGTCAACGTTTAACCTTGAAAAAATATGTGAATATTGGTGTGGCAGTGGATACGCCAAATGGTTTAGTTGTACCAGTATTCCGTGATGTGAACAAAAAAGGCATCATTGAGCTTTCACGCGAACTGGCTGAAATTTCTAAAAAAGCACGTGCAGGTAAGTTAACTGCATCAGATATGCAAGGCGGATGTTTCACGATTTCAAGCTTAGGTGGCATTGGTGGTACCCACTTTACGCCAATCGTAAATGCACCAGAAGTTGCGATTTTAGGTGTGTCTAAATCTGAAATGACACCAGTTTGGAATGGTAAAGATTTTACACCGCGGTTAATGTTGCCATTATCATTATCTTATGATCACCGTGTCATTGACGGGGCTGATGGTGCAAGATTTATCACATTCATTAATGGTGTATTGTCTGACTTACGCCGTTTAGTTATGTAATTTTGTAGGGCGCACGATGATTGCGCCCTTTACAACAGTTAAAATCGACAGATTTAACGAGGTTCAAATGAATAAAGAAATTAAAACACAAGTTGTGGTATTGGGTGCGGGGCCTGCTGGTTACTCTGCTGCTTTCCGTTGCGCCGACTTAGGTTTGGAAACGGTATTAGTTGAACGTTTTTCAACATTAGGTGGTGTATGTTTAAATGTGGGTTGTATTCCATCTAAAGCGTTACTACACGTTGCTAAAGTAATTGAAGAAGCAAAAGCTTTAGCTGCACATGGGATCGTTTTTGGTGAGCCAAGTACCGATGTTGAAAAAATCCGCGGTTGGAAAGAAAAGGTGATTAGCCAACTTACTGGCGGTTTAGCAGGTATGGCTAAACAACGTAAAGTACAAGTGGTTAATGGCTATGGTAAATTCTCTGGTCCTAACACTATAATCGTAGCAGGCGAAGAGGGCGAAGTGACCATTAATTTTGATAATGCGATTATTGCCGCAGGTTCTCGCCCAATTCAATTACCATTTATTCCGCACGAGGATCTACGTGTTTGGGATTCAACCGATGCGTTAAAACTTAAAGAAGTGCCGAAAAATCTTTTGATTATGGGTGGCGGTATTATCGGTTTAGAAATGGGAACGGTATATCACGCATTAGGTTCGAATATTGATGTTGTTGAAATGTTTGATCAGGTTATTCCTGCTGCGGATAAAGATATGGTTAACATTTATACGAAACGTATTGAGAAAAAATTCAATCTATTGCTTGAAACCAAAGTGACCGCGGTTGAAGCAAAAGAAGATGGTATTCACGTTTCAATGGAAGGTAAAGCCGCGAATGAAACTCGCCGTTATGATGCGGTGTTAGTGGCAATCGGTCGTACTCCTAACGGAAAATTAATTGATGCACAAGTGGCAGGTGTTGAAGTGGATGATCGTGGTTTCATTCATACAGATAAACAAATGCGTACCAATGTGCCGCATATTTTCGCGATTGGCGATATTGTTGGCCAACCGATGTTGGCGCATAAAGGGGTGCATGAAGGTCATGTGGCTGCAGAAGTGATTGCGGGATTAAAACATTATTTTGATCCAAAAGTGATCCCTTCTATTGCTTATACCGAACCTGAGGTTGCTTGGGTCGGTAAAACTGAAAAAGAATGTAAAGCCGAAGGTATTAACTATGAAGTGGCGAAATTCCCTTGGGCAGCGTCAGGTCGTGCGATTGCATCAGACTGTGCAGACGGTATGACTAAATTGATTTTTGATAAACAAACTCATCGTGTGATTGGCGGTGCGATTGTTGGAACCAATGGCGGTGAATTATTAGGCGAAATTGGTTTAGCGATTGAAATGGGTTGTGATGCGGAAGATTTAGCCTTAACCATCCACGCTCACCCAACTTTACACGAGTCAGTTGGATTAGCCGCGGAAGTGTTTGAAGGTTCAATTACCGATTTACCAAACGCAAAAGCGAAGAAAAAATAGACAGTCATTTTGTCGTTAGTGCGAAACCCTAGATATAAATCTAGGGTTTTTTCTTTATTTTCCCTTAAATTAAGGTTGCTCTCTCATAAAAATGCGAGAATTTTTGACCGCGGGATTGGAGTTTTTAGCATAAATTTTGTATTTTTATGCAAATTATCCTGAAAATATGTATAAATTTGCGATTTTTATCACAAAATGTGCATAAAATGAAAATAAATACTGGCAATCAGTAAGATAATCAGGTACTATCAAAGAATGATTTTAATGTACAGATTTATATTAGTAAAAAGTTATGATGAAGAAACTATTATTAATTAGTGTGGCACTTTTACTTGCTGCGTGTTCAAGCTCAACGAGGCATCAAACCGCGTTAAAAAATGATCAACAACAGTTGGATCATTTTATTGGTAATTTGAAAACTAACCAACCACAGCAAGTTATTGCAAACGCTTCTTATAACTCCACGCATTTTGTGCATGCTCCAATCAATAATAAAAAATTATCAAAGATCTATCAAGAATGGGTGGGAACTCGTTATCGTTTAGGTGGTGATAGCCATCGTGGCATTGATTGTTCTGCATTTATGCAAGAAACATTTGCAGCGGTGTATGGTATTGAATTACCTCGTTCAACGTCAGAGCAACGTTATCTTGGTTCTCAAATTCATAAATCTGAATTAAAACAGGGTGATTTGGTATTTTTCCGCGGTAATCGTCATGTAGGAGTTTATATCGGCAACAATCAGTTTATGCACTCTAGTTCTAGCCAAGGTGTAACTATTAGCTCATTAGATGAAAGTTATTGGGCAAGAACTTATACACAGTCAAGACGTATTCTATAACCTGATTAGAATGAATAAAACGCGAATTTAGATTTAAATTCGCGTTTTATTTTATTCAAGCGGCAAAACGTAGCGTCCGTTGCGGTTTCATTTGATGAATACAACTGGTTACTGTGCCGACAATGGAAATTTCATCCAGATTATTTATCGTCATATTTTGTTGTTTGGAACTTAAAGAAAAGAAAATTAATTTACCATTGTTTTGGGCAACAAATTCATAAATTGACATTTTATGCTTGTTTTCAACCACAATTAAATCTCCAATAGCGAGCGATTCATTTTTCTCAACCACGAGCATATCACCTTGGCTAATTCCCCAAGCGAGTAAATCTGCATCAGTTACACGAATAAAACAGGTTTGTTGTGGACGTTTGATGCAATATAAGTTGAGATCCAGTTTTTTATTATGTGAGAGATCGCTTTGATCATCATCAAAAAGTGGCATTGGATGATAGGAAAATCCATAATGAGTTGTGAGGTTATGTCTATTTTGACGAGTGCTTTGTACGTGATTCATAATAATTCCTTACAATACAACTGGGGTTTAATCAGGCTGTGTTTTTATACAGTTATTATAATACTGTCGTTTTAATCAGTATGTCAATAATAAATTTGCAAAAATGTGAAATTTTTTTGATCTTTGTATTCTCTTTCCTGAGAAATTCGGCTAATCTGTTGATTCCTAGGGGATCAATTTTTTGATCTATGTTGTTAACCCGTGCAGATTGCACGATTTTTAAAAAAAGAAAAAATTATGAATGCATCACGACTTTTCTCATTTCTATTTCACGGAAATCTCATTAAGCGTATTTTTATTGGCTTACTATTAGGCATCATTGTTGCCTTAATTAGCCCAAGTTTAGCCGCAGATGTGGGTTTCTTTGGTCAGCTTTTTGTCCGTTCTTTACGTTCGGTTGCCCCTATTTTAGTTTTCGTCTTAGTTATTGCGGCGTTAGCAAATAAAAAAGTCGGCTCAAAAAGTAATATGAAAGAAATCGTTATTATGTATCTTATCGGTACATTTTTAGCTGCCTTGACCGCGGTCGTTGCCAGCTTTGCTTTCCCAACTAAATTGGCGTTAGCAACGGGCGACAGTTCATTAACCCCACCGGGTGGCATTGGTGAAGTGCTTTCTGCATTAGTCTTTAATGTGATTGACAACCCATTTAATGCCTTATTCAATGCAAACTTTATTGGTATCTTAGCCTGGGCGATTGGTTTAGGTTTAACGTTACGTCACGCATCAGATTCAACAAAAAATGTGGTGAATGATTTTGCTGAAGCCATTTCTAAAATCGTACATTTCATTATTGTTTTTGCACCACTTGGCGTGTTTGGTTTAGTGGCTTCTACCTTATCAGATAAAGGATTAAGTGCGTTACTCGGTTACGCACAGTTGTTGATTGTCTTAATCGGTTCAATGTTCTTTGTGGCATTTGTGGTTAATCCAATTTTAGTTTATTGGAAAATCCGCCGTAATCCTTACCCATTAGTTTGGATGTGTATCCGTGAAAGTGGATTGACTGCGTTCTTAACGCGTAGTTCAGCGGCAAATATTCCCGTAAATATGGAATTATCCAAACGTCTAGGTTTAGATGAAGAAACTTATTCCGTTGCGATTCCGTTAGGTGCAAATATTAATATGGCGGGTGCGGCAATTACCATTACTGTCCTCACGTTAGCCGCGGTTTATACGTTAGGTATTGATGTTTCCTTACCAAGTGCTGTGTTGTTAAGTGTTGTGGCAAGTATTTGTGCTTGTGGTGCTTCAGGCGTTGCGGGCGGTTCGTTACTTTTAATTCCGCTCGCTTGTAGCTTGTTTGGTATTTCAAATGATGTTGCTGCACAAGTTATTGGGGTCGGTTTCATTATCGGGGTATTGCAGGATTCTACTGAAACTGCGTTAAACTCATCAACGGACGTTCTCTTTACCGCCGCGGTTTGTATGGCAGAAGATCGCCGTAATGGCAAAGCATAGTTTTTGAATATTTTAAAATGCGACCTGAGAGTCGCATTTTTATATTAAAAACCGCGGTCAAAAATTCGTTCGTTTTTTGGGCCGCGGTTTTCTGCTATTTTTTGCGTGCGAGCATTGTGACAAATTTGAGTTTGATTCGATTTCCTTGCGCATCCGTTTTATGTAATTCACCCAGTTCTTCTTGGTATTTAATCAATTCCCAATCTTGATAATAGGTTTTCAATTCGCCTTCTTTGAAGGTAAATGAGAACGGAATTGGGCAAGGGGTATCAGCCGTGTCCATTGCGGCAACAATTAAATTATAACCGCTAGATTGGGTATGTTGCTGCATATTGTCAATGATTGCAGGAATCGCGGCAGGATCTAAAAACATAAATACAACGGTAGATAAAATAAAGTCATATTGCTGTTGAATAGCCGCTTGATTTATATCATATTGTGCGATATTCATCGCAAGTTGCTCTTTTTCCGCCGTGCTTTTTAGAAATTCAAGACTGGTTGGGTTGTGATCCCACGCAGTGACGTCATAGCCGAGTAAACTTAAAAACAATGAATTACGCCCTTGTCCGCAACCTAAATCTAAGACTTTACAAGGTTTGATGATCTCAATCGCTTTTTTGACTTCAGAATGGGTGGCGGTCATATTATATTTTTTACTGAAATAATCTGCTTTTTGACAATAGAATTCAAGATAGCATTCTAAATCATCACTTAATGCTTCTACCTTGTGCCACTGTTGAGGCTCAACGAAAGGCGTGTCTTCATTTGCACTAAAAATGTGTTCACTAATGATTTGCCCCTTTTCATCTAGGGCATAAAATTTGAGTTTTCCTTTCAGAATAGTGATTTTTCCCCAAGTGCCGACTTTTGTATTGTGCATTTCTTGGAACATTTTTGGCAAACTGTCTTTGGTCCAAACAGGCATGCGTTTATAACAAATTAATTCTGTTGTCATCATTTTATCCTTATTGTTAAATAGTTGAGTGTTATAGTAGGATATTGAGCAGGGTTTGGCAATAAAAAACGGCGTGTAAACTTATTGTTGCACGCCGTTTTGATTTATATCAAAGCCTTATTTTAGGCTCCCAACCATATCTTCAGGGCGAACCCATTGATCAAATTGTTCTGCCGTGACTAAGCCTAAATTAATAGCTTCTTCACGCAATGTTGTGCCATTTTTATGTGCGGTTTTGGCAATTTTAGCTGCATTTTCATAGCCAATATGGGTGTTTAATGCGGTTACTAACATCAATGAATTATCAAGTTGTTGTTTTATACGTGGATAATTCGGCTCAATGCCGCTTGCACAATGTTCATCAAATGACAAACAAGCATCTGCAAGAAGCTGTGCTGATTGTAAGAAGTTAGCTGCCATAACAGGTTTGAATACGTTTAATTGGAAATGCCCCTGCGTGCCTGCAAATGAAATCGTGGTGTCATTTCCTAGCACCTGAGCACAAACCATCGTTAAGGCTTCGCACTGAGTCGGATTAACTTTTCCCGGCATAATGGATGAGCCTGGTTCATTTTCAGGGATGAGAATTTCGCCAATGCCTGAACGTGGTCCAGAAGCAAGCAAACGGATATCATTGGCAATTTTAAATAAAGAAACAGCGAGTTGTTTAAGTGCGCCGTGCGTTTCAACAACAGCATCGTGAGTGGCTAAAGCTTCAAATTTATTTTCCGCGGTAACAAATGGCAAACCTGTAAATTGTGCGATATATTCTGCAACTTTTACATCATAGCCTTTTGGTGTATTTAACCCCGTACCCACTGCGGTGCCGCCAAGTGCAAGTTGTGCTAAATGGGGAAGGGTATGTTTTAATGCCTGTAAACCAAAGTTAAGTTGCGCAGCATAGGCTGAAAATTCTTGACCTAATGTTAATGGCGTAGCGTCCATTAAATGCGTACGTCCAATTTTAACCACATCTTTAAATTCCGCGGATTTTTTTTCTAATGTTTTTTGTAAACGTTTAACAGCTGGAATGGTGACTTCCACCACTTTTTTATAGGCGGCAATATGCATTGCGGTCGGGTAGGTATCATTTGATGATTGTGATTTATTTACATCATCATTGGGGTGAATAACCGATTTCTCACCTAATTTCCCCCCTTGTAATACGTGAGCTCGGTTTGCAATCACTTCGTTTAAATTCATATTAGATTGTGTACCCGAACCTGTTTGCCAAATCACTAACGGGAATTGGTCATCTAATTTGTTCGCTAAAATTTCATCACAAGCTTGCGCAATTAAATCACGCTTTTCTAATGGCAATACACCTAAATCAGTATTGGCAAATGCCGCGGCTTTTTTTAAATAACCAAAAGCTTCAATAATTTCTTTTGGCATTGAGGCAGCGGGACCAATTTTAAAGTTATTGCGAGAACGTTCAGTTTGTGCTGCCCAATATTTATCAGCAGGAACCTGCACTTCGCCCATTGTGTCTTTTTCAATACGGAATTGAGTCATAATCATCACCTTAACTATAAATAAAATCTAAGAAAATTCTAGCATTTACCCATTGATCTGAAAACAAAGAATTCATAGGAATGTGATTTAGATCATCATTTATTGCGAATAAAAAAGGCACGCTAATCGTGCCTTTTTAGAATGAGATTAACGCTATTCTGCGTTTTGTTCTATTTCATCGGTTTCTTCATCAACATCACAGATACGTTCTAAACTGACTAACTGTTCGTTATCCGTTGTGCGAATTAAACGCACCCCTTGAGTGTTACGCCCTACAACGCTGACTTCGCTGACACGAGTACGCACGAGCGTTCCTGCATCAGTAATCAACATAATTTGATCGTTTTCTTCAACTTGAGTCGCCGCAACTACTTTTCCGTTTCGTTCGCTAACTTTAATTGAGATCACCCCTTTTGTATTACGCGATTTCGTTGGGTATTCCGCTAAGCTAGTTCGTTTACCGTAACCGTTTTGTGTCGCGGTCAGAATTTCACCGTTATTTTTTGGAATAACGAGAGAAACCACTTTATCAATATTCAAATCTAAAGTTTCTTCTTGTTGATCGTCAGAAACATCCTCATTATTGTCCGCGGTTTCATCGTCATTTAGATCATTACTTAATGCTAATTTTATACCACGCACCCCTGTTGCAGTCCGCCCCATTGCACGAACGGCACTCTCTTGGAAACGAACGACACGACCTTGGGCGGAGAAGAGCATTATTTCATTTTCACCATCGGTAATATCAACACCGATTAATTCATCTTCATCACGCAAGTTAAGAGCGATAAGACCTGTTGAACGTGGGCGACTAAATTCCGTTAACGCCGTTTTTTTCACGATACCGCCCGCGGTTGCCATCACAACAAATTTATTTTCTTCATAGGCAGCAACAGGCAAAATAGCGGTGATACGTTCATTTTCTTCCAATGGTAAAATATTTACAATTGGACGACCACGCGCACCACGGCTTGCTTGTGGCAATTGATAAACTTTTAACCAATATAAGCGACCACGGCTAGAGAAACATAAAATCGTGTCGTGCGTATTTGCAACCAGTAATTTTTCAATGAAATCTTCTTCTTTCATTTTTGTTGCGGATTTACCTTTACCGCCACGGCGTTGTGCTTCATAATCATTAAGTGGTTGATATTTCACATAGCCTTCGTGAGAAAGGGTGACCACAACATCTTCAGGTGCAATTAAATCTTCTAAATTAATATCGCCTGATGCACTGGTAATTTCCGTTCTACGAGCATCGCCAAATTCATTTTTCACACGCTCAAGTTCTTCACGCAAAACTTCTTTTAAACGTTCGCTGCTGTTTAGAATGTGCAATAATTCGCCAATTTCAACTAATAAGGCTTTGTATTCATCAACGATTTTTTCATGCTCTAAGCCTGTTAAACGATGTAAACGTAATTCTAAAATTGCGCGTGCTTGGGCATCAGAAAGACGATATTCACCGTTGTGAACGCCTAATTCCGCATCTAAATCTTCAGGGCGTGAAATATCTGCTCCTGCGGCATCAAGCATTGCAGCAACATTGCCAAGTTGCCACGAGCGAGCCAATAATCCTGCGCGTGCTTCTTCCGCGGTTTTTGATGCACGAATTAATTCAATAACAGGATCAATATTTGCTAATGCAATCGCTAACCCTTCTAAAATGTGCGTACGTTCGCGTGCTTTACGCAATTCAAATACGGTTCGGCGTGTGACAACTTCACGGCGATGCTTAATAAAGGCTTCAATAATTTGTTTTAAATTAAATAATTTCGGCTGACCGTGGTCTAAGGCGACCATATTGATCCCGAACGTCACTTGCATTTGGGTTAGTGCATAAAGGTTGTTTAATACCACTTCCCCTACCGCATCGCGTTTGATTTCAATATCAATATGGGTGTTTTCATCTGAAAGATCTAAAATACCACTGATGCCTTCAATGCGTTTTTCACGAATAAGTTCGGCAATTTTTTCAACTAATTTCGCTCGGTTTACTTGATAAGGTAGTTCTGTGATAATGATGTGTTCACGCCCTTTATCGTTAGTTTCAACGCTAGCTCGTGCACGCACATAGACTTTCCCACGCCCCGTTTTATAAGCATCTTCAATGCCTTTACGCCCATTAATCAACGCAGCGGTTGGAAAATCAGGACCCGGAATAAATTGCATTAGCTCATCAATGCTAATATCTTCATTATCTATATAGGCTAAACAGCCGTCTAATACTTCGTTTAAATTATGCGGAGGAATGTTGGTTGCCATACCTACCGCAATACCAGATGAACCATTGACTAATAATGCGGGAATTTTGGTTGGCAATACATCGGGGATCATTTCTTTGCCATCGTAGTTTGGCGAGAAATCCACGGTTTCTTTATCTAAATCGGTCAATAATTCTTGCGTAATTTTTTGCATACGCACTTCGGTATAACGCATTGCCGCAGGCGCATCACCATCTATTGAACCAAAGTTACCTTGCCCGTCAACGAGCATATAACGTAATGAGAAAGGTTGTGCCATACGCACTATCGTATCATAGACGGCGCTATCTCCGTGTGGGTGATATTTACCGATCACATCACCGACGACACGTGCAGATTTTACATAGGCTTTATTATGGGTATTACCACTTTGATCCATTGAAAATAATACGCGGCGATGCACAGGTTTTAATCCGTCTCGTACATCAGGCAAGGCTCGCCCGACGATGACCGACATAGCGTAATCGAGATAAGAAGACTTCAATTCTTCTTCAATACTCACAGGGGTAATATCTTGAACTAACTCGCTCATTTGTTATCCTAAATCTTTCTGAAAAATTGCCTGAAATTATAGCATAATATCCCCTATTTAACTAATTTTATAGTGAAATTTTGTTGAATTTAGGCAATAATGATGGTTCATTTGATACGATAATTAACGGACAGATAATGCAAAATATTGATCAGCAAGAATTGGATAAATTTGAGAAAATGGCAGCAACTTGGTGGGATCCCAATGGGGATTTCAAACCTATTCATCAATTTAATCCGTTACGCTTGCAATATATTTTAGATAAATCGCAGGGATTATTTGCGAAAAATGTGTTAGATGTAGGATGCGGTGGCGGTATTCTTGCTGAAGCAATGGCTAAGCAAGGAGCGAACGTGACGGGAATTGATATGTCAAGTGCGCCGTTAACCGTTGCTCGTCAGCACGCTAAACAAAATAATTTGGACATTGATTATCAACAAATCACGATTGAACAATTTGTACAGCAACGGGCGGAGCAGAATTTACCTAAATTTGATGTGATTACTTGTATGGAAATGTTAGAACACGTTCCAGAACCCCATTCTATTATTGAAAGCTGTCGTCAGTTATTAGCACCGAATGGCACGTTGATTTTTTCTACAATTAATCGCACTTTTAAAGCTTGGGCATTGGTTGTGATTGGGGCGGAATACCTTCTCAAATTATTACCGAAAGGAACGCACGATTACGATAAATTTATTAAACCCGCGGAATTAATTAGTTGGGCAGAGCAGAGTAAGCTGCAATGTGTTGATATAAAAGGTTACCATTACAACCCATTCAATGCACATTTTTGGTTTAACCAAGACGTGAGTGCAAATTATATTGCGACCTTTAAGATTTCAGACTAAAAAACCGCGGTCTAAAATTCAAAGGAAATTTAGACCGCGGTTTTTATTAAAATCTACTTATTGATATTTTAGTTAGCTTGCCCATTGGAATAAGATTGAATCCGTGCAAGCATTTCTTTTAAGACGCGAGCAGGGGCTGCAACGATATTCCCACTTGCTAAATAGTTATGCCCAGCATTGAAATCAGTGACTAATCCACCAGCTTCACGCACGATTAATTCGCCAGCAGCACAATCCCAAGGTTTTAGACCAATTTCAAAATAACCATCTACGCGACCTGCTGCAACATAGCATAAATCCAGTGCAGCAGCACCTGCACGGCGGAAATCTGCACACTGTTCAATAAGGCTTTGCATAATCGCAAATTGTAAATGCATTGAGTGGGTTTGTTTAAATGGGAAGCCTGTGGCGATAATCGCACCTTGTAATTCTTGCTTATTATCCACGCGTAAACGCATATCGTTGAGTTTAGCACCTTCGCCACGCACCGCGGTAAAAAGTTCGTTACGGATAGGATCGTAAACTACGCCTACTTCGGTGCGACCTTTAACACGAATGGCAATAGAAACGCAAAATTGTGGAAAACCTTTGACAAAGTTATTGGTACCATCAAGGGGATCAATAATCCATTGAATATCGTTTTCTTTACCCGCTAATGCACCACTTTCTTCGGTGATAATTGCGTGTTCAGGATAAGAGGTTTTAATCACTTCAATGATGCTCGCTTCTGCTGCTTTATCAATATTGGTGACATAATCATTCGTACTTTTTACGGTGGCTTGCACGCTATCTCGGTGCTCATAGCCTTTGGCAATCACATTACCCGCTTTACGCGCTGCACGGATTGCAATATTAAGCATTGGATTCATAGTTTTTCCACTTGACAGTATTAAAGAACAAAACGCCATTCGGCGTAAAATTTCGGTGAATTATAGAGAATTTTGAGAGAATTATCCAGTTAAATTTAATTAAGCGAATAATTTTAATCACTTGAAATAATAATTGTTTAAGATAACGTTAGGATGGTCTATTGATAAATAATTTGAAGTGGCGGAGGAAGTGAGATTCGAACTCACGGAGGGCGTAAACCCTCGCCGGTTTTCAAGACCGGTGCCTTCAACCACTCGACCATTCCTCCGTGATTTAAGTGGAGTGGATAATACGGATTTTGTGTTTTTATGTCAAGAATAAAAATAAAAAATGATTCAATTGATTGTTTTTAAAACAATATTAATCAAAAAATAGTTAAAATTTTGACCACGGTATGATGGGTTAAGGGCAAGAAAAAAGCTCTCAAGTGAGAGCTTTTGTAAACCGTTAATTAGCGACGTAAACCTAAACGTGCGATAGTTTCAGAGTAAAGTGCTAGATTGGTACGTTTTAAGTAGTCCAAAAGTTTACGGCGGCGTGAAACCATACGTAATAAACCACGGCGACCATGGTGGTCTTTTTTATGCTCAGCAAAGTGAGTTTGTAAGTGGTTGATTTGTGCAGTTAATAATGCAATTTGAACTTCTGATGAACCAGTATCTTTTGCATCACGACCGAATTCAGCAACGATTTTTGCTTTTTGTTCTACGCTTAGAGACATATTTTTTCCTTTTTAGTTAAGGGTTGATGATACATCATTCGCCGATCTCTAATTCAGCGATGACAAGAGTGGCTTATTCTAGCGATAAATGGCAAAAAAGCAATAAAAACTTGGAAAGCGAGCGAAGGGAATGGCTTGATAGTTACCGAAATAGGCGAATACCGCGGTCAAAAATTTTATTATTTTTTGAAAATAATCTAATATTTTGACCGCGGTATAAAAGAAAAAACTGATTATTCAAATAATTCGGCGTGAAGTGCACGCACGACATCATCTGATTGTGTGCTTGGTACGAGCATACAAATATTATTTGTGCTTGCACCGTAGCTAATCATACGCACGCTGTAATGCTCTAAAGCACTGAAAATGTGTTTTGCTACGCCACTGCTAAGATGAAGATCATTGCCGATTAATGCTACGAGTGATAACCCTGTATCCACTTTTACCGAGCAAACTTCGCTGAGTTCGCTGAGTAAATCATTGGATAAAAGTTCTGCACCTGATGATGCTGATCCCGTTTTATCTAAGGTAAGAGCGATGCTCACTTCTGAAGTGGTAATGGTATCAACAGAGATTTTATGTTTAGCGAGAATACCAAAAATTTTCGCTAAAAAGCCTTGTGCGTGTAGCATACTTAAGCTTGAAAGCGTTAATAAGGTTTGGTCGCGGCGTAGTGCGATAGCTCGGAATGTTGGACGCGGTTGGGGATCGCGTGTTACCCAAGTGCCGCCTTCTTGTGGGGCTTTACTTGAACCTACATACACGGGGATATTGCTACGCACAGCAGGCAGTAAGGTAGCTGGGTGTAAGACTTTGGCACCAAAAGTTGCCATTTCAGCGGCTTCAGCAAAGCTCATTGTGTCAATACGTTGTGCTGCAGGTACAACACGGGGATCGGTGCTGTAAATCCCTGCAACGTCAGTCCAAATTAATACATCTTTGGCGTGTAATATTTCAGCGAGTAGGGCGGCGGAATAATCGGAACCGCCCCGACCCAAGGTGGTGGTACGTCCTTTTGGATCGCGGCCAATAAACCCTTGTGTAATTACTAATTCACCGCGGTTAATAAGCGGTTTGAGAATATTGTCGCTATTTTTCTGGGTTTGTTCATCATTTGGTACCGCTTTACCAAAATTATCATTAGTGGCGACGATAGTTCGGATATCAAGCCAAGTCGCTTGCGTATTGAGTTCACGTAATATTTGAATGAAAATTTTAGATGACATCATTTCGCCGTGGCTAATTAATTCATCAGTAAGTGCATTGGACGTGGCTAAACTGGCAGCTTCTGCTAGGGATTCAATGTTGTTTAGTAATAGTTCAATGTCGGGGCGAACGTGGCTATCGTCTTGCAATTCATTTAAGATGTTTTCTTGAATTTGGCGAACTTCGCCGAGCAATTTAGCTCGTTTCGGGGCATCACAGCCGTTTGCTAATTCAACTAATAAGTTGGTAATGCCCGCAGAAGCGGAGAGCACTACTACGCGAGTATTGGGATCGGCAAGTACAATGTTCGCACAAGCTGTCATTGCTGTGTGGTTGGCGACACTGGTACCGCCAAATTTCGCAACAGATAAATTAGCCATAAATATTTCCTTCTAAATTCCAATAAAATTTGTGTGTCTATACAAATAACGATTTACGCTTATTTTGTCAAATAAATTTTATGAAGTTGGGATAAGTTGGCGATGTATTGGGGAAATCTTGTGGGGATTGTAGTAATCATTGCCTTGTATTGCTATAATCCGATGCTAAATTTTATCTAACCGATACCAAAATATTAGTGGCGTTGTAGAAAAAGACGGTGGGGAAACTATGTCATTACAATTTAATCCGATTGCATTGTTGCTTGTGTTATTAATTTTACTTGGGGTATTAAGCAATAATAATTCGATCACCTTATCTTCTTTAGTATTGCTATTTATGCAGCAGAGCTTTTTGGCGAAGTATATTCCCTTTTTTGATAAATATGGCTTGAATATTGGGGTAATTATTTTAACCATTGGGGTGCTTGCTCCCTTGGTGTCTGGACGTATTGCATTATCAAGTTGGGATGAAATATTAAATTGGAAAATGTTAGTGGCAATTGCGGTGGGAATGTTGGTGGCTTGGCTAGCGGGTAAAGGCGTGCCATTAATGTCAACTCAACCCAGTATTTTAACGGGCTTATTAATTGGTACTATCATTGGCGTGGCTTTTTTAGGCGGTATTCCAGTTGGTCCATTAATTGCCGCGGGCATTTTAGCGGTTATTTTAGGAAAGTTTTAATTGATGTCAAAAGTAATCTCAAAATCTAAATCAAAACAACCCTTTAATCCTGTTCAACAAGCGTTATTCCAACAGCTTAATTCAATGATGATTTTGGATCAACGTCGTTTGCTTGCACGTATTCGGGGCTTGGGGCAAATCAAGAATATTCAAACGCAGGAGCGTGTGACAGCCGAAATCACTCAACAAATTGATCAAGCCAAGCTACGCTTACAACAACGTCAAGCGATTCCCGAACAGATTACGTTCCCTGATAATTTGCCTGTAAGCCAACGCCGAGCAGAAATTGAGAAGATTATTGCTCAGCATCAAGTGGTTGTGATTGCTGGGGAAACGGGGTCTGGTAAAACAACGCAATTGCCTAAAATGTGCTTAGAATTAGGGTTGGGCAAAAAAGGGCTGATTGGACACACTCAACCACGGCGTTTAGCTGCACGTTCTGTTGCTACGCGTATCGCGGAAGAATTGCATTGTGAATTGGGCGGATTAGTCGGTTATAAAGTGCGTTTCAACGATCAAATTAGTGACGAAACGCAAATAAAATTAATGACAGATGGGATTTTGCTGGCGGAAATTCAGCAAGATCGCTTTTTAAATCAATATGATTGTTTGATTATTGATGAAGCCCACGAACGCAGTTTAAATAATGATTTTATTTTAGGCTATCTAAAGCAGTTATTACCAAAACGCCCCGATTTAAAGGTGATTATTACGTCAGCAACTATTGATGTTGAACGGTTCTCACACCATTTTAATTATGCCCCGATTATTGAAGTTTCGGGGCGTACGTTCCCCGTGGAAGTTCGTTATCGTCCTATCACTGAGAGTGATGAGCAAGATCAACTCCAAGGGATCTTAAATGCCGTAGATGAATTGCAAGCGGAAGGGCGTGGCGACATTTTAATTTTCCTAAATGGGGAACGAGAAATTCGCGATGTAGCCGAAGCTTTGCATAAGCAAGCATTACATCATACCGAAATTTTGCCGTTGTATGCACGCTTGTCAGCACAAGAGCAAAATAAAATTTTTCACCCAAGTGGATTAAATCGAATTGTTTTAGCAACCAATGTGGCAGAAACTTCGTTGACTGTGCCCGGGATTAAATATGTGATCGATCCTGGTACGGCACGCATTTCACGTTATAGTTATCGCACCAAAGTGCAACGTTTACCCATTGAGCCTATTTCGCAAGCTTCCGCTAATCAACGTAAAGGGCGTTGCGGACGGGTATCGGAAGGGATTTGCATTCGTTTATATTCCGAAGAGGATTTTAATTCACGCCCGTTATTTACCGATCCAGAAATTTTACGCACGAATTTGGCCGCGGTTATTTTGCAAATGACCGCACTCGGCTTAGATGATATTGCCGCGTTTCCTTTTGTAGATGCGCCTGATAAACGCCATATTCAAGACGGGATTAAATTATTAGAAGAATTACAAGCATTTCAATGGGTGAAAACCAAGCAAGGCGAACAGCGTCAACTGACGCCAACAGGTCGTCAATTAGCCCAATTACCCGTTGATCCCCGTTTAGCTAAAATGCTATTGAGTGCGGTGCAATTTTCCTGTTTACACGAAGTGATGATTATTGTAGCAGCGTTATCTATTCAAGATCCCAGAGAACGCCCAGCGGACAAGCAACAAACCGCGGATCAAAAACACCGCAGATTTTGGGATAAAAAATCCGATTTTCTTGCTTTTTTGAACTTATGGAACGAGATTCAAGCACAGCAAAAAACGCTATCAAAAAATCAATTTCGCCGCCAATGTCAAAAAGATTTTCTCAATTATCTGCGGGTTCGTGAATGGCAAGATATTTATCACCAAATTCGTTTAACCGTGCGAGAAATGGGGCTGCCAATCAACTCAGCACCTGCACAATATCAAGCTATTCATTGTGCTTTATTAAGTGGATTATTATCGCATATTGGCTTGAAAGATAATGAAAAGGCGAATTATTGGGGGGCGCGTAACGCTCATTTTTCTATTTTCCCTAATTCAGCGTTATTTAAGAAACAACCTAAATTTTGTATGGCAGCAGAGTTGGTGGAAACGAGCAAATTGTGGGGACGAATGGTGGCGGAGATTGAACCTGAATGGATTGAGCCACTTGCTAAACGTTTAGTCAAAATATCTTACGCAGAACCACGTTGGTCAAAATCAAAAGGTGCGGTGTTGGCGAATGAAAAGGTGACGTTATATGGTGTGCCGATTATCGCAAATCGTCCAGTAAATTATGGCAATATAGACCCAGTTTTAAGCCGAGAACTCTTTATTCGTAGTGCTTTAGTTGAAGGGGATTGGGTAACGAATTATCCATTTTTCAAAGAAAATCAACGGCTTGTTCGTGAAGTAGAAGAGCTTGAACATAAATCTCGCCGCCGCGATATTTTAGTGGATGAACAGACTCTTTTTGAATTTTACGATCAACGGATTGGTAGCGAAGTGGTATCTAGTCGCCACTTTGATCAATGGTGGAAAAAAGCCCGTCAGCGTGATCCTGAATTATTGAATTTTGAAAAATCCTTTTTAATTAATGATAATGCGAATAAAGTCAGTGAGTTAGATTTCCCGAATTATTGGCAACAGGGGAATTTGAAGTTAAAACTCAGTTATCAATTTGAACCTGGTAGCGATGCGGATGGTGTTACCGTGCATATTCCTTTACCGTTGCTAAACCAAGTTGAAATGCAAGGTTTTGAATGGCAAATCCCTGGTCTGCGTCACGAATTGATCGTGGCGTTGATTAAATCTTTGCCGAAAGCGTTACGTCGTAATTTTGTGCCATCCCCTAATTATGCCGAAGCATTTTTAGCACGTGTAACTCCAATGCAAAACCCGTTACTTGATGCTCTTCAGACTGAATTTCGCAGAATGACAGGTGTGAGTGTTGAAAACGACAGTTGGAATTGGCAACAAGTATCGAACCATTTGAAAATGACGTTTCGCGTTATTGATGATAAAGGCAAAAAAATTGCAGAGTCAATGGATTTAGATCAACTCAAATTTCAACTCAAAGATCGCGTACAGCAAAGTATTGCTGCGGTTGCTGATGATGGGATTGAGCAAAGCGGTATTCATATTTGGAATTTTGAACAATTACCGCAATACTATGAACAAAAGAACCGCGGTTTTTCTGTGAAAGCCTTTCCTGCGATTGTTGATGAGCAAGATGCGGTGGGGATCAAATTGTTTGAAACGGAATATGAACAGCGTGTCGCAATGCAACAAGGTTTACGCCGCTTGTTATTACTCAATGTGCCATCACCGATTAAATATTTGCACGAAAAATTGCCGAATAAATCAAAATTGGGTCTTTATTTTGCCCCTTTTGGCAATGTACTGCAACTGATCGATGATTGTATTGCCTGTGCGGTGGACAAATTAATTGCGGATTTTGGTGGCGTGGTGTGGAATGAAAGTGATTTCAATAAACTGCGTGATTTCGTCCGCGAGAATCTCAACGATACCGTAGTGGAAATTGCCAAACAAGTTGAACAGATTTTGACCTTGAGTTTTGAAATAAACAAACGTTTAAAGGGTAAAATGGATTTCAATATGGCATTTGCATTATCTGATATCAAATCGCAATTAACCAATTTGATTTTCCCTGGTTTTGTTGAAAAGCACAGCTATCCGCGTTTGCCTGATTTGATGCGTTATTTACAAGCGATTGATAAACGTATAGATAAGTTAATGCAAGACAGCAACCGCGATCGAGCTTCAATGTTACGTGTGGAACAGGTTAGCCAAGCCTATCAGCAGTTATTACATAAACTGCCAAAGTCAAAACCTATTCTTGCCGAAATATTGGAAATTCGCTATATGATTGAAGAACTACGCGTGAGTTTATTTGCACAACAACTCGGTACTAATTATCCAATTTCAGATAAACGAATCCTCAATCTTATCCAAACTTTGAGCTAAAGATGATGGCATTTTAACGGAGAAAGAAAACCGCGGTTAAAAATTTAATCGTTTTTTTGACCGCGGTTTTTTACAATATTGACTATGCTGTTTTTATACTGTCAAAGCGTTCAAATGATAGCACTTTCCGTTCGAGTCGGCGTAGTAACAAGGTCGCAATACCTGTGATAATCAGATAAATTGCCCCCGCAATGCCATAGATAGTGATAGCATCATATTCTGTGCCGTATAATTGGCGCGCATAGCCCATAATATCCATAATGGTAATGGTTGAAGCAAGGGAAGTGCCTTTGAATACCAAAATAATTTCATTGCTATATGAAGGCAACGCCCGTTTCAACGCATAAGGAATTAAAATTTTTAGGGTTTGCCAGCGACTTAAACCGAGCGCGGCACAACTTTCCCATTGCCCTTTGGAAATCGCTTTAACTGCACCTTGGAACAACTGGGTTGAATAAGCCGCACTGTTTAATGCAAGGGCGAGCATTGCACAAAACCACGCATTAGATAACACCGCCCAAAATGGACTGTCCACTACCCATTGAAATTGCCCAGGGCCATTGTAAATTAAGAAAAATTGAATTAACAATGGTGTGCCAGTAAAGAGCGTCACAAAGCCATTAACCAAACATTTTAGTACAGCATTATTTGATGACAAAATGAAAGTCATTGATACGGCTAAGGCAAAGGCGAGTAGTAATGCAACTAACGTCAAGGCTAAACTGGTTGGAATGCCTTGCATAATAGTCATAGCGTAATCTTGAAACATTAACAACTCCCCCGTTCAAATTGCGTGATGCGTAACTCTAATTTGCGAATAAAATATTGGCTGATAAGCGTAATAGCGAGATACAACAATGCACCAAAACCATACCAAGTAAATGGCTGATGGGTGTTGGTATTTGCCAACTGTGCTTGACGCATCAAGTCATCCACGCCAATTAATGAAACAAGTGCGGTATCTTTAAGCAACACTAGCCATTGGTTGCTTAACCCTGGTAAAGCGTGTCGCCAAACTTGTGGCAAGATAATATGGAAAAAGGCATAAGGGCGACTTAATCCTAGTGCCGCGGCACTTTCCCATTGTCCAACTGGTATCGCTTGGATTGCACCACGTAGTGTTTGTGAAGCATAGGCGGCAAAGATGATAGATAAGGCTGCCACACCACACCCAAAGGGGCTAAATTCAATAAATTCGCCCGTTATCATTTCAACTAATTGCGTTGAACCGAAGTAAATCAGCAAAACCACGATGATTTCAGGTAAACCGCGCAATAGAGCGATAAAGACTGATGAAGGTTGGCTGATATAACGCGATTTATGACTCTCTAAGCTCACAAACAACATCGCGATGATTAATCCGCAGAGTAATGAGGTGACCGCCAACGCCAAGGTCATTAGCGTTGCGGTACCCATAATTGGAAGATAATCTACAAACATAAATTATTTATTTGTCATCCATTTATCGTAAATTTTTTGATATTCACCACTGGTTTTGACCGCGGCTAATCCCTTATTAATCTGTTCAACTAACGCTTGGTTGTTTTTATTGACCGCGATACCTAAACCATTACCAAAATATTTCTTGTCAGTTACTTTATCGCCACTGAAAGCAAAGCTTAGTTCTTTATTTAGCATATCCGCTAACACGGCAGTATCACCGAAGATCGCATCAATACGCCCATTTTTTAATTCCAATAACGCATCTTGTAATGAGGTATAAGAAAGCGTTTTATATTGTTTTGCTTCGCTAGTAATGTATTGTTGGAAAGTTGAACCGTTTTGCACCCCAATGGTCTTCGCATCCGCTAAACTTTTGTCTTTTAAGGTAATGAAACTCGCGGAGCTATCATAGTAAGGATTGCTAAATGCCACTTGTTTGGCACGGGCTTCAGTAATATCCATTGCTGAAATTACAGCATCAATCCGTTTTGTTTTCACACTTTGAATTAACGCATCAAAGGCTTGGCTTTTAAAATGGCAAGTCGCTTGGATTTGCTGACAAATCGCATTGGCAATATCCACGTCAAAACCAACAATTTCCCCTTTTTCAGTGGTAAGTTCAAACGGCGGATAGCTTGGTTCCATTGCGAACGTAATATCTTGTGCTTGTGCTGCGAGAGTTGAGCCCATAAGTAAGCTAGCTAAAAGTAATTTTTTCATAATGTGAGTCCTTATTCAGAGTGAGATAAATAATGTTTAAATGCGTCAGTTTGTGGTTGTTCAAAGCAATTTACATCGCCAACTTCCACAATATGCCCTTGTTCCATATACACCACTTTCGTGGCAACCTTGCGAGCAACGCCAACTTCGTGCGTAACAATCACTTGTGTGATGCCCGTTTCTTGCAATTCCTGAATGATGGATACAATTTGTGCTGTAATTTCAGGATCGAGTGCTGCGGTAGGTTCATCAAATAACAAAACTTCTGGTTTCATCATTAATGCACGTGCAATGGCAACACGTTGTTGTTGCCCGCCTGACAAATGCAGTGGGTAACGGTCAGCTTGTTGATCTAAACGTAAACGTGCGAGCAGTTCTAATGCCTGTGCTTTGGCTGTCGCTTGATCTAAGCCTAAAATCTTCATTGGTGCTTCAATCAAATTTTGCATTACGGTTAAATGCGGCCACAAATTGTATTGTTGGAATACCATACCGACCTGTTGACGTAATTGGCGAATGGCTTTGGGATCGCTATTTTTTGATAAATCAAATTGATTATTCGCGATACTTAATTGCCCTGATTGCGGGGCTTCAAGCAAATTCAATGTCCGAATTAAACTGCTTTTTCCTGCGCCACTAGGACCAAGCAAAACAAGCACATCGCCATCTTGAGCGGTTAAATTGATATCAAATAATGCTTGGGTTGAACCATAAAAAAAATTCAGATTTTTAACACTTATTGCCATAATAAAATTCGATAGTTAATTCGATCTCCGTTTACTTCTTGTTGATAAGGATATTACGCAATCTGATTTTATGATGCAAGTAAAATTTGCATAAAAATTCAAAAAAGTGAAAAAGTATTTAATTTGATGGTAATAGGGAAAGACAAATGGCTCAAATTAACGCGTTTATGGATTGGATGTGGGTTTTAGTTTGTACTTTCTTTTAGGATTGGGTAGAATCACGCCAAATTTGGTGTAGAGAAAGGAACCTAAATGACGAAGAAAAAAGTGAAAGTCGGTTCAAATACGATTGCGTTAAATAAGCGTGCACGTCACGAATATTTTATTGAAGATGAAATTGAAGCGGGACTTACTTTGCAAGGTTGGGAAGTGAAGTCAATGCGTGCAGGTAAAGCGAATATCAGCGATAGTTATATTATTTTTGATAAAGGCGAAGCCTATGTGTTTGGTGCATCTATTCAGCCACTCAATGTGGCATCAACGCATATCGTCTGCGATCCCACCAGAACACGTAAATTACTGCTTAATGAACGGGAATTAGCAAGCTTATTTGGTAAATCGCAACGTGATGGTTATACCATTGTCGCACTTTCTTTATATTGGAAAGGACCTTGGGCAAAATTAAAAATTGGTTTAGCCAAGGGGAAAAAACAGCACGATAAGCGTGAAGATATTAAAGAGCGTGAATGGAAAGTCGCCAAAGATCGCATTATGAAAAATGCACATCGTGGCTAATCGTCTTTATTCTATAAAACCGCGGATCAAAATTGAGCCAAATTTTGACCGTGGTTTTATGATGAAAAGGTATATAGACAAGATTTTTGATTTTAGCTAGACTTACCCCTTATGGCGAAATGCACAAGCAATTTTATTGATACGGAGAAATTTATGTCCAACCACCCATCCCAAGATCCTTGGGGCAAGCCTGGGCAAAGCAAACAGCCTGAGCAATCAAATGAACCGAATAAACAACCTGAGTCGCCAAACGACAGCCAACAGCCGCCTGATATTGAAGACATATTTAATAATTTATTAAAAAAACTGGGCGGATCTAACAATCATAGTGGAAACAATGGTTCATCCACTCCATCTTTGCCTTTGGCTAAAGCATTACCAATTGCCGTTATTATTGCAGGGTTAGTCTGGGCAGGCAGTGGCTTTTATACGATTAAAGAAGCGGAGCGAGGCGTGGTTACACGTTTTGGTCAGTTGCATTCAATTGTGCAACCAGGCTTAAATTGGAAACCGACGTTTATTGATGAGGTAAGAACGGTTAACGTTGAAAAAGTCCAAGAATTGCGAACTCAAGGTTCAATGCTGACGCAAGATGAAAATATGGTCAAAGTAGAATTGACGGTGCAATATCGCGTTGCTGATCCCGTGAAATATCTCTTTAGCGTGACAAAACCCGATGATAGCTTAACGCAAGCCACAGATAGTGCATTACGTTACACCATTGGGCATATGTCAATGGATGAGATTTTAACCACAGGGCGAGCGGTGGTGCGTGAGCAAACGTGGAAAGCGTTAAATGAGATCATTAAGCCTTATGATATGGGATTGGAAGTGATTGATGTCAATTTCCAATCTGCACGACCGCCTGAAGAAGTGAAAGATGCGTTTGATGATGCGATTAAAGCACAAGAAGATGAGCAACGTTATATTCGTGAAGCCGATGCGTATGCCCGTGAGCAAGAACCGATCGCACGTGGTGAAGCTCAACGGATTGTGGAACAAGCCACGGCATATAAAGAGCAAGTGGTGTTAGATGCTCAAGGCGAAGTGGAACGTTATAAACGTTTATTGCCCGAATTTAATGCGGCACCTGAATTAACACGTCAACGTTTGTATATTCAAGCGATGGAAAAAATTATGGCGAAAACACCAAAAGTGATGCTAGATAGTGGGAATAATCTGACGGTGTTACCATTAGATAAGGTGTTATCGGCGAATGCCAATAATATGCCAAATACCGCGGACAAAAATTCGGCTGATTTTCATTCGGCTACGCCACAGGCTACATCAGTGAATGGTTCGGTGAATATGCAAAATGGCACCAATGCTACCCAAGCACCTGCTAGTACAACGAGTTATCAAATCGAAGATCGTAAAGGGAGATTTAATTAATGCGTAAATTTTTATTACCTGCGATAGTGATTGTCGCGTTATTGGCTTTCTCAAGTATGGTTGTGGTCGGAGAAGGTTCGCGCGGTATTATGCTACGCTTTGGCAAAGTGCAACGTGGTGCAGATAATAAAGTGGTGGTTTATACCCCAGGGCTACATTTTAAATTGCCTTTTATTGACAATATCAAGTTGCTTGATGCACGCACGCAAACTCTTGATGGCGATGGGCAGGCAGATCGTTTTGTGACCGTTGAGAAAAAAGATTTATTGGTTGACTCTTATGTCAAATGGAAAATCAGTGATTTTGGGCGTTTCTTTACGGCAACGGGAGGCGGCGATTATAATCAAGCGGCAAATTTATTACGCCGTAAATTAAATGACCGCTTACGTTCAGAAATTGGTTCGCGTACGATTAAAGATATTGTTTCGGGAGCGCGTGGTGAATTAATGGTTGGTGCGAAAAATGCCTTGAATACAGGGCAAGACAGTACTTCTGAACTGGGCATTGAAGTGATTGATGTGCGGATTAAGCAAATTAATTTACCCAATGAAGTTTCACAGTCAATTTATCAGCGTATGCGTGCTGAACGCGATGCCGTAGCACGTGAACACCGTTCACAAGGGAAAGAAAAAGCTGCATTTATTCAGGCGGATGTTGATCGTAAAGTAACCTTAATTTTAGCGAATGCAAATAAGACCGCACAAGATTTACGTGGTACAGGGGAAGCGACAGCGGCGAAATTATATAGTGACGCTTTTGCACAACAACCTGAGTTTTTTGATTTTGTTCGCAGTTTGCAGGCTTATGAAAAGAGCTTCCAAGGTGCAAATAATATGATGGTTTTAAAACCTGATAGTGATTTTTTCCGTTTTATGCAATCGCCAAAATAAGACTAACTAAATAAACCCCGAGATTAAGTCGGGGTTTATTTATTTTTACATTGAGATTACAGACGGAAAAGGGTAAAGTAAGACGTTTTCATTTTTATTGATACATATGAGGCAAATTATGGGAAAAAGTGTTGTTATCTTAGGCGCTCAATGGGGTGATGAAGGTAAGGGGAAAATCGTTGATTTATTAACGGATCGCGTTAAATATGTTGTTCGCTATCAAGGTGGGCATAACGCAGGACATACTTTAATTATCAATGGCGAAAAAACCGTATTACGTTTAATTCCATCAGGTATTTTGCGTGATAATGTCACTTGTTTAATTGGTAATGGAGTGGTGTTATCGCCGTCTGCATTAATGCAAGAAATGGGTGAACTGGAAAGCCGCGGTATTAAGGTGCGTGAACGGTTATTGATTTCAGAAGCTTGTCCTCTAATTTTGCCTTATCATATTGCGATGGATCACGCACGAGAAGCTGCATTGGGAAATAAAGCTATCGGTACTACTGGGCGTGGTATTGGTCCTGCCTATGAAGATAAAGTGGCTCGCCGTGGTTTACGGGTAGGGGATTTATTTGATCGTGCTGCCTTTGCAGAAAAGCTCAAAACGATTTTGGATTATTATAATTTCCAATTAGTGCATTATTATAAAGTTGAGCCTGTTGATTATCAGAAAACCTTGGATGAAGTTTTTGTGATTGCTGATATTATCACGTCAATGGTGGCGGATATCAGTGCGATTTTAGATACTGCACGCAAACGTGGAGACAATATTTTATTTGAAGGGGCTCAGGGAACAATGCTTGATATTGACCACGGTACTTACCCTTATGTAACCAGTTCAAATACGACCGCGGGTGGTGTTGCGACAGGATCAGGTTTTGGTCCGCGGAATATTGATTACGTCTTAGGCATTGTAAAAGCGTATTGCACCCGTGTTGGTGGAGGGCCATTCACTACTGAGCTATTTGACGATGTAGGTAAAGAAATTGCCCGTAAAGGCAATGAGTTTGGTGCAGTAACAGGGCGTCCACGCCGTTGTGGTTGGTTTGATGCGGTGGCAATTCGCCGTGCGATTCAAATTAATTCAATTTCTGGTTTTTGTATGACGAAATTAGATGTGCTTGATGGATTTGATGAAGTCAAGATTTGTGTCGCATACAAATTGCCAAATGGTAAAATTGTGGAATATGCACCAATGGCGGCAAAAGATTGGGAAGGTGTTGAACCGATCTATGAAAGTTTGCCAGGCTGGAAAGAAAACACTTTTGGCGTGACTGAGTTTAATCAGCTACCACAAAACACACGTGATTATATTAAACGCATTGAAGAAGTGACCGGTGTACCTGTGGCGATTTTGTCAACAGGCCCTGATCGCGTGCAAACGATGATTTTGCAAGATCCATTTGCCGCTTAAAATAGCGATAAAAAAGACCGCGGTTTAGGCTAAAACCGCGGTCTTTTTTGCATTGTTTTTTATTAAGCAGCAACCATAACCATCGCAGGGCGGATCACGCGTCCGTTTAATAAATAGCCTTTTTGTAATACTTGCGTAATTTGATTCGGGCTAAAACCTTCCGCAGGTTGCATTGAAATAGCTTGGTGCAAGTTTGCATCAAAATTCTCGCCAACAACACCAACAGGCTCAACACCAAAGCGTGCAACGGTGGATAATAATTCTCTTAGAGTTAATTCCACACCGTCAAATAAGGCTTTCACACTTTCATCATCGTGATTTGTAGCAATATTTAATGCACGTTCTAAATTATCAATGGTATTTAAAATGTCTTTTGCAAATTTTTCTAACGCAAATTTATGTGCTTTTTCTACATCTTGTTCGGCACGGCGGCGCATATTATCTATTTCGGCACGTGCACGCAACGTAATGTCTTGCTCTTTTTTTGCACATTCTTCTAATTCTTGCTGCAATTCTTGCACGCGCGCAATTGCTTCTTCAAGCGCATCGCTTTCTGGTGTTTCAGTTGTTACCTCATTTTGTTCAACTTCTTGATTATTCTCAATATTTTCAGAATTCTCGTTAGCGATTTTTTGTTCTTGATCTGACATAATGTTCTCCATCTAATGAAATAAATTGCGTTGTTGCGTTATTATAACAAAAAAGCCTATTTGAATAAATGCGAACGCTTTGCGCAAAATAGGTTTTGTGTGTAATATAAGGCTAAATTTTCATTATTCAAGTAAATGCTATGACAACGGCAACGCAACCGCTTTATGCGTCGTTTAAAACTATTGGTTTAGTTGGGCGTCCACGCCATGACCAAACTTTGCAGATGCATAAAAATATTTTTCATTGGCTAAGTGAACAAGGCTATCAAGTTTTAGTTGAAAACGAAATAGGTGAACATCTTGGCGTAGATAAGCAACATATTGTATCTATTGAAGAAATTGGACTGCGTGCGCAACTTGTGATTGTGATTGGTGGTGATGGCAATATGCTTGGACACGCACGCTTATTAGCACAATATAATATTCCTTTAATCGGAATAAACCGCGGAAATTTAGGTTTCCTAACGGATATTGACCCCAAAAATGCGTATGCACAGTTACAAGCCTGTTTAAATGGCGAATTTACGGTGGAAGAACGCTTTTTATTGGATGTGAAAGTAGAACGTAATGGCGAGATCATTTCATCGGGGATTGCGGTTAATGAAGCGGTCATTCACCCTGCGAAAATTGCACATATGATTGATTTTCACGTTTACATTGATGATGGATTTGCTTTTTCCCAACGTTCAGACGGCTTAATTATCGCCACACCAACAGGATCAACCGCGTATTCGCTTTCGGCTGGTGGGCCGATCCTAACTCCCTCATTAAATGCGATTACACTCGTTCCGATGTTTCCACATACGTTATCTTCACGCCCTTTGGTAATTGATGGTAACAGTAAGATTACATTGCGTTTTGCTGATTATAATACGTCATCACTTGAAGCGAGTTGTGATAGTCAATTAACCTTGGGTTTTTCCAGTGATGATATAATTACAGTGCAAAAGAGCGCATTGAAATTACGTTTGTTACATTTAAAAAACTACAGTTATTACAATACATTACGAACAAAATTGGGTTGGCTTAAAAAATTATTTTAAAAATTACTTTACTGTATAAAAATCATGTATTAAACTGTGTTTAAATCAGTAAAGGGAATTGTTATGCTAACTCAACTTACCATTAATAATTTTGCCATTGTACGCCATTTAAATCTTGAATTAACTGATGGAATGTCCGTTATCACGGGAGAAACTGGTGCAGGAAAATCCATTGCGATTGATGCGTTAGGACTTTGCTTAGGGCAACGCACGGATAGCTCAATGTTACGAGATGGGCAAGAGCGTGCAGATATTAGTGCTACTTTTCATTTGAAATCAATGAGTTCTGCGTATAATTGGTTGAATGAAAATGAATTGCAAGATTCAGACAATCCTGAAGAATGTATTTTGCGCCGCATCATTAATGCTGATGGACGTTCTAAAGCCTTTATTAATGGCATTCCTGTTTCTATTACTCAGTTAAAAGAATTTTCCCAATATCTTATCCACATTAATGGTCAACACGCTTCGCAGCTTTTGCTTAAAACGGAACATCAGTTAACTATTTTGGATAATTTCTGTGATAATCAAGGATTATTAAATACTGTTTCTCAACATTATCGTCAATGGAAAGATCTGCAGTATCAAGTCAAAACCTTTAAGCAGAAATGTGCAGAAGCAGAAGCACGTAAGCAATTATTGAAATATCAAGTTGATGAATTAGATGAATTTGATCTGCAAGAAAATGAATATTTAGAATTAGAAGAAGAGCATAAACGCCTTTCTAATAGCGAAGAACTGACCTCTTTAACACAAAGCACTTTACAACTCTTAAGTGAAAATGAAGCAGTCAGTATTGATAGTATGTTATATCACGCGACACAATATTTAGAAGAGTTGTGTGAGTTAGATATTCGTTACGAGAATGTGCAAAATATGTTGCAAGAAGCACTGATTCAGGTACAAGAAGCAAGTAATGAAATGCAGCACTTAGCAAGTGAGGTTGAGCAAGATCCTGATTTGCTAAAAGAAATTGATGACAGAGTGAGTAAAGCTATTCAATTAGCAAGAAAACATTATGTTGAACCTGAAAAGTTGACCGAATTGCATCAACAACTTACCCAAGAGTTACATTCATTGGAAGATTTTGCAGAGAGTGAAAATGAGCTGATTAAGAAAGAACAAGAAGCTTATCAACGGCTACTATTATCTGCACAACAATTAACAGAAATTCGTCAGCAAGGTGCAAAAAAATTAGCACAGCAAGTTACACAGTCCATTAAACAACTTGCAATGGAAAATGCGGAATTTTCTATTCAAATCAATTCGGATTATCACAAAATAGCAGCAAATGGTGCGGATGATGTGACCTTTATGATCCAAAGTAATCTTGGGCAAGTAATGCAACCTTTAGCAAAAATCGCATCGGGCGGTGAATTATCTCGAATTGCCTTAGCTATTCAGGTATTAACTTCAGATCAATCCGCGATCCCGACTTTAATTTTTGATGAAATTGATGTTGGGATTAGTGGTGCAACGGCAAGTATTGTTGGAAAATTATTACGCCAACTAGGCAAAAAATGTCAGGTAATTTGTGTAACCCATTTACCGCAAGTAGCAAGCCAAGGGCATCAACATTTTACCGTAGAAAAGTTTGTACAAAATGGTGCAACAGAAACGCAAATGAAGCTATTAGATACACCGCAACGTATTAAAGAATTAGCACGTTTGCTTGGTGGAAGTAAGATCACGCCACACGCTTTAGCCAATGCGGAAGAAATGTTGGTTTTAGCTTCATAGTATAAATATCAATCACTGCGGTTGTTTTAATGTTGAATTATTCGGGATTTTATTTAGGAAGTTAGATAAAACCGCGGTCAAAAAAATAATTGAAATTTTGACCGCGGTTTTTGGTTTGATTAACTAATTTAGATCCTTATTTCTAAGATATGTAATATGGTTAAATTAGAAACGATAAGCTAAACCAGTGAAAAAGACGATTGGATCGAGTTTGATATTGACTTCGTGGCTGGCATTAAGTGCATCAAACTTCGCTTTGGTTTTAATATGGGTGTACCATAATGCGGTATTGAAATAAAGATTATCGGTCAATTTAATATCAATACCCGCATTGACGACAGGACCAAATGAATGTTTTTTCACTTGTAAATTAGTGATAGCTGGATTTAATGATTTAGCACCAAAGAATCTAGTGTAGTTTAAACCTACCCCAACATAAGGGCGTGAACCTGAATCTTTATTTAAGAAATAGTATTGAACATAAAGGCTTGGCGGTAAATGTTTAACTTTAGCAACTGTGCCTAAATTTGCACCTAATGCTGGAATATGGGCATCAATTTTATGAGAAAATGGTGTTGCGGCAAGTAATTCAACCCCAACATTATCGGTAAACATATAGGTACCAGTTAAACCGAGTTGAGCATTGTTATTGACTTCTAGACCGATTTCAGTCGCAGTTTTGGTAGAAGAATGTGAATTGGCGATAACTAAAGCGCCGCCCGCTCTAAGAATAGTTGAACCTGCTTCGTGTGCGCTAGCGATACCGCTCATTAATGCGGCAGAAATACCCGCAACTAATGCTAATTTTTTCATATTTGACTCCTTAATTAATAACCTTATAAAAAATATGTCTATTGACGATGTAAAATATACCTATTTATAGTAAGTAAATCTGTGATCAATATCAAAGATTTGAATGTTGGTTAAAATGAGATTTTTTAATTAAGCAATGAAGTTGATATGGATCAATTTTTAAATGAAATCAAACATAAACCGCATATCAATGCAGTTTATGTTTTTAGATAGTTTTCTTATTTCTTTTCGTTGACTTCGTTACCATTGTTTAAGGTTGAGAAGTAATTAGCAAGAATTGGGCCTGAAACATTGTGCCAGAAGCTAAAAATCGCACTAGGTACCGCGGCAATAGGATTAAAATATGCTGTGGCTAATGCGGCACCTAATCCTGAGTTTTGCATTCCTACTTCAATGGCGATGGCTTTGCTATCATAATTGTTCAATTTTAATAGCTTCGCAGAAGTAAAGCCGAGTAAATAGCCGAAGCAGTTATGGAGTATGACTACGCCAAAAATCAATAAGCCTGACTCAAGGATTTTTTCTTTACTTACTGCGACAACCGCGGCAAGAATAAGCACAATGGCAATGACCGAAACTAATGGCATTGTTTGGCTAATTTGTTCAATTTGATGTTTGAATAATGTTCGAACGATTAAACCTAAGAAAATCGGTAACAAGACCATTTCAAGCACCGACAAGAACATTGCTCCTGCATTGATGTCAATCCATTGGCTTGCGAGAACATAGAATATTGCGGGTGTTAATAGTGGCGATAAGAGTGTAGAAATGGTCGTGCAAGCAACGGATAAGGCGGTATTACCTTTTGCTAAATACGTCATTACATTTGATGATGTTCCGCCTGGACAAGCCCCCACTAAAATCACTCCGATAGCTAAATCGGCAGGAAGCGCGAATAATTTGGCTAAAATGAAAGCCACGGTTGGCATAATCACGAATTGCCCGACTACGCCCACAATAACGGCTTTAGGGTGTTTAGCGACTTCGCTGAAATCGTTTATCGTGAGCGTTATGCCCATTCCAAACATGACAATGCCTAATAAGTAGGGGATGTAAGTGCGTATAAACAAGAATGTATTGGGTGATAAAAATGCCCAAAACGCAAATAATAATACCCAAAGGGTGAAGGTTTTACTCACAAATTGAGAGAGTTTAACGAATGTTTGCATATTGTTTCCTTTTATTTTGATAAAGAAAACAATGTAACAAATTGAATGTGCGATTTCAATTTTGAAGCTATTATTTCGGTTAAAATTTAATGCATTTTTTGGCCGCGGTTTTATAGCTCAGTTTGTAAGCGGTAGGTTAAATGCGCTCGTTCATCAGCGTTAAGTGCTTGATTTTGCGAATTGGTTAAAATAAAAAAATCTTCTGCCCGTGCGCCAACGGTACTGATTTTCGCGTGCAATAAATTTAAATGCAGTTGATTAAAAATTTGGCTAACTTTAGCGAGTAAACCTGCACTATCAAGGGCAAATAATTCAAGTTCAGTTTGATTGTTTTTTGTTAAGTTTAAAAAACGGACTTCGGTTTTGACTTGAAATGCATGTAATTTTCGCACTGGTGTTGCATAATTATTCACGGTTTTATTGGTTTGTAATGCTTGTTGTAACGCTATTTCAATCTGACGACGACGCTCCGATTTGAGTAATTCTCCATTGAATTCAGTAATAATAAAACTGTCAAATGCGTATCCGTCTTTTGAGGTAATAATCTGTGCATCGTGGATACTCAATTTTTTCGCCCCAATGGTGCTAACTACATTGTGGAAAAGATGAGGTTGATCTGAGCAATAGATAAAAATTTCACTTCCGCCTTGGCTAAAGCGATTGCTGATTTTAACCAATATATTTTTTGTATTATTTTTGAGCAGTTTTGCGTGCCAAGCGATCTGATGTGGATTGTTACGTAAAAAATAGTCGTCGGGCAGGCGATCCCAATAGGCTATTAATTTGTCTAGTACTGCTTGTGGGTATTGAGGTTGCAATAATAAAATTGTTTGTTTACGGTGTAAATCAATTTTATCTTGATTATCCAATAGTTGCCCAATGCCTTGTTGGAATTGTTCACCACAAGATTGATAAAGCACCATAAAAAGCGAACGTTTCCAACTGTTCCAAAGTGTTTCGTTCGTGGCACAAATATCCGCGACGGTTAGGCAAGTGAGCAAATCTAATCTCACTTGATTTTGTACTTCGGCAGCAAATGCCATAATGACTTCAGGATCTTGAATATCACGTCGTTGTGCGGTAATTGACATTAATAAATGCTGTTCTACTAGCCATACCATTGTGCGAATTTCTTGTTGATCAAAGCCGTGCAATTCGGCAAAGTGCCGAATATCTTGCCCGCCTAGTTGTGCGTGATCACCGCCACGCCCTTTGGCGATATCGTGGAATAATGCACTAATGTAGAGTAAATCGCGGTCATTTAATCGGCTAAAAATGCGGTGACAAATAGGATGTGCATTTTCATTTTCAGGATCTAAAAAACTTTCTAATTTTTGCATCACACGCAAAGTGTGTTCATCCACGCTATAAGTGTGAAATAAATCAAATTGCATAAGCCCTTGAATTTCTTGCCAGTTTGGAATGTAAGCAGCAAGCACACCATATCTGTGCATCGGCATAAACGCACGAATAATTGACCGCGGTTGATTAAATAAGCGTAGAAATTTCTCACGTGCAGGGGCGAGTTCGCAGAGTAATGCGGTACGTTGTTGCAGGGCTAAATGAAGTTGGCGTAAACAATCAGAATGAATTTCGCTATCAGGCAAGTCACACAAATGCTGAAAAAGATCCAATATTGCACTTGGATTTGCTTGAAAATAATTTGGATCACGTAAACGAATGGCATTATTAGCCAATTCAAAATGAGAATCTAGCTGACGGATTTCTAGCAGTTGATCAGGTTGTAAAAAATGTTCTTGGTAATGTTTTAACAAGATTTCACTGAGTACCGAGATTGACTGTAACGCTTGGAAAAAATCCTTCATCATTGTTTCAACTGCGTGATTGCCTGCACCTTGATAACCTAATAATTCGCTGATTTTAATTTGCCGATCAAAGAGTAAGCGATTCTCATATCGTTTTAAAATAAGATGTAATGCAAACCGTACGCGGAATAAAAATTGTTGGTTACGCTGTAAAGCCAAAAATTCGTTTGGATAAATAAAGCCACAGTGGAGCATTTCGGCTAAATTACGTGCATCAAAATGACGTAATGCGATCCAATAAATCAAATGTAAATCGCGTAACCCACCAGGGCTATATTTAATATCGGGTTCAAGGTTGTAACTCGTATTGTTATAACGTTGATAACGTTGATTTTTTTCTGCTATCTTAGCATTAAAAAAATCCTGAACAGTCCAAAAATGTGGCTGTGTTACAAGCTGATTTAATTGTTCAAATAATGCAACATTGCCGATTAAAAAACGGCTTTCTAACAAATTGGTCGCAACGCTGATATCGGCTAAACCTTTCTGTTCACATTGGGATAAATTACGCACCGAATGTCCAACTTCAAAACCACAGTCCCACAAGAATTGGACAAATTCGGCAATATTATTTTCTAATAATGGATTGATTGGCTGGTTGGTTAAAATCAAAAAATCCAAATCAGATAACGGAAACATTTCCCCACGACCATATCCGCCTACGGCAATCAATGCCAAATCCGTTTGTGCGAAACCAAAATAACGCCATAAATGGCACAATAACTCATCACAAAATTGCGTCCGATTAGCAATAAGCTGATTAACGGGAAGTTGATTAAATGTCAATAATTCAGATTGCTTTAGTTGCTCACGTTGTCGCTTAATCGCCGCAGGCGTTGGCACGGTTTCGGGTTGATAACGAAATAGCATAGGGTTTAGAAATTTGATTGATATGTGCAAATCTTAGCAAGAATAGGGGCGTTGATAAACAATTAAATGTTATCCTAAACTAGATAGATCAGAAATTTCTAATAAAAACCGCGGACATAAAATTCATGTGGATTTTTGTCCGCGGTATTGAACATATCACAATCTTAGCAATATCATTCAATAAAAATAGTTTAGTATGAGTTTAATTGGATGATGTAATTAAATTAGTGAGTTATAGGATCCAATCCTTTTAGGATCTGTTCCGCATTTTGTTTAGATAACTCATAATGATAGTATTTTTGATAAAATGCTTGGGTTTTAGCAATCATATCAACATCTTTGAAGAGTTCTGGATGAAATAATTTTGCCGCCCACAGAATTTGTAATGCTTCTTCTGCACTGTATCGATCCCAAGGAAATGTGCCGAGCGGGTTTACAAAAACGTGCTTATTTTTGACCGCGGTAATGCTTTGCCAGCTTGGATCATTGAGGATTTTATCCACGCCGTTTTGTGCATTGGTACTGCCGATAATGATGACGTCAGGATTGGCTTTAATCAATTCTTCCATACTGACATCAACTAAATTTGCTTGATCTGGCAACGCATTTTTTCCACCAGCCTTGTTGATCCAGTCACCAATCATTGATTTACCACCATCAATTTTAAGTAAATTGTTTTGATTAGCGATGTGAATAACCGTTGGTTTTTTATCATCAGATAGGTTTTTTATCCGATCTTCAACGAATTTAATGTTATTTTCCAATTCAGAAATATAGCTTTTAGCAATATTTGGTGCGTTGCCACCAATGACATCAGCGGTGATGGCGACGGTTTTTTTCAAACCATCAAAATCTTGAAAACTCACTTTCACACCTTTTAGCCCAGCTTTCTCAACTTCTTGTTGCATTGATGATTTGGACAGTAAAACAACTTGTGGTTGCTGGTTGAGTAATTCTTCAAGTTGAATATCTTCACCATTGGTTAATACTGGCACATTTTTGATTGAAGGATGAACAAGGTTGTACCATTTATTCGCGTGGATATTATTGGTTGTAGCGACTAATTTATCTGCACCACCAAGCAATAGTACAATTTGATTGTTGGCGTGCCATAAATCTGCGATACGTTCAATGTTATCGGGCAGTTCAATTTGGTCGCCTTTTATATCTTGTATTGTTTTTGCTTGTGTGCAAAGGCTTGTTGTGAATAATGGGATAAGGCATAGTGCCAATAGTGATTTTTTTAACATAGGTTCTCCTAAATATGAGTGATTGCACAAATCTTACGATTGAGCTCGGGGACTTGAATCAGTTTTAATTCCGTTTGATAGAGTTTATTTAAATTTTGTTCGGTAATAATTTCGGGCGTGTTGCCAATAATGAGATTGCCTTGTTGATTAAGGATAGCCGTTTTACTATTCGGTAAACGGCTATGTAATAAAATGGGATGATCTGGGTTATGCGTAGTCATAATGATACTAAATTGATTATCTGCGAGTTCGCGAATTAAACTTATTGTTTTAAACACATTGCCATAATCTAATGCGGATGTCGGCTCGTCAAATAAGATGAGTTCAGGTTGTTGGACTAATACTTTTGCAATGTTGACTAACTGCTTTTCGCCACCTGAGCAGTGCATATAGATTTTATTCGCTAATTTAGTGATGTTTAATTGGGATAATACATTATCCACTAATAAAAAATCTGCTTTAGATGGGCGGTTAAATAAGCCTAAATGGTTTGCTCGCCCAAGTACGACAAAATCACGCACTGAATATTGATATGTTTGTGGGGCATATTGCGACACATAAGCGATACGTTGTGCAATTTGTTTGGGGGAAAAATCTTTAATTGATTGGTTTTGCCAAAGAATTTTTCCTTGATTGATTTTTAATAGCCCTGCTATGCAGTTTAATAAAGTTGATTTACCTGCACCATTCGCACCAAGTAAGGTCAATAATTCGCCTTTACTAAGTTGGAAATTAATATCGTTTAAAATTGGTTTATCATTATGCTGATAATAAAGATGTTCTACCTGTAACATTAATGCCCTACTTTTTGTTTCGTTAAGACGTAAGCAAAGAACGGGGCACCAATAAAGCCCGTTAAAATACCAAGAGGAATTTCTTGTACATAAATATTACGTGAAAGGGTATCTACAATGAGCATAAATATTGCACCAATTAGCATTGAAATAGGTAATGAACGAACATTATCGTCACCGATAAATAAGCGTGCTAAATGAGGGATAATAAGCCCAACCCAACCGATAGTGCCACTTAGGCAAACGGCAGATGCTGTTAATAATGTGGCACAGACGACAAATAGATTGCGTTCAAGTGTGACATTCACTCCAACCAAACGTGCTTCATTTTCGCCTAATGAAAGTAAATTGATACGCCAACGTAGCAAGAATAAGAGCAAAATTGTAATGAGCATTATTGGGGCAAGGATGAGTAAATTTTTGTAATCCGATTTTGCCAGGCTACCTAATTGCCAATAGACGATTTCAGCTAACTGAGTTTCGGGATCGGCTAAATATTTTAATAAACCAAGACAGGCTAACATAAAACCTGACACAATAATGCCAGATAGCACTAAAATGATGGTGGAGTCTTTTTGGATGAGTTTGGGTAAGAGCATTGTACATAGTACCGCTAGAATGCCACCGATAAAGGCTGTTATTTGAATGGCAAAGATATTAAGGCTAAATAAGATTGCAATAGATGCCCCCACACAAGCACCACTTGATACACCGAGTAAATCGGGGGAAACTAAGGGATTACGAAACACGCCTTGATATACGGTGCCAGCAACCGCTAAAGCAGCGCCAACTAACATCGCAGAGATGACACGAGTTAATCGTAAATTAAAAATAATGTTATTTTGTACGTCATTAGTATTCTTGCCAAAAATACTCGCTATTACATCATTAAGAGGAATAAAGTATCTCCCCAAAGATAAGGACATAATTCCTAATCCAAGCAGCAAAATAAGTAGCGAGTAAAGCAAATATTGATAATTTTTCATATAAAAATGTACAATAACCAAATAGATAACAACCGAGTTAATATCGTACCATATTTATTTATATAACGATATTTTTATTCGTAGTGAATTAGATTGATGAAATAAAAAAGCCTTGTAAAACAAGGCTTTTTTTATAGAAAGAAGACTATTCCCACTCAATCGTCGCTGGTGGTTTTCCGCTAATGTCATAGACCACGCGGGAGATGCCATTAACTTCGTTGATAATGCGGTTGGATACTTTGCCGAGCAAGTCATAAGGCAAATGTGCCCAGTGAGCGGTCATAAAGTCAATGGTTTCAACTGCACGTAGCGAGATTACCCAGTCGTATTTGCGGCCATCGCCCATTACGCCGACAGATTTCACGGGTAAGAACACACTAAAGGCTTGGCTTGTTTTGGCGTACCAACCTGAGTTATGCAATTCTTCAATAAAAATGGCATCAGCACGGCGTAATAAATCACAATATTCTTTTTTGATTTCACCCAGTACTCGCACGCCTAGACCTGGCCCTGGAAAAGGATGGCGATTGAGCATTTCAGCTGGTAAGCCTAATGCTAAACCGATTTTTCGTACTTCATCTTTGAATAACTCGCGGAGTGGCTCAACTAAGCCTAACTTCATATAATCAGGTAAGCCCCCAACATTGTGGTGAGATTTGATTACGTGAGCTTTGCCTGTTTTACTTGCTGCAGATTCAATGACATCAGGGTAAATGGTACCTTGAGCTAGCCATTTTACTGAATTTAATTTTTTGGATTCATCATCAAATACATCCACAAACACTTTGCCGATAATTTTACGTTTGGCTTCAGGATCAGATACGCCTTTTAATTCAGATAAAAAGCGTTCCTCAGCGTTCACGCGGATAATATTTAAGCCAAATTTATTGCCAAACATTTCCATCACTTGGTCACCTTCATTTAAACGAAGTAAACCGTTATCAACGAAAACGCAGTGTAAATTCTTGCCAATTGCACGGTGTAATAATAGAGCGGTAACTGAAGAATCAACGCCGCCAGATAGCCCTAGAATCACTTCATCATCGCCAATCTGTGCTTTTAAGCGAGCAACGGCATCTTCAATAATATTTTCCGCGGTCCAACGTGTTTCACAACCACAAATCGTGACAACGAAATTGCGTAATAATGCTAAGCCACTTTTTGTGTGCGTCACTTCAGGATGGAATTGTACACCGTAGAAATGACGGCTTTCATCAGACATCGTAGCGATTGGGCAAGTTGGTGTGGTGCCTGTAATTTTAAATTTAGCGGGTAAACGAGTAACTTTATCACCGTGGCTCATCCACACATCAAGTTGTGCGCTTTGGGTGGCAGATAAGCTATCTTGTAAATCAGCAAATAAGCGATCGTTGCCTTGTAATTCCACGGAGGCGTAGCCAAACTCACGGTGATCGGAATTTTCCGTTAAACCGCCAAGTTGCATTGCCATTGTTTGCATTCCGTAGCAAATCCCTAAAACAGGCACTCCCGCTTGGAAAACATATTCAGGTGCACGTGGGCTGTTTTGTTCGGTTGTGCTTTCAGGACCGCCCGATAAAATAATCCCTGTTGGGGCAAATTCACGAATTTGTTGTTCGGTAACATCCCATGCCCACAATTCGCAATATACGCCAATTTCACGCACACGGCGTGCAATCAGTTGTGTGTATTGGGAGCCGAAATCTAAAATTAAAATTTTGTGTTGATGAATATTATTCATATGCCCTATTTTCCGTTGTAATGAGAATGTTTGTTATCGTGGAGAACCGCGGTCAAAAAACGATTGAAATTTTGACCGCGGTTTTAGCGATTTTCGCCTATAAATTTGTGGCGCATTATGCCATAAATCTCACGGGCTGAATAGTAATTCAAGGTGTGAATATGCTATACTCCGCCCAATTTTTGTGATTGAGAGTATGAGAATGAAGCAATTATTTGCGACCACGGCACGTGGGTTTGAAGAATTATTAAAAAGTGAGCTAAGTAATTTAGGCGCACAAGATTGCCAAGTGGCACAAGGTGGGGTGCATTTTATGGCTGATGATGAAACCCAATATCGTGCATTGCTGTGGTCGCGTTTGGCTTCACGTATTTTATTGCCGTTGGTGCAAACAAAAATTTACAGTGATTTAGATTTATATAATGCGGTGGTTAATTATGCGTGGTTAACCCAATTTGATGAGAAATCCCGTTTTTTTGTTGATTTTAACGGCACGAATGCCGAAATTCGTCATACTCAATTTGGTGCAATGCGTGTTAAAGACGGGATCGTGGATTATTTTGAACGGCAAGGGCGAGCAAGACCTGACGTGGATAAAGCGTATCCCGATATTCGCATTCACGCTTATCTTAATAGAGAAAATTTAATTTTATCGCTTGATTTAAGTGGCGAAGCCTTGCATTTGCGTGGTTATCGTGAAGAAACGGGGCAAGCACCATTGCGTGAAACCTTAGCCGCTGCGATTGTAATGCGTTCAGGCTGGCAAATTGGCACGCCATTAGTGGATCCAATGTGTGGTTCGGGAACGTTATTGATTGAAGCGGCACAAATGGTAGCTCAAATCGCACCACAATTACATCGTATGCGTTGGGGGTTTGATGATTGGAAAGGGCATAATCAATCTGCGTGGGATAAGGTCAAAAATGACGCGATGAATTTAGCTGAACAGCAGTTTGACCAAAATCCAAAACCGTTATTTTGGGGAATGGATTTGGATCATCGAGTGTTAAAGAAAGCACAAAAAAATGCGCAGAATGCGGGGGTGGCACATTTGATCCGTTGGCAACAAGGTGATGTAGCAAGTTTGAAAAATCCTTGTCCAGATGTGGTGGGAACGGTGATTTGTAATCCACCTTATGGTGAACGTTTAGGCACAACGCCTGCATTAATCGCATTGTATTCGGTGTTTGGGCAACGATTGAAGCAACAATTCGGCGGATGGAATGCGTCTATTTTCAGCTCAGAACAAGGGTTGTTAGATTGTTTGCGTATGCGAGCTCAACGTCAATTTAAAGCTAAAAATGGACCATTAGACTGTATCCAAAAAAATTATCAAATTTCTGCCCGCGATTTAACACAAAAAAGTGATGATCTCAATTTCTTATTAGAAAATGAAAATTCAACTCCTGTGGCGGTTGATTTTGCGAATCGATTACAAAAGAATAGTAAAAAATTAGAAAAATGGGCAGCTCAACAACAGCTTGATGCCTACCGTTTGTATGATGCGGATTTGCCTGATTACAATTTAGCGGTAGATCGTTATGCTGATCATATAGTGGTACAGGAATACGCTGCACCAAAAAATATTGATGAGAATAAAGCACGTCAACGTTTGCTTGATGCGGTGAGTGCTACCTTGCAAGTAACGGGGGTGGAAACCAATAAATTGATTTTAAAAGTCCGTCAAAAGCAAAAAGGTACTAATCAATATGAGAAATTGGGCAACCAAGGTGACTATTTTTATGTGAATGAATATGGTGCAAAATTATGGGTGAATTTAACCGACTATTTGGATACGGGGCTGTTTTTGGATCACCGATTAACGCGTAAAATGTTAGGCGAAATGGCACAAGGGAAAGATTTCTTGAATTTGTTTGCTTATACAGGATCGGCAACGGTACAGGCTGCGTTGGGTGGAGCAAAATCAACCACAACGGTAGATATGTCAAATACTTATCTTAATTGGGCTGAACAAAATTTGATTTTAAATGACATTAACGGTAAACAACATCAGTTAATTCAAGCCGATTGTTTGCAATGGCTCGCCCGTTGTGAGCGTGAATTTGATTTGATTTTTGTTGATCCGCCGACTTTTTCTAATTCTAAACGAATGGAAGACAGTTGGGATGTACAACGGGATCACATTGCTTTGCTGCGAGATCTCAAACGAATTTTGCGTCCACAAGGCACGTTGGTTTTTTCCAACAATAAACGTGGGTTTAAAATGGATTTTAACGGGCTATCTGAATTGGCATTGCAAGCACAAGAAATTACATCTAAAACCTTACCTTTAGATTTTGAGCGGAATAAACAAATTCATAATTGTTGGCTGATTCAACACGTTTAATTGACTTATACAAAAAGCCCCTTGATGATTGCAAGGGGCTTTTTGTTCAAAATACTTTTTTGAAGGGTTTTACAATGACATCGCCATAAACCCCTGCATTCACATAGGGGTCTTGTTTTGCCCATTCCATTGCTTGTTCAAGGGATTCAAATTGTGCAATGACAGTTGAGCCGCTAAAACCTGCATTACCAGGGTTTTCATCATCAATCGCAGGGTTAGGTCCTGCTGTGAGCAAGCGATTTTCCGCTTGTAATTGTTGTAAACGAGCTAAATGGCTTTCGCGTACGGCAAGGCGTTGAGCCAAGGTATTGGGTTTGTCTTGTGCAAAAATAACGTAGTATTTCATTATTTCTCCTTTTCATTGAGTTGATGAATAGATTCAAGTGCGCGGTTTAATTCGGCATTGTTTTCACGCGGAATGGAACGAGATTTTCCGTTTTTATCAATAGCCACAAAGGTAAATACCGCATCTGTTACGCAATAACGTTCATTAATTGGTTCGTTAGCCACTTTTTTAACCCAAACTTCAACTTTAATGGTAATTGATGAACGCCCAATTTTTAAGCATTGTCCATAACAGCAGACTACATCGCCCACGGTAACAGGGCGGTAGAATGTCATACTTTCAACGGCAACCGTAACTACGCGTCCGTGAGCAATTTCTTTGGCAAGAATTGCCCCCCCCATATCCATTTGCGACATGATCCAACCGCCAAAAATATCGCCATTCGCATTCGTATCAGACGGCATTGCCAGCGTTCGTAACAACAGGCTACCCTGCGAATGACGCCCTGTTTGTTCATCAATAAAATTGCTTGCGTGACTCATAAAATTGTTCCTTAGTTTTTATCTTTGGGAAGATAGCGATAAATATAAACGCCTGTAATAATGGTTGCAATCAGTGAAAGACCGATAATGCCGAAGGATTTAAAATCAACCCAAATTTCTTCCGAATAATGTTGGCTAATATAAATGTTAGCGAGCAAACAAAATAAGAAAAATAACGTCCAACCAAGATTGAGTTTATTCCATACCGCAATAGGCAATTCAATTTCTTTGCCTAATAACTGTTTGACGAGCGGTTTTTTGAACACAAATTGACTGATAAGTAGTGCTGAAGCAAAAAGGGCATAAATAATGGTTACTTTCCATTGTAAATATTTTACATCATTGAAATATGCAGTAAGCAAACCAAAAAAGACAACTGAAATGCTCATAATGAGTTGTTGTTTTTCAATTTTGCCGTATTGATATTTTAAAATGATAAGTTGGGCAATGGTGGCGAGCACTAATACGATCGATGCTTCACGGATACCAAACAGTTTATATACGATAAAAAATAAAATCAGGGGGATAAATTCAAGTAATTGTTTCATATTAACTCTGCTGAATAAAAAGGCTGTAAAAACGGTAGCTAAAGATTAACGCAAATACCCAAAGTGCAGCATTAATGAGTATCATTATGTAATCGGTGAATGCGTTGGCTGAAAAGGATAACAACTGTTCACCTAAAAACGGAATAAGGAAATTAACGAGAGTGGTAAATAAAAATAACTGCCCATTTCTCCCTCTTCCTTTATGCCAAATTGTGGCAATAGCACGCTCAAGGGGCTGATCGCCGAGTAAATAGCTAAAATGTGCGAGTTTTAAACGGAAAAAAATAAAAATCCCTGTAATGACGAATATTGAGCTTAAGATATTGGGTTGCATATCATTGGCGAAAGCGTAGATAATTTGCCACATTCCGATAGTAAAAAGCGATAAACTGACCGCGGTTAAAAATAACGTGCCGATAAAGCGTTGGAGTGTCATTGGGATACTTAGATTAAGTGAGGCATTTTGACTGATTCGCTGAATGCCGACTATGCATAAGCAAGCCACAAAGAAGTTAGCAAGTTGACCGAGAATTAAATAGATCAGATAAGGAAAACTGATATAACTTTTTAGGATTTGTTTCATTAACACTAATTCATCGCTAGCCTGTGTTGGCTGAATAAGATCAATTTTAGGTGTGATAAAATTGAATAAAAAATCAACTAGCACGATCAAGATAATAAAAGTAAACACAAATTTGGGTTGGTTGCGCATAAAGTTCCAACTGTCGCGCAAAAGTTGGGTAAAATTAATTGGCATTCTTTTTCCTAAACCAAACAAAATAAGGGGTTATTATACGGATTTCTAGCACTATTGCATAGCTCGGAATAGGGGATTTTTCTGGAATGTGGGGGGGGGGGAAACCGCGGGCAAAAATTGAGCCAAAAATGATCCGTGGTAATGTTAAATTATTATTTTTTACGATTAGCCAATACTACCGCACCGATAATTAATGCTCCGCCGAGTGCCATTCGCAAAGTGGGCTGTTCGTCTAACCAAGCCCACACAATTAAAATAGCGTAAACGGGTTCAAGGGAGATTATCATTGATGCGGTGCGGGCATTGATATGTTGCAAACTGGATACAAAGATCGTGTAAGCTAAGCTGGTGCAAAGCAAGCCAATGCAGGCAATCCAAACCCAATCTTGCGTGGATACCGCGGTTAATTTATGGGCTGAAAAAGGCAATAAGAGTAATGAACCGACTAAATATTGCCACCAACTCGATTGTGTGCCTGAGAGATTTCGCATTGTTTTGCGATTGAGAACCGCAAGCACGCCGTAGATTGCTCCAGATAAAATGCCCCACAGTAAACCTTGCGTGGCAAGATTGATAAATTCAAATTGAGGCGTGATAAGAATTAAACCTGCAGAAATGATGAGCAATAACACTATTTCACGTTGTTTTAATTTTTCACGAAATGCGATCATCTCAAATAGGGCAACGAATGCGGGAAAGCTAGCAAAGCCTAAGGTACCCATTGCCACGCCGCCAACTTTGACTGCGATATAAAAGGTAATCCAGTGTAATATGAGTAATGTACCGAAATTTGATTGAAAATTTGACCGCGGTTTAGGCGTACAATGGGTTGTTTCCGCCAAAGGAAATAAACACTGAGTGTGGCGAAAGCAATAAGTAAACGCCCTAGCACCAATACATCAGAGCCAGCTTGGATTAATACCCCAAAGACGCCAGTCAGCCCAAATAATAGTGCGGTAAAATGAACTTTTAAGACTGAAAGTTGATAATCGTTCATAAGCGATAAGTTACGGATAAAAAATAAAGCCCGAAAAGTTCGGGCTAAAATCTTCCGATACTGATAGTTTTTACAAAAGGAGACAAATAAAAACTGCTCGAAAGATAAAATTGGCTCCTCCTGCTGGACTTGAACCAGCGACATATGGATTAACAGTCCACCGTTCTACCGACTGAACTAAGGAGGAAAAATTCGTTACATTATAATGCGGAAACATTATGAATTTAGGTGGCGAATGATAATCTCAGGTTAAATTGTTGTCAAGCGGATTTTGCAAAAACTTTAAATATTTTTACGATTTTTATGGAATGAAATGGATACCCGTTTCTATCCACATTAATTGTGGATAACTCTGTGAAATTTCTTTTGAATAAATCGCTTATGCCTGATGAAAACAGGGTTTTTATAAATAAAAATAGTGATTGGTTGCAAAATGTCATTATTTTATTTTTCAATAGGTTATGATTTTTCCAGTGTTTTTGTCACAAAAATGAATAATTTTTTCAACGAAATAACTTGACATTGCTAACCCTGTGTAAAACCTACTTTTTTAGTGATGCCGTTTTGCCATATTTTGTGCTAAAATGCGAGTACTTGAATTATGATCAGTAATAGCAATGTCACATCGAATTAATAGCAAACCTTTTATTCTGCATTCCGATTTCCAACCTTCGGGCGATCAACCACAAGCCATTCAGAAATTAGTTGAAAATCTGGATGATGGCTTGGCACATCAAACGCTATTGGGGGTAACGGGATCGGGGAAAACCTTTACCATTGCCAATGTAATCGCCCAACTCAATCGTCCAGCGATGATTATGGCACCGAATAAAACCTTGGCAGCACAATTGTATGCGGAGATGAAAGCCTTCTTCCCTGAAAATGCAGTGGAATATTTCGTATCTTATTATGATTATTATCAACCTGAAGCCTATGTGCCGAGTAGCGATACCTTCATTGAAAAAGATGCGGCAATCAATGATCAAATTGAACAAATGCGATTGTCAGCAACAAAATCTTTTTTAGAACGGCGAGATACCATTGTAGTGGCATCGGTATCGGCAATCTACGGTTTAGGCGATCCTGATAGTTATTTGAAAATGATGTTGCATTTGCAAAAAGGAGCTATTATTGATCAACGCCAGATATTGTCTAAATTGGCGGAATTGCAATATACTCGCAATGATCAGGCTTTTCAGCGTGGGACATTTCGTGTGCGTGGAGAAGTGATCGATATTTTCCCTGCGGAATCGGATGATCGTGCAGTGCGAGTGGAATTGTTTGACGATGAAATTGAACGGTTAAGTTTATTTGATCCGCTAACGGGAAAAAATTTTGGTGCGGTGCCACGTTTTACGGTTTACCCTAAAAGCCATTATGTGACCCCACGCGAACGTATTTTAGATGCGATTGAGCAAATTAAACAAGAATTAGCCATACGCCGTCAGCAGTTTATTGATGGCAATAAATTACTTGAAGAACAGCGAATTACTCAGCGTACCCAATTTGATATTGAAATGATGAATGAATTGGGCTATTGCTCTGGAATTGAAAATTATTCACGCTATTTGTCGGGGCGAAAAGAAGGCGATCCGCCCCCTACGTTGTTTGATTATATGCCGTCTGATGCCTTGTTGATCCTTGATGAATCTCACGTTACTGTGCCACAAATTGGTGCAATGTACCGTGGCGATCGCTCGCGTAAAGAAACCTTAGTGGAATACGGTTTTCGCTTGCCTTCTGCGTTAGATAATCGTCCATTGCGTTTTGAAGAATTTGAACGTTTAGCACCGCAAACGATTTATGTATCTGCAACCCCTGGGCCTTATGAATTAGATAAATCGGGCAGTGAAATTATTGATCAAGTAGTACGCCCGACTGGCTTACTTGATCCTGAGATTGAAATTCGCCCAGTGGCTATTCAAGTGGATGATTTGCTTTCAGAAGCCCGTCAACGTGCGGATCAAAATGAACGCGTTTTAGTTACTACCTTGACGAAAAAAATGGCAGAAGATTTAACGGATTATCTTGATGAACACGGCATTCGGGTTCGTTATTTACATAGTGATATTGATACGGTTGAACGTGTTGAAATTATCCGCGATTTACGCTTAGGCGAGTTTGATGTACTAGTGGGGATCAACTTATTACGCGAAGGATTAGATATTCCCGAAGTGTCGTTAGTGGCAATTTTAGACGCGGATAAAGAAGGGTTTTTACGTTCTGAACGTTCGCTAATTCAAACTATTGGGCGTGCTGCTCGAAACTTGAAAGGCAAAGCAATTTTGTATGCCGATCGGGTAACTAACTCAATGGAAAAAGCCATTACTGAAACCAATCGCCGCCGTGAAAAACAAATGAAATACAATGAGTTAAACGGCATTGTACCGCAAGGATTAAACAAAAGAGTGGGTGAGTTGCTGGATATTGGTCAAAGTGTAAATAACAAAGCGAAAGCAAATAAACAGCGTGGAAAAACCATCAACGAGCCAACCGCTGATTATCATAGTCCTCGTAGTGCGAAAGAAGCACAACAACAAATCAAAAAATTGGAGCAACAAATGTATAAATTTGCACAAGATTTGGAATTTGAAAAAGCGGCTGCCTTACGTGATCAATTACAACAATTAAGAGAATCTTTTGTTTTTAGTGAATAATGAAAAATATTTTAAGGTGATTTTTGTCAGAGAAAGAGGGTTATGCCGTCTAATCTGTTACGGTTTTCTTCACTTTTGACAATATATGGATTTTTATGAAAAAAATATTCCTTTTTTTTAGCATTTTACTCACGTCTTTTTTTGCAATATTGCCTGTGCAAGCGGGATTATTGAATAAATCGCCGCAATTTTTGCCCGCGGATCAAGCCTTTCAACTGAGTGTTGAGCAGCAAGATCATCAATTAACATTAGATTGGCATATTGCGGATGGTTATTATTTATATAAAAAAGAAATTCGTGTGCAAGGTCAACAGGTTGATGTTGGAGAATTGCATTTCCCAACGCCTGAAATTCATCAAGACGAATTCTTTGGCGCGGTAGAGATTTTTCGTCATCAACTGCATTTAGCCGTTGTATTAAAAGATATTCGCCCTGACGCGAAAGTGGAAGTGATTTATCAAGGTTGTACCACGGGGTTATGCTATCCGCCAGAAAGCAAACTGATTGATTTAAAAATGGTGCCAAATGGTGATGTAGCTAAAGACCTTACTATGCCCGATGCTCAAAAAACGATGCCGAATTTGAGCGCGGTTTCCGCTGAAAACGTGCAAAATACGCCATTGGCTGAACAAGATCGCTTAGCACAAGATCTTTCGCACAGTAAATACACAATTTTTTGGTTCTTTTTATTAGGAATTGGTTTAGCTTTTACCCCTTGTGTGTTGCCAATGCTGCCTTTGTTGTCGGCAATTGTGATTGGCACGGGGCAACGCCCGAATAATTTACGAGCTTTAAGTCTAAGCATTGTTTATGTGCAAGGAATGGCATTGACTTATACGTTACTAGGCTTAGTTGTTGCCGCAATCGGATTGCCATTTCAAGTGGCGTTACAGAGTCTTTATGTATTAGTGGGATTATCCATTGTTTTTGTGCTGTTAGCCTTATCAATGTTTGGCGTGTTTACGTTACAGTTGCCCGCGTCACTGCAAACCAAATTAACCCAAATCAGCCAAAAGCAACAAGGTGGTGCATTGGGTGGTGTGTTCATTATGGGGATGTTAGCAGGCTTAGTGGCTTCGCCTTGTACTTCTGCCCCTTTATCTGGTGCGTTGCTGTATGTGGCACAAAGTGGTGACTTATGGACCGGGGCAGCTACCCTGTATTTACTCGCATTGGGGATGGGAATGCCGTTGATTGCGATCACTTTATTTGGCAATCGCATTTTACCTAAATCAGGCGATTGGCTAAATAGCGTCAAAAACGCCTTTGGTTTTGTGATGTTGGCTTTGCCTGTGTTTCTATTGTCGCGTGTGCTACCTGAATGGGAAGCATTAATGTGGTCAGCATTGGGAATGGCATTTTTCATTTGGTTGGCGTTTTCAATGGGGCAAAGCAAATTGGGTTGGGTATTGCGTATTGTTTTTTTTATTATTGCGATTGTCCTTGCTAAACCGTTGCAAAATTGGTTATGGCAAACACCTGAACAAGCAAAAACCGCGGATCAAAAATCCCTTGTTTTTCAATCCCAATTCAAACGGATTAAAAATTACGCCGAGTTACAACAGGCATTAGCCGACAATCCACACAAAATCGCAATGTTGGATTTTTATGCGGATTGGTGTGTGGCTTGTAAAGAGTTTGAAAAATACACCTTTAGTGATCCCAATGTGCAAAAGACAATGCAAGATATCTTACTTTTGCAAGTGGATATGAGTAAAAACAGCTCAGAAAATAAAGCGTTAAGTGAAAAACTCAATATTTTGGGATTACCAACGATTTTATTCTTTAATCAACAAGCTATGGAAATTTCAGGTTCAAGAGTGAACGGCTTTATGTCAGCAGAACCCTTTAATCAATGGTTAAAAATGCATTTAGAGAAAAATTGATTGTTAACTATTAGTAAAAAGAGTTTTACCGTTTAACACTTGTTTAACAAAAATAAGGCTGATAGAATTTACCGTGTTTCGTTACTCGGAATCTATTAGTTTTATTTTTAAGGATTTTATATGACAACTTTAAATAAGTTTAGCCCTTTAGTTTTAGGTGTCCTACGTATTGTGTCGGGATATATGTTCATTTTACACGCCACCGCAAAATTTTGGGAATTTCCAATGTCAATGACTGGCGGACACGGTTCTGTTGAACTAGGTTCAATTTTTGGTATTGGTGGTATCATTGAATTAGTGTTCGGCGCATTATTAATTTTAGGTTTATTTAGCCGTGTCGCTGCGTTCATCTTAAGTGGACAAATGGCAGTGGCGTATTTCTTAATGCATGCAAGTGCAGGAAGTATTTTATTTCCAGTAGCAAACGGTGGTGAAGCTGCAGTACTTTACTGCTTTATCTTCCTTTATGTTTTTGTTGCAGGACCTGGTGCATTTGCATTAGATAATCGTAAACAAAAATAACGCATTAGCCACAGTATAATTCCTAAAACCGCGGACTATTTTCAGCCTGAAAATGATCCGCGGTTTTGTTTTGATTAATCAATACGATTAAACTGATTCAATAATTAATCTCTCAACCCCAGTATAAACCGTTGCACGTCCTTGGCGGGCAAAGCCGATGAGCGTGAGTTGGCTTTGTTGTGCCATTTTCACTGCCAAATCGGTGGCGGCAGAAATGGTAACGAGCATTTCAATGCCACAAGTGGCGGTTTTTTGCACCATTTCATAACTGGCACGGCTTGAAGCAAGCACGAACCCTTGTGGTTTGCCGTTTTTAGAGTGCCAACCTAATAATTTATCTAAGGCAACGTGGCGTCCGACATCTTCTCTGATAGCGAGTAATTCGCCTTGGGGCGTGAAAAAAGCCGCGGCGTGCGTTGAGCCTGTCTGAGCACCGAGTTGTTGTGCTTGTTGCAGCTTGATTAAGCAGTCATCAAGTTGGTTTAAATTAAGGCAAAAACCGCGGTCTAAAATCGGTAAGGTTTTATTGACCTGTTCTAGCTGTTCTGAGCCACAAATGCCACAACCCGTTCTGCCTGCCATTGTGCGACGTAAGTCTTTTAAACGCACGAAACAGCCTGTCGCAATCTCAAGATGAACTTCAATGCCGTGGCAAGTTGGAACGATATCAATGTCGTACACCTGTTCAGGCTTATCAATAATTTGTTCTGTCAGGGAGAAACCTAGGGCAAAATCAGATAAATCCGTAGGCGTGCACATCATCACGGTATGGGAAATGCCATTGTAAACCAATGCCACAGGGGTTTCTTGTGCTAGGAGCTCATCTCGTTGGGATAAGGTGGCACAAGTTGGTTGGTTCGTTTCTTTCTCTGGTAAAAAAACGGCTAGATTTTTTACCGCGGTTTGAGAACTGTATTCATTTTGTTTTGTATTTGTTAATTTTTTGAAAAAATAAATCGTTCTTTTTGTGATCTCAATCAATTTTTTACCCCGTTATCCGCGTAATTGGTTATAGATTTCTCGTTTAAATAAGAGTATCCTAAGCACGATTTTAATCTACCCTAGATTATATCTGCCCGAATTTTAATACAAATTTGTGGTGTTACATAATTTTATTTTTCAATGTCGCTTTTACTCAGGCATTAGAAATCGAATTTACTACTTTATTGAAGGAAATACTATGCAGGTCACAAGAAGAAAGTTCTTTAAGATCTGTGCAGGTGGTATGGCGGGAACGTCTATTGCTGCGTTAGGTTTTGCACCAACGGCAGCCTTAGCCGCACCACGCGAATATAAATTATTACGCGCGAAAGAAGTGCGCAACACCTGTACTTATTGTTCTGTTGGTTGTGGTATGTTGCTTTATAGTATGGGTGACGGTGCGCGCAACGCAAAATCAAAATTAACCCATATTGAAGGGGATCCCGATCATCCAGTTAACCGCGGTGCACTTTGTCCGAAAGGGGCTGGGGCACTTGATTTTGTTAACAGTCCAAATCGTTTGAAATACCCTGAATATCGTGCGCCAGGTTCTGATAAGTGGGTGCGTTTAAGTTGGGAAGAAACCTTTAAACGTATTGCTCGCTTAATGAAAGATGACCGCGATGCGAATTTTATTGAAAAAAATGACAAAGGCGTCACTGTTAATCGTTGGTTAAGTACAGGGATGCTTTGTGCTTCTGCATCAAGTAATGAAACTGGCTTATTAACGCAAAAATGGGCGCGTTCTCTCGGATTATTAGCAGTCGATAACCAAGCGCGTGTTTGACACGGACCAACGGTAGCAAGTCTTGCTCCATCATTTGGTCGCGGTGCGATGACCAACCACTGGTGTGATATTAAAAATGCCAATTTAGTTATGGTAATGGGTGGTAATGCCGCCGAAGCACATCCTGTGGGTTTCCGCTGGGCGATTGAAGCTAAAACACATAATAAAGCAAAATTATTGGTAGTTGATCCGCGGTTTAACCGAACTGCATCAGTTGCGGATTTCTATTCGCCTATTCGTTCAGGTACGGATATTACATTCTTATCTGGCGTGATGAAGTATTTGTTAGATAACGACAAAATTCAACACGAATATGTAAAATATTATACCAATGCCACCTTCTTGGTAAATGAAGCCTTTGATTTTAATGACGGCTTATTTACGGGTTATGATGAAGCGAAACGTAGTTATGACAAATCCACTTGGACTTATCAAATGGATGAAAATGGCTATGCAAAACGTGATATGACAATGCAAGATCCGCGTTGTGTAATTAATTTATTGAAAAAACACGTTTCTCGTTATACCCCTGAGATTGTGGAACAAATTTGTGGTACCAAACAAAAAGATTTCTTGTATATCTGTGAAGAAATGGCGAAAACTGCTGTGCCAGATAAAACAATGACAATCTTATACGCATTGGGTTGGACACAACATTCTATTGGTTCACAAAACATTCGTTGTATGGCAATGATCCAGTTATTGCTCGGTAATATGGGAATGGCTGGTGGTGGCGTGAATGCACTGCGTGGTCACTCAAATATTCAAGGTTTAACTGACTTAGGCTTATTAAGTAATATGCTACCAGGTTATATCCGTTTACCAATGGATAATGAGCCTGATTATGATACTTATATCAATGCGATTACGCCAAAAGCTATGTTGCCTGACCAAGTCAACTACTGGCAAAATACGCCGAAGTTTTTTGTGAGTATGATGAAAACTTTCTATGGTGATAAAGCAACAAAAGATAATAATTGGGGCTTTGATTATTTGCCGAAATATGATGGTGTGTACGATGTATTAAAATACTTCGATATGATGGATCAAGGTAAAGTCAATGGTTATATCTGCCAAGGTTTTAACCCTGTTGCCTCATTCCCGAATAAAAATAAAGTGGTGGCGTGTTTAAGTAAATTAAAATACTTAATTACAATGGATCCATTAACCACTGAAACCGCATCATTCTGGCAAAATCATGGCGAAATGAATGACGTTGATCCTGCTACGATTCAAACGGAAGTATTCCGCTTGCCAACAACCTGTTTTGCGGAAGAAGATGGTTCAATTGCAAACTCGGGTCGTTGGTTACAATGGCACTGGAAAGGGGCGGATGCGCCTGCTGAAGCTTTACCTGATGTCGCAATTCTTGCGGGAATCCGTGAAGCAATGATGGAATTATATCGCACAGAAGGCGGTCGTGGTTTTGAATCATTTGATGCAATGACTTGGAATTATACGTTACCTGATGAGCCAAGCCCTGAAGAGTTAGCCAAAGAAAATAATGGTTATGCTTTAGAGGATCTGAAGGATAAAGATGGCAATATCATTGTGAAAAAAGGTGAATTGTTATCAAGCTTTGCACAAATGCGTGATGATGGTACAACCTCATCAGGTTGTTGGATTTACGCAGGGCAATGGACGCCAAAAGGCAATATTATGGCAAACCGCGATAATTCCGATCCATCAGGCCTTGGCAATACATTAGGTTGGGCGTTTGCTTGGCCGATGAATCGCCGTATTATTTATAACCGTGCATCTGCGGATATTAATGGTAACCCTTGGGATAAACATCGCCAATTAATCAAATGGAATGGTAAAAATTGGAACTATGTTGATGTTGCTGACTTTGGTACCGCACCACCGGGAACGGATACTATGCCATTTATTATGCAACCTGAAGGGGTGGGGCGTTTGTTTGCTTTAAATAAAATGAATGAAGGCCCATTTCCAGAGCATTATGAGCCATTTGAAACACCATTAGGCACTAACCCATTGCATCCGAATGTGGTTTCAAATCCTGCAGCTCGCGTGTTTAAATCAGATTGGGAACAATTTGGTAAAGTGGATGAGTTCCCTTATATTGGTACTACTTACCGCTTGACTGAGCATTTCCATTTCTGGACGAAACATTCCTTGCTTAACGTGATTGCTCAACCTGAACAATTTATTGAAATCGGGGAAGGGTTAGCACAAGAGAAAGGTATCAAGCACGGCGATCATGTGAAAGTAAGTTCCAAACGTGGCTTTATTAAAGCCGTTGCAGTGGTGACGAAACGTATCCGCACCTTAAAAGCAGACGGTAAGGATATCCATCATATTGGTATTCCATTGCACTGGGGCTATGAAGGGGTCGGTAAAAAAGGTTTCTTAGCGAATACCTTGACGCCGTTTGTGGGCGATGCGAACTCACAAACCCCTGAATATAAATCGTTCTTAGTTAATATCGAGAAAGTGGAGGCTTAATATGACTGTTGGTAATGTACAAGAACAAGATATTATTAAGATCTCTGCGACATCTTTCGTGACACCACCGCCACAAGCACGTGCGCATCAAGTGGAAGTAGCGAAGTTGATCGATGTATCAACCTGTATTGGCTGTAAAGCTTGTCAAGTAGGTTGTTCTGAGTGGAATGATATCCGTGCTGAACCGCAAGAATGTGTGGGTGTCTATGATAATCCTGCTGATTTAAACGCAAAAGCGTGGACGGTGATGCGTTTTAACGAAGTGGAAGAAAATGATCGTCTTGAATGGTTAATCCGTAAAGACGGTTGTATGCATTGTGCTGAACCTGGTTGTTTGAAATCTTGCCCATCACCGGGTGCAATTATTCAATATGCCAATGGTATCGTGGATTTCCAATCGGATAAATGTATCGGTTGTGGCTATTGTATTGCAGGTTGTCCGTTTAATATTCCGCGGATGAATTCAGAAGATAACCGTGTGTATAAATGTACCCTTTGTGTTGATCGTGTAACTGTTGGTCAAGAGCCAGCTTGTGTGAAAACTTGTCCAACGGGAGCTATTCGCTTTGGAAGCAAAGAAGAAATGCTCGTGTATGGTGAACAGCGTGTCGCTGAGCTAAAATCTCGCGGTTATGAAAATGCAGGAATTTATAATCCTGAAGGGGTTGGCGGTACACACGTAATGTATGTCTTACATCACGCTGACAAACCTGAGCTATACAGCGGTCTGCCAAAAGATCCTCACATTGATCCAACCATCAAAATTTGGAAAGATGTGTTGAAGCCATTAGCAGCAGTCACAATGGGTGGCTTAGCCTTAGCAGAAATTGGGCACTACTTAGTGGTTGGTCCAAATAAAGAAGAAGACGTTGAAGATCATCACGAACAATTTGAACGTGAAGATGCGGAGCGTGCTGCTAAGAAAGCAGCAAAACAAGCGGAAAAAGGAGGCGACAATGAGTAAAGTCGTACATCGAGTTGTACAAGGTCAGCAAGAATCGATCGTGATAACCAATGATACCAAAATCATTCGCCATCGTATTCCTGCCCGCTTGAGCCATTGGACATTGGTAATTTGCTTCTTTATGACAATGTTTACTGGAGTTGCCTTCTTTTTCCCTGATTTTGCATGGCTAACTGAAATTTTAGGGACGCCTAAAATTGCACGTGCAGTGCATCCTTTTACGGGAATTTTAATGTTCTGTGCGTTCATTTTCTTATGTAGCATCTATTGGCGTTATAACATTCCTGAACGCAACGATATTCGTTGGGCATTCGGAATTTTAGAAGTGCTAAAAGGTAATGAACACGATGTTGCGGATAATGGCAAATACAATTTGGGTCAAAAAATGTTGTTTTGGACATTGATTTTGGCGATGGTTGTGTTGCTAGTATCAGGAATTATTATGTGGCGTGAATATTTCAGTCATAATTTCTCAATTCCTGTAATTCGCATTGCTATCTTAGCCCACTCATTCTGTGCATTTATGCTGTTTACGGGTATTTTAGTGCATATGTATATGGCGTTTTGGGTGAAAGGATCGATTACGTCAATCGTAGAAGGTTGGGTCACGGTACGTTGGGCGAAAAAACATCACCCACGTTGGTATCGTACGCAAATCGAGCCTGAAATTGAGAAATATCTTGTCGAAAAAGGCAAGTTCAAATAGAACAATTTGAGCAAAAACCGCGGTTAAAAAACGTTTGAAATGTTGACCGCGGTTTTTTTATTTGCTTAAAGAAATGATACTATTAGAAAAGCACCAAGAAATGCGTTAAAATAGTGCAAAGCGTGTTTTTAGGAGTAGATGATGCAAGATAAACCTCAATCGCAGGCGGTTATTGATGAACCCAATGAAAATACTATTTTTATGGTGTGGCAATTTAAAGATGGAATTGATATTCAACCGACATTTAAAAAATTATGCGGATTAATGGCGAATATTAATAATTCAGCCGCTAATCGTTACCCAACTGCACAAGCCAGTTGTGTGATGGGGATTGGCTATAATGCGTGGCTATGTTTAGATTTGCCGCAACCTTTGCCAAAAGAATTGACAAATTTCCGAGCGATTAAAGGCGATAAGCACGTTGCGGTTTCAACGCCTGCCGATTTACATTTCCATATTCGTGCCAGCGAAAAGAGTATTGTGTATGATATTTCAGCTATTTTAACTGATACGTTGATTGATGTTGCCGATTGTACGGAAGAGATCCACGGTTTTCGTTATTGGGATGGGCGTTCTATTCTAGGGTTTGTTGATGGTACTGAAAATCCGCACAGTGCAGAGGAACGTGAATTTTTTAGTGTGATTGGAGATAATGATCCAAATTACCGTGGCGGCAGTTATTTGTTCGTGCAGAAATATGTGCATAATATGCAAGCTTGGCGTAAGTTGCCAGTGGATGAGCAAGAAAAGATCATTGGACGTAGCAAACAAGATGATATTGAAATGGATGACGATACCAAACCGACAAATTCACATATTGCGTTAGCCAATGTTGGTGATGATTTCAAAGTTGTGCGTGACAATATGCCTTTTGGCAATGCAGGGACAAATGAAATGGGGACGTATTTTATTGCTTATGCGAGTACGTTCAAAACGGTCAACAAAATGTTGTCAAATATGTTTATCGGGGTGCCAAAGGGTAATTATGATCGCATTTTGGATTTTAGCCGTGCTGAAACAGGCTCATTATTTTTTGTGCCAAGTTTAGATATGTTAGATCAGTTTGCGGAATAAATTAGCATAAACCGCGGTCAAAAAAACGTTTGAAATTTTGACCGCGGTTTTGTGTAGAATTAAAAAAGCGTTTTTAGTCATCTTGTTGTTTAATACATTTCATAGTTAAACATAAAAATTGTCTATTTTATTGCTAAACAACATAAACCGCGGTCAGAAAAACATTTGAAAATTTGACCACGGTTTTGGTTTTGTGGAGAATAAGAAAAATCCCCTTTATTTAAGGGGACTTTTTATTTATGCGTAATACATTTCAAATTCTACTGGGTGTGGGGTCATATTTAAACGCTCCACTTCTTTGCGTTTCATTGCAATGAACGCATCCACGAATTCTTTACTGAATACGCCACCTTGAGTTAAGAACTCATAGTCTTTTTCAAGGCTGTTTAAGGCTTCCTCTAATGAACTTGCTACGGCTGGAATATTTTGCAATTCCTCTGGCGGTAGATCATAAAGATTTTTATCCATCGCATCGCCTGGGTGAATTTTGTTGATCACACCGTCTAACCCTGCCATTAATAATACGGCAAAGCAAAGGTATGGATTTGCCATTGGATCAGGGAAACGTGCTTCAATACGGATTGCTTTTGGATTAGTTACCGCAGGAATACGAATGGAAGCAGAGCGGTTGCTCGCAGAATACGCTAATAATACAGGTGCTTCAAAGCCTGGCACTAAGCGTTTGTATGAGTTAGTAGTTGGGTTAGTAAAGGCATTGAGTGCTTTGGCGTGTTTAATAATACCACCAATGTAATATAATGCAGTTTCTGAAAGGCCCGCATATTTATCGCCTTGGAATACGTTTTTGCCGTCTTTGCCTAAGGACATATTACAGTGCATACCTGAGCCGTTGTCGCCTGCAAAAGGTTTTGGCATAAAACAAGCAGTTTTGCCGTGTTCAAGTGCGACATTTTGCACCACGTATTTATAGATTTGGGTTTCATCTGCTTTGCTTGTTAAGCTATTGAATTTCGTTGCAATTTCATTTTGACCCGCGGTCGCCACTTCGTGATGATGGGCTTCAATGACTAGCCCCATTTCTTCTAAAATTAAACACATTTCAGAGCGAATATCGTGAGCACTATCAATTGGTGCCACGGCACAGTAACCACCTTTTTTCAATGGGCGATAGCCATTATTGCCGTCTTCAAAACGGCGATTGGTATTCCACGCCGCTTCCACATCATCAATTTTATAGCTGACGTTATGCATTTCAGTGCTAAAACGTACATCATCAAATAAGAAAAACTCAGGTTCAGGACCAAAGAATACCGTATCAGCTACGCCTGTTGATTTTAAATAGTTTTCTGCACGTGTTGCAATTGAGCGAGGATCACGGTCGTAGCTTTGCATTGTGTTTGGATCATAGATACTACAACGAATGGAAAGGGTAGGAATTTGGGCGAAAGGATCAACGACCGCGGTTTCTGCAATCGGCATCAAGAGCATATCTGCTTTATTGATTGCACGCCAACCTTCTACGGATGAGCCATCAAACATTTTTCCTTCTTCAAATAGATCTTCTAAATCGTCTTCAACTTGGCTAACGGGTAATGACACACCGTGTTCTTTACCTTTAATGTCGGTAAAACGAAGTAGGATAAATTTGATGCTGTTTTCTCGAATTAATTTAGATACATTCGAAATTGCTGCTGCGTTTGTCATTGAGATTGATCCTCTGTGATTAAAAGAAAATAATAGTTGCCTAATTTTATACTATTTTTCTATATTATTTAATAGCCCAATGATATAAAAAGTTGTATAATTCGTGTCCTTTCGTTGATATGCTTGGGCAAACCTTTTTATTTTGAGCATATTTTCTTTATATATTAAACAGTTAAGAATTATTTATAATGTCAGATTTAGATATCAATAAATTGCGTAATATCGCAATCATCGCCCACGTTGACCACGGTAAAACCACCCTTGTTGACAAACTTCTCCAACAATCAGGCACATTGGAAGCTGCACGCAATGGCGATAGCGATGAACGTGTAATGGACTCTAATGATTTAGAGAAAGAGCGTGGAATTACTATCCTTGCTAAAAATACCGCGATTAATTGGAATGACTACCGCATTAATATTGTGGATACCCCAGGACACGCGGACTTCGGTGGCGAAGTTGAACGTGTGCTATCAATGGTTGATAGTGTTTTATTAGTGGTAGATGCCTTTGATGGTCCAATGCCACAAACTCGTTTTGTAACACAAAAAGCCTTTGCACACGGATTAAAACCAATCGTAGTGATTAATAAAGTTGACCGTCCAGGCGCACGCCCTGATTGGGTTGTTGACCAAGTTTTTGATTTATTTGTTAATCTTGGTGCTACCGATGAACAATTAGATTTTCCAATTATTTATGCTTCTGCATTAATGGGCGTTGCAGGTTTAGAACACGAAGATCTTGCCCCAGATATGACGCCATTATTTGAAGCCATTGTTAAGCATGTTGCACTGCCCTCGGTTGAATTAGAGCAACCTTTCCAAATGCAAATTTCTCAATTAGATTATAATAGCTATGTGGGTGTTATTGGGATTGGGCGGATCAAACGTGGTTCGGTAAAACCAAATCAAAGTGTCACTATTATTGATAGCTTTGGCAAAACACGTAACGGTAAAGTTGGGCAAGTTTTAGGGCATTTAGGGTTACAACGTTATGAAACCGATCGTGCGTTTGCCGGTGATATCGTGGCAATCACTGGTTTAGGTGAGTTAAACATTTCAGATACCATTTGCGATATTAATAATGTTGAAGCACTTCCTGCATTGAGCGTAGATGAACCAACGGTAACGATGTTCTTCTGTGTAAATACCTCGCCATTCTGTGGTAAAGAAGGGAAATATGTTACTTCTCGCCAAATTCTTGAACGTTTAAACAAAGAATTGGTGCATAACGTGGCATTACGCGTGGAAGAAACCGAAGATCCTGATGCTTTCCGCGTGTCTGGCCGTGGCGAATTACACCTTTCCGTATTAATTGAAAATATGCGCCGTGAAGGTTATGAATTAGCGGTATCACGTCCGAAAGTAATCTACAAAACCATTGACGGGCGTAAACAAGAGCCGTTTGAGCAAGTGACCATTGATATTGAAGAACAACATCAAGGTTCAGTAATGGAAGCATTAGGTATTCGTAAAGGCGAAGTCAAAGATATGATTCCAGATGGTAAAGGACGCACCCGTTTAGAATATATTATTCCGAGCCGCGGTCTAATTGGCTTCCGTAATGAATTTATGACAATGACGTCAGGTACAGGTTTGCTGTATTCAAGTTTCAGCCATTATGACGATATTAAACCAGGTGAAATCGGGCAACGTAAAAATGGCGTGTTAATTTCAAATGGTACAGGTAAAGCGCTAGCTTACGCGTTATTTGGTTTACAAGAGCGTGGCAAATTGTTGGTTGAACACGGGGTTGAAGTATATGAAGGTCAAATCATTGGTATTCATAGTCGCTCAAATGACTTAACCGTAAACTGCTTGCAAGGTAAAAAATTAACCAATATGCGTGCATCAGGTAAAGATGATGCGATCGTATTAACCACACCAATTAAATTCACCCTTGAACAAGCGATTGAATTTATTGATGACGATGAGTTAGTTGAAGTTACACCGCAATCTATCCGTGTTCGGAAAAAATTATTAACTGAAAACGATCGGAAGCGAGCTAACCGTAGCACAACGAGTACAAGTACTCACTAAGTTTTCATTTTCTTATCTATCTACCGCCCATTTTATAATGGGCGCTTTTTTATTGGTTAGAAATATAAAAAACCGCGGTCAAAATTTTAAGCATTTTTTTGACCGCGGTTTGATGATTTCTCTCTATTTAATCAACGAGAAAACGCTGCCAGATTTGTTGGACAAATTGACGTTGTGGGATAAATTCTTGTGTTGACACTTGGTTGGGTAAACCGAGCAAATTCAAGTGATGAATGCGGTTGCGTAGGCTGGTATAGCAGTCTTTTAGCTGTTCTGCATCTTGTTGTGAAAGCACGTTGTAAGTTGCCATTTGTTCAAAAATACGCACATTATCAGACCAGCGTGTCAACTCAGGGTTATTTTGTGCGTGGGCTAATACTAGATATTGTGCAATAAATTCAATATCCGTAATGCCACCTTTGTCTGTTTTCAGATTAAATTGAGTAGGGTTTGTATTGGCTAGATATTGATACATTTTTTGTCGCATTGCTACAACATCTCGTTTTAATTGAGAAATATTCCGCGGTTTTGCTAAGGCTGCACGGCGAATATGTTCAAATTGCTGTTGTAAATGTGCATCGCCAAACACGACACGCGCACGAACTAAGGCTTGTTGCTCCCACGTCCACGCATCTTGTTGTTGATATTGCTCAAAGGCGTGGAAACTGCTCACTAAAGGACCTGCTTCGCCTGACGGGCGTAGGCGGGTATCAATATCATATAACACGCCTGCACTGGTATTCATACTAAAAATGCTGATAATTTTTTGTGCTAATTTTAGGTAAAATTGGTTGCTATCAATTTGTTTTTTGCCGCCAACGGTGTCACTTTGACGTGAACTGTCGTAGAGAAAGACTAAATCTAAATCTGATTGATAGCCTAATTCAATTCCGCCGAGTTTTCCGTAACCAATGACCGCAAAACCTTTTTCATTTTCCGCTAAATGTGCGGGGACACCAAAGCGATAGCTTACTTGTTGCCAAGCGAGATGAATAACTTCAGCTAAAATGGCTTCGGCTAAGAAGGTTAAATGATCGCTCACTTTCATCACGGGTAAAGCACCAACAATATCCGCACTGGCAATACGCAAATGGCAAGCCTGTTTGAATTGACGCAGTGCATCAATGAGCATTTCTTCGTTATCAGAAGGGATACGCAATAAATATTGACGTAGTTCATTGCCGTATTCACTAAAGGGTGTTGGATTGTGCAAGGTTTGCGGATTGAGCAATTCATCGAGCAAAATAGGATAACGAGCCACTTGCTCGGCAATCATTTGAGATTGTGCACAGAGCTCAATTAATTGGGTTAAGGCTTGCGGATTTTCTTGCAGCAATTCTAAATAGGTGGTGCGGGTTAATATTTTCTCAATAATGTTGAGAATGCGGGGCAAAAGAATTAAATATTGTTGGTGTGCAAGTACTTCACGTAATAAATTGGGTAACAGTTGGCTTAATACTTCTCGCCCCCGAACGCCTACTGCACGTCGATTAAGCTCACGGCAAAACGTTTGAATTTTTGACCGCGGTTTTTCAATTTCATCCGCTGGCATACCCAAATCAAGTAGCCATTGATCTAATTCTTCATTGGTTAATCCGTCATCAAAAAGATCAAAACAGGTGCTATCGGGCATTTTATTTTGATTATTCTCATCGCCAATTAATTGCTCAAAAATTGCTTGCACTTGTTGTTGATGTTGTTGCAGTACCGCATAAAAGCTTGTCCAATCTTGAATAGGGTAGCGTTGCCAAATTGGCTTGCCTTGCGGATCAAGTTGCACAAATTCAGCACAGGCACAAACTAAACGTTGGCGATCGATTTCAGTGGTTGGAAGCAGCTGGGTTTGTTTATCATCAATAGCTTGTAATACATTTTCCACTCGGCGTAAAAATAAATAGGCTTGGCGTAGCTGTGTACATTGTTCGCTAGGAAGTAAGGCTAATCGTTTGATTTCAGGTAATAATTTTAGGAGTTCAGTTTGTTGCAAGGTGACTTCACGTCCGCCACGAATTAGCTGAAAGACTTGTACAATAAATTCAATTTCACGAATCCCGCCACGCCCCAATTTGATATTATCCACTAACCCACGGCGGCGAATTTCCCGTTCAATTTTCCTTTTCATATCGCGTAGTGACTGGATAACACTAAAATCAATATAGCGGCGATAGACAAAGGGGCGTAATAATTGGCGTAAGGCGTTGATATGAGGATCTTGTTCATTTGAACCGAGAATGCGAGCTTTAATCATTGCGTAGCGTTCCCAATCACGTCCTTGTTCTTGATAATAGTTTTCTAGTGCCGTAAAACTGAGAGCCAATGCACCACTTTCACCAAAGGGGCGTAAACGCATATCGGTACGATATACAAAACCGTCCGAGGTATAGCGATCAAGTGCATTAATTAGGCGTTGACCTAGTCGGGTGAAAAATTTGGCATTGTCAACAGGACGCCGAACGCCCATCGTTTCGCCTTGGCTTGGATAAGTGAAAATTAAATCAATATCTGATGAAAAATTGAGTTCAAATCCTCCTAATTTACCCATTCCAAGAATATATAATTGTTGTGGTTGTCCTTGCTCATCAACAGGCGTTCCCATTTCTATGCAAGCCTGCTGATAAAGCCAATCACGTGAGGCAATAATCAGACTTTCTGCTAACTTAGATAGTTGAATGAAAATTTGTTCCACACTAGCTAAATTTAAACTTTGGCAAATGCTTAATTTTGCCATTTCGCGATAACGAAATTGGCGTAATTCACGGTAAAGTTGGTTTTCATCTTGAATTGAGGCAAGTTGTTGAGCTAAGCGAGCATCATAATGTTGACAATAATCAAAGGACAGGGCGTGATGCCAGCATTGTTGGAATAAATCCGCTTGTTTGCGTAGCACTTCTGCCACAAAGGGCGACATTGCGATCGCACGAGCGAGCATTGTGCAAGGAGCATTGACATCCTTTTTTTGCGATTGGATTTGTTCTAGAATTATTTGTTTATGTTGTTCTGGAAAATGGATAACCGCGATTTCTGCTAATTGTTGATCGACTTCGTGAAGATAATCAGTACTAAATGTCATTGTTTTTCTCACTTTGGTTAAACCAGTTGACATAGTCAAATTGATCATAATATTTTTTGCCGTTCCAACCACTGAATTCAAACAAATCGCCCACTTGTGTTTGATTAGCAAAATCAGCAAGATAGTACGATGATTGAATATGGGGATAGGATTTATGGGTAAATACCACTTTGTGCGGATAAGGCAGCTGATCAAATGCGATAAGATCTTGTTCGGTGCAACCATCACGGTCGGTCATCATTAGAAAGCAGTTATTCAAATCCATTCGTTGTGAGCGTTGTTGCCATTTTTGTTGGGCTTCTTGTTCTGAATGGTAGTGCATAAAGTGAATGGTTAGGTCATTTAATTTCGCTAATGGGTATGCACCATTTGGATTGGCGATAAAATGCAGTGGTGCATTGCGATAATCGTCAATATGTTGTAGATATTGAATAAAATCCTGTGAGCTAAGGTATAAGTTCACAAAGGGTGAACGAAATTGCAAACCTAAGTCGTGAGCAATAAATGCACCATTACAATTACTTGCAATAATGGTGGGTGTTTGGTTGTGTAAACGTTGACGGTTACGTTGATTGATCCCTTTACGTAAACTGAGATTTATTGCTTTTTTAATTAAACGAAACATATTCAATCCTTAGCTAAGTCAATGTGAATTATGCTTGGCTGTCGCGTAATGACACATCGCCAGCATTAAAGGTGCGTAATTCTCCGTTGCAAGAGAGAATAAGATGTCCATATTGATCAATGCCTTGCTCAATGCCTATAATATCGGTATTGCCTTGCACAATTTTCACGGTTTTTCCAAAGAATGTATCTATTTTTGCCCATTGTTGACGGCGGGTTTCACTAATCCCTTGTTGTTCAAATTGGTGTAAATCCTGATAAATCTGTTGAACTAACAACGGGATAATTTGATTGCGATCGGCTTGGGGTAAGGCTTCAGTTAATTGTGCCCAAGATTGATCGATTTGAGGGTGTTCGGGTAATCGTAAATTAATGCCAATCCCGATAACTAAATTAATGAGCCCATTATCTGATTTTCCTATTTCAACTAAAATGCCCGCGAGTTTTCGTTGATTAAGTAAGACATCATTTGGCCATTTCAATGCGAGTTCATTGCTTTGTGAAGATGATGTTGATTGCTGAATAAGTGATTGAAAAGTCTCAAAAATTGCCATTCCGATAATAATGCTTAAACCGTCTAAAGTCGTACGTGGCTCGAGAGTCCAATAAAAGCTCATAATTAACTGGCTAGCAAAAGGGGATTGCCATTGACGCCCACGTCGCCCACGCCCTGCACTTTGATATTCCGCCACGCATAAATCGCCTTTGTGCAGAGTCGGGATATTATCCAGTAAATATTGATTAGTTGAGTCAATAATAGCTTGATAATGTAGATTATAAGGTAAAAGTGCGTTTTTTAGTTGATTGGCGTTGAGCAATGGTGATTGCGGTATTAGACGTAAAGTAAGAGGTGTGCGTTCAATTTGCAAGCCTTGGGTTAGCAACTGAATAACCCAGTTCTCAAGCTGTTCAGGTGAAATAGCCAAAACCGCGGTCAAAAATTGGCGTGATTTTGGTTGGCAATCAGCGAGTAGTTGCAGTAAATTAAACATTGCGATCCCCTTGTGTAATGGCGTAAACCGCCAAATGATTATTCTCAATAAAAAAGAGCATTTTGCATAAAAAGCAGTTTTCAAGCAAGGAGAAAATCTGTATAATCCGTCCGCAATATTTTTTAACCTTCATATTAACCTAAGAGAAATATTGCAATGCTTAGAATCAAACAAGAAGCCTTAACCTTTGACGATGTATTACTCGTCCCAGCCCATTCAACTGTTCTGCCCAATACCGCGGATCTTTCTACTCAATTAACCAAAGATATTCGTTTGAATATACCGATGTTGTCAGCGGCAATGGATACTGTAACTGAAACTAAACTCGCGATTTCCCTTGCTCAAGAAGGTGGGATTGGGTTTATCCATAAAAATATGACTATTGAACGCCAAGCTGATCGTGTCCGCAAAGTGAAAAAATTTGAAAGTGGCGTTGTATCTGCCCCTGTGAGTGTATTGCCAACCACAACCTTAGGCGAATTAGCACAGTTTGTGAAGAAAAATGGCTTTGCGGGTTATCCTGTAGTTGATCACAATAATGAATTAGTTGGAATCGTGACAAGTCGCGATACGCGTTTTGTTTCTGATTTATCAAAAACAGTCGCGGAAATGATGACACCACGCGACGAATTAGTCACAGTTAAAGCGGGGGCGCCACGCGAAGAAATTTTGCAATTAATGCACGAACATCGTGTGGAAAAAGTGTTGGTCGTTGATGATAAATTCCGTTTAACGGGAATGATTACGTCAAAAGACTATCAAAAAGCGGAACAAAAACCGAATGCGTGTAAAGATGAATTTGGGCGTTTGCGTGTCGGTGCTGCGGTCGGAGCGGGCCCTGGTAATGAAGAGCGAATTGCATCCTTAGTTGAAGCGGGCGTTGATGTGTTATTAATTGACAGTTCACACGGGCATTCTGAAGGAGTGTTGAAACGGGTGCGTGAAACACGAGCGAAATATCCGAATTTACCGATCATTGCAGGGAATATTGCCACGGCTGAAGGGGCGATTGCCTTAGCAGATGCAGGAGCGAGTGCAGTAAAAGTAGGGATTGGTCCAGGGTCAATTTGTACTACGAGAATTGTCACAGGTGTGGGCGTGCCACAAATTACAGCAATATCAGAAGCCGCCGCCGCATTGAAAGAACGTGGCATTCCTGTTATCGCCGATGGCGGTATCCGTTATTCTGGTGATATCGCTAAGGCGATTGCCGCAGGGGCGAGTTGTGTAATGGTGGGTTCAATGTTTGCGGGAACGGAAGAAGCCCCAGGCGAAATTGAGTTATATCAAGGTCGTGCATTCAAATCCTATCGTGGAATGGGGTCATTGGGCGCGATGTCAAAAGGTTCAAGTGATCGTTATTTCCAATCGGATAATGCTGCGGACAAATTAGTCCCTGAAGGTATTGAAGGGCGAATTGCTTATAAAGGCTATTTAAAGGAAATTATCCATCAACAAATGGGCGGTTTGCGTTCTTGTATGGGCTTAACAGGTTGTGCCACCATTGAGGAGCTACGCACTAAAGCAGAGTTTGTGAGAATTAGTGGTGCAGGTATTAAAGAAAGCCACGTCCACGATGTGACGATAACTAAAGAAGCACCAAATTATCGTATGGGTTAATGTTAAATCCCCTGTCTTTTTAGGTAGGGGATTTTTATTTAAAATAGATAAGATCTTGTTTGTAAACACTTTAATATATAGATCATATATAATGAATATAGCTTCATTAAATAAGAAGAAAGATATTACTTATTATTTTGAGTTAAAAGTATTTTATTGATTAATTTTCTGAATAACTCAGCGTATTTATTTGTTGTTGAATTTCTTTTTGTTTTTACTGTAATTTTTCACGTAGTAGCGGGCAAATAGTTTGCACATTATTTTGTAAACAGTTCTGTAATAAGGCAATATCTTTCAATGGTATGCCCACTTGATTTAATATTCTAATTTTCTTGACCTCATCAATATGTCTTTCTGAATAATAGCGATACCCATTCTGAGTTCGTGTGGGCTTAATTAAATTTAATTGTTCATAAAAGCGTACCATTCGTATACTGATGTGACAATTCTTAGCAAATTCTCCGATTTTCATAACATCCCTATTGACCCTTATATAATGTCATACTTTATCCTATTTAGGATATTTATTGTAATTTATAGATATCATATATTTATATGATTAAAAGAGGAAGAAAAAATGTTTAAAGTTATTATGTTTGTAAAAAAAAAGCTGATTTATCGACAAGTGAATTTTATGTACTGTGGAATTCTCACTCGGAAAAAGTATTGGCATTGCAAAAGGTATTGAAAATAAAAAAATACAGCAAAACATTATCATTAAAATCTGTAAATAGACCAAATACACAACGGCAAACTGCAGAATTTATGTTCGATGCAATGGGCGAATTGTGGTATGAGTCAAAACAAGAATTTATGCAAGCTCGTGAATCAGAGGATGGCAAGAAGGCTCTGGCAATGTTAAAAGAAGATGAGCTACGTTTTGTGGATTTGGCTCAGTCTGTTATGTGGTTAGGTGAAGAGGAGCTTATCATTTAAACGATGTAATTTGCTTTGAATAAGAGAGAAATACATTGTTATGAGATAAATAAAACCGCGGTCAAAAAAAATGTATAAATTTTTGACCGCGGTTCTGTGTATTTTTACTTTCTTAGCTTTATTTGAATGTTATTTATTCATCAATTTATCAACATTAAATTATTAGGGGCTGTACTAGATAACTAGGGAAATCTAATTTCAGGTTAGAATAATCCCTA